>CAIQDI010000010.1 GCA_903870545.1 uncultured Pseudomonadota bacterium
CTCGTCAGCCTCCGAAGAGCTGCTACCGTTCGACTTGCATGTGTTAAGCATACCGCCAGCGTTCAATCTGAGCCATGATCAAACTCTTCAGTTTAGATCAGTTTTGCAACTCTAAAATGAGTTGCCAATTTTTGGCTCGACCAGAATTCACTAACATAATTTAAAATTGCTTTTGAATTACTGTGTTTCGTTCTTGTGTCGATTATTTGTATAATCATATCTAGCAACACAAGCACCCACACAAATTATTTTGATTTAGTTTTTAAAGAGCTTTTTCGCTGCGTTTCTGCAGCTGATTCCGAGTATTCTACAGCCTAAAAAAATTATGTCAAACAAAATTTTACTTTTGTTAACTTTTGCCGACAAACAGTGTTCGTTTTGGGGTGATTGTCGGCTACTCGATTTTGATAAAACGCTTGAAATTTAGTGACGACTTTCGGCTTGCGTGTTGTCTGTTTCTATATCCAAATCACCATAACCCAAACGACGGTGGAACAGTTCTAGCAGCAACGACCAGCTTTGCAGCGCAAGTGCTGGATCATAACGCGGACCTTCGTCACGCATAAAAGCATGTTGACCATTCACTTCATGCCAAGTGAATCGAGTTCCCACTTCCTCCAATCGTGCTTTCAACAAATTACGACCTTCCAGCGGCACATGCGGATCTTGACGACCCCAAATGTGCAACAATTCACCTTTAATTTCCCCCGCACGATCCAACGAGTTGTCATTTTTGCCCAACCCCAACCCTCTTTTGTGAATGTCCGTCGCATAAAAACACGTCGTGGCTAATACATCTGGATTCATCGCGGCACGAAATGCCAGATGTCCGCCGATGCAAATACCCATCACACCCAATTTCCCCGTGCAATAATCCAACGTTTTCAGATAATCCAAAACCGCCCGCGCGTCGCTGTCGTAAGACGAAAGCTCTTTCGTGATTTTATGTTCGTTGCCGCGCGTCGTGCCTTCTTCATCATAAGAAAGCACCGTGCCTAACGGTTCCAATTCATGATAAATTTCAGGGCAAGCCACCACAAATCCATGTCCCGCCAACATCGCAGCGGTGCGACGAATCGGAGCCGTCACCTGAAAAATTTCTGAAAACATCAAAATCCCTGGATATTTTCCTGGTGCAACGGGGCGGAAAATATGCGCTCGCATCGTGCCAGTCGGGGTTTCTAAATCTGCAATTTCGTTATCTCTAATAATCATATTTTCTTCTATTTAAGCCAGTTTGTTAAAAAACGCTATGTTAATTCAACACGGGTTAATGGCACAAGATTGTTGTATCAAATGCCGAAAATCAACTCGTTTCAAATGCCGCCGAATCCACATAAATCTCTAAAACATTGAACGCCGTCACCGTCGCAACGGGTAAATTTTCACCGTCACGCCAACGTTTCAACGCTTCACGTTTATCTTTTCCCGTAATCAAAAAAAACAAATTCTGCGTGTTACTCAACGCTTTCGCGCTCAATGTAATCCGTTCCGCTGGCGGTTTAGGCGAATCATAAATAGAATGCAGCCACGCATTTTCGTCGTGAATCCGATTCGGAAACAAACTCGCCACATGACCATCTTCACCCATTCCCAATAAGACCAAATCAAATGGCAGCGCGGCTTTCACAATCAACCGATATGCCGCCGCACTTTCTTCCGCGCCTAATTCTGTCGGCATATCGAAAACGTGATTTTTCGGAATCGCCACCGCATTCAAAAACGCATTTGCCGCCATCACGCTATTTCTGTTCGCATCATCAATCGGCAAACACCGCTCGTCACCGTGATAAATAAACCAGTTCGACCAATCCGCGTCACTTTGCGCCAATAATCGATACACTTTTTCGGGTGTTTTACCGCCCGCCAACACAAATTTAAATTGCCCACGTTCCGTAATCGCTTCGTTTGCCAATGCCAAAATCCGCGCACAAACCGTTTCCGCGATTAAATCCGCCGTTTCAAGTTGATGCCATTGAAGATTACGCTGCATGAATTTCCGCTTTTTAAAATTAAAAAAAATCGGCGTTCTTTTCTAACAGGAGAAAAGAAACGCCGATTGTTTGGTTGCCGTTATTTAAACGATAAAACTACACAAAACTTGTGTCGTTAATAATTACGGTACTCGACCCAACAATTGCAATATCACTACCCACAACGGTCACAGCAGCAGAAGCTACAGTAACGTCAAACAACTGAACGGCAAATTTTTCAGCGAGTTTAACTCCCGTTGCACCTGTACCGCCACCGTCGTAAGCTGTATCAGCACTCACATAAACGGAGAAACTTGCTTTACCATCTGTGCCAATGGTAACGAAAGCGTTATTTGCTACACCTGAACCGCCTTTCAATAGAAGTAAACTTCCAAGAGTTGCTCCACCTTGCGTAACTGTAAAATCATTTAAGTCAGCCGCTGTATAAGTTCCCAAAACCGACGGCGTTACTACTTTATAACCAACCGTTTGACCAGGTTTGCCATCCGTAATGCTAAATAAAACCGCGCCGCCTTCATTCACCGCCTGCGTTGATGGATTCAAACTGTAAGCATAATCTTTGCTCGAATCATTCACTAAAACAGCTGCGTCTATTGCTGTCATTGTAGTAGGAGTTCCACCACCTGTACCAGTTGCTGTACCAGCAGCAGCAGTCATTGTCATTATCAACATCTCGCCACCCAGTTCAGTGACGTGGTCTGCGTTCAACGGCACGGTAACTGTACCTGATGTTTTACCCGAGGCAATTGTAAATGTTCCACTTAATGACGAAGTATCTCCCAGCACAGTTACGGGGGTTGTTGCTGGTGTTACACTGGCGTGAGTTGCGTTAGTTCCGACAAGTGCAGGCCCAACAACAGTAATTCCCGTCAACGTATAAGCGTAAGTCGTTCCAGTAGAAGAACCGACTGGCATATTACTCAACGTGAAAACGGCTGAACCGCCTTCATTTACCGACGTTGCCGCTGGTGATAATGTGGGAATGTCTGTGCTGGTGTCATTCACAATAACAGTGCTAATTACCGATACAGCAGCGGTAGAAGTAGATGCAATACCAGCTAATGTCAATGTAAAAGTTTCGGGACCTTCTGCTAATACATCATTTACAAATGAAACGGGAATATTAGCAAGTCCATTGTCACCAACAGTCACAGAAATAGTATTGGTTTGAACTCCGCTGCTAACAGTCAAAGCAGTATTATTGATTTTGGCATCATTTGCTGCAAGCCCTGTGCTGCTTAATACAGCGGTATAACTGCCTTTAACGGCATTAGCGAAATTAAACATCATACCGCCGCCCTCATTCACTGACGCAACCGACGGCGTTAATGTATTAGTTGCCGTGATGCTGGTGTCTATGATTGTAACGGTTGCTGTTGGAGTGCTTGGTAAAACTCCACCTAATGTCGGGTTACTCAACGTTAACGTTAAAACTTCAGTCGATTCAGTGAAGGCATCGGCTTTCACGACAACAGGGATAGAAGCCACACCATTTACAACTGTTACGGTTCCAGTTGCTAATGTACCGACAACATTAGCACTTGTTGTCACGGTGTAATCAGTCGTAATAGTCGGCCCCGAAAAAGTATAAGTATAAGCACCATTCGCCGCATTGATGTTAAACGTCACCGTGCTACCTTCATTAACTGTTGCCGCCGAAGGAATAATTTTAGACGGCGAGTTGGTGCTGGTGTCGTAGACTGTGATTGAAGCGGTCGTTGCGTCAGCATTAGCGAATGCTGCGGTACCGCTTACAATCATAGTATCCGTGCCTTCGGTCGTTAAATCCGCAAGTAATGTCACTGGAATAACTGCTACGCCGTTTGATACTGGCACCACACCCGTCAAGCCGCCTTTCACGTCTAGCGCAGTGAAGTTTGCACCGGTTGATGTCGTACCCGCCAATGTATAATTGAAAGTCTTTTCAGTCGTAAACCCCGTTGCATAAAACGTTGCGGTGCTACCTTCATTAACCGAACTCGCAGTTTTGTATATTTTCACAGTTGTTGTCATAAAAATTCTCTCTCAAATAGAAATTAAAAAAATAAATTAACGTTTTCGCGCATTTACGTTACACGCTCAAATCATCGTACACCCTTTCAGAAGGGGCTTCAAATGTTTAATTTACTTGCATTCAGGCGTTAAAGACGTGCGCCATTTTTGGCTTTCTTTATCGAACAAACGACTGTCTTCAGGCCCCCACGAACCGGCGGGATAAGTTGCCACATAATCGCGTTCACTTGCCCACGTTTGCAAAATCGGATCGACAATTTTCCACGCATATTCCACTTCATCGAACCGTAAAAACAACGACCGATCACCGCGCAACACGTCTAACAATAAGTCTTCGTACGCATCAATAGCTTTTTCGTCCGAATTCCGAAAACTGGCATCCAGTGAACTGGTGCGGGTTTTCATTTCTAAACCGGGTTCTTTCACGGTCATTTCAATCCGAATACATTCTTCCGGTTGAATGCCCAACAACACCCAATTCGGATTCATGCAATGCACTTCGGTATCACGGAAAAAATGCAACGGCGGATGACGGAAACAAATCGAAATCACCGATTGCCCTTTTTTCATGCGTTTGCCGGTGCGTAAATACATCGGCACGCCGCGCCACCGCCAATTATCGACATACAATTTCATCGACGCATAGGTTTCGGTAATGCTGTCAGCGGGAACGTGCGCTTCTTGTAAATACCCATTCACTTTTTCGCCATTCACTGTGCCGCTGGCATATTGAGCGCGGTACGCATGAGCATGAACGGCTTCTTTTGAAATCGGGCGAATCGATTTTAACACTTTTACTTTTTCGTCACGCAACGCATCGGCTTCCATTGAAACCGGCGGTTCCATCGTCACCAGCGTTAATAATTGCAACAAATGACTTTGCAACATATCGCGCATTGCGCCGGAACCGTTGTAATACTCGCCGCGCCCTTCAATGCCAAGACTTTCAGAATGGGTAATTTGAATGTGGTCGATGTAATTACGATTCCAAAGCGGTTCAAGCATCACGTTAGCAAAACGGAACACCAGCACATTTTGCACCGTGCCTTTGCCCAAATAATGGTCGATGCGGTAAATTTGCTCTTCCGTTAAATAATGTGAAATGCGTTTTTGTAACGCTTGTGCGCTTTCCAAATCGTAACCAAACGGTTTTTCAATCACCACGCGCCGCCAACCTGCCGTTTCGTCAAATAGTTGATTATTGCTCAAATGTTCCATGACCGAACCAAAATCCGACGGACTAATCGACAAATAAAACGCGGCATTTTGAGGGAATTGCGGTTGTTTCAACGTGACGGCTAACGAGCTGTAACATTCCGGCTGCTGCAAATCGCCAAAATGATAATGCAACCGCGCGGCAAATTTTTCAAAAACAGCTTCATCGAAAGCGTCTTTGATTTTGGTTTGAATCATTTCTTTGACTTCAGAAAGCCATTTTTCTTGTGTCCATTCCCGTCGCCCGATGGCGACAATTCTCGTATCGTCGGGCAATTTCCCCGCAACATCCAAATGGTAAAACGCGGGCATCAATTTAATGCGCGACAAATTCCCCGTCGCGCCAAAAATTACATAAGTACAAGCATCAGCATTCATAGTGAAACTCCAAAATTAAACACAATTTCAAAAAAAAACCGCCGCCGCATTCAATTGACGACAACGGTTTTCCGTTTTTGACTAACTCAAAATTTTATACCGAATAATTAGTCGTGGCGGAAACATTTCCACCTTCGCCAATCCAATCCGTGTGGAAAAATTCACCGCGCGGTTTGTCGATACGTTCATAAGAATGCGAGCCAAAATAATCGCGCTGCGCTTGTAACAAATTCGCGGGCAAATGTTCGGTGCGATAGCCATCAAAATACGCCAACGCCGATGAAAACGTTGGAATCGGAATGCCCAATTGAATGCCTAAAATCACGGCTTTGCGCCAATTCACTTCCGATTTTTTCATCACACCAGCAAAAAAGTCGTCGAACAACAAATTTCTTAACTCGTGATTATTGCTGTAAGCGTGTTTGATATTCTTTAAAAATTTACTGCGAATAATACAACCGCCGCGCCACATCAACGCAATGTCACCGTAATTCAGCGCGAATTTATATTCTCTTGAAGCCTCACGCATTAAACGGAAACCTTGCGCGTAAGAAATAATTTTTGACGCATACAACGCATCATGAATGGCGTGAATCATTTCAGCTTTATCGCCAGTGAACGGCGCAATCGGGTGTTTGTGCAAAATTTTTGCCGCTTGAACACGCTCCGATTTTTGCCACGACAAACACCGCGCAAAAACTGCTTCACCAATCAATGTCAACGGAATGCCTAATTCCAAAGCATCAATCCCTGTCCATTTTCCGGTGCCTTTTTGTCCAGCGGTATCTAAAATTTTAGCCAACAACGGCGCACCGTCTTCGTCTTTATAAGCCAGAATATCGATGGTAATTTCCATCAAGTACGAACTTAATTCGCCTTTGTTCCATTCTTGAAAAATGTCGTGAATTTCGTCAACGCTTAATCCCAAACCTTCTGACAACAATTGATACGCTTCACAAATTAACTGCATATCGCCGTATTCAATGCCGTTGTGAACCATTTTGACGTAATGCCCCGCGCCATTATCGCCCACCCAATGACAACAAGGCTCGCCGTCAACGTGTGCGCTAATCGCTTGAAAAATCGGTTTGACGGTTGCCCAACCGGCACGATTTCCGCCTGGCATCATCGACGCGCCATAATGTGCGCCTTCTTCACCGCCGGAAACACCCATGCCGATAAAGTTTAAGCCTTTTTCATTTAGTTGCGCCACGCGGCGATTGGTATCGGTATAAAGCGAATTGCCACCATCAACAATAATGTCACCTTTTGACAACAACGGAACTAACTTGTCGATATAAAAATCCACCACGTCACCCGCTCTCACCATCATGAAAACCACGCGCGGCGTTTGCAGATTGTCCACCAATTCTTGCAATGAATTGGTGCTAATCATTTCGGCGTTTTCAATGGCAGCGGTATTTTCAGCTTCTGCCGTGACAAACGTATCGGCAACGCCTTCGGCATATTCATAAACCGCCACTTTGAAGCCGTGGTCTCGAATGTTGAGAGCCAAATTTTTTCCCATTACCGCTAAACCAACCATACCAATTTGTGCTTGCATATTTTCCTCTCAAATTAAAACTGAAGTGAATTGTGGCGTGTTACACAGTGTAAGTGGTCGCCGAAACGTTGCCGCCCTGCCCTGTCCAATCGGTATGGAAAAATTTTCCACGCGCTTGGTCAACACGTTCATAAGTGTGTGCGCCAAAATAATCGCGCTGTGCTTGTAATAAATTTGCCGGTAATTTCGCTGAACGATAACCATCGAAATACGCCAAAGCCGATGAAAATGTCGGCGTGGGAATTTCTAATTCAATCCCTAACACGACCGCTTTACGCCAGCCTAAATTGGCTTTTTGCATCGCCGCGACAAAGAAATCATCCAGCAACAAGTTTTCTAAATCCGGTGTTTTGTTGTAAGCCTGTTTGATGTTGTTCAAGAATTGACTGCGAATAATACAGCCGCCGCGCCACATCAAGGCAATGTCGCCGTAATTCAACTCAAAATGATATTCTTTCGACGCTTCACGCATTAAACGGAAACCTTGTGCATAAGAAATCAATTTCGCCGCGTACAACGCATCGCCAATTGCGTGAATCATGGCGGCTTTGTCACCACTGAAAACCGCGTGTGTTTTTGGTAAACGTTCTGCCGCCCGAACGCGCTCGTCTTTTTGCGAAGATAAACACCGCGCAAAAACCGCTTCGCCAATTAACGTCAACGGAATGCCCAAATCCAGCGCGTTAATACCTGTCCATTTACCGGTGCCTTTTTGTCCAGCGGTGTCTAAAATTTTCTCAACTAATGGCGAACCATCGCTGTCTTTGTGTGCGAAAATTTCGGTGGTGATTTCAATTAAATACGAACCCAATTCGCCTTGATTCCATTCGTTGAAAACGGCGTGTAATTCGTCCGCATTCAAACCTAACCCTTCCGACAATAATTGATACGCTTCACAAATCAATTGCATATCGCCGTATTCAATACCGTTGTGAACCATTTTCACATAATGCCCCGCGCCTTTGTCGCCGACCCAATTGCAACACGGTTCGCCGTCAACGTGTGCGCTAATCGCTTGGAAAATTGGTTTAACGGTTTCCCATGCGGCAGGATTGCCACCTGGCATAATCGATGGGCCATTTCTCGCGCCTTCTTCACCACCCGAAACGCCGGTGCCGATAAAGTTCAACCCTTTTTCACTTAAATCGGCGGTGCGACGATTGGTGTCGGTGAAAAGCGAATTTCCGCCATCAACAATAATATCGCCCGCCGATAATAATGGCGTTAATTTGTCGATATATTGATCCACCACGTCACCGGCTTTCACCATCAACATAATGATGCGCGGCGTTTGTAAACTTTCGACCAAGGCTTCTAACGAATGCACGCCGATAACATTGGTGCCTTTTGCAGCGGTATTCAAAAACTCATCGACAACGCGAGTAGTGCGATTAAAAACGGATACTTTGAAGCCGTGATCGTTCATGTTAAGCACTAAATTTTGACCCATTACCGCTAAACCAATTAAACCAATTTGCGCTTTCATTTATTTGCCTTTTAGAAGATTGAGAAGCTGTAATTTTAGCACGTTAAACATTAAAAAATTCTTTTGCCGCCGCCACATCATGACGAATTTGAGATTGTAATTGTTCCAGCGAGGCAAAACGCATTTCGTGCCGCAATTTGTATTTAAACTGCACACTAACGTAACGCCCATAAATATCTTGATTAAAATCAAACAAATGCGTTTCTAAAATTACTTTGTGGTTGCCGTCAATCGTCGGACGAATACCGACATTCGCCACGCCTTGAAATTCACGATTATCAATGCCGGTCATGGTGACGGCAAACACGCCGCGAATCGGCGTATTTCGGCGCAACATTTTGATGTTTGCCGTAGGAAATCCTAGCGTTCGCCCGAGTTTATCGCCTTGTGCAACACGCCCACAAATCGAATAATCTTGCCCCAACAAACGTTTCGCTTGCGTCAAATCATCGGCATTCAACGCATCGCGAATCAACGTACTACTGACACGCAAATCGGCTAATCGATACGCGGTTGATTTTTCAACTGAAAAACCCAGTAATTCGCCGTGCTCTTGCAACAGTTTGAAATTACCGCGCCGCGCTTTGCCAAAGTGAAAATCGTCACCAATCACCACATGTTTCACATTCAGTTTCGACACTAAAATTTGTTGAATGAATTGCTCCGGTTCGTAATCGGCCAGAGTTCGATTGAAACGCACAATGACCACGTTATCAATCGGCAATGAATGTAACGCCAGCATTTTTTCGCGCAACCGCATCAAACGAGAAGGCGCATTATCGGCTGAAAAATACTCTAACGGTTGCGGCTCAAACAAGATGATGACCGTTGGCAAATTAAGTTCGCGCCCACGATTAGCTAACGCTTCAATCACGGCACGATGCCCTAAATGTACGCCGTCGAAATTACCAATGGTTAAAACACAGCCATTCGGAAAAGGCGGTGCATGAGAAAAACCTCGAATTAAACGCATGATGAAAAACTCAAATCAGAAATAGCAGTCAAAAAAAAACCCCGCGAGCAAGCTCACAGGGTTTTTAGCAGCATTCAATGAATAAAATTATTTCATCATTGATTTTTTGAACATGCTGTCCAATTTGCTGTTAGTGTCTTGTGCGTATTGAGCAGCACGGTTTGCAGCTGATTCAGCCGCTGCGGCGCGTGAAGCTGCATCAGCAGCTGCACTTTGTGCGCTGTTAGCGTCAGCAGATGCTTGTGCAACAGATGTTTTCAAGCCATCAACTTGTGATTGCAAGTGTTTAATATCATCTGTGCTAGCACAACCAACAACAACAGTAGCGAACAATGCGATTACTGCTAATTTAACGAATTTTTTCATGAGATTTACCTTATATAAAATGAGAACTTAACGAGAATTTTTACTACAAAAAACACTACAGCTGTGGATAATTTTAACCACCCATCGCTATATTTTCCAGCTTTATTTTATTTTAACAACCGTACCCGTATCCACTAATTGGCTTAAATGATCGATTTGCGAGTTCGTTAATGCAATACAACCATGCGTCCAATCAAACACTTCATGCACTCGTGCATCCGCGCT
This sequence comes from uncultured Pseudomonadota bacterium, assembly GCA_903870545.1. Lineage (GTDB taxonomy): Bacteria > Pseudomonadota > Gammaproteobacteria > Methylococcales > Methylomonadaceae > UBA10906. The sequence goes on from CAIQDI010000010.1 coordinate 10,215, forward strand.
ACCTAAGCCATGAATACCAATTTGACCACCGAGCGGTGTGTCTTGTGGTGGGATTTCACCCAATTCCTGAGCGCGAACAATTCGCTTATATTGACCTTCGTTAATCACACCTTTATCAAAGGCTTTTTCAGCATCTTCAACCGACGGATACGTCAATCCAAAAAACCGCCGAAACGTACTTTTATCGCCAATCCAGCCAATATGATATTCTCCGTACGGTGTGATATTGTCGCCACGACGCGATTTTAAACCCGCGCCACCCCGACCAATCGCAACGTGTTCAAGCGTTTCAACCGTTTGCTCGCCTTTTTTGATTTCAATTTTTTTGGCTTTTGTGTCAATCAATAACCACACTTTATCGGGACGCATTTCCGTCGCCGCCATAATCGGAACCGAAAACAAACTAACACATAATAATAAATAAGCGCGTAACATATTTCTCCTACACTGAATGAGTATTTTGGTGTACTTTTAAGCACAATTTAACAACTATTTTCGAGGATTATTATGCACATAAAAACGATTTCTACTCAAACTTATCATGATCAAAATCCGGGAACATCGGGTTTGCGTAAAAAAGTCAGCGTCTTTAAACAAGCTGGTTATTTGGGAAACTTTGTACAATCTATTTTTGATGTGTTGCCGGATTTCCAAGGAAAATCACTGGTAGTTGGCGGCGATGGACGCTATTTCAACCGGGAAGCCATTCAAATTATTATCAAAATTGCTGCCGCAAACGGTTTTGGTGAATTGATTATTGGTCAAAATGGCTTACTGTCAACGCCCGCTGCGTCGCACATTATTCGCAAATACGGCGCATTTGGCGGCTTAATTTTATCCGCCAGCCATAATCCCGCCGGTGAACACGAAGATTTTGGCATCAAATACAACGTCAGTAACGGCGGCCCCGCTCCGGAAAAAGACACCTTGGCTTTTTTTGAACGCAGCAAAGTTCTTGAAAGTTACAAAATTGCAGACTTGCCTGACGTAAATTTAGACGTTGTCGGTGAACAAAAAATCGACAGTTTGAAAATTACTATCATTGATTCGGTGAATGATTACGCGGAATTGATGCAATCGATTTTTGATTTCGATTTGCTCAAAAAAAACATTCAAAGCGGTTTTATTACCTTGTCATTCGACGCGATGAGCGCAATCACCGGGCCTTACGCGAAACGTATTTTGGTGGATTTGTTGGGTGCGCCCGAAAATTCTGTGCAAAACGGCACGCCGCTCGAAGATTTTGGCGGGCATCATCCCGACCCGAATTTGATTCATGCCCACGAATTAGCCGATTTGATGTTCAGCGAAAATGCGCCGGCGTTTGGCGCAGCTTCGGACGGTGACGGCGACCGCAATATGATTATGGGCAAAGGCATTTTCGTGACACCGAGCGACAGTTTGGCGATTTTGGCGGCGAATGCCACGTTGATTCCCGCTTATGCCGCTGGTTTGAAAGGCGTGGCGCGTTCGATGCCCACCAGTCAAGCCGTCGATAGAGTTGCCGCGAGTTACAATATTCCGTGTTATGAAACGCCGACAGGTTGGAAATTTTTTGGCAATTTGCTCGACGCTGACAAAATTACCTTGTGTGGCGAAGAAAGTTTCGGCACCGGTTCGCAACACGTTCGCGAAAAAGACGGACTTTGGGCGGTATTATTTTGGTTAAATTTGATTGCGAGCCGCCAACAATCGGTCGCAGAAATCGTGCATGAACATTGGCAAAAATTTGGACGTGATATTTACAGCCGCCACGATTACGAAGCGGTTGATTCCGAAATTGCCAACGGCATTATGGCGAGTTTACGCGAACAAATTACCACGTTAGCGGGACAAATTTTTGGCGATTATGTGGTGAAATACGCAGACGAATTTTGTTATCACGATTCAATTGACGGCAGCACCAGCGCGAATCAAGGTTTTAGAATTGGCTTTGAAAATGGTTCACGAATTGTATTTCGTTTGTCGGGAACGGGAACGGTTGGCGCGACGTTACGCATTTACGTTGAACGCTTTGAACCCGATGCCACCAAACATCACCAAGACCCACAGATTACATTGGCGGAATTGATTGAACTGGCGGAACAATTCTGCCAAGTCAAACAGTTGACGGGCTGGACTGCGCCAACCGTGATTACTTGAAAGCTGATATTGCACAAGATCCATCGTAGGGGCGTACTGCGTACGCCCGTAATGCAGCGAGTTATCATCAAGAATCGTTTTTATGCGGGTTCACGCAGTGAACCCCTACAGTCTTTTTGTATATCCGTTAAAACATAAAAATCGATTTTGTAAACGCAGCGATTTTTGCGTGTTTACGTCGGTGTGTTAAAGTTTGCCGCGCATAAAAGGCGTGGCAAACGTTACGTCAATTGTGAATCTAAAATAAAAATTATTTTTGTACACTTTAGGAGAGTTAGAAATGTTTAAACTTCGTTCATTAGTAACGGCTTTAGCGTTAGTCGGTTCCGTTTCAGTGGCCAGCGCGTGGGAAGTTTTACCGACGCAAGCCCCCGAACCTGCGGATAATAAAAGCAGTGTCGAAAAAGTAGAATTAGGCAAAATGCTTTATCACGACCCGCGTTTGTCTTCGACTGGCACGGTGTCTTGCGCGTCTTGCCACAACACCATGTTGGGCGGCGAAGATAATCGCGCCAATTCAATGGGCGTACAAGCACAACTCGGCGGACGCAGTGCGCCAACTGTTTGGAATTCAGCGTTTAATAAAGTGCAATTTTGGGATGGACGCGCGGCAACGTTGGAAGAACAAGCTGCGGGTCCCGTTACCAGTCCGGTTGAAATGGGCATGAAAAATTGGGATGACGTGGTGGCGCGTTTGAAATCCATCGACGGTTATCAAACGGCATTTGAAAAGGCGTTTGGTAAAGATGCCATTTCTAAAGATACCGCCACTAAAGCAATTGCAGCGTATGAACGCACCTTGATTACGCCAAATAGCCCGTACGATAAATTTGTCGGTGGCGATAAATCCGCGTTATCGGCTCAACAAATTCGCGGCATGGAAAAAGTAGCAGAACTTGGCTGCACCAGTTGCCACAGTGGTGCGGCGTTTAATGGCGCGGGAACGTTCCAAAAATTCCCGATGATTAACGACGGTTATTTGGAAGCAAAATACCATTTCAGCAAAGACAAAGGTGTGGCGGACGTATCTAAAAAAGCGGAAGACGAGCATTTCTGGAAAGTGCCAACGTTGCGAAATATCGCGTTGACCGCGCCGTATTTGCACAATGGTTCCGTCGCCACGTTAGATGAAGCCGTCAACGTGATGGCAAAAGTGCAATTGAACAAAGAATTATCAAAAGACGAAACCGCTGACATCGTGGCGTTTTTGAATGGTTTGACGGGTGAATTCCCAAAACAAACCATGCCAACATTACCCGCCACATCGGGCAAAACGGTAAATTAAATCTCAACGGTGAGCGTGACAAATTCGCGCTCGCCTAGATGATTACCGACTAATTTAGTGTAGAATTACGCCGTCGTCTTAATCGGCAGTTTGAGTTATTTTTTATTTTCATTATTGGAGTTATTCATGAGTGTTTTAGTTGGCAAACAAGCCCCAGATTTCACTGTTCCAGCGGTTTTAGGTAATGGTGAAATCGTCGATTCATTTAACTTTGCTGAAGCAACCCAAGGCAAATACGCGATTATCTTTTTCTATCCGTTAGATTTCACCTTCGTTTGCCCAAGCGAATTGATTGCGTTGGATCACCGCATGGAAGAATTCACCAAACGTAATGTGGAAGTAATTGCCGTGTCTATCGATTCACATTTCACGCATAACGCATGGCGCAACACGCCCATCAATCAAGGCGGTATTGGTCAAGTGAAATACACGATGGCAGCCGATTTGAGCCATTCGATTGTGAACGCTTACGATGTAGCCGTTGAAGGCGTTGGCATTGCGTACCGTGGCGCGTTTTTGATTGATACGACTGGCAAAGTACGTCATCAAGTGGTCAACGATTTACCATTAGGTCGTGACATGGATGAATTATTGCGTATGGTTGATGCGTTACAATTCCACGAAGAACACGGTGAAGTTTGTCCAGCCGGTTGGAAAAAAGGCGATGCAGGTATGAACGCAAGTCCAGCGGGTGTTGCAGAATATCTTGCTACCAACGAAGCTAAATTATAATTCGATTGGTCAAACGAAAGGCGCAAGGTTTGAAAATCTTGCGCCTTTTGTGTTTTAAGAATTATCGCGTTTGGCATCGAGTAACAATTTTTTACGAATCAACCAAGCCGCCGCAACACCCACAAACGCCGGCAAGTTAGATGAAATAAACGCTGCCGATGGACTTTTAGGCAACAACGTATCAGCGGCTAAATGTGCCAGCTCCCACGTTATGGCAAAACCCATTAAACCAATAATCGCCCATTTAACCGGTGGTTCGTCATGGTCTTTGGCAGTCAGATAAAACCAAATTACAACGCCTGCTGCTGCCATTTTTGCTAATAACATTTTCCTCTCCTTTTTATTCTTTTTATGAGCTTGAAATCATAGCATGACGCTAGAAAAACCACCCACAGACTTTGATTTTGCCAACGCTTTATTGACGTGGTTCGACACACACGGGCGAAAAGATTTGCCGTGGCAGCAGGATAAATCACCGTATCGCGTGTGGTTGTCCGAAATTATGTTGCAACAAACGCAAGTCGCTACCGTAATTCCGTATTTTCAAGCGTTCATTGCAAAATTTCCCACCGTCGAAACCTTAGCCGCCGCACCACTTGACGACGTTTTATTGCGTTGGGCGGGATTGGGTTATTACGCTCGCGCTCGAAATTTGCATCATGCCGCGCAAACGATTATTCAATTCGGTTATTTTCCGAATACGCTACCTGAATTGTTGGCGTTATCGGGCATTGGAAAATCGACAGCGGGAGCTATTTTGAGCATTGCGTTTCAAACATCGCAGCCAATTCTGGATGGCAATGTGAAACGGGTTTTAACGCGCTTTTATGCGGTTTCAGGTTGGACAGGATTGCGCGAAGTTGAAACGAAATTGTGGGCATTGAGCGAAAAAATTACACCGTCGGAACGGTGCGATGATTACACGCAAGCGATTATGGATTTGGGCGCGACGCTTTGTACGCGCAGTAAACCGCGTTGTGGTGATTGCCCGATGTCAACGAATTGCGCCGCATTTTTGACGCAAACTGTGGCACAGTATCCGTCGTCGAAACCCGCAAAAAAATCGCCGATTAAACAAACGCTTTTTTTGGTGATTCGCAATGAACAGCACCAACTTTGGCTGGAACAACGTCCGACCAAAGGAATTTGGGGCGGATTGTGGAGTTTGCCCGAAGTTGCAACGCGGGAAGACGCGCAATTATGGTGTCATGAACGCAATTTAACCATTCAAAATCACCACTTTTCGCCGACGCAACGGCACACATTTTCACATTACCATTTGGATTTCACACCGCTGTTGATGGACGTGAATGCCATCGATAATTTAAATTTTCACACGCGCCAAGAATGGCAAAATCGGGCATTACCCGCGCCGATTAACACACTTTTAACGCAACTTACAACAGAGGATTTTTTATGACACGCACCATTCATTGTGTAAAACTGGGTACCGAAGCCGAAGGTTTAGACGCGCCACCATTTCCTGGTGAACAAGGTTTAGAAATTTTTGAACACATTTCAAAAGGCGCGTGGCAAGCGTGGTTAAGCCAACAAACTATGCTGATTAACGAAAATCGATTAGCCAGTTTTGATCCAAAAGCGCGGTCATTTTTAGCCGCCGAACGTCGCAAATTTTTATTTGAAGGCAATAACGAAAAGCCTGAAGGCTACGTCGCGCCAGTACAATAAATCGCTAGAAAAGAAAAACCGCCTGATAATTGCTCATCAGACGGTTCTTCCCCACTTTCTCAACAAAAAACAAAAACACAACAAACAACTTTTTTCTAACAGAACACAAACTCAACCACTCTTAACAACACACAACAAATTTATATTTTCTCTAACTAAACACCGGTTCCAACTTGTAACGAATCGAACCAATCAAGGAAACGTTTCACGTCGTCGCCTTTAAACATGCGCCCATGTTGTGGAGCTAAAATATCAATATCTAAATTTCTAACGCGATCAACCCACGCGCGTTTGGCTTGATTCGACGGCATCATTCGCTGATGGTAATAACGCATTTTTTCAACGTGAACATCAAAACGTTCCACAAATACCGGCGCACCAGGTGCTTCAAACGCGGAACCAACGCTACCACACATTAAAATTTTCGCTTGGGGATCATACACATGAAACCCACAAGGTGAATGCAAATAATGTGCCGGAATAATTTGTAATTCGACTGATTCTATTTTAATTGTTTCGCCATTATCAGGAATCGGTACATATTGAATGGATTCACAACCAAAATGACGAATGTAGCCTTCCCAAAGTGCGGGCGCGTGCAATTTTGCATTCGACAACGCTTGATCCCACAAACCCAAAGACGAAATTACATCAGGATCTTGGTGCGAAGCGAATAAATCGGTAATTTGTTCAACCGGTGCATGATGCAAAACCGCCGCCATCATCGGTGCAAATAATTCTGTACCACCGGGTTCCAGCAATAAACATTTATTCGCTGTACGAACAATATACTGATTACTATCGATAATGTTATCGGGTTTATTTTCGTCGCGTCCAAACATAATCCATTGGTGCGCTCCCTCATAAATTTTGGTCATTTTCATAAAAACAATGTTCCTATTTTAACTATTGCGATAAATCGATAATGCGATGCGACACCGTTGCACATTATCATGAATGGTATGCGCGGCTTTATCGACGCTTTCGGCAACGGCTTGTAAACTTTGCAAATACTCGCCCGCTTGCGAGGCTTCAATTCGAGAGTTTGCCGCAATAACTCGTGCCGCTCGTGCGTGGTGCATCACCGCTTCGAGCTGTCCTAATAATTGCGTCACGTCACGTTTAAATTGACGTTGGCAATCCTGCATAATGGTTCTTGCGGTTGTAATAGGCTCTTGCATCGAATCGGCATAACACGCCCCGACCGCTAATTTTGCGACTTGTTCAAAACGGTTATAAGCAGCGGTTCGTCTATATTCATTCACCGTCAACCGATACAATAACAACGCATACACGTTGATATTGGTGACTAATTCAATCGTTTCTTTCGCCAGTTCGTTAATAAAATCGGTAATCGGTTGAAAACCTTTGGCTTTATCACCCGCTCGAAACGCAATCGCTTTCGCATTCGCTGCCGCTAACGAAATCTCTTTCGCCACGACCATCACCGCACTCAACTCCGACGTAATCGAAGCAACAGCAATAAATTGTGATTTTGTCTGACTATTCATAATGTTTTTTTTCGCCTGAAAATAATGTCTGTTGATTAGCGCGATCCAGATTTGACCAGCGTCAAAATTTTAGCAGCAATGTCATCTAACGGAACAACGTAATCGACACAACCTAATTTAAATGCCGCCCCTGGCATTCCCCACACCACACTCGACGCTTCATCTTGCACAATGGTTTTTGTACCAGCTGCCTTCATGGCTTTCATTCCGACTGCACCGTCTGCTCCCATTCCTGTAAGCAAAACACATACCGCATTTTCACCGGCACATTTCGCCGCCGCATAAAATAGCACATCTACCGACGGTTTATGCCGATTCACTGGCTCACCATTTTGTAACTGAATCACATATTGATTATTGCTACGGATGACTTCCATGTGTTGATTGCCTGGCGCGAGATAAATGTTGCCCCACTCCACAACTTGACCATGCACAGGAATACTCGCCGTCATTTCTGTTATCGAATCAATATGATTCACAAACGATTCGCTAAACGCCGCTGGCAAATGTTGAGTGATTAGAATGGGTGGACTGTCGGCGGGCATATTTTTCATGACTACTTTGATTGCCTCGGTGCCGCCTGTCGATGACCCCAACACAATGATTTTATTAAAACCCGTGTGTTTTCGAGCTGATAAAATTCGCTGCATTGGATTGAGCTCTTTTTCAATGTCGAGCGGTTCCTCGCAGATTTTTATTGCTTGAACATTGGTATTCGCGGCGAGGCGTACTTTCGCAATAATTTCTTCCGAATAATCGACCAAAGTATTCTCAGCATTTACTTTAGGTTTCGCCACAAAATCGACAGCACCTAACGCCATCGCATTCAATGTAGCTTCGGCACCGTGTTCGGTTAATGCTGAAATCATCACCACTGGTGTCGGACGCAAACGCATTAAATTTCGCAAAAACGTCAGTCCATCCATGTGTGGCATCTCAATATCCAATGTTAATACATCGGGATTGAGCTGCTTAATCATTTCGCGGGCGACTAACGCATTTTCCGCTGCACCCACTACTTCAATATCAGCGGCGGTATCCAGCACACGGGTTAGCACTTTTCGGATTAACAAAGAATCGTCAATAATCAAAACTCGAATTTTTTTCATGTACGACTCTAAAATTTATATAATCGATTCGTAGTTAAATTATTTAAACTAAAATAACTCAACATCGCCTTCAACCGGCAAATCTTTGATGTTTCTTGAATATTGACGCTCACGCTGTGCAATCGTGTCGTTATGTAAATCTTGAATTCTCTTCATGCCCACTTTACCCGTTTTTGGAAAATAAATTACTTTGCGTGGATAAATATCACCTAAATCTTGAGAGAGTAACGCTAATCCTTCTTGGTCAATATAATCCAAAATAAAACTGATATTACTTTTACCTACGTCACCTAATGTCGGAATAATTTTGCCACCGCCAAACACTTTGATTTCTAAATTTTTACGCTTGCCACCATTGGACAAAATCGTATTGATTAAATGCTCCATCGCATAATTGCCGTAGCGTGTGGCATTACCAATCAAGGCATCGCTACCTTGTTTCATTTTCGTCGCCGTTGTTTCGGGTAACATAAAATGATTCATTCCGCCGACCCCTGTTTCTTTGTCGCGCACACACGCCGAAATACACGATCCTAAAACCGTCGTAATGAGTTCGTTTTCATCGGTGACGTAATACTCACCGGGCAATATTTTTGCCGCAACAATGCCGTAATCTCTGTCTAGGTAACGATTGATATGATCAAAGCCGTGAATAGACGGCTTGTTAATTTGATTCGAATTCATTTAGGTGTTTTTTCGATAACTAGTAGTTGTAACTAACTCAAATTCACTACAAATTTGATTCAAGGATTCTGAATGCCCAATAAATAACCACGATTTACTGGCAAGCAGTTTAGCATACCGTTTTGCCAACGCCGCTTTTGTTTCACGATCAAAATAGATGAGAACATTACGACAAAAAATAATATCAAAGGGCATTTTCATTTCCCATTCTTGCATTAAATTCAACTGTTTAAATTGAATAATTTTTTGTAATTCGGCTTTAACTTTAACGTTATTCGGCGATGATTTACTTTTCATAAACCAACGTTTCAACACCTCTAACGGTAAATCAGCAATGCGGTCTTCAGTGTAAATACCATCGGCTGCTGTTTGCAATACATTCGTATCTATATCAGTCGCTAAAATTTTCACATCCCAATCGCGTGGAACATTTTCTAACAACGTCATTGCCAGCGAATAAGGCTCTTCACCCGTTGAACAACCGGCTGACCAAATACGCATTTGTTTTGTCGCCACATTCCGCACCAATAATTCAGGAATGACTACGTCGCGCAAATAATCAAAATGATGCTGTTCACGAAAAAAAGAAGTCAGATTCGTCGTAATGGCGTTAATAAATTCAGTAAATTCATGCTCATGATGGCTGCGTAAATAGTGGCAATATTCTTTAAAATTGTTTAATCCTAACTTTCTAACGCGCTTAGATAGGCGAGAATAAAACATATCAAAACGCTCATCAGGTACTTGAATACCAGAATAATCATTCGACAATTTTCTCAAAAAATTGAAATCTTCGGCGGTAAATGCAAACTCGCGATTCTTTTCTACAATTGCCATAACTGTGACGCATTTCCTTTGAGCTGATTGCTCACGTTAAACGTCAATTACATCAAGCACGTCAAGTAAATTCAATAATTTGGCGGATTCGATAAACCGAGAAGATGGGTGAATAATATCTACAATTTTATTCAAACGTGGTGCGTCTTTTTTCAGCGAAACCAATAATTGCAACGTCGCCGTATCAATTGTAGTCACATTTGAAGCGTTAATTTCAAGCGTGTCGTATGCCGCCAAAGCCTGTTTAATCGTGTTGTAAAGTTTAGCAATGTGTTTAATCGTTGCGTCCGACCCTAATTCAATCAGTGGCTCGACGATTTTTTCAGGAACGCTTTCGATAACTTCCGTTTCAGCGGTTTCCACAAGCATTTCGTTAACTTCGTCAACGATTTGATCAATCACTTCTTCATCGGTTTGTTGCGATTCCGTCGAAATTTCAAACTCAATATCTGCGTGTTCTTCGCCATCAATTCTCACATCAATATCGCCATTTTTATCAATTATCACATCGATTTCAATTTCTTCCGGTGTGTCAACAATTGGCTTAATTTCGTTTTGTACTTGCGCTACTGTTTGCAATTCGGCGGCGTTATCGACGATTTCGCCCGTAACCACTGTCAGTTCTTCCGCTATTTCGACCGGTGCCACTTTCACTTTTGCTCTGGATTTAGTCGTTTTTTTAGCCATTACGACGGGGGGAATTTCTTCAATCACCTCGCCATCTAGCCACGCTAGCGGGTCGTAACCAATTAAATTATTTGTTGTCATCTGTCATCACTCTATTTTCAAGAAAATCATTGGCAAGGTTACGAAAATCTCTTGCTGAACGGCTTTTAGGACTGTATTCCAAAATGGTTTGCCCAAAACTTGGACATTCCGCTAATAACGCAGTTTCACGAATGACCGTCGCCAACACTTGATTCGGAAAGTGCGCCAGTAAAACGTTTAAAACCTGACCAGAAATGCGGCGCGTAGACATATAACGCGAAATAACGACCGACAATTTATAGTGTCTTTTTAACGCACCTTCAAAACGTTTAATCGTTGCCATTAAATGTGACAAACCTTGTAACGCGAGAAAATCACCCGCCATCGGCACCAAAACTTCTTGTGTGGCAATGAGCGCGTTCGCCACCAATAATCCCGACGAAGGTGGACAATCAATAAAAATAAAATCTTGATCCAGCAATTGCCCGCGCAACGCATCACGCAACAACACACCGCGTGGTGAACCGGTATTGCTCATTTGTTCCACGTCTTTTAGTTTTGAACCCGCCGGAATCAATTGCAAATTTTCGCGTATTGGCACCACTTGCTCATCGATGGTTTTTTCTTTGAGTAATGCCAAATCGATGCCGCTAATGTCGTGCGAAATAATACCAAATGAAACCGCCAAATGTCCTTGTGGATCAAAATCAATCACCGTGACTTTTTTGCCTGATTCCGCCAGCGCGTGGCACAAATTAGCGGTAGTCGTTGTTTTTCCGACTCCGCCTTTTTGGTTAATAATCGCGACTAGTCTGGTCATTACAGCAATTCATCATAGTCAGAGACTGAATCGGAAATCGTTTCAATATCGTCCAATTCATCCGGATTGAGCAGTTTATCCACGTCCAATAACATAATCATATTTTTTTTATAAACGTGCATGCCGCGCATATAACGAGTATCTAATTGTGAACCGAAATTAGGGGCTTTTTTAATTTCACTGAGTTTAATATCCAGCACATCCGATACCGCATCGGCAACAATACCCATCACAAACGTTTCGGCACGATGACGCTTGACACACAACACAATCACGACGGTTTTTTGGGTGTAATCGCAATGTTCAAGCGAAAAGCGTTCGCGCAAATCAACGATTGGAATGACCGATCCACGCAAATTTAAAACACCTTTAATAAAAGACGGCGCATTAGGTATGACGCGAACTGCTTCCCAACCCCTGATTTCTTGTACTTTTAAAATTTCTACGCCGTATACTTCGTTGGCGAGTTCAAACGTTAAAAACTGTTCAATTTGTTTGCTGTTTACTGCGATGTGATCGGTTGTCATGGTTGTCATTTCCTGCGAGTTATATTTGGTGAGCATTGATCGGTAATCAAATTAAAATTCTTCCCAATCATCGCTATTATGAGTAGGGTATGATTGAACGAGTGCAGCCCTTTTGGGTTTAACAACCGTTTTTAGCGGTGCGCTATCATCAGGACGCGCCACCCACAGTGATGATTTATCGCTCACTTTAAAGACACTAATAAACTGAGTCATTTTGGCGGATTGCTCACTCATCGCCATACTATTCGCTGCCGCCTCTTCGGCTAATGCGGCATTTTGTTGAGTAATATCGTCCATTTGCGTGACAGCTTGATTAACTTGACTAATGCCAGCTGATTGTTCGTTACTGGAGTTGGTAATGTGACTGACAATCTCACCCACTTTAATAATACTGTCCACAATTTCAATTAACGCCGCACCTGTTTCATTAACAAATGCCGTGCCAGAACGCACTTTCTGCACGCTAGTTTGAATCAATTCATTACTTTGAGCCGCTGCTATTGCACTGCGTTGCGCTAAATTTCTGACTTCAGTAGCCACCACGGAGAAACCACGTCCTTGTTCACCCGCCCGCGCCGCTTCCACTGACGCATTTAACGCTAACAAATTAGTTTGAAACGCAATGTCGTCAATCACGCCAATGATTTCAGCAATACGACTACTACTTTCATTGATTTCTTGCATCGCGGCAATGGCAGATTTCACCACGTCACCACCTTTTTCTGCTAATTTCGCAGTAGATTGTACAACTTGGGATGCGTGTTGCGTATTGGCTGCGTTACTTTTTACGATACTCGCCAACTCTTGCATACTCGCAGCAGTTTCTTCCAAACTCGCGGCTTGCTGTTCGACACGATGTGACAAATTATTATTGCCGCTGGCTATTTCTTGTGAAGCATTATTTACAAAGTTAGCCGATTCACGAATTTGCTGAATAAACTGATTTATTTTAGTAATTGCCTCATTGATATTATCTTTGCATTGCGCGTAAATGCCCTGGTAATCGGTGAGAATATTGCCCGTTAAATCACCGTCTGCCATCTTTTGAATAATGGCATTGATGTCAACAAATACGCTTTCAATCATATCCGTTAACCCATTGATGTTTATTGACAACGATTTTGTAAAGCCTTCTTTATCACCCAAATGAATTCGCGCACTCAAATCGCCAAATCTAATCGAATTCACTAAATGCTCAATTTCACGTTCGATTTTATTTTCTTGGGTTCTATCCAACCACTCAGCAATGTAACCGATTCGCGAACCGTCCGCTGAAATCACCGGTTTCACAATAATTTGAAACAAATGCCCCGCTAAGTCGAGATTATAATTAGCCGAATCGACCAAATTATCGAGTAATTGACGCTGATATTCAGGGTTTTTATGAAAGACATCGATATTCGAGCCAAGCAATTTATCCGCCCTAAAATTGGGTAACAGCTTTTTAACATCGGACTCTACTTTTGAAAATAAGGTTTTCGCTGACTGATTCACAAAAATAATATCTAAATCGGCATTCGTAATTAACACGCTAGATTGCACATTTTCTAACCCACTAATAATACGCAGCGCATCAGCAGCGTCTTGATTTAAATGCCCTAAATCGCTACCTACTTTAATACTTGTGCCGTAAATGGTGCGGAACAAATCGCCAAATTGATCATCACGTCTTAAATTAGGCGGCGCACTAAATTTATTTGCACTGAGTTTTTGTAATTCGCTAATCGATAATGTCACTAATTGATGGGTTTCATTAGAAACTTTTAAAACTATCAACCCACCTAAAACAGTGAACGCAGCGACGATTGATAGCCAACCATAATCGGCAGAATTCAAAAATTCGGACATTAAAAAAACGTTCGGCGCGGCAAGTAACACCGATGCCAATGCCAATTTTTTGCCAAGTGAAATTTCTTTGATTTTCTTAAAAAAAGCGGTCACGCCTGTTGAATGCAACTTAGCTTGATGGGTGACAACGTTATGATACAACTGTTCGGCTTCTTTAATATCCATACGCGAAGGCGCGTGACGCACAGAAATATATCCAATCGAGACACCATTTTCCAAATGCGGCATCGCATTCGCGCTCACCCAGTAAAAATCCCCCGCTTTTGTACGATTTTTCACCACGCCGTGCCACGGATTACCTTTTTTGATGGTATTCCACATTTCTTCATAAACAACGGAAAGCATATCAGGATGGCGAACAATGTTGTGCGGCGAGCCAATCAGCTCGGCGCGTGAATATCCGCTGATGTCTATAAAAGCATCATTCGCAAACGTAATCACACCTTTTAAATCTGTGCGTGTAACTAAAATCGTTCCGGCTTTCATCACGACTTCGTTATTGGTGACGGGCATATTCATTTTCATTGCAGCGTTCTCGTCAAAATTTTGCGACCAAAAATTAGTTTTCGGATTGTTCTAACGATTCCAACGTCAATAATTTGTCCACATCCAGCAACATGACCATGCGTTCATTAACTGAGACGAGACCGTTAATAAATTCATTGCTGACTTTTGTGCCAAAATCCGGTGCGCCTTGGATTTCAGATTTATCAATACTAATCACGTCGGAAACAGAATCCACCACCACACCCATAATGCGAGTGTGATTACCGCTGCCCGTTTGTAAAACAACGACTACCGTCAGCGGCGTATATTCGACTTTACTAAGACTGAAACGTTCGCGCAAATCGATAATGGGGACAATCGCCCCGCGCAAATTCACCACGCCTTTTTCATAAGGTGGCACATTTGGCACGCGCGAAACGGGTTCCCAACTTCTAATTTCTTGTACCCGTAAAATATCAACGCCGTATTCTTCTTTGCCCAAAACAAAACTCAAATACTGAATGGTAATGGAGGTTTCTGAATTGGTTTGCGCGACTTCTTTTACCGCTCGTATTTCGTTTTCTGGTGACATAACGATTTTCTGTTTAAGTTTAAGTGAATGAAATTAGCGCACAGATAAGCGAACTAAACCAGGAACATCGAGAATCAACGCCACCGAACCGTCGCCCAAAATAGTTGCTCCCGATACGCCTTCGACACGCCGATAATTGGCTTCCAGTGATTTGATAACAACTTGTTGTTGACCCAATAATTCATCGACTAAAAACCCACACAATGCGCCCTGTCCTTCTACCACGACAATCACACCTTCATTCGATTTGGTCGCTGCGCCGGATTTTACGTTGAAAATTTCACGCATTCGGATAATGGGTAAATACTCGCTGCGTAATTTGAACGTTTCGCCTTTGCCCGCTACTTTGTTGAGCATTTTTTCGGTGATATTGATAGATTCAATAATTGACACCAGCGGTACAATGTAGGTTTCATCGCCCACCGCGACCGATTGACCGTCTAAAATAGCCAACGTTAACGGCAAATGAATAGCAATCGTTGAACCTTTGCCCAGTTCAGAAATAATATCGATATTGCCGCCCAACGATTGAATGTTTCGACGTACTACGTCCATTCCCACGCCACGCCCTGAAATATCGGTCAACTTTTCGGCGGTTGAAAAACCTGGCATGAAAATCAATTCCAGAATTTGTTTGTCGGACATAATCGTTGCTTCATCGACCAAGCCTTTTTCAATCGCTTTCGCCAACAATTTCGCTTTATCCATGCCGCGTCCATCATCGACAATTTCAATCACGATGTGACCGCCACGGTGATAGGCTTTCAGCTCAATCGTCCCCATTTCTGGTTTGCCCGCCGCAATCCGTTCCGCCGGCATTTCAATTCCGTGATCCAAACTGTTACGAATCAAATGTACCAACGGATCGTTAATCAATTCGACGACAGCTTTATCGACTTCGGTATTTTCACCGACCAATTTCAGCGTAATTTTTTTGTGCAATTGCGTACTAATATCATGCACCAGGCGCGGGAAACGACTGAATACGAAACTAATCGGCAACATTCGGATATTCATCACACTTTGCTGCAAATCACGAGTGTGACGTTCCAATTGCGCCAAGCCGCGTTTCAGCTGCCCGACTTTATCCATGGTGAAATTTTCGCCAATCAATCCGAGCATCGATTGCGTAATCACAACTTCACCCACCATGTTAATCAACGTATCAATTTTATCGGTATCAACACGAATGGAACTGGAGGCTTTCGGGGTGTTTTTAGACGGATCGGATTCAACGACAACAGCCGCTTTTTTAGCGACGGATTCAACCACGTCAGGAGTGGCGGTCACTACTTCAACGACTGGCGCGGTGGGTGTAATTTTTGGTTTTTTGACTTTTTTAGGTTTTGATAGTGGCGTGATTTCTAAAGCACAATCGTCTTCAACCCAACTGAAAATTTCCCGAATGGCGGCTTCTTTCGCCTCAGTGACTAATTTTAATTCCCAAGAGATATTACATTCTTCGGGGTCTAATTCATCAAAAGGCGGTATATCTTGGATATTAACATTCGACGTAAATTCGCCTAATCCATTAAGTTCTCGAAACAAACGCACCGGATCATTGCCGGTTTTGAGCAAATTCAAATACGGACAAAAGGCGATTTTCCAACCTTGTTCCTCGTCAATTTCGGTGATTTCTTCTGGTTTGAGTGGCGCGGCGATGGGTGCAACTTTATCAATTTTCACCGCTTCGGGCGCATTGCCAGCTGAACCATTCAATTCTATTTCTAACGCTGCTTGATGCTTCGCCGCGCTAACCATATTTACATCTTCTTCATTTTGAATTGAAGTCAGCATTTCGCGCAAACAATCGACCGAACCCAACAATACGTCAACTGCCTGTTTGGTGACTGGTCTACGCCCGTCACGCATTTCATCGAGTAACGTTTCCATGATGTGCGTGTATTCCGCCACCACGGTAAAACCGAACGTGCCGCTGCCGCCTTTGATAGAATGAGCCGCTCTAAAAATGGTGTTAATGACTTCGGAATCAATGTCGCCAATATCGAGCGACAACAACCCAGATTCCATCGCTTCCAAACCTTCGAAACACTCTTCAAAGAAAACTTGATGAAATTGTGACATATCAATAGACATAAATTTAACCTGTGCCTGCGTTTATTTAAATTAGGTTGGAATCAACCCTTCTTTCTAACATTTACACTCAGTTTCAGCGCAAATCTTGTTGCCTAAAATAGGTTCAAAGCGACAAAGATTGCAATAGACATATTTATAAGTCTATGACGTATTACACTGATTATTTTTTATTTTGGCGCAAATAAGCGCGAACTTAAACGATTGCGGCGTGCATTTTGGCACGATGTATTGCGGCATTCGCGTCGTCTAGCACTTCTTTATTTTGTAACTGTTTAATCATAGCGCGAATAAATTCAACCGATTCCAACATCACGCCGATATTATCAGGATTTGTTTGCTTGGTTTGATCGCGCATTTCACCTAAAAGATGCTCCATTTCTTTCGCATACTCGGCGACAATATTAAATTCTAACATCGCACAGCCGCCTTTAATGGTGTGTGCGCCACGATAAATGGTATTCATTCTTTCTTTATCAAACGCATTCAAATCGATGCTATTTAACTCCGTTTTCATAATGTCTAAATTTTCCAAACATTCTTCAAATAAAATATCGTGAAATTCTGTCATATCGATGGACATAGTTTTTTCCTTTACTTGCTAAACAAAATTAAGGTGATGCTGCGTTGGATTAGCCTAACACTTTCAATAACGTTTTTAACAGCTGATCCGGATTAAATGGTTTAACCATCCAGCCCGTTGCCCCTGCTTCTTTGCCTTGCGTTTTTTTATCCATGCCCGATTCAGTGGTCAACATAAGCATTGGCACATGTTTATATTGGGGTAATTGTCGAAGATCTCGAATGAGTTCGATGCCATCTTTGTTAGGCATATTCACATCGGTGACAATGCAATCAAACGTCCGCAATTTCGCTTTTTCTAACGCATCGACACCGTCTTCGGCTTCTTCAACGTCATAACCCGCTGTTTTCAACGTAAACGCGACCATTTTTCTCATTGAGGCTGAATCATCCACTGCAAGAATACTCGCCATTATTTTTTCTCCATTTAGTAATCAATTTAAAGCAAAATGTTTGGCGGATATTACAGCATCTACGCCTAAATTGTTAAGCATAACCCCGTTTTTTTTGACGAGTGCGCTGGGTTTTATCCAACGCACTTATTTTGTCCAATTTGTATGACAATTATCAGACACCGCTTTTTTGAACTTTAGAAATACTTAAATAACGACATACTTTGCACTTTCGCATACGATTGTTGTGCGGCTTGCAGTGACAATTGTTGTGCATTCAAATTGGTAATCGCGGTAGCGTAATCTAAATCCGCGACTTCCGACAATGCCGTTTTGGTGTTGATAATAAAGTCTTGATTGGTTAACTTTTGTTTATCGAGCGCATTTTGTCGTGCGCCGATATTTGAGCGAACAGTCGAAACTTGCACAAGCGCGTTATCCAATTCTTGCAACGTTTCCAACGTCGGTTTGTCGGCTCTCAATTCGTCAGAAAAGTTTTTAACCGCGTCGAAAAGTGATTTGCCCGTTGCCGTCGAAACAAAAACCGCTGTGCCAGTATCGCCATCGGTTATGGTACGCGCGGAACCAACTTGAATCGATCGTTGTGTATTTGAACCAAAATAAGTAAAAGCAGTCGGAATATTTCCATCCGTTGTTGTCGTTGCGGATTGTGCTTCGACGACCGTTCCCGATCCTGCTAATGTACCATCTTCGGTTATACCGCCTGAATAACTCACATTGAATCGCCATGACGTACTATCACCCGCCGACATCACTACTTTTACTTTTGCACCAGCAGGGATTTCGGAACTCGGAATACTCAATGCGCCTGAGCCTGAAACCAGGCCATTCGTACTCGCCATCAATTTATCATTAACATAAACGTCCATTTTATCTGGCACAGTGTCCATGTTGTAGCTAATTTTAAAGTCACCACCCGCTGAACCAACCGTATAATTTTTTTCAGTAACGCCCGTTCCACCAATTGCGGCATCCATAAATGTAGTTGGTCGCGTGACAGAAGGCATAACAGCGATTGTCGAATTCGCATTTTCCATGCTGAATGGCATCACATTGGATTTTATCCCTGCAAAAAGATATTCACCATTTGCATTACGAGTGTTTGCTAAACTAATAAGTTGTTGGTTTATCTGATCGAATTCGTCAGCAATCGCATTTCGCGCGGTGACTGAATTGCCAGAATCACTCACGCCTTGCAAACCCAATTCTTGTAAGCGTTGAATCGCCTCAGTAACCGTTGCCAACGTCGTATCTTCCAAACCCAATCTCTGATTTGCAGCTGCGATGTTATCTTGATGTTGCGTCGCTTCGCCAATCGCTTGTTTAAAACCCAATGAATAGGCAGCGGCGGAAGGATTTTCAGCCGGTGTTAAATACTTTTGACCCGAAGAAACCTTTAATTGCGTTGAGTTTAATTTATTTTGTTGATCAAACATCGAATTGATGTTGAATTGTTGCGGATAAGCCGTTGAAATACGCATGATAATCCCCTATCGAATTGCGCCAAGCAAGCTATCAAACAAGGTTCGCGAAATAGCGACCACTTGAGATGACGCTTGATAAGCATTTTGAAATTTAATTAAATTTGCCGCCTCTTCATCCAAATTCACACCGGCAAAATTGGCTCGCGCTTCCACCGCTTGATTATTTAACGCCTTCTGAGCCGATAAACTGACACTCGCGGCATTTGCTGACGTACCAACTCGTGCGACCATTTGTTGATACGACTGACTAAATGTTTTGCTATCGATTAGCGTGCCTTGAGATTCTAAATTCGCTAACGCCAACGCATTCGTGTTATCGCCTTGTGCGGTTGTTGTTGCAGCAGCAATTTCGTTCGGGTCGGTAATCATGGCGGTGATATTTTTCGCCGATTGATAGGTTGGACGAATGGTAAAACTCGCGGCTCCACTTGGCACCGCTAGTTCGGTAATGGTCATGCCATCGACGGTTGTCGGCAAACCGCCTGTCGGTAACATAATTTTGGCATTATCCGATAATCGCGTTAAGGAATAAGCCCCCGCGTTGTAATCCAATTGGTAATCACTGGCGTGTAATTGATTTAACGTCGCTCTGTCAAAAGTTACTTTTAACCCGCCGCCCATGTTGCCGTTATCAGCGTAAACGGGAATTTCAGTCGGTTGAAAGGTGAACATTTCCTTTCCGGTCGCGCCATTTAAATCAACACCTTGTTTATGAACTTCGTTGAAGGAAATTCCTAAACCAGCGGCAACCAATCCTAATTGTTGTTGGGCAGGATCTAAAACTTGATCTCGGAATTTCACCGCGCCCGCTAACGAACCGCTGGCAAATTGACTGCTGACATCGTAGCCATTCATCAACACATTTTTTTGCATCGGGTCGGTGGTTGAACTTCCTAAGGATAATTTAGAACGTGAATCACCGGAAATTAACGCCTGACCTTGTCCGATAAACACATCGACAGAACCATCGGGACGCGCCAACGTTGAAATATCAATATTTTCAGATAGTTTCGCTAATAATTGGTCGCGTTGATCTAATAATTCATTGGGGAATTGTGTCGCGCCCCCGCGCGATGCAGCAGCGATTTTGCTGTTTAAATCCGCAATGTTTTGCGTGAAGCTGTTAATGTTATCGACGTTCGTTTGCATGTACGCATTATTTTGACCGCGCAACGTTTCTAATTGCGTTGAAACACTATTAAATTGCATGGTTAATGTATTCGCTTCCGTGACCATGACTTGTCGCGCGGGAATTGAGGTGGGATCGCTGGCAACCGTGTTCACGGAATTAAAAAATGATTTCATCGCATTCGCCATACCCGTTTCGGGATTCGCCATCAAATTATCGACTTGTGCCGTCATCGATTGAAAGCGATCAGCATTGCCTAACGCCGATGCCGAAGTGCGAATATTATTGCTGATAAATTGATCGTAACTGCGAGTAACATTGGTGACATTGACACCGTTTCCAATGTAATTACCGCGTATAAACGTGGTGGGAGCGGTTTCTAAATTTGTATTTTGACGGCTATAACCGTCGGTATTCACGTTGGCAATGTTATTACTGGTGGTTTGCATGGAGCGTTGAAACGCCATCAATCCGGTCAACGCGGTACCTAAAATTCCACTGGGCATAGGAATAACCTGTTTCTAAAGTGTTAAAACGACAAATAGCGATGCTTATTTCACCGCTACCATTGCTGCATTGTCCGCAAATACATTTAACGCATTACTTTTGTAAATGTGCATGACTTTTGCCGCGTAGCTTGGATCAGTTGCGTAGCCCGCTTGCTGTAATTCGCGCATGTATTGTTCAGTATTACCGACTTTGGTTAATGCAGATTCGTAACGTGGATTGTTTTTAATAAAGTTCACATAATCGTGAAAACTTTCTTGATACGACGAATAGGCTCTAAAACCCGAACTCATTCTTCGTGCAATCCCTTGGTCAAATTCGAGAGCCGACACTTGCACTTGTTTACCTTGCCACGCGCGATTTGCTTTGATGTTAAATAAATTGTGACTGCTGGTGCCATCACTATTTTTAATCACCGCATTTCCCCAACCACTTTCTAATGCGGCTTGCGCTAACAACGCATTGGGATCAATGCCTAAACCTTTTGCAGCTTGTTGAGCAAACGGTTGCAACTGCCTGACAAAATCAACCGCAGACTGTATCGGCACAGAACGACCATTCTTAAATGGCGTTTCGTCGGAATCGCGTTCAAATACGCCACCGGTCGCGACCATGCCGTCGGGCGTTTTCACCATTGTGACCGGATTATTCAAATAATCTTCCAAACTTTGCGGCTGTTGATTTTCTGCTTTCGGACTAAGTTGTTTCACAATTAAATCCGCCAAACCTACACCTGGTTTACCCGCTAAATGTACCGAAAGTTGTTGATCGTACATTTCGTTGTAACTGTCGGATTGACTGCTGTCAAACGCACCTTCTGCCAATTTCGCCGCCCGCATACCTTTCAAGATATTATTTAAAAATAAGCCTTCAAATTGTTTCGCTACTTTTTGCAACGCGGCGGGCGTATCGGTTTTAGATTCGACTTTTAATTTTGCAAATTGACTGAAATCGCTGTAAGCCGAGGCATTGGCAGAAGTCGGGGCGTTTAACATGGGATTTCCTTAAATTATAATCAGTTCAGCGTGTAATGCGCCTGCCGATTTTAAGGCTTCCAAAATCGCCACCAAATCGCTTGGAGCTGCGCCCACTTGATTTACGGCATTGACCAAATCATCCAACGCCACACCTGGTCTAAAGGCAAACATTCTATTTTTTTCTTCTTTCACTTTCACGCTCGATTGTGGCGTGACGGCGGTTTGACCTTGCGAAAGCGGATTTGGTTGGCTGACGTTCACATTTTCATCAATCGTCACCACCAAACTTCCGTGCGTCACAGCGGCAGGCGACACGCGCACTTTGCTACTAATCACCACCGTTCCGGTGCGTGAATTCACAATCACTCGCGCGGGGGCTTCGTCCATGTCCAGGGTGACATTTTCAATCACCGACGCAAACATCACTTTTTGCCCCAAATCGCTCGGCGCATTCACACGCACCGACGTGGCATCAATCGCTTTGGCGGTATTTGCGCCGAGCAATTTGTTAATCGCTTCCGCCATGTGATTGGCAGTGGTGAAATCGGCACGGTGTAAATTAAACACCAGCGAATCGCCTTCTGAAAAAGAAGTCGGAACTATTTTTTCAACCAAGGCACCATTCGCAATTCGTCCTGCGCTAGGATTATTCACCGTAATACTGGATCCATCTTTGCCCGACGCACTCATTCCGCCCACGACTAAATTACCTTGAGCAATCGCATAAACCTGACCATCTGCGCCTTTTAGCGGAGTCATTAACAACGAACCGCCGCGCAAACTTTTGGCATCACCGATTGACGACACCGTGACATCAATCGCCATTCCAGGTTTGGCAAACGCGGGTAATTCCGCTTGAATCGCCACGGTCGCAATGTTTTTTGCTTTTAATTGTTTTAAATCTTCAGGCGATAATGTAATGCCGAAACGCATTAACATATTGCTCAAACTTTGTTTTGAAGTCGGTGAACTGGTGCTGCTGTCGCCTGATTTATCTAATCCTACGACCAAACCATATCCGACCAGTTGATTGACACGAACGCCCTCAATCGACGCAATATCTTTAATGCGTTCCGCTTGTGCTGTCGTCACACAGGCAAACCCTGTCAGCATCAAGATTAAAAATAAAGCGTGTTGTCGCAGATTCATGTTATTGCTCGTGTGTTAGAAAGGAAACCAAGGACTGTTTAAAGCACGCGACACCCAGCCTTTCGCGCTAGCATCTGCCATTGCACCTTCGCCGGTGTACATAAAGGTGGCATCGGCAATTTTACCCGAATCAATAATGTTTGAAGGTGAAATATCGACGGGTCGAACAATGCCCGATAAACGTACAAATTCATCGCCTTCATTCAGAGCAACCCGCTTTTCACCGCGAATTTTTAAATTGCCGTTCGGCAACACTTCCACCACCGTCACTGAAATTCGACCATTTAAATTATTACTTTGACCGGCATTGCCTTTACCTTTAAAAGATTTTGAAGATTCCATCGACGTTTTCATGTCGCTGCCGAGCAATATCGCGCCTAAACCAAATAAGGTTGGCAAACTCACGGAAAGTGAATCATCTTTTGAATCTTGGCTGTTGGCGGCTTTTTTTGATTGGGTATTTTCATTTAAAGAAACAGTTAACACATCACCGACGCGGCGGGCTGTGTGATCTTCAAACAAACGATTATCATAACCTGCCTGATAAATGCCGCCTGAACTTTGCTGAGGTGGGCGTAAATCAGCCGGTGCGACGGGCGCAAATGAAGGTTCCCGCTTCGGTAAAGGCGTATTGCACGCCGTCAAAAAAATCGGCAACAGCACAAAAAATGGAAAAGTGCGTATTATCATTTTAATCACTCGTTACAGATTTTGCGTGATGTAAGACAACATTTGATCGGTGGTTGAAATGGCTTTGGAATTCATTTCGTAAGCGCGTTGCGTTTCAATCATGCCGACTAATTCTTCCACCACATTCACGTTGGAAGTTTCCAATGAATTTTGCACCAAACTCCCAAATTCACCCAAACCCGGTGTACCAATAACCGGTGGGCCACTCGCGCCAGATTCACGGTATAAATTTTCGCCAATCGGTTCTAAACCGGCGAGATTGATAAAATTCGCTGTTTGTAACTGCCCGACGTTTGCCGGTTGCGGATTGCCCGATTCTAAAATGGAAACGGTACCGTCTGAACCAATCGTGACACTTAACGCGGTACTCGGAATGGTAATCGCAGGATTTAAAGGCAAACCGTTTGTCGTCACCAGCTGACCGTTAGAATCTAATTTTAATTGCCCGTCGCGTGTGTAAGTTGTGCTGCCGTCCGGCATGGTGACTTGTAAAAAGCCGCGTCCGTTAATCGCTACGTCTAAATTATTGCCGGTTTGTTCAACGTTACCTTGAATATGAATTTTTTCGGTCGCCATCGTTTTCACACCGGTACCGAGTTGTAAACCGGTCGGTAATTGAGAAGTTTGGGAAGTTTGTGCGCCCACTTGACGCATATTTTGGTACATCAAATCTTGAAACACCGCGCGATCTTTTTTGAAACCGGTGGTGTTCACGTTCGCCAAGTTGTTGGAAATAACCGCCATGCGGGTTTGTTGAGCATCCAGCCCCGTTTTCGCTACCCATAATGCGCGTTCTGTCATGATAATTCTCCGAAAATTATTTTAAATGTACGAGCAAATGCGATTCGCCCTTTTCTTAATTATGAGTGTTGGAAGGGCAAATGTGATTTGCCCTTACGATGTCTAAATATCAGCACTATCTATGCCACGCAAATTACATTTGTAATAATTTGGCACTTGCCGCTGCATTTTCTTTGGCATTTTTCATGACATTGGTTTGCATTTCAAAATTACGCCCCAGCTCAATCATATCAACCATTGCGCCAATTGCGCTGACGTTGCTGCCTTCAATTACACCTTGAGAAATTTGCACGGTGGTATTGTCGGCTTGCGGTTTACCGTCTTTCATATACGCCAAACCATCCGTCCGTTTTTCAACATTTTTCAAATCTGGCTTGATGAGTTTTAGTTGATCAATCGTCACCAATCCACCGGTAGGCGAGCCGAATGGAATAATACTAATCGTGCCATCACTGCTAATCGATAATTTTTCGGAAGCCGGAATAGTAATCGGCTGACCCGCTGAATTTAACAATCGTAAACCTGAACTGGTTTGCAATTCACCGTCGGGAGTCATTTTTAAATCACCCGCGCGAGTGTACGCTTCTTTGCCTTTGCTATCTTGAACGGCAAAAAAACCTTCGCCATTGATTGCCAAATCTAAATCATTGCCCGTAGTTTGTAGCGGCCCTTGTGAAAAATCCGTCGCTGCTTTTTCCGTCATCGCAAAAACGCGCGTCGGATAACCGTCACCAAATACCGGCATACTGCGAAATTGTTCTAAATCCGATTTGAAACCGGTGGTTTGCGTGTTTGCCAAATTGTTGGCATTTGCCGTTTGAGCCAGCAGCGTTTGTGTCGCGCCACTCGAAGCAATAAAAAGACTGCGATCCATAAAGTTCTCCTTTTTGAAGGTAAAATTGTGGATGCGATTTTATTCGCACCCACAAAACTAAAAACTAAATTCTCAAAATCGTGTCAACCAAACTTTTTTCCGTCGTAATCGTTTGCGAACTCGCTTGATACGCTTGTTGCGCTACAATCAATTTCACTAATTGTTCCGACAAATCCACGTTTGAATTTTCAATCGCTGACGATTGAATCGTGCCAAAATTGTTGTCGCCGCCTGCCCCATAAATCGGCATGCCAGAATCCGCCGTAGACATCCACGTCGTCGAACCCACTTTTGCTAAATCTTGGTTGCTGGGGAAACGCGCCAAGGCAACTTGACCAATCGGCTTTGCAAAACCGTTGCTGTATTTGGCGTACACAATCCCTTTTTTATCCACATCCACACCCGTTAAATTACCAACCGGCAAACCGTCTTGTTTTAAATCGTTCACGGTGAAAGGCGTTGAAAACTGCGTGGTATTCGCTAAATCAAGGCTGAAACTCATTGCTTTAACTTTGATGTCCGGATTGATTGCTGAAATGTCGATGCCCCCAAAATCAATTTTAGTATTGGGAAATTTAGCCGTCATACCTGGCAATCCCAGAGCTGCCGCCGCTTTTGCCGCATCTGCGGCGGTAGTCAGCGCATCGGTTGCAATCTGATCCGATGTCGCCCAATCCACTAAGGCAATAGCCGCCACGGCTTCAGCCGACGTTTTATTACTCGCCGCCGTTGACATGGCGACGGTGGATGCGTCTACCTCGGTTCTTGCACTTTGTAGCGCAACCGTTACCGGTATCGTGCCATTTGTCGCTACCAGCGCGATATTGTCAAAATAAAGTTTTGCATCGTCTTGAAGTGCCTGTGCAATCAACAATGGATCTGTCACTGCTGCATCGGGCGTTGCCGGTGTTAAAATGGCACCTTGCAATCCACTATTGTAAGCATCCGCCGCATCTTTCTTAGCTTGTGCAGCAACCAGTTTGGCTTGAGCCGAGGTGTCAGCGGCTTGAAATCCTGCCTGCGTCGCCGCTGTCCCCGTACCTGCGGCAACCGCATCTATCGCTTTTTGAAGATCTGCTGCAGTTAGATCCGCTCTTGTCTGGGCTGCCGTCAAATCTGAAGTGGCGGTTTTTAAATCCACAGAGGCTTTGGTGACAACGGCATCGGCAGCCTCACGGGTTGCCTTGGCGAGCTGTGTCGTTGCGGTTGCTGTCCGTGTAATGGCGGCATTAGACACAACACCTGCCGTCACAGATGCCGCCGCCGCTTTATCCGAGTTAATTTTCGCCAGTGCCGCCGTAGAAACCGCTAAATCAGCCGTTGTGGCTACTGGTGATACTTTTGATAAATGCCCTTTATCGTCAAAAACGACTCGCGTTGGACTGGTGGTAATCGTTCCCGCTGGTAAAGGTGTCGCACCGGTAGCGGGAACAGGCGGAATCGCATAAACGTCTTCTTGCACGCCTGGCTGAATACTTCTGCCATCTATAAACGTGTAAACATCCCATTCATTTGGCACGGCGGTTTTGCAAAAATACGCTGAGGCAATATGCGCGTTACCTAATGAATCGTAAGTGGTAATCGATGTGGTATGCGTGTACGTTTTTGGATCGGGAACATAAGGTGCCGTACCCGGTGTTGTATAAGCGAATGGCGTAATGGCGATTTGTGCCGAACCGTTCAAATTCAACTGCATATCGATATTGCCGGTTTCAGTCGGCGAACCTTGATCGGTGTTAAGTTTCAGCGGTAATTTAACGCCCACGTCGAAACCGTCCGCCACGTTTATTCCCGTTGGTTTGAACGCCAACAAATACCGCCCATTATCATCCACAACGTTCCCGACGTTATTCAAATGAAATGCGCCGTTGCGGGTAAAAGAAGTCGCTTCTAGCGGTTTATCGGGCGTTGTCGGGTCAATGGCATCGCCCATCGCAAAAAAACCTTCACCGCTGAGAGCTAAATCTAACGAGTTGGCGGTGGGTTCGATGTTGCCTTGTTTAAATTGCTGCGCGATAGCAGAAACTTTCACGCCTGTTCCGACGGTGCTTTTGCCTACTGCGCCCAAACTACTCACATACACATCACCAAACTGAGCGCGTGATTCTTTAAAACCAGCGGTTTGTGAGTTCGCAATGTTGTTGCCGGTGACGGATAAGTTGGTGGCGGCAGCTTTTAGACCGCTTAATGCTGTTGAAAAACCCATGATGAATGACCTCGAAATTAGTTTAAGAATTAAAGAATTTGTTTAACTTGTGCAAAATCTACGCTGCTACCGTCTGCAAGATTTACTTTCATACCAGTTGTTCCATTTGCCATCACGACGCTGCCCACTCGTGAATTTATATCTGTCGTAAACATCGTGTTTTTGCCATTCACCGGAGCGGAAGCGGCAATTTTGTAAGTACCCGGACTGGATAATGCGCCTGCGGTGTTGATGCCGTCCCAAGAAAATGGCACATTGCCCGCGCTTTGATTGCCTAAATCAATGGTTTTCACCAATTCACCGGTGGCGGCGTTGGTCACTAAAATCGTTAAATCGGGCGTGCTGCTGGTCAAATTAACCGTGCCGCTCACGTCGCCGCCCGCCGCCAAAACACCTTGCGTACTGGTCACTGTGACATCACGCCCCACCAAACTCGCCGCTTGCAACGCTTGATCCGAGGTAATCGAACTGGCAAAGGTGGCAAATGATTTTTGTAAATCTTGAATGCCCGACACGGTGCCGAATTGCGCCATTTGTGACAAAAATTCGCCGTTTTGCATCGGATTATTGGGATCTTGATGCGTCATTTGCGTGGTCATTAACTTCAAAAACTGATCCTGACCTAACGACGTTTTTTTCTTTGCTGCGGCGGCGGACGCGGCGGCGGCATCGATGGTTGTTTTTGTTAAACCGCTGAACTTATTATCTGTTGCTGCGCTGCTTGCTACTGCCATAAAATTCTCCTATTGACCCATTCTTAATGTTTGTAACATCATTTGTTTCGCCGTGTTTAACACTTCGATATTGTTTTGATACGAACGCGATGCAGACATCATATTCGCCATTTCTTCAATCGTATTTACGTTTGGCTTAAAAATATAGCCGTCTTTATCTGCCATCGGATGATTTGGCGCGTATTCCATGACAGCAGGCGCGTTACTTTGAACCACTCCCAGAACCTCGACTTTACTCGCCGCATTTTCAGCGTCAATAACATTTTTTAGCTCGGCACCAAAAACTGGTTGGCGCGATTTGTACACACTGCCTTGACTGCTGCTGACGCTGTTGGCGTTAGAGATATTACTCGCCACCAAATTCAACCGCAGTTGTTGAGCATTCATGCCGCTTCCGGCAATATCAAAGATATTTAATGACGACATTAGACTTGTCCTGTGAATGCTGATTTTAAATCATTAAATTCGCCGCCTAACCACTGCAAACTGGCTTGATATTGCAGCGAGTTTTCAGCGTATTTGGCTTGTTCAATATGTTCTTCAACCGTGTTGCCATCGAGTGAAACTTGATTCGGATTGCGGTATTTTAGTTGTGCGCCCAAAAACGGCATTTCCGGTGCAAAATGTCCCGTTTGTGTGTGCGCTAAAACGGTTGGTTCGGGCATTGATTTTTTCAACACGCGCGAAAAATCTAAATCGCGGGCTTTGAAATTGGGCGTGTCCGCATTAGCCAGATTCGCCGCTAAAATTTCACCGCGTTTTTCGCGCAACGCTAAAATTTTCGGACTATTGCCAAGTGCTGCATCAAAACTAATTGCCATAATAATGACTCCAAAAATGTATTCGTATTCAATTAAAAAGCACGCGATATGCCAGTAAAATTTAACTAATAAAAATCAGCGAGTTACTGTTTTTGTACTTTTCGTCAACTGAGTTATCGTCAAAAAACAGATAAAGTTAAACCTTTATTTTTACGCAATCAAGAGTATTTTTTGACGTAGTATCAACAGATTAGCGTCAATAAATTGTCAATACTACAAAAATTAAAACTTTGTGGAGGTAAATTTTTCTCGTTACTGACTTCCAACTGGATGGACAAATTTTACAAAAATAAAATCCAAAATTTATATTTTGGCATTAAATCTGCTTTATACATCACGAAGTGATTTTATTAACCCTTAACCCAACGCCCTTAATTTTTATGTTTAGATTGATGCTAGTGTTTGTCAGCGCATTTATAACAACGAATGCACCTCATGCCGAGCCACAATGGCAAACGCACGAATCGATTTATGACATTGTTAAAAGTTATGTGGCTCAAAATATCAACACCACTGCTGCTGAATATGAAATCACCGTACTACCGTTGATGAATCGCTTGAATTTACCGTTATGTTCTCAGCCGATTGAAGGCTTTGCGCCAAATCTGCCCAAAGCCGGACGCATGTCCATTAGCGTACGTTGTAATGGTGCTAAAAAATGGGCCATTTTTGTGTCGGCGACCATTACGCCATTTGAAAATGTCGTCATTTTGACGCAACCGCTGCAACACGGCGACACCGTCACAAATCAAGCGATATTGGCGCGTAAAGATGTTTCTCAATTACACAATAATTATTTGACGCAATTAAGTCAGATTATGAATAAACAGGTGCTGCGGAATTTACCCGTCGGCACGATTGTGACGGCGAAAGATTTGGTCGAACCTAAGTTAGTGAAACGCGGCGATCGTGTTCTGATTACCTCAAATCAGGCAGGAATTACCATTAAAATGAATGGCGTTGCGGAATCGGATGGCAGTAAAGGACAGACAATTCGGGTGAAAAATCAAAATTCAGCACGGATTATTAACGCCGTGATTGTTGATATGGGCGTAGTGAGAGTTTCGCAATAACAACGTGATGGAATAGAATTTTACAATTTGGTTAAAGAATTTCTTTGCCTTGCCGATACGAGTGTCTATCATACAGACCACTTACAGGAGCTCGGCATGGCTATCGAATTGATTAAAAATGGGGTTGGAATTTCACCACCCTTTAAAAGCACACCTAAAAACAGCGAACCTACTGAAAACATTGCGATTTCAATAGCAGAAACTAACATTACGGTGAGCGGTGATAGCGTGAGCATCACCAACACAATGATAGAAATTAGAAAAAGTTTTAATTCATCTACAGAATCCAGCGTAGATGCTGAACGATTAGCGAAAATGGAACGCATTAAATACGCAATCGAGAGCGGTACTTATCAAATCGATCCCGATAGAATTGCGCGGAAAATGCTTCAATTTGATTTTTTAGGTCAAGGAAACAGTACATAACGTTATGATTGAACATACATTTCCAATTGCAGAGCAGTTAATTTTTAATGCGTTACAACTCACGCAACGGCTTCATCAGCAACTAAACCAAGAAGCTGAGGGTTTAGTTCGCACACCGCAATCTGGCTTCATCAATACTGTGGCGAATAATAAGCGGGATTTGGTAACGCAATTGGATTTGTTCAATAAACAACTCGAGCAGATTTTAGCAGCCGAACAATTGCCGCACTCGCAACACGGTGTTAACTCTTATTTTCAAATGGCAACGATTGCCAATTTGTCGTGCGACACAATTAAAAAAAATTGGGAAGCCATGATGGATTTGTGTACGGCGTGCAAACATTTGAACGAGCAAAATGGTGCGAGTATTGATATTTTAGCGCGTAGCAACAAGCGAACGCTGCATATTATCAAAGGAAAATCCGAAGTCGTTACCAGTTACGGACGCGATGGCTCGACGATTAGTGAATTGCAAAATAGCACGTTAGTTTCAGTTTAACGCGCCATTCTTCGTTTGATTCGTGCTAAAATTCTGTCGTAACGCCCCGGTAGCTCAGTAGGATAGAGCGATCCCCTCCTAAGGGATAGGTCAGTGGTTCGATTCCGCTTCGGGGCGCAAAATTTCACCCAATTCCAGCCAATTTAACACTCCCAGCCCCGCCGCACGTCCGGTCGCTAAACACGCCGTCAATAAATAACCGCCCGTCGGTGCTTCCCAATCCAACATTTCACCCGCACAAAACACGTTCGCCAATTGTTCACATTTTAAATCGCCATTCAACGCTCCAAAACTGACTCCGCCCGCGCTACTAATCGCTTCGTCAATCGGACGCGGTGCAAGTAATCTCAACGGCAAGGCTTTCAACGTTTGGCAAACCAATTCCGCTGAATTCAGTGCGCCCACATCCAATATTTCACGCACTAAACCGGCTTTCACGCCATCCAAACCTAATTGTTTACGCCAAAATTGCGCCGTCGAAGATTTGCCACGCGGGTTATTTAATCGCACTATCAACGCTTCCGTGGTTTTGTCGGGAAATAAATCAAGATGAAT
This sequence comes from uncultured Pseudomonadota bacterium, assembly GCA_903870545.1. GTDB lineage: Bacteria > Pseudomonadota > Gammaproteobacteria > Methylococcales > Methylomonadaceae > UBA10906. The sequence continues at coordinate 42,199 of CAIQDI010000010.1, forward strand.
GATTGCGGTGCCATTTTTAAAAATCTCATCACGAATGCGCGACGATGCCGCGTAAATCAAACCGCCTTCGATGCCATGTTCAGTCATCATCATTTCGCCTTTTTGCTGAAAATCGTTGAAATGCAAACACACATTTTTCAACGGTTGACCAGCAAAACGCTGTTTAAAATAGTCGCGCCACGCCACGTTAAAACCACAATTTGACGGTTGCAACGTTTCCACCTTCACGGATTGTTCACGCAAAATAGACACCCATTCGCCCGTCGAACCTAATCGCGCCCAACTTCCCCCGCCTAACGCTAAAATAACCGCGTCCGCGCTGACTATTTTTTCACCGTTTGGCGTATCGAAAATCAATTTTTTCGGGTCATTATTCTGCCAACCCAACCAACGATAACGCATCGAAAATTGCACGCCGTTTGCCCGCAAACGCTGTAACCACGCGCGTAATAGTGGCGCAGCTTTCATTTCTTTGGGGAAAATTCGACCCGACGACCCGACAAACGTTTCAATGCCCAAATCGCTTAACCATTCGCGTAAATCTGTGGGCGTGAAAGCGTTTAAATACGGTGCGAGATTCGTTTGGCGCGAACCGTAACGGCTGACAAATGTTGAAAAATCTTCTGCGTGCGAAATGTTCATGCCGCCTTTTCCCGCCATTAAAAATTTGCGTCCAGCGGATGGCATTGCATCGTAAACCGTGACGTGGAAATTCGATTGACTGAGCATTTCAGCCGCCATTAAACCCGCTGGTCCCGCGCCGATAATTGCAATTTTTTTCATAAATTTGTTATTTTTCAAAAGTGAAACAGAATGGCGCAATCATACGACATAATCCGAATTTTGCTTTTTCATTTCGCGCCAAATTATGTCCACGCGCATTGACCTTTTCGCATTGAAACATTATTCTTTTCAAAATGATAACAATAGAAAATCGTAGGGGTTCACTGCGTGAACCCGTATAAATAGGATGCCTGATGATAGCGTTTACACCTTGCGGGCGTACGCAGTACGCCCCTACGAAACGATTGCGTAATATCCGTCAATAAAGCGAATTAACCGTCCAAAATTCGTTTTCTAAAACCCCCTTCTCCACTCCATAAAATTGAAAGGAAATTCACATGCAAGCCATATTGATGACCGCTATCGGTGATAGCACCGTTTTGATTGAACAAAATATAGCCGAGCCACATTTAACGCAACGCACAGAAATAAAAGTCCGCCTGCACGCTGCCGGAATAAATCCGGTCGATACCAAAATTCGCAAAGGCGGTTTGTTTTATCCCAACGCGGAATTACCCACCGTTTTAGGTTGCGACGGTGCGGGCGAAGTCGTCGAAATTGGCGCAAACGTCACGGATTTTAAAGTCGGCGACAAAGTTTGGTTTTGTCACGGCGGTTTGGGGCGTGAACAAGGAAATTACGCAGAATTCACCGTTATTGACCAACGTTGGGCAAGTTTAATGCCGCAAACTGCAACGTTTGAAACGGCTGCCGCTGCGCCATTAGTGTTAATTACGGCGTGGGGCGCATTGTTTGAACGGGGAAATTTGCAAGCGGATCAAACCGTTTTAATTCATGCTGGCGCGGGTGGTGTGGGACACGTCGCGATTCAATTGGCGAAAATCGCCGGCGCACGAGTCATCACCACCGTGAGTTCAAATGAAAAAGCCGCTTTCGTGAAATCACTCGGTGCGGATGAAATCATTTTTTACAATCAAACAAACGTGGCAACAGAAGTAAATCGTTTAACTAAAAATTGTGGCGCGGATTTGGTTTTTGACACCGTTGGCGCAGACGTTTTTAAATCGAGCATTGCCTGTACCGCGCATTTTGGACGCATTGTGACGTTGCTCGATGCGTCAAATTTAGATTTGAATGAAGCCCGCATGCGAAATTTGTTAATCGGTTTTGAATTGATGTTAACGCCGATGTTGCGCGACTTAGATTCTGAGCGCGATAAACACATCGAATTACTGAAAAAATGTGCGGCGTACATCGATGCGGGTAAATTAGCCGTTCACGTCAGCCAAGTTTTACCATTAGCAGACGCGCAAAAAGCGCACACTTTAATTGAAGCCGGTCACACGATGGGCAAATTAGTTCTTTCTATTTAACTTTTCAAGATTATGACACTCGATTTTTTAGACAAAAAACACACGATTGCGGGCGCAGGTTTTAATCGTTGGCTAATGCCACCGGCGGCGTTGGCGATTCATTTATGTATCGGTATGGCGTACGGTTTTTCCGTATTTTGGTTGCCGCTTTCAAAAGCTATTGGCATCAAACAAAGCGTGGCGTGTTCTGCCGATGTTGGATTTTTCACCGAATTATTCATCACCACCTGCGATTGGAAAATCTCCACGCTGGGCTGGATGTACACGTTATTTTTCGTATTTTTAGGTTCATCGGCGGCACTTTGGGGCGGTTGGTTAGAACACGTTGGCCCGCGCCGCGCTGGTGTGATTAGCGCGTTATGTTGGTGTGGCGGGATGTTATTGTCGGCGTTAGGCATTTACACACACCAATTTTGGCTGATGCTGATTGGTTCCGGCGTAATCGGAGGTATTGGTTTAGGTTTGGGTTATATTTCGCCCGTGTCGATGCTGATTAAATGGTTTCCTGACCGTCGCGGCATGGCGACTGGCATGGCAATTATGGGTTTTGGCGGCGGCGCGATGATTGGCTCGCCGTTAGCGACGTTGTTGATGAAACACTTTGCGACCGAAACAGATGTTGGTGTTATGCCTACGTTTGTGGCGATGGCAAGTATTTATTTTGTTTTTATGATGGCAGGCGCGTTGACTTACCGCTTGCCTGTTTCGGGTTGGCAACCAGCGGGCTGGATTCCTGTCGCCTCCACGCAAAATAAAATGGTTACACCGCATCACGTTCACGTTAAAAACGTGTTCAAGATTAAGCAATTTTGGTTACTGTGGGGCGCGTTGTGTATGAACGTGAGTGCGGGAATTGGCGTAATTGGAATGTCTTCGCCCATGCTGCAAGAAGTTTTCGGCGGAAAATTGATTGGGTTAGCGAAAACGTATGGCGAATTAGACAAACCCGAATTAGCCGCAATTGCCATCGTCGCAGCAGGTTTCACGGCATTATTGAGTTTATTCAATATCGGCGGACGGTTTTTCTGGGGCAGCTTGTCAGATAAATTAGGACGAAAATTAACGTTTATGATTTTTTTCGTGGCTGGCAGCGCGTTATATTTCAGCGTTTCTGGCAGTGCGATTGCGGGCAATAAATTATTATTTGTAGGTGGTTTGTGCTTAATTTTAAGTATGTACGGCGGCGCATTTGCGACGGTTCCTGCATATTTAGCAGATTTATTCGGCACGCAAATGGTTGGCGCGATTCATGGAAGATTATTAACCGCATGGGCGACAGCGGGCGTTTTAGGCCCAGTAATTGTAAATTACATGCGTGATTACCAACTTGGTTTGGGTATTCCGCGTGAGCAAGTTTACAATCAAACGATGTGGATTTTAGCGGGATTGTTGATTATCGGCTTGATTTGTAATCTGTTAATTCGCCCCGTCGATGAAAAATGGTTTATGTTGCCAGATGAACTCGCGAAAGAAAAACGTTTAGCGCAAGATCGCATTCATGATGAAGAAGTGGGCGAAACGGATGATATGGTGAATTCAACGCCAATAATTTTAGTCTACGTGGCTTGGCTAGCCGTGGGAATTCCGCTGACGTGGGGAATTTATCGGGCAGTGGTCGCGGCGATGGCGTTTAGCCTGTAATCATTTTTGGAATTGAAAATCGTACAAGCAATATTCAATAATATTGCTTGTGCAAATAATATCTGGAGGCATAAAAAAACCCCGCTGACGAAATAGTCGCAGGGTTTAATTTTATTGGAGCTAGTGAGGGGATTCGAACTCCTGACCGGCTGATTACAAATCAGCTGCTCTACCAACTGAGCTACACCAGCAATGTATGCAGGTAATTATACATAATTAACCACTTTTAGCCACTTTTAAACATGAAATTACACTTTTTTCTGCATATTTCGACTGAAAATCAACAACTCGAAATCGTTATAAATTCAAAAATTACAAAAAGTTATCGCATTTCGACCGCTAAAAACGGCACGGGGGAAAATAAAGGCAGTGAATGCACTCCGTGCGGTTGGCATTCCATTCGTGCCAAAATCGGCAATCGACAACCCATTCAAAGCGTTTTTGTCGGACGACGACCGACAGGTGAAATTTATAGTGCTGAATTGGCGGCAAATTACCCGAATCGAGATTGGATTTTGACGCGCATTTTGTGGCTAGATGGTTTAGAAGCGGGTAAAAATCGTTATGGAAACGTACACACCAGCACACGTTACATCTACATTCACGGCTGCCCAGACGAATTGATAACCGGAAAACCTGCCTCGCACGGCTGCATTCGTATGAAAAATGCTGACGTTTTAGATTTATTTAATCGAATTCCAGTCGGAACAAACGTATTCATTGATTAAAACGCATAAGACCACGTCGCGGACAACGCGCCTTCACGCGGTAATTGATAGCCGTTCACGTCGTCGTGAACGGGCTGCAACCATTCGAAACTCACCCGATTACCTTGTAAACTTCCGTTCGGCATCGAGGCGTTAATGCCAAAACCGACATCAACAAATCGTCCACCATAATTACGCCCATAATCCATCGCGCCAATTTCATGATAAACGCCACGATACGCGCCTTGTAGCGAACCTTGCAACGTATAAACGCCCCGCACCGAAGTCGCCAACCAATTTGTCCAACTGTAACTGCCCCACGTTGTCGCCTGAAAAATATCACCCAACGCAAAACCGGCTTTATTGTGCGATTCCAACCGTTTCGTGCCGTTTAATTGTGCGCCAAATGACCAATCGTCGATATTGCCTGTGTAAGTGACCGCTGGTTTGAAATCCCACGTCCCGCTACCCAGCTGCATTCCGTAATGAATAAAACCTAAATCTTGCCGATGCGTGTCGCGCAACTGAATTTCAGCGTCGCCCGTCGGTGCTGTGCCACCCAAACTTACGTTGATTTGTTGGGAATCTGTTTTAAACACGTTGAATAGCGCGTAAATTCCGGTATCGCCCAAACCGCCTGTCGTGTGTTCGTGTCCAGCGTGAATAATCGCTGAACCCAAAGCAGTCGTCATAGCTGGCGTATCGGGCGCACCATCAAGCGAGCGCATCGTCATGTGCATATCCATAAATTGCGGCATCAACATCAACGTCAACCAATCTGTCGGCGCGAACATTAAATCCAACATGTGCATATTCATGCTCATTTCGCTGGGCGTAACGTAGCATTTTTGCGGCGCACACGCTTGATTCACCAGCGTTTCATCGGCAACAGTATTCAAACCGTTTTGCGTATTGCCTGCTTGATTTGCGTACATATAACGATAACCGACCATCACATCGCCCGCATTCGGCAAAACGTGGTCAAACATAACGCCCGCTGGAACACCTGCGCCATGATGATGCGCGTGTTGCGAATGTTGCGAATGTTCACCATGATTTGAATTAGCAATCGATAACGCCGCTAAATCCACTTTTAACGCCGCATTAACCAAATAACCGTCAAAATCTGTGTAATTTCCTTCACCCCCGCCGCCCAATTTCAAACTTCCCGCGTGCGTGTAATACTCCGCACCCGCTTGAATTTCCAAGCCTTTGGCGAATTTTTTAGTCACTGTTAAACCGCCACTCAACGCGCCATAACCCGATAATCGATAATCACTGGAATAATTTTGTGGCAATAATTTCGGATTGTAATCAGTTTTAACGGGATTTCCGCCAGCATCAAAAGTGACTTTATTAGCGGCTTGTTTTGAAACCAAATAAGGCGCGTAAAAATCCGCCGCATTTTGCGAATAATAACGCACGCGCGGTGTCATCGACCACCCATCGCCCAACGGCTGAATCCAATCGCCCGAAATCGTGTGCGCCTGAATACCCCAATCGTCGTGATAAAAACGATAATCCAAATGCAACGCAGCATCCAGCGCGTCGATGTGTTGAATGTAACGCAAATTCTCTGTCCATTGCTGACGTTCTTCGGGTCGTTGCTCTAAAAACGCCAACATACTTCCGTTCAATTGTCCGTCTTTGCCCGCTTTTTGCGTCGGATCTACAAATAAAACCGCCATCGTTTTATACGGATTCGCCATGTAACCATTGCTCGTGGTGTAACTAACGCTGCCTTCCACGAGCGCAGATTTATTCAAAACCTGCGTCAATCCTAAACTGCCCGCCCAATCTTGTTTTGAACCCGTCAACAATTTCACGCCATTTGGCAATGAAGTGACTTTTGTGCCAAAGGTGCTTTTTTCAATATACGGCGCGGCATCGTGATCGAGCATCGATTCATTTTCGCTGGCGGTATAACTTGCGCCAAAATTGACGCTGGTCAATTTTTGATTAAAATCCAATCGCCCGCCGACATTGCCAAAACTCGAATTGTAATCATTTTCTGCCGACGTTCCCGCACCAACATCTAAACTCGCTTCGTCCCAATCGTAACCAAAACGTAAATCCCCTTGTTTACGGGTTTCGGGGGAAGCCGAAGAAAGTGTGTGAACGAGTTGCGTGTTTTTCGTGAATTTTCCAGTTTTAGCATCTTGTTGTAGCGGGTTAAATTGGCTATCAACAAACACGTTTTTATTTTGTAAATACGGCGACGCGCCACTGAGAACATTGGCTGCAATTTGTCGTTGACGATTACCGCCAAACGCTAACGGGGCTGTGGTAATCGGTGTCGCGCCACTCCAAGTATCTTGCGTGTAATTGAACGCTAACCGCACGCGATCTGAAAGTTTAAGTTTGGTGTTGGTTTGAATGCTATCGACTTGAATCGGTTTTAGACCGCTTTGCGCGTTGAATAAATTGCGTGCGCCGTCTTCATAATGCCCGTATTGAAAAGTGGCTTCTTCGTCGCTCGCGTAAATCGTAGTTAACGGCAATGCGAGCGCAGCGGCAGTTAAAAGACGTAATGTTTTTGATTTTTTAATAACAGCCACAGCCACCGCCTCCCGCTGCGCCACCGCCCGAAGCCGCTTCACGGCTGCCGTATTGATGCGTGCGTAAACTATTTTGCAATGGTGCGGGGTCTAAACTCATGTGAGATTTTGCTAATGTGCCGCGTTCCCACGGTGAAACTGAACTGCATCCCGATAAAAATAATAAACAAAAAAAGAAAGTCCCTTTTTTAAAACGCGACATGATTCTATTTTTCAGCCAACAATTGAGCGATTTGCAGCTTTAACTCTTCGGTTTCGCCATCTCGAAAACCTTGATGAATGTGGCGAATTACACCGTGTTTGTCGATTAAATAAGATGTGGGCATCGCTTGCACATCAAAACTTTTCGCGCACTGTTCACCGCCGTGATTCGCAATCGTAAATTGTGACGGATGATGTCCTAAAAATGCGAGGGCATCATCGACTTTTTCATCTACATTCACGCCGACAATATGCAATCCTTGCAGCCCGAATTCGTGTGTGAGTTGATTTAAAAACGGAAACGATTGCATGCACGAGCCACACCACGAAGCCCAAAAATCCACATACAATACTTTGCCAGTATATTCATGAAAATGAACGGGCGTATTGTTGAGCGAAGTCAGCACGCAGTCGGGTGAATTTTCACCCACTGTAGCGGCATTTAAATTTGAAATAAAAAACGTAGTCGCTAAAAATAAAAAAATTTTCATGAGTCAAATTTAATTATTTTGTAATGTACTATCGGTCGTTTCAGCGTGTTCGCCCTCGTTCGATTCACAATGATAAACAAAAGAATAACTCGCTTTACCCACGCCGTTTTTATTTATAGTCACGCGATATGCACCCTCCCCGCCAGCAACTTCAGCAACACGACTCGAATTAGCATCACCGTTAATCAAATCGGTGACATTCGTGGCAAAGTTATTCTTGGCAATTTGTGCGCTGACCAGTGGAGCGGGGCTGAGTGAATCGTTTGAAAGTTGAAAATACAGTTTATCGGCGGTAATGGAACCATCCGCCGAACAGTAAATCATCATGTAATCCGTCGCCGAAGCTGATTCACCTAAATCACCACTCAAATCATGCGCGAAACCGCAAATAGGCAAACTCATTAACATCAAAAAAAGAAAGCGTTTCATCAGTATTTCCTCGTGTTATTGATTTTGTAAAAGTTGAAAAGGCGACGTTTTCGCTTCGAAATTTTTAGTATTTAAACAACTGTACTGAAAACTGTACGTTTTCGCGGCATTGATGGGACTATTGACCATGACAGAATAATCACCATTCCCCTCTTGAATATCCAAAACATCGCCAATCGTATTTTGTGCATTTGCGCCTTTAATCACTTGCGCGGTTAAATTCCCTGATGACACAGAAACCGCTGGAATAACTGGAATAATTGGGATAATTGTAGGCATTGGTTTTACAACGGCGGTTTTGTTGGTGATTTTTACTTTTAAACTATCCGTTTTTCCGGTGCAGTTAATCGCGTATTTTGCTGTTTTGTTATTAGCTAATGATTTTGTTGTGGATTCAACGCCCAATTTTACGAGTGTTGATGAGCCGGCTGTAATTGTTTTTGCAGCATTTAAACATTGATATTGGACTGAATAAGTTTGTGCTGTTTTTAGCGTTAAATTTGTGCCGAATGTGTCTAATGTCAATGTGTACGCGCCATTGCCACCTTTTAACGCCACTTCTTTATTCGTACCAGCGGCGATTGCAGAAGTCGCGGCAGTTAATTTTAATTTCGCTAATGTTACGTTTAAAACTTGTGGAAGAGTGGGAGGTAACTCCGTGATTACAACAGGCGCAGCAGTCACGCCATTTTCAAATAATTTAAAATTCAAATGGTCGGTGTCACCCGCGCAAGTAATTTTAAAATAATCCGTCGCGCCAATTGTGGTGGTTAAATTCTGTGCGCCAGAATCTAATGCGAATGCGCTTTCAAAGGCAGTCAATGCAAGTAACGATAGCAGCGTTTTTTGAGCTATTTTTTTCATGAGAGGAATCCAAGACAAATAACAATTGGCGTATTATCGCGCATTTTTGATTGATTTGTGTTTTGAAAATCGACACGCTTTAAAAACGTGTCGATTATTGGTAGCGAAGAATTATTTTGTGGGCCAATACAACGCACCGTTCGCGCCAGCCGGATATTTTGCAGCGGAAATGGGCAATAAATTGTCAATATCATCGTTGCTTGGTTCGATATAAACGGTGTCGTAATCAGCAGCATCCGAACAAGCTATTTTAGTTGATGTGACCGCTGCGCCAGTGGCCTCTTTTGCTCCCGTAGCCCAGCCGGCAACAGAGCGATCAATTGTCGCGCCTGTTTCGGGATTAAATCCTTTTGTACCGGGTAACGGATTTCTCGCTAAATCACGATTAACGGTCAACGTTGACCAAAAAACGGGTGTGGCATTTGGGCTAGGCATCGTGACGGGGTCGTTAAATTTTGTTGTCATGTGACCAATCCATAAATCAACACGGCTTGGACTATCGTAAGATTTTGCACCTTTTTCACACCAGTTAGCGACCGCCACACGGATTTTTAAGGCTTTGGCACACGATTCAGGTTTGAATGCGAAAGCGTTAATACCAAAAGGTGAAAGACCGGTTTCGCTTATATCGCTACCATCGGCTTTTTTCGCGCTTTCTAATAATGGCGCACCGTTATAAGGTGATGTGCCGCTCCAACTTTGCCAGCCGCGCACGTTTCCTTTAGTATCGACTTTAGGAATGTTGTTCGCAAACATCGCACCGCCAACGTTGACCAACGACAAAGCTGAAACCAACGGTACGCCACTTGATGAAGTGCCTGAACCCACGATGTCTTTTGATAAATCAGCAATTTTGTCTTCTTCACCGGTTGTGAATCCATCAACGGCTTTTGTCGTCACATTTCCAGCCGCATCTTTCACTTCTGCAACAGCAGCTTTTCCTTTCGTGCCACGAATAATGACATCTGTAAAGCTAGGCGAGTTTGGGAAAATCGCACTTAATGCAATAACATCCTTATGAGGTTGACCGTTACCTTCACCACCGACATTCGTATTACAACCGTGCGTGATGGTGACTGCGTTCCACGTTTTTACTGAACCTTCAGTAATTTGATCTTTGAAACCAGCGTGTGCGTGTGCGAGTTGCGCTGTACCTGCAAGCAAGGCAATTGAAGTGAATGCTTTAAGCGATGTGTTCATTTTTTATCCTAAAGTAAGTTTATTTATATAAATTACGCAACAAATTCAAATTTTAAAAACTTAAAGCGTTCTCATTATTTAGCAGAATATACGCCAGCTTAAAATTTTTTATTGAAACATATTGAAATTATTAACTTAAATAGAAAAATTGGTGCTATTTCATGCCAAAATTTAATTTAACTAAGGGTAAAAAATACGCGATATACCACCATTCCTATTAAAAAATGCGTGATATGCCCTAGTTTTGATAAAAAATTTTCGATTTGAAAAAACTAAAAGTCCTGAAAACAAAAAACCCAGCAAAAATGCTGGGTTTTCTGAAAGCTCTAACAGCTAAAGGTCTAGCGTTTGTTCAATCTTACAAAGAGATTGAGCTAGAAACTTTTTGTTTGCTGCTATCTTGATCATCGATACAACCAGTTAAACCAACAATCATTAACGCTAAAGCTAATACAGAAATTACTTTTTTCATTTGTGAAATCCTTCAAAGTTGTTTTAATTATTATTGCGCTAATCTGTAAGCACGGGCATTTTATATCATGACTATTCTGTCAATGCAATAATAAAAAAATCGAAAATCGTGTCAAAATTACAGGGCGTTGATGTCGTCGGGTAATTCAATTTGAATCACTTTGTTCTGCCATCGCGCAGCACCAATGATTTTCCACGTTCCCGCCATGTTTTGATGCAGCAAATCTTCCACCCAATCGTTCGGTGCGCGAGTCTTTTTCATCTGAATATGAAAAGTTGTTTTATTCAAATCTATGCCTAAATCTCGTCCATAAAAAGCCGTAATTTTCATAATAAATTTTTCTAAACGCTGATTGTTAATCGTTGGCGTAACGGCAATATTTGCCCACATCGAATGTACTCGCCCCCAATTTGGCGCAAGCATTCGTCCTTGCTCATTCACAAATGGCAGCCATTTTTCTTGTCCGTCGGTATCGGTATAAGTAATCGCCAAAATGTGATCGTAACCCGTAAAATGATCATGCAAATAAAGCGGGTGCGGCACAATTCCGACAAATGTTTGCGACCACAAAATTAACGTATTACTGATTTGTGTCAACGATGACAAAACGGGATTGTGCAATTTTAAACGATAAATTAGCCCGTAATGAATCGTGCTATTAAGCTGCAACAGCAATAACAGCATAAGAATTTTCGTGAGTTTTCGCGCAAATGTTTTTGGTTTTTTAACCGCATATTGCTCAACAAGATAAGCATACCAAGTGTTATTTTCCAACGGTGTGACAACTAAACAAGCCATATCACAACGAACGCGCGTGTCGGCAATCGCGCGGTATTTTTTCTCTGCGAATGGACGAATCATTGGCAATGACAACAGCACGCCGATCAATGCTAAATAACCGGTATGTTTAAAAATTTGTGCGTAAGTTTGCACGCCAGAATAAATGTGACCTTCAGCATCGATTGCATACAAATCTGTCAACAACGCTTCTGATTTAATCGTCGCCATTACGGGATAATTTGCGGCATTTTCTTGTGCATTTTTAAAATCAATACGGCGAAAAATATCAACGTGATTTAGCGTCAACGCCGTACGATTACATAGCGGACATTGTCGATCAAAAAATACCGTTAACGTTGGTTTTTTCGCAATCAAAACGTGACCAATCGCCCGCCACCATCGAAATGGAATCATCAAAAAATAAAAGCACAGCATTCCCAAACCAAACGGATAAATGTTGAATGACAACGTAATCCCTAAATGCAAACCCATGCCAATCAGCAAATATACGATGCGTAAATGCCGTTGCCAAAAGAAAAATATAAACGTGAATTGAAAGACTAAAATCGTATAGCCCAACAAATTTTGTAACCATTCTTGATTCAACAACGGCGACATATCCAACGCTGAAACGTAATAAGGTTGCGTAGCAGGCAACCATGTTCCCAAACCATTTCGCCAATGTTCGGCAAACATTTTATGAACTGAAGAATCGAAATATAAAAATCCTAAGCAAATCGCTACGGGTAAATAATAGGCAAGAACCGAAACGGTGGGTTTGTTATATTCGCGGTAATGTTTGAATGGTTGGCTGAGTTTATAACGTAAATTATCCAACGAAAAGGCTTTGTCGGCGGGCAAAAATAATAAGAAAAATCCTGCACCAATCATAAAGGTATCAAAACCACCATCAAAATCACGCTGCATCGGTGTGAAATTAACGAACAAAATCCAGAGTAAATAGTTACATAACACGGCAGTTTGATAGCGATAACCTAACGCGACGCAAGACGCAACAATCGCCCATAAACCTAGAAAAATCGGAATCATCGGAAATTCGACATCCAAATAGGGAATTGGATCGAAAATAAGGTGATTAAAGTACAGCAAAAAGAAAATTTCTTGCAGTGTCACTAGACCGTAAAACAAACGAAACAAACCCAACCCAGTCGCTGGAACTTGTTTATTGAGCAACGCATTGAATTTATTGGAAAGACGTGAATACATGGCTGTCCTGAAGGTTACAAATGTTAGAATTTTAAACATAAAAAAAGGTCGCAACGTAATCCGCTGCGACCTTTTGGCTAAAGACGGAAGTCTGTCGCTTATTTTTCGTCTTCTGGGTGTGGAGCAAAAACCCATTTTACGAAGAAGTAACCTGCTGCCACAACTACTAAACCGATTGTTGCACCTGTTGGTGTTTTTAACATTTCAGTAACGTCTAAAATTGCGCCCATTGAATTCTCCTCTATAATTTTTATGTTTTAAAAGTATGCTAACAAATAGCACAAACCGAAACCTAATAATACTTTAGAATGCGTGAAAGTCAAGGCTTGTGACTTAGTCAGCGCGGATTCATGCGCTAAAAGTTCAAGCGGCATATTTAATAATGATATAATCAAAAACGCTACATTTACATTGTGAGTATCAAACAGGAGTGGTGAAAAATGAGAATAATAAATTACGCGAAATGTTTACTGTTGATTGCTGTTTTTTTTGCGTGTTCGGCACACGCCGATGTTGTTTTAACCGATAACAGCGAACTGTTAGGAAAGTGGGCATTAACCGCCGAAGCCATCAAGCTCGATGGGGAAAAAAAAACCGTTTCTAGCACCTGGGAATTTAAAAATGATGGCACATTGATTTCAATTGCTACCGATTCTTTAGGTCGAACCAAAGAAATGACTGTCGCGGTAAAATACACCGTTGAAGATGGCTTGATTAAAAAACAAGTTTCACCCGGGCGTGACAAATACGAATCCTGTTCTGTCGTTCAAAAAGAGGGTTCAAACATGATAGTAAGATGTACAAACCTATTTCTTTTCTTAACAAAAAAATAATAATTTCAAAGGATATAAGACAATGATTGGTGGAATGTTTATGATTTTTGTTGCCATCTGGATTTATCAGTCGGCAGCACGCGCAAAAGTGCAAAATATGTTTTATTGGGTGGTAGGCAGCATCGTTACCTTTTTCGCCGTACAGTTTCTATTAGTTGAATTCGATATTTATTTGTTAGAAGCACTTAGAAGTAGCGAAGGTGGTGCCGTTTATGAAGGCGAAAATGGCGCAGATCGTAAAAACGAAGGCGATTTTCAAGGTTTCGGCGGTGTTTTAGAATCACTGTTTTTTGAATTGATGCCACAAATTACCGGCTTCTTAGCGGTTGCCATATTGCGTAATCGTTTCATGCTAAAAGAACCCCTTACTGTTACCAATTTGTTTAGTGGTATCAAAGAGTTGTTTATTGGTATTAAAAATAGTTTTAAAACCACTGCAAATCAAGAATAAATTTTGTACCGTTTAGGCGTAAATTTTTTGCGCCTAAACATTTTCAAGCTGCAACAATCACGCCTCGCTGTGCAAAATCCCGCAAAATTTCCAAACCCGATTCTTGTAACTTCTGTACCGAAAAGGTCGGCGCAAACGTGGCAAGTTGCGCTAAATAAGTTTCTGAAAACCGCCCCGATTTCGCTTCAAGTAATTGTAGTAACTGATAAGTTAACGGCGTAAGCTCGCAAAAATGCACAACATCTTCAAAATTCCGATACGCGAGTAAAAAAGTCGGCTGCTGCGGCACCGATAACGGCAGAAAGGTCGGTGAAATTTGATGCACAGGGAATTGATACGCCAACAAACATGCTAACGGTGACAGTTTTAATGCGGTTTCGGTTAAATGTTCTAACGGCATTTTTTCACTCTCGGCATCCGCAATCGACAACGCCATTTCCACCCATTCGTAATGCGCTAATTCTGCCATAAACGGGAAATCCGTCACACACTGCCGTTCATTTTGTAAATAAGCCAAAAATTCTTCGGGAATTTCAGAAAAATGGGGCGTGTGAGAAACGTGTTTAGCAAAAAAATCTTGAACTAAATTCTGCCAATCTTGTTCGCTGAATAAACGATGCAACACCGGAAAATTAGCGATTAAAAAACCATCGATATTGTTAAAAAACAGCTCCCGATACATCGCTATGCGTTCAGGTTTTACACCCGCAGGCAACGGAGTCGTTTCAGGATGGCGAATATAGGCAGCAAATGCCGCTTGATGTTGTTGGAAATTCATCACGCCACCATTTGAAATTTTTTGATTTGTTGTACTTCAGCCATCAATTCATTGATTGACGGTAAATTAAAATCACGTTCCAACAATGTTGGAAACACGCCAAAACGCTGATAAGCGTGCTGTAATAATTGCCAAACGGAGTCAATAATTGCCGCGCCATGCGTGTCCACTAAAAAATCTTCGGCTTCACGATAATGTCCCGCAATGTGAGCATAAGTAATGCGTTCGACCGGCATCGCGTTCAAAAATTCAATCGCGTCATAACCATGATTCACGCTGTTGACGTAAATGTTATTCACGTCCAGCAACACGTCGCAATTGGCTTCATTCACAACGGCATTAAAGAAATCAATCTCGCTCATTTCTTGTCCCGTGAACGTGTAATACGACACATTTTCGATGGCGATTTTACGCTCTAAAATGTCTTGAACGCGCTTGATTCGTGCGGCGACGTGTTGTACCGCTTCAGCCGTAAATGGAATCGGCATTAAATCGTACAAATGCCCATTGTGGCTGCAATAACTCAAATGTTCGCTGTAATGTTCAATGCCGTGCGTCGCCATAAATGTTTTGATTTGCTGCACAAATACTTCATCGAGCGGATCAGAACTGCCAATTGACAGCGATAAACCGTGACAAACAAACTGATATTGTTCCGTCATGGCGCGAAACTGTTTGCCCAATTTGCCGCCCATCGTAATCCAATTTTCGGGTGCCACTTCGAAAAAATCCACGGCGGGTTGCGGCGTTTGCAAAATTTCGGTTAAAAATGGACGGCGTAAACCTAAACCTGCGCCGTGAAGAATAGAATGCGGAATCGACATAAAAACCTGACTTTATTTACCAATACAAAAATTGGAAAAAATTTCGCCCAACAAATCATCGGACGTAAATTCACCGGTAATTTCTGACAAACAGTGTTGCGCCTGCCGTAAATCTTCAGCAACTAACTCACCTGCCAAAGCGTTTTGTAATTGTGAAAGAGCTTGTTCGACAAATTCGTGACCTGCATTCAGGGCTTCTAAATGCCGCCGCCGGGCGATAAATACGTTTTCAACGCTGGCATTAAATCCGACACTTTGCTTTAAATGCGTGGTCAATAATTCCAAACCTGCGCCGGTTTTAATCGACACATAAATTGCGATTCCGTTCGTGGTAGATTCGATTGCGGGCAAACGTGTCAATAAATCGATTTTGTTATAAACTCGAATGACTTCCACATTCGCAGGCAGCGTGGCTAGCAATGCCGCTGTTTCAATTTCTGATTCACGCACGTCAATCAGCAACAAAATTTTATCCGCTTTCACCATTTCAGCACGAGCGCGGCGAATACCTTCTTGTTCCACGACATTGTCCGAATCACGCAAACCAGCGGTATCAATGATGTGCAGTGGCATTCCGTCTAATTGAATCCGTTCACGCAATACGTCACGGGTTGTTCCTGCAATTTCAGTGACAATCGCGGCATCATGTCCCGCTAGAAAATTAAGCAAACTTGATTTGCCTGCATTTGGCTTACCTGCCAAAACGATGGTCATGCCATCGCGCAATAATCGCCCTTGTTGTGCGGTTGTTTGAATTTGCTCAATCCGTGTCAACAAGGCTTTCAATCGTCGTTCAATTAACCCGTCACTTAAAAAATCAATTTCTTCGTCCACAAAATCAATCGCTGCTTCAACATAAACACGCAAAGCGATTAACTCTTTAACGAGCGACTGAATTTGCTGTGAAAATACGCCCTGCATCGATTTTTGCGCGGAACGTACTGATTGTTCGGTGCTGCTACTAATTAAATCTGCGACGGCTTCCGCTTGTGCTAAATCGAGTTTGCTATTTAAAAACGCCCGTTCGGTGAATTCACCAGCTCTCGCCTGGATCGCACCTAATGCCAACACGCGCCTTAACAGCATATCCAAAACCACTGCACCGCCGTGACCTTGCAATTCTAAAATCGATTCGCCGGTGTAAGAATGGGGTGCTGGAAAATAAATGGCGATGCCAGAATCAATAATTTCACCGCTTTCATCAAGAAAAGGTGAATAAAGAGCAGTGCGAGGTGAAAGAGGTTTTGAAAGTAATTTTGAAGCGATGTCTAAAACAAGCGTTCCAGAAATCCGAATAATGCCAACACCGCCATTTCCTGACGGTGTCGCAATTGCTGCGATAGTGTCTGTGTGATTTAACACATTACTTCGGATTTTCGATTTGTCGTGTAATGTAAGTCTGTTGCAGAATCGACAAGGTATTATTGATTACCCAATACAACACCAAACCCGCTGGGAAAAACAGAAAAAATACCGTGAAAATAATCGGAAACATTTTCATCACTTTTGCCTGTATTGGATCAATTGGCGCAGGATTCAAACTTTGCTGAATTTTCATGCTGATGCCCATAATTACGGGCAACACAAAGAACGGGTCTTGAATCGACAAATCTTGAATCCACAACATAAACGGAGCTTGACGGAATTCAACCGTTTCACTTAACACCCAATACAACGCCATAAACACAGGAATTTGAATCAAAATCGGCAAACAACCGCCTAACGGATTCACTTTTTCTTTCCGATACATTGCCATCATTTCAGTATTGAAACGAGGACGATCATCCTTAAAGCGTTCCTGCATTTCTTTTAGACGTGGCTGAATTTTACGCATTTTCGCCATCGATTTAAAACTAGCGTGTGATAACGGAAAGAACAACAATTTAATCACGAACGTTACGCCAATAATGGACAAACCCCAGTTACCAACCAAATTATGAATTTGATTAAGTAGCCAGTAAATCGGCTTACCAATAAAGGTCAACACACTGTAATCAACCGTTAATTCCAAACCTGCCGCGACTTTTTCCATCAACGGCTGAATTTTAGGGCCAGCAAATAGCTGTGCGGTAAATTTCGCTTCAGCATTGGTTTCAATCGTTACAGCGGGAGAATAAGTGCCGATAACATATTGACCCAATTTTAATTCTTTACTGTAAAAATGATTTTCTTGATCCGCTGGTGGAACCCACGCGGAGGCGAAATAATGTTGAATCATGGCTGTCCAACCGCCTAGACTCACGACTTCCAGATTTTCGTCGTGCATATCATCGAAATCAACTTTTTGATACTTTTTAGCTTCGGTATAAATCACACCGCCATCGTAGGCACGCATACCGCTAGTCAGCATTCCGCCTTTACTTTCTGTGTTAGGCGTTTTCAATAATTGACTATACTGGCGACCGTTCCACGCTTTCGTGGAATTGTTTTTAACCGTTTGCGCTAAATCAATTTCATAACTACCGCGATTAAACGTAAATGTTTTCGTGACTTGTAAGCCATCGCTACTCGTCCACGTTAATGGCACCGTTAAACTATCTTGACCGGCTGCCAAGGTATATTTTTCTTTGGGTGCTGCAAAAATACTGTGATGATTAGCCGCTTCAACTGAATTTGCACTTGTAATCAAACCGCTTTGTGCCACAAATAATTTGTCCACTTGTCCGTTAAATATCCGCACAGGCGTTTTATTTACTTCAGGAATCGTAAAACCAAACATGTCGCGTAGTTTATTAACGGTTGTATTTTCTTGTTCAACTGGATAGGCAAGCAAATCTAGGTTTTGAACCGTGCCGCCTTCAGTGTTGATTTCCAACGCTAATACATCAGTAGTAATTTTAATAACTTTAATCACTGATCCCACAGTGTTTACCGCAATGGATGCGGTAGTTTGAACCTGTGAAGGAGCATTAGTTGCTGGCAAATCATCTTTTGTATTCACACTCGCCACAGCGGCTTCAATTGCGGGCTTCGGTGCGTAATCTGCCTGCCACGCCTGCTGCAACATAAACACGAGCATCGCAAAAGTAACGATGAGTATAAATCTTATATTATCCATTCTTAAATTACCGATTTTTCTGGAACAGGATCAATACCGCCTTCATGAAAGGGGTGGCATTTCGCCAGTCTTTTGAGTGTAAGATACGACCCCGTAACGCTTCCGTGTCGTTCGACGGCTTCTAAAGCGTAACTAGAGCAACTAGGGTAAAAACGGCACACATTCCCGAGCGCGGGGCTGATAAAATATCTATAAAATTTTATGAGTGTGGTAAGTATGAATTGCATCGGTTAACCAGTCTAAGCCAATGTTTTTCCAGTGACTTTTGTAGTAAGAAAGGAGCCGCATCTAATGCTTCTCTGCGTGCCAAAACAACAATGTCGATGTTAATTATCGTGTGGCGATATCGCCGAAAATTGTCACGAACAATGCGTTTAATGCGATTGCGGTGTACCGCTTTCCTTATATTTTTTTTAGCAACCACTAATCCGAGTCTTGGGTAGTCAAAGTCATTTTGAACCGCTAGTAACGTGAAATAAGTATCACTAGACTTCGTCGGATTAGTAAAAACTTTTTTGTAATCAGCCGGCGTTTTCAGCCGAATTTTTTGCGGAAAACTAAAGTCTATTTTGGTCACAAAAATCAGTCGTTTAACCGCTTGTAGTTAATTTTGCGCGACCTTTTGCACGACGGGCATTAACTACTTTGCGACCGTTGCGTGTCGCCATTCTGGCGCGAAAACCATGTGTTCTAGCACGTTTGATTTTACTGGGTTGGTAAGTTCTTTTCATTGGAGTTATAACCTAATTGAAGTTAACAAAAACGGATAAAATAGTTCGCGGATGATAGAATAAAGCCCTAGCCGTGTCAATTATGCTGTCGCGTATTGGTTTTTGGTCACATTATTTTTAATCGTTGTATCATCGTCTATTTTTTGTGCCTCGCACACCTACTTTTTCTGAAATTTTAATGAGTTCACTCTGGAATATCTGTCTTTCTAAACTCGAAAACGAAGTGCCTAGCACTGATTTCAATACTTGGATACGTCCACTTCAAGCTATCGAAACTGACGCGCAATTACATCTATTTGCACCCAATCGTTTTGTTTTGGAATGGATAAAAAAACACCACGTCGTCCAAATAAACGAAGCCGTTACGGAATTTTCTAATGGAAAATTGACCCTCGTTTTAGACGTAGGCTCTAATCGGCACGCCTTGCCGTCTGTGATTTCAAATACGCCAATTGAAACGAAAGCGACACCACAAAATTTTCAAAGTTTTTTAAATAAAAATTTTACCTTTGACAATTTTATTGAAGGTAAATCGAATCAATTTGCCCGCGCTGCTGCGCTGCAAGTCGCCGAAAATAGTGGAAAATCCTATAATCCGCTGCTGATTTATGGCAGTTCTGGTTTAGGTAAAACGCATATTATGCACGCAGTAGGTAACGCTATTTTGGCAAAAAACCCTGAAGCAAAAATTGTGTATTTGCATTCAGAACGCTTTGTGCAGGATATGGTGAAAGCCTTGCAACAAAACGCTATTCACTCATTTAAGACGTTTTATCGCGCTGTAGACGTGTTACTAATTGACGATATTCAGTTTTTTGCTGGCAAAGATCGATCACAAGAAGAGTTTTTTCATACGTTCAACAGTCTTATTGATCGCAAACACCAAATTGTGTTGACGTGCGATAAATATCCAAAAGAAATTACTGGGCTTGAAGAGCGTTTAAAATCACGGTTTAGCTGTGGTTTGCCGGTGTCAATTGAACCACCAGATATGGAAACTCGCGCGGCAATTCTGATGAAAAAAGCGGCACTCGCACAGATTATTTTACCTGATGATGTTGCATTTTTTATTGCCAAACGAATGCCGTTTAATGTCCGCGACCTAGAGGGTGCATTGCGGCGTTTGATTGCTAATGCAGAATTTACTGGCGAAGTGATTACGCTCGATTTTACTAAAAACGTATTACAAGATCTCGTTGTTTTACAAGATAAATTAGTCAGCTTGGAGAGCATTCAACGCACTGTTGCGGCATATTTTAATTTACGATTAGATGATTTATTGGCGACCAATAAATTGAAAACGGTGGCACGCCCACGACAAATTGCCATGAGTTTAGCGCGAGAACTGACTGCACACAGTTTTCCTGAAATTGGCGTTAGATTCGGTGGACGAACTCACACAACTGTGATGAGCGCGTGTAAAAAAATCGATGAATTGAAGAAAATAGACCTCAAATTATCGGACGATTACGTCAATTTAGTTCGCATTTTATCGTCATAAATGGCACAAATTTGAGCTTAAAATCGCAAAAATTTGTAGTAAAAATACCCAAAATGCAACAAAATTCGACCCGTTACACTTTTTTTATTTAAATCAATTAGTTAATTTTTTAGTCGATTTTCAATTTTTTCATAACTAATTGAAATCGAACGTTAATATCATTCACACACAGCCTGTGCATAACCCTGTGCATAACTTCGTGTTTTCTGTGCATAACCCTGTGCATAACTTTTTTTTTTGAATTTTTTTGAAAAAGTTATGCACAGGGTTATGCACAGGGTTATACACAGGCCATGTTATTGAAAAGGAACGCGAAAGAGGAGTTATGCACAGGTTTTGCCTTCCCTAATAATAAATAATAATTTATATCTATAAATATTATTTAATATTTAACTAAAATTTTTTTTGAATTTTTTTTTGAATTTTTTGTCACTTTTTTACGAGGAAAACCACCATGAAATTTATCATTAACCGCGAAGCACTTTTGGGTTCTTTGCAACAAATCGTCAGCGTTATCGAAAAACGTCAAACAATGCCGATTCTCTCAAACGTTTTGCTCGTCATCGATAACGAGCAACTGACCATGACCGGCACGGATTTGGAAGTTCAGCTTATCTCAAAACTGGATTTACCCAACGCAACATCCGGTTCCATAACGGTTCCAGCGCGTAAGTTCTTGGATATTTGCCGTTTATTACCCGCCGGCTCTGAAATCAAATTCGAGCAAAACGACGACAAAGTCAAAATCACATCGAACCGCAGCCGCTTTTCGTTGAACTGTTTGCCAGCGGATAATTATCCTGAATTTGCAGAAGACGAACTTGAACATCAGTTCGTCATCAACGCTGGTCAGTTCAAACGCGCATTGGACAAAACCACGTTCTGCATGGCAAACCAAGACGTGCGTTATTACCTCAACGGCTTGTTGCTTCACATTTCCAACAGCAAACTTGAACTTGTCGCATCCGACGGACATCGTTTGTCGATTTACGAAGATCAGCTTGAAATTCCAACGGGCTTTGAAGAACGCATTATTTTGCCGCGCAAAGGCGTACTGGAACTTAGCAAACTCATCGACGACCACGAAACAGAATTGCGCGTTGAGTTTTCAAGCAGCAGCGTTCGCATTTACATCAAGCAATTGATTTTTTCTGCAAAATTAGTCGATTCGAAATATCCCGATTTCAGCAAAGTTTTTCAGCAAGGATTTTTAAGCCCGCTCGAAATTGAAAAAACCGTTTTGAAAACGGCATTAACTCGCGTGTCGATTTTGTCGAACGAAAAATTTAAAGGCGTGACGTTCGACATCGACACAGAGCGTTTGAAAATTAGCACGCACAATCCTGAACACGACGAAGCCGAAGAAGAACTCGCAATTATTTACGATGACGAGCCATTGTCGATTGCCTTTAACGCGCAGTATTTATCCGAAGCCATTTCGAATTTAGACGGCGATACGGCAATGCTGACAATCGCTCAAGATTCGAGCAGTTGTTTCATTCATGAACCGAATGGCGAAAAATACAAATTTATCGTTATGGCAATGCGCCTGTAATCTCGATTTCAGGCTATAATGCGCCACCAAAAGCGAAGCTCAAATTTCGAGCTTCGTGTTTTAAAACTTCAGCAACAGGAAACCAATCATCGTTATGAGCAAGCCAATCGATCAATACGACAGTAGCAACATTCAAGTCCTCAAAGGGCTGGACGCAGTCCGCAAACGCCCTGGAATGTACATTGGCGACACCGATGACGGTTCGGGTTTGCATCACATGGTTTTTGAAGTCGTCGATAACTCGATTGACGAAGCATTGGCGGGTTATTGCAAAGAAGTCCGTGTAATTATCCACACAGACGGCTCTGTAAGCGTTTCTGACGACGGTAGAGGCATTCCCGTAGACATTCACGAGGAAGAAGGTAGGTCGGCAGCAGAAGTGATTATGACCGTCCTACACGCAGGCGGAAAATTCGACGATAACGCTTACAAAGTTTCAGGTGGTTTACACGGCGTGGGTGTTTCGGTTGTAAACGCACTTTCGGAAGAATTACATCTCGAGGTTCGTAAACACGGACAGATTTACAAACAAGCGTACAAAAATGGCGAGCCAGTAGCCCCTCTTGCCTCGTTTGGAGAATTTGAAGGCTCAGGCACCACTATTCGTTTTTTACCGAGTAAAGTGACGTTTACGGACGTAGAATTCCATTACGACATTTTGGCAAAACGCTTGCGTGAATTATCGTTTTTGAACTCTGGCGTGCGAATCAGTTTGTTTGACGAACGTAATGAACGCGAAGATGTTTTTGAGTTTGAAGGCGGAATCAGTGCCTTTGTCACGCATTTAAACAAAAACAAAACGCCGTTATTTCCAGACGTTTTTTACTTTTGTGCAGAAAAAGAAGGCGTTGTCGTTGAAGTCGCGATGCAGTGGAACGATTCGTATCAAGAAAACGTTTTTTGTTACACAAATAACATTCCACAACGTGACGGAGGTTCGCATTTGGCAGGCTTTCGCGGCGCGTTAACCCGCACAATCAATCAATACATCGAAGCCAGCGGTTTAGCAAAAAAAGAAAAAGTGGCCACAACGGGCGACGATGCGCGTGAAGGTTTAACCGCTGTTTTATCCGTGAAAGTTCCCGATCCAAAATTCTCTTCGCAAACCAAAGACAAACTCGTTTCATCGGAAGTGAAACCGCTGGTTGAATCGACCATGAACGAAAAATTACAAGAATTTTTGTTAGAAAAGCCGCAAATCGCAAAATTGATTGCGGGCAAAATTATCGATGCCGCTAGAGCGCGTGATGCCGCACGTCGAGCGCGTGAAATGACACGTCGAAAAACCACGTTGGACATTGCTGGTTTGCCAGGAAAATTAGCGGATTGCCAAGAAAAAGATCCCGCGTTGTCAGAATTATTTTTAGTCGAAGGCGATTCGGCTGGCGGTTCAGCAAAACAAGGGCGTGACCGTCGAACACAAGCAATTTTGCCGTTGAAAGGTAAAATTTTGAACGTCGAAAAAGCGCGTTTTGACAAAATGATTTCGTCCGAAGAAGTCGGCACGCTAATCATTGCGCTAGGTTGCGGTATCGGCAAAGAAGAATACAACCTCGAAAAATTACGTTATCACCGCATCATCATCATGACCGACGCGGACGTTGACGGCTCACATATTCGCACGTTGTTGTTGACGTTTTTCTATCGCCAATTGCCTGAAATTATTGAGAAAGGTTACATTTACATCGCTCAACCGCCGCTCTACAAAGTCAAAAAAGGCAAACAAGAACATTACGTCAAAGACGATGCCGAATTGAACAGTTATTTGATTCAACTTGCGCTCGAAAAAGCACAGTTAATCACCGACCCATCTGCGCCTGCGATTCAAGGGCAAGGCTTGGAAAAATTAGCCAAAGCCTTTTTGGACGTAAATGCGATTATTCAACGTTTGGCGCGACGTTACGACGATTTGTTTTTGGATCAATTTTGCTACATTCAAACATTGACTGATGAAATAAAATCGTCGGCAGAATCAATGCAGACGTGGCTTGATAACATTCATGCACGTTTGACATTGGCGGGCGGTTTAGCTGTATTTACGAGTGAATTAGATTATCAAAACGCGCATGATTTCAAAGTCACCGTCACAAAACGCAAACACGGCACGAGCAAAATTTTCGTGTTGCCGATGGCGTTTTTCAACAGCATCGATTATCAACGTATTTCGGCTTACGCCACCGAAACGGCGGGGATGTTCAACGCTGAATCCGTGATGCAAATGGGCGAACGTCAACAACCGGTCGAAAACTTCAAACAGGCGTTTGAGTGGATGATGCGCGAAATCAAGAAAGGGCAAACGATTCAACGCTACAAAGGTTTGGGCGAGATGAATCCCGAACAACTTTGGGAAACTACGCTCGACAGCAATAATCGTCGATTGTTGCAAGTTCGGATTGAAGACGCGATTGCTGCGGACGAAATTTTCACCACGTTGATGGGCGATGTGGTTGAACCGCGCCGTGATTTCATTGTGAAACACGCGCTCGACGTGTCGAATTTGGACGTGTAATTATGCTTAACTTTCCCGCCATTGACCCCGTCGCCGTTTCGATTGGAGCCGTAAAAATTCACTGGTACGGCATCATGTACTTGATTGGTTTTGCGGCGACGTATTTTTTAGGACAATATCGCGCCAAACAAGCGTGGTCAGCGATTAAACCCGAAGCGATTGAAGATTTAGTGACTTATGGCGCGATGGGCGTGATTCTGGGCGGACGATTTGGCTACATTTTGTTTTATAACTTCAGCGCGTTTTTAGAAAATCCGCTGATTTTGTTTAAAATTTGGCAAGGCGGAATGTCTTTTCATGGCGGGATGTTGGGCGTATTTGTTGCGATGGCGTGGTTTGCAAAAAAACAAAATTGTTCGCTTTGGCAGCTCACAGATTTAATCGCGCCAATTGCGCCGATTGGTTTGGGCGCGGGACGAATTGGAAATTTTATCAATTCTGAACTTTGGGGAAGACCGACGGACGTGCCGTGGGCAATGATTTTTCCAAATGGTGGCGATGTGGCACGTCATCCGTCACAACTTTACGAAGCGTTTTTAGAAGGCTTTGTGCTGTTTGTGATTGTTTGGCTTTATACCCAAAAACAACGTCCGACAATGGCAGCAACAGGTTTAGCCGTTGCCGGTTACGGCGTGTTTCGATTTATTGTTGAATTTTATCGAGTTCCCGACGCGCATTTGGGTTATTTAGTTTTCGATTGGGTAACGATGGGACAAATTTTATCAACGCCAATGATTATCGTCGGTACAGGTTTGATGGTTTTTGCGTACAAGCGTGAGGCGAAATTATGAACAAAAAAATGGCGAAATTTTTAGCGGTAATCGCACTGTTTTTGAGCATTAACGCTTTTGCTCAAACCAAAATTGCAATTTTAGATTTTGAATTAAAAGATTTAACGCTTGCACCTGGGATTCCGGCTGAAATTGAACGAACAGCAGCTGTGAAAGGAATGCTTGAAGATGAATTAAAAAGCGCGGGTTATCAAATTATTCCCGTTCAATTAGACGCGCAACAATACGCAAATAGCGGTGTTGGTTATCTTTTTGATCACGATGATGTTGCAGCAGATTTAGCCCAAAAAGTCGGGGCGGATTACATTTTAGTTGGGCGTTTGCACAAACCGAGTTTTTTGTTCGCGTATTTGATGGGGCATTTGGTGAAAGCTGATAACGCCGCGTTGCTCGGTAATTTTATTGTTGAATCAAAAGGCGGCGATAAAAAATTAACTTTGAAAAGTGTTGAAACCTTGACAGTCAAAATTGATCAAATTTTGGATAAGGCTTACACGCCGCCAGAACCTAAAAAATGAAAAATTATCTCGAATTGTTAGAAAAATTACTCATCGAAGGCACGCCAAAAAACGACCGAACCGGAAGCGGCACGTTATCGATTTTTGGACATCAAATGCGTTTTAATTTGGCGGACGGTTTCCCGTTAATCACTACGAAAAAAGTACATTTGAAATCGATTATTCATGAATTACTTTGGTTTTTGAATGGCGACACGAATAACAATTCGCTTGAACAACACGGCGTGAAAATTTGGCGTGAATGGTGTGACGAAAACGGTGAATTGGGTGCAATTTATGGCAAACAATGGCGTTCATGGGAAGTTAAAAATGGTGAAACGATTGACCAAATCGCAAACGTAATTGAACAATTGAAAACCAATCCAAACAGCCGTAGAATCGTTGTGTCAGCTTGGAATGTTGCCGATTTGCCAGACGAAAAAATCAGTCCGCAAGAAAACGTCGCGCAAGGCAAAATGGCACTTGCGCCATGTCATGCTTTTTTTCAGTTTTACGTTGCGAATAACAAACTGTCTTGCCAACTTTATCAGCGCAGTTGCGACACGTTTATTGGTTTGCCGTTCAACATCGCGAGTTATGCGTTGCTCACGATGTTGATTGCTCAACAATGTGATTTAGAATTGGGCGAATTTATTTGGACGGGCGGCGATGTGCATTTGTATTTGAATCACCAAGAACAAGCCCAAATGCAGTTACAACGTGCGCCGCGTGCTTTGCCAACAATGAAAATTTCGCACAAACCGGCTTCGATTTTTGATTATACTTATGATGATTTTAAATTAGTCGGCTACGATGCCGATACCCATATTTCTGCCCCGATTGCTATTTGAGAGATTTGCTTGAGATGACTACTTTCCGCCGATTATTCGTTATTTTTCTGTTAATTTTGTTGGCAGGTTGTGCGTCTGAGCCGATTATTCGTCCGAGTAAACCTTATCCTACCGATACGGGAAAAATTCCAGATTATATTGAACCGCGTCCGATTGTTGGGATTTACGCAAATCAGTCAGCCGTGACGGTTTTTGTGCAACACATGGTTCACGATTATGGATTTTCGGAAGATTATTTGAACAGCCTATTTTCGCAAGCTAATCGTTTGGATTCTGTTTTGCGTTTGGAAGTGGATCCACAAGTTCCGCCAAAACCTAAATACACGGGAGCAGTTTTGCCTGAACCTATCACACCGCCGAAACCCAAAGTCACGGCGGGTTGGTCAAGTTATCGAAAACAATTTATGGATGACGCGCACATCAACAACGGTGTAAATTTTTGGCGGGCGAATGCCGAAGCCTTGCAACGTGCGAGCGCAACTTATCATGTTGACCCTGAATACATCGTTGGTATTATCGGCGTTGAAACGTATTTTGGGCGCAATGTCGGCAAAACTAACACGTTTGATGCACTCAGTACGCTGGCTTTTTTTACGTTACGGCGTGCCGAATATTTCACCAAAGAACTCGAAAACTTTTTGTTGATGAGTAAAGAAGAAAATTATGAGCCGCGAAAAGTTGTCGGCTCGTGGGCAGGTGCGTTGGGTTTGGGGCAATTTATGCCGAAAAGTTTTCGTAAACTTGCTGTTGATTTCAACGGCGATGGGAAACGAGATTTGTGGAATTCCGAGGATGCAATTGGTAGCGTCGCGCATTATTTTAGTAATTCTGGCTGGAAGTTTAATCAGCCTGTTGCTACACCGATTAACGGTGATATTGATGATTTATATATTATTTTGGGTACGGATAGCGGCAACGACTTTTGGGCTGTTGGCGATAATTTCAACACCATCAAAAAATATAATAGCAGCAACAAATATGCGATGGCAGTGCATCAACTCGGACAAGCGATTAAACAACGCTATTTGGCAATGAAATAACAAAATGATTCACGATAAAAATATGGTCAACATTCTGATTTACACCGCTCATCGTTGCGGTTATTGCGTGATGGCGAAACGCTTACTCGATAGCAAAAATGCGATTTATACGGAAATTAACGTGGACGAACAAGACGGACAACGTGAAGAAATGATGCGGAAAACGAAACGCCGAACAGTGCCACAAATTTACATTGGTGATTTTCACGTCGGCGGTTTTGATGATTTAAATGCCTTGAATAAGACAGGAAAGTTAGAATCGTTGCTTAATTCGTAAGTCCACGCGCTAAATCCGCTTTAATATCTTCAATCGCTTCTAAGCCAACCGAAATTCGGACTAAATTATCGTTAATGCCCGCCTTAGCCCGAACTTCAGACGATAAACGCCCGTGCGTTGTGGTGGCGGGATGTGTGATAGTGGTTTTTACATCACCCAAATTCGCGGTAATCGACAACATTTGCGTCGCATCAATCAATCGCCAAGCCGCCTTTTTTCCGCCGTGAACTTCAAAACTGACTACGCCGCCAAAATGACTTTGTTGTCTTTTCGCTAATTCATGCTGCGGATGCGACGTTAACGCCGGATAATTTACTTTAGCAATTGCCGGCTGTTCAACCAACCAATGCGCCAAAGCCGTCGCGTTATCACAGTGCGCTTTCATTCGCACCGAAAGCGTTTCCAATCCGCCTAAAAATATCCACGCATTAAACGCGCTCATCGTCGCGCCGCCGGTTCGCAAGTACGGATAAATGTATTTTTCAATAATTTCGTCGCTCGCGACCACCGCACCACCGACGCAACGCCCTTGCCCATCAATATATTTTGTCGCGGAATGCACGACAATATCTGCGCCTAATTCCAGCGGTTTTTGCAGCGCAGGCGTACAAAAGCAATTATCGACCACGAGCAAACAATTATGCGCGTGTGCCACGTCAGCTAACGCGCGAATATCCGCAATTTCAATCAAGGGATTCGATGGCGTTTCTAAGAATAAAAGGCGCGTATTCGGTTTAATCGCCGCTTCCCACGCATTTACGTCGGTTAAATCCACAAAATCTGTTTCCACACCGAATTTGCCAAAATAATTTTGGAACATTAAAACCGTATTGCCGAACACGCCGCGCGAACATACGACATGATCACCTACTTTCAATAACCCCATTCCGACAGCCATAATCGCCGCCATACCGGACGCAAACGCCAAACAACGCTCACCTTTTTCCATCATCGCTAAACGATCTTGAAATGCCGCGACGGTAGGATTGGTGAAACGAGAATAAATGTTACCAGCTTGCTGACCTGTAAAGCGTAACGCCGCTTCTTCCGCGCTTTTGAACACATAGCTCGAAGTCATAAAAATCGGCATACTGTGTTCATCTTCGTGCGTGCGATGCTGACCAGCGCGGATGGCTTGCGTTTCTAAAGCGTATTCGTTCCAGTCGATTTCGTTCATGGTTTTTTTCGGGGAGATAAAAAAAGAAAAAGCCGCAAGCGGCTAGAAATGAGTGATTTTTTGATTGTCTGGAGACGCTGCATCGCAACGCCTCTACAGATTTTAGGCTTATGCTGCTAAAACTAAATTTTTAACTTTTAAGTTCAAACGGCTTTTGCCACGCGCTGCTTTATTTTTGTGAATAATGCCTTTCGTGACAGCAGAATCAATCACTGATTCGGCAATTTTGAACGCAGCGACAGCTTGTTCTTTGTCGCCAGCTTTTACTGCAGCAAGCACTTTCTTGATGAATGTGCGTAAATTGCTGCGTTGACCGCCGTTACGAACACGGTTATTTTCTGATTGTCTTGCACGTTTTTTTGCTTGGGGTGAATTAGCCATGATGTCTCTATGAAGTGATTTAAAAAGGAATTTAAATGGTTTTGAATCTGCGAATTATGTTAGTAAATGCTATGATTGTCAATCATTTAACCACTTTTTTAAACACTTGTAGGCGGTATATCTTTTGAGTCAAACGCTTTCAAAATCAACTTTACAAGTTAGTGGCTTAACGCTGATTTCACGTTTACTCGGTTTTGTGCGAGATATGCTAATTGCGCGATACTTTGGTGTTGATGCCGCAACGGATGCGTTTTTTGTGGCGTTTCGGTTCCCGAATTTCTTGCGGCGATTATTCGCGGAAGGCGCATTTGCACAAGCCTTTGTACCGTTAATTAGCGAATATAAAACCCAAAATAATGCGCTCGAATTACACCAAATTATTAACAAAATTGCGGGGCATTTGGCGTTATTACTCGCCCTGTTAACGCTGATTGGAATGGTGGTTGCGCCGTTGCTGATTACGCTCTGTGCAGCGGGTTTTGATTGGCAAAGTAATCAACATATTTTAGCGACGTGGTTATTGCAAATCATGTTGCCTTACGGTTTTTTCATTACCTTAGTCGCCTTTATGGGCAGTATTTTAAACGCACACACGCAATTTTCGATTCCCGCTTTTACGCCTGCGTTGCTTAATTTAACGATGATTGCTGCGACATTATGGCTGTCACCTTATTTTTCAAAACCCATTATCGCGTTAGCCGTAGGCGTTTTAATTGGCGGAATGGTACAGCTTTTGTTTCAACTTCCAGCGTTGCGGAATTTGGGTTTGTTACCGCAATTTCAACTTGATTTTCATAATGTTATTGTGAAGCGCGTCATGAAAAATTTGTTGCCGACGCTGTTTGCGACTTCCGCGACCCAAATCAATTTGTTGATGAATACGTTTGTCGCGTCGTTTTTAACAACAGGCAGCGTTTCATGGCTGTATTATGCGGATAGATTGTTGGAATTTCCGACGGGCATTTTGGGAGCTGCGTTGACGACGGTGATGTTGCCACGATTGGCGAAAAGTCACGCCGCGCAAGACACCGAACAATTTTCAGCGACGCTAGATTGGGGATTACGTCGGGTAGTTTTATTAGGTTTTCCCGCCACCGTTGGTTTAATTTTATTAGCAGAACCAATTTTAAGCGTGCTGTTTCAATCCGCAGAATTTACCGCTCACGATGTTCATGCCTCGTCGCAAAGTTTAATCGGTTACGCGCTAGGATTAGTTGGTTTTTTGGCAATTAAAGTGTTAACGCCCGCTTTCACCACACAATCCACACATTCAATTGCGGTGCGCGTTGCATGGTATTCGTTGGCGGCAAATCTAGGATTTATCTCGTTATTGGTTGTGCCTTTCGCGCATGGCGGTGTCGCTTTGGCGACGGCATTAGCAGCGGTAGTCAACGCGGGTTTGTTGCTGGTTTTTTTGAGAAAAAATAAAATTTATCGCCCGACAAAAGGTTGGTTTTTATTTTTATCGCAGATAATTTTCGCCACCGTTGTAATGGCTGCGACGTTATATTATGCCAATTCCGTGTCGAATTGGACGGTGATTCAGTTGGTGAAATCGATTGTGATAGGCGTGCTAACTTATGGTGCGGTGTTGTGGTTGCTGTTGAAATTTCGTCATCAACCATAACGAAAGCGCGTCAATGAAATTGACGCGCTTTTTTTGGAAAATCTACGCTACTGCTTTCAAATCGTGAACAGTCAAACTACCGCGACCGTCTTCGGTAAATTCGTCGTCGCTCATTCTGAAATTATCGACTTTCATTGTGAGATATTTGTCGAAATACGCTTTCAAATCTTTTTCGATAGATTTGTCGTAATCAGGTTTGACGATGTGCGTCGTTCCCCATTTCGTGTGAACGACTTTGCCATCAATCACCACCACTTCGCCGTCTTTGAAAACGTAATCGGGTTTTTCAAACATTTTTTGACGGTCAACATTGTCGGTGTAAATCGTAATATCCGCCCAATTCCCCGCACTCAAACCACCGCGATTTTGTAAACCAATCAATTTTGCCGCACCGGCTCGCGTCATAATTGCGATTTCTTGCAACGTGTATTCGCGTTCAATCGACGCTAACGTCGTCATTTTTTGTGCTTCGGGGTGAATGGTCGAAAGCACGTCATTTCTAAATGTTCTATCCATCAACAACCGAATCAAATGCGGATAACTGGTAAACGGCGCACCGTTCGGGTGATCCGTCGTTAAGAAAATCCGCCACGGATCCTCCACCAACAAAAACGTTTCCAAGCCAATCGCCCACTGCAACGCATTCACAAAGTTTTTATCTTTGTATTTGAACGGCACCACGCCACAACCCGCGTCGCATTCAATATCCATCGTCACCCATTTATTCGGGCTGGCAAATTTATGATTTGCGTGTTGACGCATATTGTCGCCCGATGCCGTCACGGTTTGCCCGAACAAAATTTGTCCTACGTCGATGGTGATATTTTTGTTTTTGTTAATCGCTTCGGCAATTTTCGCCACGCCCGACGAAAATTTAAAATCGCCTTCCGTGCCGTAACTGTGAAATTGAATATGCGTTAAGTGCATCGGCAGCCCGCCAATACCTTGAATCGTATCGAGCGTGGTGTCCATATTTCCTGGAACGCCCAAATTACACCCGTGAACGTGCAACGGATGCGACACGCCGATTTCTTTTACCGCCGTTGCCAACACGCGCAAAATCTCACGCGGAGTCACGCCGTAATGGCTATTTTGTTCGTCCAAATCGAGTTTACGCTGATTGAATTTGAACGCATTGATGCCGCCTGGATTCACCACTTTTACGCCAATGGCTTTTGCAGATTGCATCGTCCACGCGACATAATCGTTAATCGCTTTTTGGTCTTTTTTTGCGGTGAGCATTCGCAACAAATAATC
The DNA here is from genome assembly GCA_903870545.1 of uncultured Pseudomonadota bacterium. Taxonomy (GTDB): domain Bacteria; phylum Pseudomonadota; class Gammaproteobacteria; order Methylococcales; family Methylomonadaceae; genus UBA10906. Next base: position 75,024 of record CAIQDI010000010.1, read on the forward strand.
GTCGCTGCCCAACATGACGTAACCGCCTTTGTCCAAAATCGGAATATCGCCCATTTCCATGTGCGCTTGACGGGCGTTAATTGGCAACAAAGCAGGTTCAAAACCAGCGGTGTAGCCCATTTCGGCGTAACGATAACCCGTCACAAATGTACTCGGCATCGCGTGTCCGCAACCTGAACGACACACATCGTTGCTGGCGACAGGGTCTTGCCGATGATCTTCGGGCAATAATGTTCGCGCGATATTGCCTTTGCCGCCGCCGATGTGCGTGTGCATATCGATTGCGCCCGACATCACGACTTTGCCTTTCAAATCGTATTCTTTCGTGACTAAAAATTCGCCCGTCGGTTTGTCGATGATTTTACCATTTTGAATGTAAATATCTTGCTGTTTGCCATCAACACCGCTGGCTGGGTCGTAAACTGTACCGCCCGTTAATTTGATTAACATATTGATTCCTCGCGTAAAACCTGTTCAATTGCGTTTAAAACTTCCGCCGTGCTGGGCAAACCCGAATCACGCAATTTTTTCAATCGAATCGCCACCACGTTATCGAGCCGAAACGCATGACCCTCATGGTCAATCGCAGGCGTGCCGACGGGAATAAATACGTCGGGTTCTTGTTCAAACGTCATTCCTGAACGCGCCACCACAATGGTCGGAACATTCGTTTTTGGCGGATTGGCTTGCACGTTAAACGCATTTACCCAAACCAGCGCGTCGGCTTCACCGTTGTTTAAAAGCTCGTTGGTTTCAAATAAAAATGGGTCATATTCGGGATAACCTTTGGCAAAACTGACTCGTGCCGCATAACCCGTTGTCCAACCACAAACTTGATTTGCGGTTTGATCGCCTTCTTTACCGCCAAGAGGAAAACCCGAACAGCGCGTGGTTTGGTTCACATCTTTGACCATTTCACAAATCGTTTGCACGGTGAGTTCGGCGTGCGAATAATTCAACGCACCGGCTGCCCACGTTACAACACCGTATTTTGCCGTTTTGAGTTTGTCAGCAATCGCGGTTAAATCGGCAATTGAAATTCCCGCCACATTTTCTGCGTGAATTGGTTGACCTTTCACCAATGCGCGTAAAACCGCCACGACTTCGGGCAAACTTTCGTTTTCACATTCAAAAACGTGTGCGGTTTTACCATTCGGAGACGTTGACGCATTGCCCGACGGTTTTGTGCCTAAATAAATAATGTCACGGTCGCTGGTATTTTCTAAAAACATCGCTTCGTTCCACAGATATTTTTCAAAAAAGCGTGGCGCGAAACCTTCTAAATCTGCACCGACAATCAGCAACAAGTCACAACGATTTTTCACTTCGGCGAGCGTGGTATTCATCCAGCCCGAATCTTGCAACGCTAAAAGATTTTTACGCGCGTTGTTGAAATTCATATTATCAACCACCGCGCCTGTTCTATCGGCTAATGCCAGCAAACCACGCATGCCATTTACGTCGGTCGCACAACCGCCAATCACGGGATAATTGGTGTTTTTCAACAAACTTGCCGCGTGCGAAATCGCTTCGTTTAATTCGACTTCTTTGCCGTTGATACGCGCTTTGCGGTCAATAATCGGCTGTTCAAACGCGGGCGTATTCACCGCGCAACCATTTTCAACGACGCTAATTTTCAAGCCATCGACTTGAATCGTTAAATCGTCCGTGCCAATGCCACAAAAAGGACTGGGGACTTCTGTTATTTCACTCATAGTGAGACCTTTAGTAAATTAAATTTTGCGTACCCATTTTACACGCTAGCAATTATAGCAAATGGGGAAGTTTTCACTGATAGTTAGAAAAACAATATACTGGAATCGCGGTTTTTAAAGGATGGTCTGCCAATTTTCTTCTTGCGCGACTTTGAAAAGTAATTTTTTTGAACGTTTTAAAATCAATTTCTTTTTACTGTAACGCTGTCGCACTGAGATATTAAATTCGTTAATCTGTGAGAATTTCGCGCAAGACAGCGGTGGCGTAACTTCCGGCAGGTAAATTGAATTTCAATTTAAGCGTTGCGTCATCGTCACCGAATTCCCACGTTAAATTTGAAACGTTGACACGCAAGGCGCGGCGGTCATTTTCAAGTCCGAACGCAATTAAACCACTTGTTAATTCTAGAAAGATTTTAAGTTGATTTTGTTCTAACTCACGCGCTAAAGCCGTTAATCGTGATTCGCCTTTGCCGAATAATACGCCGGTTGGATGCAAAGCATTTTGGGCTAATCGAGCGCGAATATCGTCATCCATTTCATCGCACGGAAAACAACTGTGCGAACCGTCAATCATGAAAACATCGCCATCCAAACCTGTTGCCCAACTTTCGTGTTCAATTCGCCCTGACAAAATGTGATTAAACAAAAACGACCGCGCCGCAGACAAATATAAACTGCGTTGTTCGTGACCGACTTTCGCACCTTCAAACATCGCCAACGCTTTCGTCACATTTTGACCGCCATGACCAAACCGTTGCGTGCCATAATAATTTGGCACACCGTGATTTTTTATCGCCGTTAATTGTTCAATTGTTTTCGCTTTATCGCCTTGCCATTGTCGAATCGTCAACTCAAAACGGTTATTTGCCAACGCGCCACGTTTTAATTTTCGAGCGTGGCGCGTAATCGACAGAATTTTAAAACCGTCCGTTTCAAAATTCTGCCAATCCGGTTCGTCACCTTTCGGCAACCACACGCTAAACCATTGCGTCGTAATCGCGTGGCGGTCTTTCATGCCAGCAAAACCAATATCACGCTGCCGCACATTTGCAAATCGTGCCAATTGTCGCGCGACATATTCGGTATTTTCGCCCGTTTTTTGAATCTGCAAAAAAATGTGTTCGCCGCTGCCAGACGGTTCAAATGCCAGCGTTTCTTCGACAATAAAATCTTCGGGCAACGTGCGAATTTCACCTTTTCCAGAAGGTGAACCGTAAGCGTAAGCCCAATTTGGAATCGTTAAATTTTCAGGCATTACAAACCACTCTTCAAACTGGCTTCAATAAAAATATCCAAATCGCCATCCAAAACGCCTTGCGTATTGCCCACTTCCACGCCGGTTCGTAAATCTTTAATCCGCGATTGGTCTAAAACATACGAACGAATTTGACTGCCCCACCCAATATCCGATTTGCTGTCTTCGATGAGTTGTTGCCCTTCGTTCCGTTTCCGCATTTCCAGTTCGTACAATTTCGCTTTCAACTGTTTCATCGCGGTATCGCGGTTTTTATGTTGCGAGCGATCGCTTTGACATTGCACCACAATCCCAGAAGGCGCGTGGGTTAAACGCACCGCTGATTCAGTTTTGTTAATGTGCTGACCGCCCGCGCCACTCGCACGATAAACGTCGGTGCGAATGTCCGACGGGTTAATGTCGATTTCAATATCGTCATCAATTTCAGGCGACACAAACACCGACGCAAACGAGGTGTGACGGCGACTGCCCGAATCAAACGGTGATTTTCTTACCAAACGATGCACGCCCGTTTCGGTTCGTAACCAGCCAAACGCATATTCGCCTTCAAAACGAATCGTCGCACTTTTAATACCCGCCACGTCGCCTTGTGATTCTTCAATTAGTTCAGTTTTGAAGCCTTTACGTTCGCCCCAGCGCAAAAACATCCGTTCCAAAATTGAAGCCCAATCTTGTGCTTCCGTGCCACCCGAACCGGATTGAATATCCAAAAAGGCATTATTCGCGTCCATTTTTCCAGAGAACATGCGGCGGAATTCCAAACCAGCAACGTGTTTGTCAAAACCATCCACATCGTTGGCAACCATATCGACCGTATCCGAATCGCCTTCTTCCACTGCCATTTCGAGTAATTCTTCCGCGTCGTCCAGCCCGCGTGTGAGTTCAATGAGTCCGTTCACCACGAGTTCTAATTGTCCGCGTTCTTTGCCTAATTCTTGGGCGAGTTGGGGTTTTTCCCAGATTTTCGGGTCTTCCAATTCGCGTAAAACTTCGGTTAATCGTTCATGTTTAGTTTCAAAGTCAAAGATACCTCCGCAGCGCATCGACGCGGTTTTTTAAATCGAAAAGTTTGTTTTTTATCGGGTTAATTTCTTGCATGATTTTTTTGTTTAAAAGTTAAAAGGTTAAACCTGCCACGCTGCCAATTGTGCATCGTCATCGAAAGGTTGAACGGTTAAATCGCGTTTTTCGCCGGTTTTTTCAGTGAGCGTCACGGTGACAGTTTCGGCATTTCGACCTTGTCCGTAACGCGCCACAATTCGCGCCACTAATTCTAAATCTTCGCTAGTCGGCGTACCGTCAACCAACGTCAGCGGGCCTTTGTGACTGCTCGAATCGACGCTGATAAATTCCTTTTTATAGCCTTGTAAAAAACGTCCCTCGCCTTCTTCACGCGACACAATGATTTTGAAATGCGGCGCGGGGCGAATGTGTCGCCCGACTTTGAGTAACATAATATCGTCGAGTTCATATTCTTTGTGTCCGTGCGCTTGCCACAAATCCACCAATTTCGCGGAATAGAATTTGTCAGTTAAAAAACAACAGCCACCCGCCGGTTGCGCGAAATCTTCAAAACCGAATTTTTCCGCCATTTCAAATTGCGGTTTGCGTGAACGTCCCGTGACACTTCCGAGCAATTCTCGATTTATCCACCCTTCGCGCTCTGGCAACGTGGCGGGTAAATTTTTCGCACACATTGGACGCACCAATAAATCATCCGCGCCGGATTGTTTGGCAATAATCGGCATTTTGTATTTCGTTTGCGACATCGGACGCTGCCCAATCACTTCGCCAGTAATAATGAAATCAAACTTGTTTTCGACCATCCATAATTTGGCTTTGTTAATCATGAAAATTTTGCAATCCAAACACGGATTCATATTCGTGCCGTAACCGTGTTTTGGATTGATTAACACGTCTTTATATTCGTTAATGACATCGATAATGTGCAGCTTGATGCCCAATTGTTCCGCCGCCCACAACGCATTATTACGTTTGGGTTTCGCTTTGCCATTATCCCGAATCGCGTGCGTATGTCCTTCCACACAAAAGCCGGTGAAAAAGTTAATGCCTTCGACGTAAATGCCCTGCTCTTGTATCAATTTCACCGCTAATAGTGAATCCAAACCGCCTGAAATCAGCGCGACTGCTTTGCGTTGTTTTGTCATTTTAATTTTTACATTCCACTCATAATTTACACATATTTTTTCATATTTTTACGCCAAACTCGACACGTTACGCGGTTGTATTGGAAAGAGTAATCTAAACTTTGTGCCTTGATTCGGCATCGTCAATTTGGAATCGATGAGTATACAACCATGCGACTGATGCACCATACCACTCACCGTTGATAATCCTAATCCAGTTCCTTCACCTTGTTCTTTAGTGGTGAAAAAGGGGTCAAAAATTCTATTCAGAATCTCTAAGTCAATTCCATGACCATTGTCCGATACGCTTAATTCAATAAAATTTCCCCCAAGCCCTGCGCCACAAGCCATACACTGAGCATTGACATTAGTGACCATGTTCAACGAAATGAGGATAACACCACCACGTTTTTTCATAGCGTCTCGCGCATTTACGGCTAAATTGGTCAGGATTTGATGCAAATCAATGGCATCAATTTGAATATCTACGTCGCAGTTTTCATATTCACCACAAGCACCATTATTGATTGGACAAGCATCCATAAATTCAATGGTGATTCGGCTAGTCAACGCGGGACGCAACATTGACAATACTTCTTCAATCACATCTTTTGTGGGTTTGACATCCATTTTTTCTTTTTTCACGTCCTGACGACAATAGGTCAACATTTTGCCAATAAGTGCTGTTGCTCGCTTTCCCGCCAACTCAACTTGTCTGGTGTTATTTTCCAGCTCTGCTTTTAACGCATCATCGAGCATATCAGAACCGATGTCCTTATTCATTTCGTTATAACCCAGCATACACGCCAAGATATTATTAAAATCGTGAGCAATGCCTGACGTTAAGCGTCCAATACTTTCTAATTTCTGCATGTGATTCACTTGCCGATGCAACACTTCGTTTGCATCTCTCGCCGTGAGCAATTCAGCGTTGCGTTGTTCTTTTTCGAGGTGTTCAATAGCTTGCTGTTTTTGAAATTCGAGCTTTTGATTGGCAATGGCTAATACGGCGGCGAGCTTCTCTTTTTTCGCATTTTGAAACGCCAATTCTTCATTCTTCATAATTAGTTCGACTGCTCGTTTTTGCTTTTCTAAGTGTTGAAATGCAAGTTCTCGATTTGCAATCATCAATTCGACCGCCCGTTTTTCTTTTTCAGCGTTTTCAAAAATCAATTTGTCATTCGCTAGAATCAATTCGGCGGCACGAGCAGATTTTTCCGAATTTTGAAAAATAAGTTCTTGATTCGCAATCATCAATTCCGCCGAGCGATTGGCTTTTTGAGTATTTTGAAACGCTAATTCTTCGTTCAACATAACCAACTCTAAGGATTCTTTGCGCCGTTGAATATTTTGCAGTGCAAGTTCTCGGTTTGCGACAAGTAATTCAGCGGCACGATGCTCTTGAAAAGCAATATCTTGAGTGGCTGAAATAGAGATTTCTAATAAATGTTTTTTGGTGGCTATAATTTCGCTTTGTTGTTGTTTGATAAGGTCGATTTGTGTTCCTAATCTTTGCTGCTCTAATTCATCAAGTTCGATTGCTAATAAAATCATACCTTGATTCGTCATTTCCAGTTCAGCTTCTAGCTCCTTAATGAGAAGTGATTTTTCCGATAAGCGTTTTTCATATTCGATTATATTCATTTTCATTGCCATGTTGCGATGAGTATCGTTGCATCATCGTGGTCTTTTTGCGTGGTATTATAAATCTGTTTAGCGATGACTGGCGCGGTGGACATCGCGTCGTTAGTGAATTCATGCCAATTCCAATGGGATGAAATACCGTCCGAATATAGCGCCATTTTATCGCCCGCTTGCCATTGATTTTCAGTAACCACGGGCGGTGGTGCAAATTTACCAACGACACCGCGCCGTGTTACAAACTTGAGTTTTTCGCGGTCATGATTAAAGACTTTCACTTCGATATTGCCCACACTAGCAAAACGAAAAGACCCTTGTGTCCAATCAAACACAGCGAGTGCCATCACCACGCCGCGCGTCACACTGCACGCACGATCCACACCTCGAAAAATATCTAGCAACGGCGAATCCGCATGACGTTCGACGTATTGACGAGCGGCATTAGCGGCTTGACGCGCTAACTCACCATGTCCCACGCCATCGATAACACCGACTAGCGTCGCGGCACGAATATGTTTAATAATGAAGGTGTCGCCATTAGCCGTTTCACCAGGTTTAGGACGCGAAATAACGCCGAATTCAAAGGGGCAAATTTGCCCATGATTTGAGTTGTCGTACAACCACCGTTTACACACAATGTGCGTACCGGTGTGGTCTGCCCGCTGCAAAATTTCAAACTCATCCATTAAGCGATTGATCGCCCCTAATCCCACTCCTAACGTTTCTGAAGTCGAAACACCGTCTTTCATCATAGTATGTTCATTAAAACCTTCGCCGTCGTCTTCCGCTTCAATCATCAGTCCACGGCAATTATCATTCAAAAGTGGCGTTATCGTTACCATGCCACGTTCCGCATGTTTCGTGATATTAGAAGCAAGTTCGCTGACAACCAGACTAATTTCTTCACAGTGCGTTGCATTAAAACCGATGTCACGCGCCATTTCTTTAGCAATGCGGCGAATTGCAATCACTTCAGCCGCTTTAGAAATTACCATGTATTGACTTTCAAGCTGAAAGGTCATTTCACGCGCCCCCATTTTTCGACGCTCACCATTGTTCCTACACTGACTTCTGATTTAATGACTATGCTGTCCATTAACCTTTTCACACCTGACAAACCCATTCCGAGGCTACCCGCTGTGGTAAAGCCGACTTCAAGGGCTTGGTCAATATTGGGAATACCTTTGCCATAATCTTCAAATTCTATTTGAATGCCAACTTGTCCAGGTTGATACAAAACGCGCCAACGCATAACACCATGACTATCAGCGTGAACATAGATATTTCGGGCTAATTCAGAAACGGCCGTCACAATGCGCGTCACATCCGTCATGCCAAAACCTGCCACGGTAATGACATTCCGAATCAATTTTCGACAGGTCACAATATCGCCTTCCACTGCAATCGATGTTTCACCACTCTCTTCGACATCCATCGTCATACCGCACTAAAATTATCCGTAAAAATATCCAAAGCATAATCAACATTCAAAGTTGAAATCGCTTCTCCCAAATTAATTCCTAATTCTGTGGCGGTGATTGCTACACTCGGTTGCATTCCGGCAATGACGGTTTTGCCGCCCATTAACGCCACCATTTGCGAGGTTTCTGAAATGGTTCGAGCAAAATAGGAATCGACAATATGCACATTAGAAATGTCTAAAATCAATCCTTTCGAGTGATACGTTTCAATCGCGTCCAATACTTTCATTTGTAACTCTTGAATAATGTCGTCACCCGGATCGTCAGGCACCGTCACCAGCAGAATATTTTTTAATTTAATCACTGAAAGACTATCGTAAACCATGACATTTTCCTTATGATTTAGATACGTCAATGACGTTAATATTTAGTTTATCCAGAGCCACTTTTAACCCTAAAGCCATCGTCGGGCGAGTAATAATACCGCTTAAATCAATCCCCAAATGCACTAACGTTTGAGCAATCGCCGGACGCACACCGGTGATAATAACTTGTGAACCGAGGAGTTTTACGGCGTTAATCGTATCGATTAAATGCTGTGCGGTAGCAGTGTCAATTTGTGGCACGCCGGTAATATCGATCAATGCGATAGGCGAATTCGTTGCCACAATGGTTTCGAGTAATCGTTCCATAAACTGTTGCGTGCGACTACTGTCCATCATGCCGATAAGCGGCGCGGCAACCACGCCTTCCCAAATTTGAACTACTGGCGTAGACATTTCTAAAATTTCTTCAGCTTGGCGTGAAATAACTTCATCCGCCGCGCTAATGAAAGCTGTCATCGCTACGGATTGATCCAAATTGATAATTTTTTGTAACGCCGTGAACATATCATTAGCGGTGTCCTGACTAAATTCGGGATGACTATAAATTCGGGGATAAAAAAGTTGCATGTAATAACAGTACGTCGCCATGTAAAGACTTAACGACAAACCAATGCGGTGATGCGTGATGCCGACTTTGACACGAGTTTTAAAATACTCTTCATCGTATTCACCAGATGTCAAATCGATAAAATACTGTTTTTGCGCTAGTTTTAAGCGATGCAGCACTTTTTCATCGCTCAGAAAACGGCTGAGCTCCGAAAACTGCATTAAATGCTGGTAAAGTTCCTCGACAAACATATCGGCATATTTGATTGCGAGCGGATGCAATTTTTTCAGACTCGCCACATCTTTCGCCGTAAAATTTACAAAACGTTTTTGCTCCTCCCACGCGGTAAAGTTGGAAATATATTTCGAGTTAGTTGGAACGTAATTCATTGCTGTACCGTTATTAGCTTAGTTATGGGAAATTCAATTTAAAATCTTGAGTATATTACTCGGTATATCAATCGATAACCTGAATAAATGTTTCACCTTCTTTAATCATGCCTAATTCATCGCGAGCGCGTTCTTCAACCGCTTCTTGCCCTTTGCGTAAATCCAATACTTCAGCGTAAAACATTTCGTTTCGGTGTTTTTTTTCTTCAACTTGGATTTTTAATTCGTTTAAACGTGTTTGATAAGTGTTAATTTCAGTAATGCTGCCATCGCCAAACCATAAGCGATATTGCAATTGTCCAATCAGGACGAGAAGAATAATGACGATAATTTTCATAATTTTGTAGGGGCGGGTTCTAAACCCGCCCTGATAACATATACATTGAGGGCGGGTTTAGAACCCGCCCCTACGATTAAAATTACAACATTCTGAACGCGCTACGACCGGCGAATTTAGCCAAATCGCCGAGTTCTTCTTCAATTCGCATGAGGCGATTGTATTTCGCCACACGATCTGAACGGCTTAATGAACCAGTTTTGATTTGACCGGTTCCCGTCGCCACGGCTAAATCCGCAATCGTGGTGTCTTCAGTTTCGCCCGAACGGTGCGACATCACCGCCGTATAACCGGCTTTGTGCGCCATTGTTACCGCCGCTAACGTTTCAGTTAAGGTGCCGATTTGGTTCACTTTAATCAAAATCGAATTGGCGATATTTTTGTCGATGCCTTGTTGCAGGATTTTTGGATTGGTCACAAATAAATCGTCACCGACCAATTGAATTCGACCGCCCAATTTTTCGGTCATCAATTTCCAACCGTCCCAATCGTTTTCGTCAAAACCGTCTTCGATGCTGATAATCGGATAACGATTCACCCAATCCACAAAGAAATCCGCCATTTGCGCGGAATCGTAGGTTTTACCTTCTGACGCTAAATCATAAATGCCGTCGTGATAGTATTCCGAAGCCGCCGCGTCTAACCCTAAATAAATATCTTTGCCGGCTTCATAACCCGCGAGTTTGATGGCTTCTAAAATAACTTCAATCGCTTCTTCGTTTGACGACAAATTCGGCGCAAAACCACCTTCATCACCAACAGTTGTTGCCAAGCCTTTGCTTTTCAAGACTTTTGCCAAGTTGTGAAACACTTCCGCACCGTAACGAATCGCTTCACGGAAATTCGGTGCGCCAACCGGCAAAATCATGAATTCTTGTAAATCGACGCTGTTATCTGCGTGCGAACCGCCGTTGATAATGTTCATCATCGGCACCGGCAAAATGAATTCGCCCGATGTATTTAATGAACGATAAAGCGGTTGATTTTTAGCATTTGCCGCCGCACGAGCCGCCGCCAAAGACACCGCCAACATTGCATTTGCGCCTAAACGACTTTTACTTTCGGTGCCGTCAAGCGCAATCATTTTTTCGTCGATGGCGGTTTGGTCGTTTGTGTCCATGCCAACAATCGCGTCGTGAATTTCAGTTCGCACATTTTGAACCGCATTCAATACGCCTTTGCCTAAATAACGCGCTTTGTCACCGTCGCGTAATTCAATCGCTTCACGTTCGCCCGTCGATGCGCCAGACGGAACCATTGCGCTTCCGATAATTCCTGAAGCTAAAATCACATCGGCTTCAATCGTTGGATTGCCGCGTGAATCTAAAATTTCTCTGGCACGAATTTCAATAATTTTTGTCATAAAAAGTTACCCCTAAAATAAAAACACGATTAAAAAAAATGAATACTATAAAAAAATTTTGTTACAAAACGTGAATCATAAAATCAAAATCGCAACACCCACCAAGCCAAATCAACCAAAAGGGGCAGTGAAATCACGCTGCCTTTTTCATTAACGGCAATTGAAATCTACCCGAAACTACGCCAGAAACTGTTAAATCCTCGTCCAATTCTTCCCAGCGTAGCGCGTGACCATTGACTTCAATGTGAACGTCTTTTAATTGTTTGTCCGTCGCGCCACTTAAAATCTGAAAACGGTCGGCGGGAAAACCGACCACCCGCCCATCGGTTAATTCGACATAAATCATGCGTTGTTCTGCCCAAACATCAATCGCTACAGGTTCTATTCTAGTTTCGATGGAATTCATTATATTTCTCGATAAACTGTAATTTATGTTCAAAAACCAACCGTTCAATTTCGCGTAAATTATGAAGTGGAACGCCACGATTATTGGCTAATGCTACAGGCATCAACCAAAATTTAGCTTCACCTTCGTTACAACGCACATGAATATGAGGTGGCTCCGAACCTTCGTCCGAATAAAAGTGAAAACGAAAACTTCCGATTCTTAACAAAGTCGGCATTTTTTAAACCTCCAAAAAAATCAAAAGCCCAACACCCACAAAGCTAAATCAATAAAAACGAGCTATTTTTGATAATGGAAGCGGCACTGTGTAATCGTTACTTGCTTTGTATCAAAAGCATAGACGATGCGATGTTCATCATCAATTCGCCGAGACCAATAACCTTGCAAATCGAATTTCAATAGTTCTGGTTTGCCAATCCCTTGTGTTGGACTTTTACAGGTGGCAAGGCAAATCTGGATAATGCGCTTGAGCATTTTTGCATCATGCTTTTGCCACCATTCCAAATCGTCTAAAGCGTTTTCAGTCCAAGTAAGCTGTAACATCGATTTCTCTTACTAAGCCTTGTTGATGTTGAGCAATTCCTTCTCGTAAGCGGTTAGCATTTGCCGAATTACTGAGTAAATACAATGTTTCAATCAAGCTGTTATATTCCTTTGCGTCAAGCATCACGACAGTTTGCTTTGATGCGTTCGATATTGAAATAACTTCATGATTATTTAAAACACGCTCAAATACTTTCGGAAATTGCGTGCTACATTCTTGAAAACTCACGGTTTGTAATGACATTACTTTTTACCCCCCCACAAAATCAAAATCCCAACACTCGAAAAACAAAGTCCATCAACGCTCACAATCTGAAGTTTTGGCTGCAATCGTTCAATACGGAATGTCGCCCGTGTAGGTTTCAACGTCAGCTTCAAGAACTTCTTGAAACGGGATAAGGAATACTAAATCCTTCGGCTTTCAAATCTTCTAAATGAAATTGAATAGCCTCTTGAATCAACTCGATGACTTCATTTTCGGTTTCGCCGACTGCGACACAGCCTGCCAAATCTGGAACAAACGCACCATAACTGGTTTCACCTTTTTCGATTACGACCATATATTGCATTTTCTACTCCTTCAAACCTGCTTGTTTTAAAACACTGCTCAGCGTTCCCGCTGGCATATCAATACTTGGTTTACCTGCGACGGTGACAGTGCCTGATTTGTACAAATGATGAAATTGTCGATGACTGCCACGCTGTCGAACTAAAAACCAACCATTTTGCTCAATCAGTTTCAACAGCTCTGAAACTTTCATCAAACCCTCCAAAAAAATCAAAATCCCAACACCCATAAAGCCAAATCACTGAACGAAATTTAAACCAACTTTCCCCACATATCGTAATCATCTGCATCTTCGATTTCGACTTGCACAAAATCACCGGCTTTCAAATGCGTCGCGCCATCGATGAAAACTTGTCCGTCAATTTCAGGTGCATCGGCTTTGCTGCGAGCAACTGCGCCTTCTTCTACCACTTCGTCAATCAAAACGGTTTCGATTCGACCGATTCGACGTTGCAAACGTGCCGCGCTGATTTCGGCTTGATGCGCCATAAAACGCGCCAAACGCTCTTGCTTCACTTCTTCGGGAACAGGATTTGGCAACTCATTTGCTGTCGCGCCTTTCACAGGTGAATAGGCAAACGCGCCCACGCGGTCTAATTGCGCTTCAGTCAAAAAGTCTAACAATTCTTCAAATTCACTTTCGGTTTCACTGGGAAAACCGACAATAAACGTACTTCGCAACGTAATATCGGGACACACTTCGCGCCACGCTTTGATGCGCGTTAAATTATTTTCACTCGCGGCGGGACGTTTCATCGCCTTCAAAATGCGTGAATTTGAATGCTGAAATGGAATATCCAAATACGGCAAAATTTTACCTTCTTCCATCAACGGAATCACATTATCGACGTGCGGATACGGATAAACATAGTGCATTCGTACCCAAATTCCCAAATCGCCCAGCGCGTCAGCTAAATCATAAAAACGAGTTTGATACGATTTTCCACGCCAATCGTGTGGCGCGTATTTCAAATCCAAACCATAAGCACTGGTATCTTGCGACACGACGAGTAATTCTTTCACGCCCGCTTTCGCTAACGTTTCAGCTTCACGCAAAACCTCATCAATCGGACGACTGACTAAATCACCGCGCATCGACGGAATAATGCAAAAGGTGCAACGATGATTACAGCCTTCGGAAATTTTCAAATACGCATAATGGTCGGGCGTAAGTTTGATGCCTTGTGGCGGTAACAAATCTAAAAACGGTTGATGTGGCGCGGGCAGATATTCGTGAACAGCAGCAATCACTTCATCAAAAGCGTGTGCGCCAGTGACTTTTAAAACTTGTGGATGTTTGGCGCGGATTTCTGCTTCGCGTGAACCTAAACAACCCGTGACAATCACTTTGCCATTTTTCGCCAACGCTTCACCAATGCTGTCGAGCGATTCTTCGACTGCTGAATCGATAAAACCGCAAGTGTTCACCACGACTAAATCCGCGTTTTCGTATGTCGGTGAAATCGTATAACCTTCACGACGTAACGTGGTCAAAATACGTTCGCTGTCTACCAACGCTTTTGGACAACCTAAACTAATAAAACCAATATGCGGTGCGCTCATCAAATAAATCCGTCAAAAATAATCAAAAATAACCCAATTGCGCGGCATTATAGCACGCACAGAAAAATGATTTTTATCGGTAGCGGTGTTAGAATTCAAGCCATTACTTCCATCTGTTGAATCCACTAATGACGATTAACGCGCGGTCTAAATCCCATTCTCCTCCCGCTGTAGAATTCAAAAGCAGCACATTTTCGGTGCCTGTTTTAAGTATCGCCAGTAATGATTTGGTGCTTATTCAGCAGTTACTGGACGAAAAAATTAAACTCGCGCCCGAATTTTTTAAGCATTCGCCGGTCGTGGTTGATTTGAATGAAGTGAACAAAAAACAATTAGCCATTCATTTTGGTGATTTAGTTACTTGTATTCGCAAATCGAATTTGTTTGTCATCGGTGTACGCGGGGGCGATGAACAACAACATCAGGAGGCGATTGCGTTAGGAATTCCCGTTAATACGTCACCATCCAGTGATTACGGAAAAAGTTCCAAATCGATTAAAACGCCAGCCGATGATGAAGATGAGGTGGTATTGAACGATTCCAATACTGTGATAATTACCAAACCGATTCGGTCAGGACAACGAATTTATTCGCACGGCGATTTAATTGTGTTGGCGCAAGTAGGCGCGGGAGCGGAAATTTTAGCAGAAGGAAATATCCACGTTTACGGATCGTTGCGAGGTCGGGCGTTGGCGGGTGTTCAGGGCAATACCGAAGCACGAATTTTTTGCTCGAATTTACAAGCGGAACTGATTTCAATCGCGGGAAATTATAAAATTAGTGACGATATTCAAGGGGCAATTGCAAATACGCCGATTCAAATTTATTTACAAAAAAACACCTTAGTCATTAAACCGTTAGTTTGATGAACATCATAAAAATTCTTTTGGAGGGTATAAATGGCACGAATTATTGTTGTAACGTCGGGTAAAGGCGGTGTGGGTAAGACCACGACTAGCGCAGCGATTTCTATGGGATTGGCAAAAAAGGGTCACAAAACGGTGGTGATTGATTTTGACGTGGGTTTGCGTAATTTAGATTTGATTATGGGCTGCGAACGCCGCGTGGTGTACGACATTATCAACGTCATTAACGGCGAAGCCACTTTAAATCAAGCCTTAATTAAGGACAAAAACTGTAACTTATTGTCGATTTTGCCCGCGTCACAAACGCGCAATAAAGACGCGCTGACACAAGAAGGCGTGGGTAAAATTTTAGAAGAATTAGGAAAAGAATTTAAATATATTGTGTGCGATTCACCGGCAGGTATTGAACAAGGCGCACATCTGGCGATGTATTTTGCCGATGATGCGTTTATTGTGACGAATCCCGAAGTGTCTTCGGTGCGCGATTCCGATCGAATTCTGGGTTTACTTGCCAGCAAATCGCGTCGCGCTGAACAAAATGAAGAGCCAATTAAAGAATATCTGTTGTTATCACGTTATTCGCCCGAGCGCGTCAAGTCAGGCGAAATGCTGAGTTTGGACGATGTGCAGGAAATTTTGTCTTTGCATTTATTGGGCGTTATCCCCGAATCCAAATCCGTTTTACTGGCATCCAATTCAGGAATTCCTGTTATTTTGGATGATAAAAGTGATGCTGGACAAGCGTACGCCGACATCGTGGCGCGTTATTTAGGTGAAAATAAGCCGCATCGATTTATTGATGATAAAACAGGGTTTTTTAGGAAGTTATTCGGGGGAAAATAATCATGAGTTTACTGGATTATTTTAGATCATCTAAAACCAGTTCCGCTTCACTCGCTAAGGAACGACTACAAATTCTGGTGGCTTACGAGCGTTCCTCCAGCAGTCAGCCGTCTTATTTGCCACAATTGCAAAAAGAATTATTGTTGGTAATCCAACGGTATGTCGATGTGAGTCAAGATGCGATGACGATTAACTTAGAGCAAAACGACAATCAAGAGACACTTGAATTAAACATTGTTCTGTCAGAACGGCGGCGTAATTAACATGACGAAAAAAGTGAGTTACCTACTAATTTTTTGCTGCATTTTGACGATGACATTGACGACAGGTTGCAGCCCGAAAAAAAATATTCGCGCCAATCCACACACGGTTGCTGACCGTCGCACGGCGGATATGGCTGAAATCGATAAAGACATTGCCACTGAAATCAAAGAAAATTTGCGCGACGATGAAGAAACACGGCGTTTTCATGTGAATGTGACTGTTTATAATGGCGCGGTGTTGCTAACTGGCGAGGCGATGAATGAGGCGGGAAAAAGCAAAATTGTCGAAATGGCGCGGGTGGTGAAGCACGTCAAAATGGTGCATGACAATTTAATTGTGGATTATCCCAGCGATAATTTATCGCGGTCGAATGACCATCGAATTGCACAAAGCCTCAAACAAGCCTTGACGCAAATTCATGATTTGCCGAATTTTGATCCGTCGCTGATTAAAATAGTTGTCGAACAGAGTTCGGTGTATTTAATGGGGCGCGTGCATCGTAATGAAGGCATGGTGGTCATTAACGTGGTTCGGCTGGAACCCGATATTCGTCAAATTATCACGGTTTTTGAATACATTGATTGATTTTGTAAGGGCGGGTTCTAAACCCGCCCTCAACTACGCGAACTAGGGCGGGTTTAGAACCCGCCCCTACATTGAAAAATTCATTGAAAAATTCATTATGCAAAAAACTCTCCCCGCCGAATTTTTAAACGCTTTAAAAAACATTTTCCCCAAAAACGATATTCTCACCGAACCCGAAGAATGTTGGACTTATGGCTACGACAACAGCCGCCGTCATGCCTTGCCGCAAGTCGTGGTTTTCGCCACCACACACGAACACGTTTTGCACGTCGTACAATTGTGCAATGAATTTGACATTGCCATCACCGCGCGAGGACGTGGCACGGGAACAACGGGCGCAATCGTGCCATTACACGGCGGTTTGGTTTTGTCGTTGGAACGCATGAAACAAGTGTTGGATTTTTCGCCTGACAATCGTTACATCAAAGTGCAAACGGGCATCACCAATCAAGAAGTGCAAGATTACGTCAAAAGCGCAGGATTTTTCTGGTCGCCCGACCCAACCAGCGCGGCATTTTGTAGCGTTGGCGGCAATTTGGCGTACAACTCCGCCGGGCCAAAAGCGGTGAAATACGGTACGCCGCGCGAAAACACACTCGGTTTGCGCGTCGTCACGGGTGCTGGACACGAAATGAAAGTCGGCGTTTACACCAGCAAAGGCGTGGTTGGTTACGATTTGACCCGCTTAATTATTGGTTCGGAAGGCACATTAGCCATTATCACCGAAGCGACGTTGAAACTCACGCCGTTACCCGAAGCGAAAAAAACGTTGCGGGCGATTTATAAAACGGTCGGTGATGCCGCGCAAGCTGTCGCGGCTGTGATGTCGCAACCTGTCGTACCGTGTGCGTTAGAATTTATGGACGGCAACGCGATAAATATGATTCGCCATTACACCGAAACCGATTTGCCCGAAAATGCCGGCGCAATGTTGATGATTGAAGTTGATGGACAAGCGGAAGGCTTGGATTATGCCGCCGAAAAAGTCATCAACGCCGCGACCAATGACGGGCTAATGTCGATGCGTTTGGCGAAAAATGCTGCCGAAGTAAAAGCACTTTGGGATACGCGAAAAGCGTTGTCACCTGCCCTGCGAAAAGTTGCCCCGAAAAAAATCAATGAAGATGTGGTGGTTCCTGTAACGGAAATTCCCGCGTTAATCGCAGGTTTAGAATTGCTGTCGAAACAATACGAATTACCAATTATCAATTTTGGTCACGCGGGAAATGGCAACATTCACGTTAATTTATTACTCGACCCCGACGACCCAATTCAAAGCAAAAAAGCCCACGCTTGTTTGGATGAAATTTTCTCGTTGGTGTTGAAATTGAATGGCACATTATCGGGCGAACACGGCGTGGGTTTGGAAAAACGCGATTTTGTAGACCGTGAATTAGACGCAAATTCGCTCAATTTAATGCGGGCAATTAAACGCCAATTCGACCCGAAAAACTTATTAAATCCTGACAAAATGTTGCCTGTGCTTTCTTAGTCGGATTACGCTTCGCTAATCCAACCTACCTTTATTACTTAAAATTTTATGAACGAAACTTTAAACACGTTAACCACCCTGCGCGATTATATGCGTTGGGCTTCAAGCCGTTTTACCGCCGAAAAATTGTCTTTCGGTCAAGGCACGACGACCGCATTGGACGAAGCGGTTGCGCTGGTTTTATATGCCGTCAATCAGCCTTATCATTTGTCCGCGAATTTTTTTGATTGCGTGTTGACACTCGAAGAACGCCAAACGGTTTTTGATTTAATTGAACGCCGCATTAACGAGCGCATTCCGGCGGCATATTTAACCAAAGAATCCATTTTTATGAACTTGTCGTTTTATGTTGATGAGCGCGTTTTAATTCCCCGTTCGCCCGTTGCCGAATTGATTGAACAACGTTTTGATCCGTGGATTGAAGAAGAAAGCGTCGAACACATTTTAGATTTGTGTACAGGCAGCGCGTGCATTGCGATTGCGTGCGCGTATGCGTTTCCGAATGCGATGGTCGATGCGGTAGATTTGTCGCCCGAAGCCTTGGAAGTTGCTGAAATCAACATCGAAAAACATCACATACAAGAATCGGTCACGACGTATTATTCCGATTTGTTCAACAAATTGCCGCCGACGAAATACGACATCATTATCAGCAATCCGCCGTATGTGTGTTTGAACGAATGGGAAAATTTGCCGCCCGAATTCCACGCCGAACCCGATATGGCTTTCAAGGGCGGCACGTCTGGTTTGGATTTGGTGTTACGGATTTTGAGCAACGCGAAAGCCTATTTGAGCGAACACGGAATTTTGGTGGTCGAAGTCGGCAGCAGTTCGGAAACGTTGCAAAATTTATTGCCTGACGTGCCGTTTTATTGGTTGAATTTTGAACGGGGCGGCGACGGCGTGTTTTTGCTGACGGCTGACCAAGTTTCTGATTTTCACGATACATTTACCAACGCTTTGAAAAAACATCATTGAGAAATATAAAATGAAAATTTCGCTTAAAACACTTCTCACATTTGGACTTTTGTTTGCAATTATCAGCAACTCACAAGCCACAGAAATCACAAACACAAGCGCAACTGGAACGACGTTTAAATTTTCAGCGACGTTAGATGCACCTTTAACGACTGGCAATAAAGTCAAAATTGACTTCGGAAAAGGTTTAAAAGCAATGACTTGTTCTACTAAAACCTGCATGTTGTCATCGAATGCTTTGCCGAGCGGTATTAGCACGGCAACTTATAAAGTCGGCATTTACGATGCTAAAAACGTTTTGCAAGGTTCAACATCTGATGGAACTTATGTAATCACTTCAAATTCTTCCGCACCAGTTTCAAATTACATAAAAATCGCTAACGATGGTTCAGAATTATCAGACAGCGCAAAACTTGGCTCAAATCCAAAAGATTGGGCTTGTACGAAAGAAAACAAAACGGGCTTGATTTGGGAAGTTAAAACCATTGACGGGGGATTGCGTGATGCAAGTAAAACATACACGAATTTTACCGCAGATTATCCAGAATGTAATTGGGCTGGATGTGCTAAAGATAATCCTGGCAAATATGGTGATACTACGAATACTAATGGTTATGTTGAAGCAGTTAATCGTCAGAAGTTATGTAGTGCAAGTAATTGGCAAATACCTACTAGAGAAGAATTGGACGGTTTAAAGTATTGCTCAGACGGTAAGTATAATGCAGATGGTAGTTGCACGAATTATAGAACAATCAACGTACCACTAATTAACTTAATTTATTTCCCAAACACACAAAACGACACATTTTGGTCTTCTTCGCCTAATGCTAACTATAGTAGCAATGCGTGGTATTTCGACTTCGGCAACGGCTATTCGTCCAACTACGCTAAGAGCAACTTCAGTCATGTTCGCTTAGTTCGCAACTCAAAGTAATTTCATATTTTTTGTTGATTGATTTAGCTTTGTGGGCGTTGGGATTTTGATTTTTTGGGAGGTTTTATTATGGCGCATTTAATTTTATCGGATATGTCGGCGAGTGTTTCGGAGTTGAAAAAGCATCCCATCCGAACCGTTGCCGCAGGTGGTGGCTTGCCTGTTGCGATTCTTAGTCGAAATGAACCCGCATTTTATTGTGTACCCGCAGCGGCTTATGAAGCGTTACTTGAAAAACTCGATGACATAGAACTCAACGCGATGGCAGACCAGCGTTTAAATGACGGTCAGACGTTCATTCGGGTTTCACTTGATGAGTTATGAGTTAGATTTTCACCCAATCGCATGGAAAGAATGGCAATCTTTGGATTCGACAATTCGTGAGCAATTCAAACAAAAATTAGCGGAACGTTTGGAAAATCCACATCACGCACCGTCAAAATTATCGGGTCAAAAAGCGCGTTACAAAATCAAACTGCGAGCAATTGGCTATCGATTAGTCTATGAAGTTCGAGATAATGAGCTGATTGTTGTGGTAGTTTCGGTTGGTAAACGTGAACGAAATATCGTTTATAAAAACGCGGCACAGCGTTAATTTGATTTGATTTTGTGAATGTTGGGATTTTGATTTTTTTGGGAGGTTTTGTGTTGAGTTATGAAGTAACTTTTGCTGATACGTCATTAAAAAATTTGGCGCGTTACCCCAAAAAAGACCAGCAATTGATTGTGAAAAACATTGAGGAATTGGCACAAAATCCGAATGTAAAAAGTAACGTTAAAAAGCTGGTCGATTTTGATGTTAGCTATCGACTGAGGATTGGTAATTACAGGGTGCTATTTGAAAAAGAAGATGGTTTAAAAATTATTGATGTCATTGATGTTTTAAGGCGTGACAAAGTTTATCGGAGAAAATGAAAATGTTTGAAACAGCTCAAATTATTCAAGAACATGGGCAAGCAAAATTTGCGGTGATTGAATTTGCAGAATATCAGCAAGTAAAAGAGTTATTGTCGGATACTGAAAAATTAGAAGATTACCTTGATTATTTGCATATTCAAAAAGTAAAACGCCAAGATTTTTCCAAACCAATACAAACTCTGTCGCAGGTAAAATTAGCGTTAGGTGTTTAGCTTTGTGGGTGTTGGGATTTTGATTTTTTGGGAGGTTTTATGTTGAATACAAATTTTGCGATACGAATGCAAAAACATCGTGTTGCATTACAAGAAAAAGGATTGCGCTCAGTTCGTATTTTGTTAATCGACAAACGCCGTGCGGGTTTCGCTGAAGAATGTCGTCGCCAATCGTTGCTTTTAAAAAATGATGTTCATGAAAAAGAAACAACCGAATGGCTTGAAAGTGTGGCAGATTGCGATGGTTGGCAATGAAACGAGGTGATTTAGTAAGTTTTTAGATTTAATTTAGGATAAAAAATGTCAGGAAACACCATAGGAAAATTATTTACCGTCACGACGTTTGGCGAAAGTCACGGCGCGGCGTTGGGCTGTATTATTGACGGTTGCCCGCCGATGATGGAACTTTGCGAGGCGGATATTCAGCTCGATTTAGACCGTCGCAAACCAGGAACGTCGCGCCACACCACGCAACGTCGCGAAGCCGACGAAGTGAAAATTTTGTCGGGTATTTTTGAAGGAAAAACGACGGGGACACCAATCGGTTTGCTAATCGAAAACACTGACCAGCGTTCAAAAGATTATTCCAAAATTTCACAAGCGTTTCGTCCTGGTCATGCAGATTTCACTTATCAGCAAAAATACGGTTTTCGTGATTATCGTGGCGGCGGACGTTCTTCAGCGCGTGAAACAGCGATGCGTGTGGCGGCTGGCGCGATTGCAAAAAAATATCTCAAAGAAGTTGCAGGTATTGAAATTCGCGGTTATTTGTCACAATTGGGAACAATTAAAATTGAACAACTTGATTGGGATATTATCGAAACCAATCCGTTTTTTTGTCCCGACGTGAACAAAATTGCCGAAATGGAAATCTACATGGACGCACTTCGCAAAGAAGGCGAATCGATTGGCGCACGCATTGAAGTGGTCGCAACAAATGTTCCCGCAGGTTTGGGCGAACCGATTTTTGACCGTTTGGATGCCGAACTCGCTTACGCTTTGATGAGCATTAACGCGGTAAAAGGCGTAGAAATCGGCGACGGTTTTAAATGCGTCGAAGCGAAAGGCACGCAATTCCGTGACGAAATTACGCCCGGCGGTTTTTTGAGTAATCACGCTGGCGGCATTTTAGGCGGCATTTCGAGCGGTCAAACGATCACCGCGAGCATTGCGTTAAAACCCACGTCCAGCCTACGTTTAGCGGGAAAAAGCATTGACCTGGAAGGCAATGCGGTCGAAGTGATTACCGAAGGGCGACACGATCCGTGTGTGGGAATTCGCGCCACGCCGATTGCCGAAGCGATGGTGGCAATTGTGCTAATGGATCATCTTTTGCGGCAACGCGCCCAAAACGGTAACGTAAAATAAAATCCAAAACTGCTTTGATTTTACAATTTTTGACAACCGAGGAGTCGGCATAATTAACCATCGAGAATTATTTTCGACTCATCGATTTAAGCAAAAGAAATCTAAAAGCATCAAAGGCTTTTTGCATAACCGCTGGTTTATACGGAAAAATTTCAATGGAATCTGTTGCGTGTATCCAGCATCGCGGGTCAGCTTCAAATAATAGTAATTAACCATCTTGAGTTTCGGCACAGTCAATCACGACATAATCAAGATTCAGTTTATCCGCAATGGCGAATAGTGCTTCGTGATGTCTGGCAGCAAAATCATCGTCAAAATTTTCCATAACTGCTTGTTCTTCCGCCCGTTTGTGTTCATTTAATTCCATACCAGAAGAATTATAGTGAACCATCCAGTTTTCAGAAATGGCCAAATGACATATAAACGGTTTTCGATCAATTAACGCAATTCTTAATTTTCGATAACATTTGTCGCGGCTTATATATTCGACAAATTCAGAAACATAAAACTCATCATTTTCTACATAATTCTCCAAATAGAAACTTAATTCATCGGCATTATTTATTTTTTCAAGTCCTTTACCGCCATGCGTATCAATCGGTCTTACGGTGATGGGAAAAGTGAATTCGTCTAACTGGTTTCGCCGAATACAATGTGTTTGCGGCATCAAAAGCCCAGGAACATTTTGAAGAATTGGCGCAATTTTGTGACGCGCACAATTCATAATATCTTCAGGATGATTGATGTAAGGTCGTGGCAAAAGAAGAAGCAGGTCTGCTATTTTTTTGAGCGTGGGATTATTTTTATCCGATTCACCTAACGCCACAAATGCAACATCATGATTTGGTATTGCGTTGGGTAAATCTTTTTCGGGTGAAATATAAAGCAAATCGAGTTGAATGTCGCTGTGTTCAATCAGAAAATCGAGCGGTGTGTTGTCTGTCATATTACCTGCACCCATCAAAGCAAGTAATCGTATTTTGGGATTTTCGGGGCTGTTCACTCGATAAATACAGCTGTGTTCTAATGCTTTCGCTTGCATATCTAAAGCCAACTCATTTTGATCAAGAGCAGATGCAATATAAAACATCCGCATAAACATATTGCCGAGATTCGTATCTTCGGCAGCATCATGAACCAGTTGGGGTATATCGGTAATGGTTTTTCGTGCCATCGCACAGTGTGATAAAACGGTCACTAAATTATTCATGATAGCCTATAAAAATTATGTTTTTTAAAATGGATGCCGACAAAGTGGTCGGTGATTTGTAAATGGTACGCAAATCAAATTTATCGATAAAACAGGAAAATAATATGAGTATGTCAATTTCAGGCGCAGGCACAAATTGGTCACAGCCTAAAGTAATGTCGGGGGCAAGTTCATGGAAGTCGCCTCCACAAAAAATGTCAGATTTATTTCAAAAAGTAGATACCAGCAATACGGGAACCATTACTCAAGCGCAGTTTGCTCAAACTTTTCAAAATGTAAATCCACCTGCCGCATTTAAAAATATGGGCGCGGATACGGTTTTTCATAAATTAAGCAACGGAAATCACAGTGTTTCTAAACAAGATTTTGTGGATAGAATGCAAAAGTTGATGGAACAAGCTCGCAATCAAGCCGCAAATAATAATGCCCCAACGCCTGCTCCAGCTGGAAGTTTTGCAAGTAGTTTAGCGTCACTCAATGCCTTGGGAGATTTAAAGCCCAGCGGAGAAAATATCCGTTTTTCAGTTTAATTTTTAGACGGAGGTAGAAACATTTCCGCCTTTTCTGCCTTCGTTATCCATCCAATGGTGGCGATACTTCCAGCCACCAAGCATTCTTCCGCGACGACACTGACGGAAGACAAACCATTCGCAGACCAGCCCGTTTTTGGATTCAAAAGATGACAATAACGCTTCCCAGAAATCTCGATAAATCGCTCATAATCACCACTAGTCGCTAATGCACTGTGCGTGAGTTCGATTGTGGCAATTGAAGTATTCGGATTTCTAGGATGAGAAATTCCAATTTGCCACGGTTCCTGATTTGGATGCGAACCAATGACAGCAATATCACCACCAAAATCAATTAGACCGTGTTCAACACCGAGCGATTTACAAATGAATGCCGCACGATCAGCGGCGTATTCTTTCCCGATTCCACCAAAATCAAGCTCCATGTTAGCGACCGAAAAATCCAAACGGGGCGGTGTCCAAATCACTTTTTCTAAGCCAATGAATGGCAATAATTTGTTGATTTCTACTTGTTCGGGCAATCGTGATTCTGAAAAATTCCAAACATTTCGCAGAATCCCCGATGTAATATCAAACAAGCCATCACTTTTTTTATGACACGCAAAAGCGTAATCCAGCAACTCCGCCGTTTCTTCATCAACATCAATAAAAAAACCGTGTTTCGCGGCGAGGTTTATTTTTGAAAGTAAGCTACTTTCACAATATCTCGAATACTTCGCGTTAATCCTGAAAACTTCTTGCATTACCGCGTCCGCAATAACTTCCGCCGCCGATTCGTTCGCCGAATACAAATGCAAACGGCATGCACTTCCAAGTGCCACGAAAGAAATACTGTGTAATTTCAACATTAAACGTATCAAGCCTCTAAAAGTTGTGTGATAAAAATGCCTTATTGGCAATATAACCACAGCGATTATCACGCCAGGTTGATTCATTTTTTATCTATTTGATATTTAATGTTATTTTCATAAACGTGAGGTCGCTGTTCTTTCTAAAATGTAGCAAATAAACCAGTATTGGTTGTTTGACACCGATTTTCAGTTTTCAAAAATTTAAATTTAAACACCAACGCGCCCAAAACGATAACGTAAAATAAAATCCGAATCTATAATAATAGGGGTAACGTCCAAAGGCGGGCGTTATCCCTATTTTTTTTCACTCTATTTTCGAGTATAGGCTTTATGACACACAAAAATTTAACCCTCGGCATTGCCAATTTTGATTACGCCGATTTGTACGATTCCGCTCGATTGACGGATTTACTGGCGGTTTTTGACGAATCCGTGAAATATCACGATGCCGATTTATACGAAAATTACATTTCGTACCGCAACACGCAAGGCGCGGATTTATCGCCTGAACAACAATCTGCAATGTTGGTTCAAGTCGCGCCCTTCGTAGGAAAATTTGTCGCCAAATTGTTCAACGTTGAAGCCGAACACCAAGCGCAAAAATCACACATTCAATCTGAAATCGAAACGATTTTTACCTTTAAAAATGAAGTGGTCGAAAAATTGGGCGTGGTTTTCAAAGGTCAAACCACCGACGATTGGAAAATTCCCGACGTGTTAAATCGTTTTGATTTGTTGATTGAAGCCGGTTTCCCCGAAGCAAACACGACTGACGACGACGAACACCGCGTCGCACAAGTTGGCGCGGTGATTGGTTCATTGGCAAATCATTACAAAACGTTGGCGAAAGGCAAAGAAAGTCATTATGAAAATGCCGATTTACAAGCCGAAGCCTTACGCGAAAAATTAAAAGCGCATGAACTCGCCGCAACCGAATTTGCCGACATTATCAACGTACCCGATTTCACCGAATTCACCGCTGGTTTAATGGAAGTCGTGCAACGCTGGTGTTTTGTCGCGCAACAAGATGATGACGTGGTGGCGGATTGGCTGAGTTTCAAATTCCCTGAAAAACGGGATTTCGAGAATTTAGTCAAACACGAACTCATCGACAAAACCGAATTCAACGTGTGGATGGGCGAACATCGTCGTCGCCGCGACGGTTTCAAATTGACCGATTTGCGTTACAACCAACGCCAAGTTTTATCGGAAGTGAATCATTGTATTTATTGCCATGAACGCGACACCGATTCGTGTTCAAAAGGCATGATTAACAAGAAAACGCAGATTTTTAAAGCCGATCCGCTGGGCGTGACGACCATCGGTTGTCCGCTCGATGAAAAAATTTCAGAAATGAATATCCTCAAACGTGACGGCGACAACATTGGCGCGTTGGCGATTGTGACCGTTGATAATCCAATGTGTGCCGGCACGGGGCATCGGATTTGCAACGAATGTATGAAGGGCTGTATTTACCAAAAAACCGATCCTGTGAACATTCCGCAAATCGAAACGAATGTTTTGACCGACGTTTTGTTTATGCCTTACGGGTTTGAAATTTACAGTTTGTTGACGCGCTGGAATCCGCTCAACGTCAAGCGTCCCGTGATGTTGCCGTACAACGGTAAAAATGCGCTCGTTGTCGGTTTAGGGCCAGCGGGTTATACGATGAGCCATTATTTGCTCAACGAAGGTTTTGCCGTCGCGGGAATTGACGGTTTGAAATTAGAACCATTGCCCGTTGAACTCACAGGCGATGCGGACAATTTACCTGCGCCGATTGCGGATTTCAAAGACCTTTACGAAGATTTAGACAAACGTATTT
Organism: uncultured Pseudomonadota bacterium; assembly: GCA_903870545.1. Classification (GTDB taxonomy): domain Bacteria; phylum Pseudomonadota; class Gammaproteobacteria; order Methylococcales; family Methylomonadaceae; genus UBA10906. The sequence continues at coordinate 102,184 of CAIQDI010000010.1, forward strand.
TAGCGGGTTTCGGCGGCGTGGCGGAATATGGAATTACGGTTCGTTGGGACAAAAACTTTTTGAAAGTCATGTATTTAATGTTGTTGCGTCGTCAAACGTTCCGCGCCTACGGCGGGGTGCGTTTTGGCGGCACGTTGACCATTGATGATGCGTGGAAAATGGGCTTCGACCACATTTGTATTGCGTCAGGCGCGGGTCAACCGACGATTATTGATTTGAAAAACAACCTCCTGCGCGGTATTCGTAAAGCCTCCGATTTCTTGATGGCGTTGCAATTAACCGGTGCGGCAAAAGCCTCTTCGTTGGCGAATTTACAAGTGCGTTTGCCAGCTGGCGTGATTGGTGGCGGTTTGACGGCGATTGATACCGCAACGGAATTGATGGCGTATTATCCCGTTCAAGTTGAAAAAATTCTGCATCGTTATGAAATTCTAACGAAACTTTACGGTGAAGAAAAAGTTCGCGCTCGTTATGACAAAGAAGAAAACGGCATTTTGGACGAGTTTTTAGCGCACGGAAAAGCGATTGCCGCCGAACGTGAACGCGCCAAAGATGAAGATGAATTGCCTGATTTTCAACCACTTGTCGAATCATGGGGCGGCGTGACGTTGTTTTATCGCAAAGGCATTCACGACGCGCCCGCGTATCGTCAAAACCACGAAGAAATCAGCGAAGCCTTAGAAGAAGGCATTGCGTTGGCAGAATTCATGAGTCCAGTCGGTGCGAATGCTGATGAATTTGGGCATTTGGTTTCAGTCGATTTCCAAAACACGCAAACCAAAGCCGCTGTAAATGTGTCCTTGCGGAATTTGTACATCGCGGCGGGAACGTCACCGAACACGATTTATCAAAGCGAATATCCCGACACATTTGTGATGGATAAATGGTTTTTCCAACGTTACGAGCCAGAATTTGAAAATGGTGAAATTAAATTAGTCGCTTCAAACGACGAAAAAATGCCTAAATTAGGCAAACCTGCGCCGCTGACTTCGTATCAAAAAGACGGTAAATTCATCAGTTTTTACGGCGACAATCACCCTGTTTATGCGGGCAACGTCGTGAAAGCAATGGCGAGCGCGAAAAATGGTTATCCGTATGTGGTGAAATTATTTGAGCAAGAATTGGCAAATTTAAATCCTACTCAACAATCAGAACGTGATGCAGCGGCGAAAAATCTGTTTGCCCGTTTGGATTCTGCTTTCAAAGCCACGATTGTGGAAATCAACCGTTTAACGCCGACGATTATTGAGTTGGTGATTAAATCGACGTTGGCGGCAGAAAAATTTGAAGCGGGTCAATTTTATCGCGTGCAAAATTACGAAGCGATTGCGCCAACGGTTGAAGGTACGGTTTTAGCGGCGGAAGGGTTAGCGTTGACAGGCGCGGAAGTGAACAAAGAAGCTGGCACGGTTTCATTGATTACGCTGGAAATGGGTTCGTCGTCGCGGTTGTGTGCAACGTGGAAAGTCGGCGACCCTGTTGTGTTGATGGGTGTGACAGGCACACCGACCGAAATTCCAACAGGTCAAACCGTGTTGTTAATTGGTGGCGGTTTAGGAAATGCAGTATTGTTCTCAATCGGCAAAGCGTTACGCAACGCGGGTAATAAAGTGATTTATTTCGCGGGTTACAATTTGGCGCAAGACCGTTTCAAAGTCGAAGACGTGGAAGCGGCGGCGGATATTGTGATTTGGTCGGTGAATAAAGGTGAAAATGTTGAACCGTTTACGCCAACTCGTTCGCAAGATAAATCGTTCGTCGGCAACATTTTGGAAGCCATGATTGCTTACGGCAAAGGGGAATTGGGCGAACAACCGATTTCGCTCGCTGACGTTGATCATTTGATTGTGATTGGTTCGGACAGAATGATGGAAGCTGTCAAACACGCACGTTTTGATGTCTTGAAACCGTATTTGACCAAAGCGCATCATGCGGTCGGTTCAATCAATTCGCCGATGCAGTGCATGATGAAAGGCATTTGCGCTCAATGTTTGTGCAAACACGTTGATAAAGACAGCGGCAAAGAGTTCTTTGTTTATTCGTGTTACAACCAAGATCAGGATTTGGATAAAGTCGATTTCCCGAACTTGAATGCGCGTCTCAAACAAAATACTGTGCAGGAAAAATTGTCTAATCTTTGGTTGGATTATTTGTTGACGAAGTAGGACGGTAATAAAAGCCCTCAATTTGTAATGCTACAATTGAGGGCGAAGACGAAGTAATAAAACCACGACTTAAAAAATTTATTTGGATGACCGCTTATGAAACAAAAAATTGTAGACAAAAAAGTTGAAGATAAAATTGATGGTGCAGAAATCACGGGACTTTCAGCAGGTATTTCTGGAAGTGCAATAAATTATGCAGACAATGTTATTTTAGGAGCATCCAGAGGTCATGGATTTGCAGCTGAAAAAGCCAATCATTTACACGATGTTTTTACAGGTAAAGATGCAAAAATTATTGGTGGTGATAATGTAAAAAATGGTGCTGATCGATTAGTTAATAATCAATACATTCAAACTAAGTATTGTAATTCTGGCTCAAAATGTGTCGCTGAAACTTTTGAAAATGGTCAATTTAGGTATTGGAGTCCAGATGGTACGCCAATGCAAATTGAAGTTCCTTCTGATTATTACGAAGATGCTGTCAAAGCAATGGAAAATCGTATTAAAACAGGACAGATTGATGGAATCACTGACCCAGCTAAAGCACGCGAAATAATCAGAAAAGGACATTACACCTACGCACAAGCCAGAAATATCGCACGATTTGGAACAATCGAAAGTCTAACTTATGACGCTGCGAATGGAATCAGAATAGCAGGCACAGCAATGGGAATTTCGTCTGTCATATCTTTTGCCGTTGGCATTTGGAATGGCAAAGAATGGGATATTGCTTTAAAAGATGCTTGTTATGACGGATTAAAAATAGGTGGCATTGCATGGCTAAGTAGTGTGCTTACTGCACAATTAGGAAGAACAGGAATAGAGCAAGGTTTAAGAGGAACAACTGATTGGGTTGTTGAAAAAATGGGTAGCAAAGCAGCAGCTTGGTTAGCTAATGGACTTCGTTCAAGCGGCAAAATTTACGGTGCTGCGGCAATGAGCAACGTTAGTAAGTTATTGCGTGGAAACATTGTTACAGGAGTTGTTACTACTGTTGTACTGTCCTCTGTAGATTTTGTTCGTATGTTTGATGGTAGAGTTTCAGGCGCACAAGTGTTTAAAAATGTAACTACAACCGCTGCAAGTGTTGCTGGCGGAACAGGAGGATGGCTCGGTGGAGCAGCGGCAGGAGCTGCTTTAGGTTCTGTAATTCCAATAATTGGAACTGCTACAGGTGGAATTATCGGAGGGCTTTTAGGTAGTTTTGCAGGTGGTACTGCGGCATCAAAAGCAATTTCAGTTGTTTTAGATTCGTTCATTGAAGATGATGCAAAAGAAATGTTGCAAATTATTGAAAATGTATTCGGACAACTAGCAGAAGATTATTTATTGAACGAGGCTGAGGCGAAGAAAGTTATTGATGAATTTCAACGTAAAGATTTACCAAGCACTTTACATAAAATGTATGCAAGTAAAGATCGAAATGAATTCGCTAAACAACTTTTAGAACCGTTAATTGAAGAACAAGCTAAAAATCGTCCAAAAATTAAACTTCCAACAAATGATGAAATTATTTCAATGACAAGTGAAATTATTGAAGCATCAATTGATGATTAGTAAATAAAAGCCTTGATTGCATTATGCTGTCGAGGCTTTCTCTATTGAACATCATCGTTATTAAAAACGAGATCACAACATGAACACATTAAGTTATTCGGATTTTCAAGTCCATTTCGAGAAAAAGGCAAAGGAGAAACTCAATTTTCCTGAAAAAAGCTGGCTTAAAAACCAGCTTTTTTTTGTAAAAAATAGCGGGACTCTTGTGGTTCCCTGCTAAATTTTATTTGAAAAATACCGATAAAAGGATAAAGTTGGACAAGTCTGTTGACGTTGATTACCCCTTTTTTTAATTTAGGTAACGCTAAAAATCAAACTTGGAATCGATATGAATGCTAATTGCCGCTTAGTTAATCCATGTATTAAAGTGAAATCGCCGTCACGTTGCCGGGTGTTATATTTGGCTATTCTCGCGATTTTGTACCCCAATATTTCCGCTGCAAATCCTACACACGCACAAGTTATTAGCGGTCAAGTCAGCATCGATCAATCTGTGGCAGGCGTTACCACCGTGACGAATAGCCCGAATTCCATCATCAATTGGCAAGATTTCAACATCGCGCAACATGAAATCACCCGCTTTATTCAGCAAAACGGACAAAGTGCTGTTTTGAACCGCATTGTGGGTGGTAATCCGAGCGAAATTTTGGGGCAATTATTCTCTAACGGTAAAGTTTTTTTGATTAACCCGAACGGCATTATTTTTGGTGCAGGTTCGCAAATTGACACGCAAGGTTTGATTGCATCAAGTTTGAATCTCAGCAATAGCGATTTCCAAAAAGGTAATTTTCATTTTATCGCGGGTTCAAAAGCAGGCGATATTTCTAACGAAGGCATTATTCACGCGGGCAAAGACGGCAATATCGTTTTAATCGCGCCCAACATCGAAAACAAAGGCATCATTCACAGCGAAGGCGGAAAAATCGTTCTCGCCGCTGGACAAGAATTGATTTTGACCAGTTTGGACAATCCTGAAATTCGTTTCCAAGTTCAAGCCCCCAAAAATCAGGTGTTAAACGTCGGGCAATTGTTAACCGAAGGCGGCGCAATTAACGTGTTCGCGGGGTCGATTAAACACAGCGGCGACATCAGCGCGGACAGCGTCGAAGTAGACAAACAAGGCAACATTCGATTAGTCGCAAAAGGCGACGTGACGCTCGACAAAAACAGCACAATTTCGGCAAACAATAGCAAAGGCGATGCGGGTGATATTCACGTTGAAAGTTTGAAAGGTAAAACCACCGTGAGCGGCATTCTTGAAGCCAAAACGACACAAGCTGGACAAGGCGGTAAAATCGAAATTTTGGCTGAAAACGTTGCCGTTTTAAATAATGCAAATGTTAACGCAAGCGGCAAAACGGGCGGCGGTGAAATTTTAATCGGCGGTGATTATCAAGGTAAAACGCCCACCGTTCACAATGCAAAAACGACAACAATTTCTGAAAAAGTAGTCATTACCGCCGATGCAAAAACGTCTGGAAAAGGCGGTAAAGTTATCGTTTGGTCAAATAATGACACGAAAGTGGCGGCGAAAATTTCTGCAAAAGGTGGCGCAAAATCGGGTGATGGCGGGTTTGTTGAAACGTCGGGTAAAAAATTGAAAATTGCCGATACAACCCAAGTTTCAACGCACGCGCCAAAAGGGAAAACGGGAACGTGGTTGCTCGATCCGACTGATTTTACGATTGCCGACACGGGTGGCAATATCACACCTGCCACACTTTCAACCAATTTAACGGGCGGTAATGTCAGCGTTTTCAGTTCGTCTGGAACGACGGGAACAAACGGCGATGTTTTTGTGAATTCGCCTGTTTCGTGGTCATCGAATAACACGCTTACGCTCTCAGCTCAACGTAACATCGACATCAATGCCAGAATTACAAATAGTTACATCACTCCAGCGATTGATCCACCTGCTAATAATACAAAACTCGCGTTGGAATATGGGCAAGCGTTGCAAGGCGGTGATTACAATGTTCGCGCTCCCATAAATTTACCAGCGGGTGCAAATTTCAGTACGAAATTGGGAGCGGCTGCCGCCATTCTTTACACCGTGATTAACGATGTGACTGCGTTACAAAATATGAATACGGCGTTGTCGGGTAATTTTGCATTGGGTGGAAATATTGTAGGTGGAAGCATTACACCAATTGGCGGCGCATATCCAAATGATTTTAATGGGAGATTTGATGGTTTAGGTCACACCATTAGCAATCTTGCTATAAATGCTACTCAAAATGTCGGATTATTTGGAAGTGCTGGAACAAATAGCTATATAAGTAACATTGGGCTTTTAGGCGGAGGTATAACAAATAGCTCCAACAGCGTTGGATGGTTGGCAGGTACCAATAACGGTCGGATTTACAACAGTTATGCAACTGGCACAGTGGATGGTACATCAGGTTATTTTGGCGGGTTAGTTGGTATTAACGGTGATGGTGGCATAATCGAAAAAAGTTACAGTACGGGTGCAGTGCATAGTTCGGTTTCTGGTGCTGGAGGATTAGTTGCCATCAATTATGGGGTGGTTAAAGATAGTTACAGCTCGAGTAATGTCACTACTGTTGGTAATACTACTGGCGGTTTAGTTGGCTATAACGCTCAATCAACTGGAAGAATAAACAACAGTTATGCAACTGGCTCAGTAACAAGTTCAAGTAGTTATGTTGGTGGCTTGGTTGGTATTAACGGCAATGGTAGCCAAATTAACAATAGTTACAGCACGGGTTCTGCAACGAGTTTATATGGTGATGTTGGTGGTTTAGTTGGCGGCAATAATCAAGGAAGCCAAATTAACAATAGTTACAGTACGGGTGCAGTCTCTGGGACTAGCTCGGTCGGCGGGCTGGTGGGGTCGAACGACGCAACAGTAAGTAATAGTTTCTGGGACAAAACAGTCAATTCAAATGCAAGTCTTGATAATGGTTTAGGCACAGGCTTAACCACCGCCGAAATGATGACCCAATCATCTTTTACGCTTGATACTAATAACGGTGGATTTATAACACCAAGTACAATGCCTTGGGATGTCACAAATACTGGTAATTGGTGGATGTCCGACACCAACACACGCCCATTTTTACGCAGCGAATGGTCAACCACTATCACCAACGCGCATCAATTACAGTTGATGTCGTCGAATCTTTCAGCGAGTTACACGCTAGGCAAAAATCTTGATTTAAGTGCGGAGCTTTCGAGTGCGTCTGGGATGTGGGACACGGGGAAAGGGTTTGTGCCTGTTGGTGGATATACTGGCTATACCTTGAGTAATTTTATAGGCAGATTTGACGGTTTGAATCACACGATTACAGGTTTAACAATCGACCGCGCTGTTAATGCTGTTGGTTTATTTGGATCTGTGACTGATAGTAGTTCGATAAGTAATATTGGGATTGTGGGTGGGCGCATAACTGGCGTTGCTTATGTTGGCAGTTTAGTGGGTATGATGACTAACGTAGAGCTAGCGACAAACAATTACAGCACGGCTATTGTCAGTGGCTCTGGTGGTGTTGGTGGACTTGTTGGGCAGAGTCTCAACTCGTCAATCACGAATAGTTATAGCACTGGCAATGTGAGTGCTTCAATTACTTCTGCTGGCGGACTTATTGGTGAGAATCGTGTCGGCACCTTGAGCAATAGTTACAGCTCTGGATTCGTCAGTGGTAGCGGCAGTAATCTCGGCGGGTTAGTTGGTTACAACAGTGGCACCATCACCAACAGCTTCTGGGATAAAACGGTTAATTCGACATTAACTGATGACGGCACAGGAAAAACCACCGCCGATATGATGACCCAATCAACCTTCACAGGTTTTGATTTCACAAACACCTGGTGGATGTCCGACACCAACACACGCCCCTTTTTACGCAGCGAATGGTCAACCAATATCACCAACGCGCATCAATTACAGTTGATGTCGTCCAATCTTTCAGCCAGTTACACGCTCGGCAATAATCTTGATTTGAGTTCAGAGCTTTCTAATCCTGCGGGAATGTGGAACACCGCAACGGGATTTGTACCTGTGGGGAATTCTTCAACGCCTTTCACTGGTTCGTTTGATGGTCAAAATTACACGATTAGCAATTTAACAATTAACCGTCCGACGACTGATTATGTTGGGTTCTTTGGATATTTAAGGGGAACTATCGAAAATGTTGGTATGAAAGACGAGGGCATTATAGGTCAAAATTTTGTTGGCGGATTGGCTGGATTTACTCTCAATAGCACGATTAGCAATAGTTTTAGCAAAGGGGATGTTTATGGTTCTTCGTCTATCGGTGGGTTAGTAGGGCGGCTTTTTATCACCAGTTCAAACGATAGTAATGTAATCAGTAATAGTTATAGCATGAGCAATGTAGTTGGCTCGAGTAATGTTATTGGGGGTTTAGTAGGTCAACTTGATGGTGGAATAATTAACAATAGTTACAGCACTGGTAATGTTACAGGTGCCATAGATGTAGGCGGATTAGTTGGCGCAGCTTATCCTCAAGGTGCAATTAACAGTAGTTATAGCTCGAGTCATGTTAGTAGTTCAGATTCAAATGTTGGAGGATTAGTCGGATATGCAGAGTCACCAATCAATAATAGTTATGCTATTGGGTCTGTAGTTGGCAATTCTAATGTTGGTGGATTAGTTGGATATACAGGGTTTTACAGTGTAGTAGACAAAAGCTATAGTACGGGTAGTATTTCAGGTAGTAGTTCCGTTGGCGGTTTGACAGGTTTTTCTTACGGCACAATCACTAACAGCTTCTGGCACACCCAAACATCAGGACAAGCAACTAGCGCAGGCGGTACAGGTTTAACCACCGTCCAAATGAATAATCCTGCTAATTTCACAGGTTTTGACTTTGGTGCTATTTGGAGCTTACCAGCAGGTTTGTATCCACGTTTGCAATCTAACCTGCAAACCTCTTGGACTGTTTCAGGTGTAATGAGTGGCTTTGCAAATAAAACCATTAGTTACGCTTTGGATGGCACATCCAAAGGCAATTCAACAACTGATGCAAATGGTAAATTTTCTACTTCAATTCCTTACGAAAATATCACGCTGAGTTCTAATCTACTGGTTTGGCTTTCAAATGATGGTACAAACAAAGCTGTAAATTTTACCAACGGTTCCTATTTAACTGACCTCAAACTGGAACTCAATACAATCTACGGACAAAAAGACCTCGACACTTCTGCTTTAAAAACAGCAAAAGGCAATTTATCGAACACAGACATTCCATTTAGTTTTGATGCGTCAACGCCTTCCATATTTTCACCAACGGTTGGCATTTTAAAAGCGAATAACGATATTTTGCTTAAAAATCCCATTGCAACGCAGGGCGGCAGTATTTCACTCAAAGCAGGTAAATCGGTTCTATTGAATACGGGTTCAAGTCTTTCGACTTCTAACGGTAATATTCAAATTATCGCCAATGCTGATACAGCAACTGACGGTATCAACAACGCTCATCGCGACGTGGGTCAAGCGGTTATTGAAATGCAATCGGGGTCAAATTTAGATGCAGGTTTAGGCGTGGGTGGCGTGGCGATTTTGTTACGCAAAAGAGAGCCAGATGCTCCGAATACTATCGGCGCAATTACGCTCACAAATGTTACGGGCGGCAATGTCAATATTGATAATTCGGGAACTTATAACTCTAATGACGCAGGTTCGGGCAATGTTGTTTTGAATGGTTCAATTTTGACTAATCTTACTGGTTCAAATAAAACCGTGGCGTTAAAAGCGAGTCAAAATATTTTATTAAATGCTAGCTCTGCAATTACGACAAGTGGCGGTGCGGTTACGCTGAATTCGGATGCCGACGTGTTGAATGGTGGGGGGATTCACCTTTTTAATAGTTCAACTATTACAACAGGCGGCGGGGCAATTACCTTAGCTGGTGGAACGGATTCGACGAGTTATGCACAAGGCTATAACACGACCAGCATATTAAGCAGTGGTATTGTGTTTGGCGATAATGCACCCTCGAGTATTACGCTTACCTCTGCTGGGGGTAATATTACTATGCGCGGCAAGAGCTTTGCGGGACAAGCACAAGCATTCCCTAGTTTGGGCGTTTTCGCCATGAGTGGCACATCTGTAGACAGTGGTTCCGGAAAAATTGTTATTGATGGCATCAGTCAGGGAACGGGAACATCTAATTCTCAAGGTATCGGTTGGGCAGGAACACTGACTTCAGCAAGTCCAGCAAATGATGCCATTACTTTAACGGGTTCATCTCAAACCGCTTCGACAAGTAATCTTGCATTGGGTGTAAATATAGATGGAGCAGTTCAAACGACGGCGGGGGGCGGAATTGGTCTAACAGGAATAGGTGGTACAACCACTGTTTCGGGTGGATTGTCTAATGGTCTTCATCTCACTGGCAATGTTTTAGCAAATAGCGGTGCAATTACATTAACTGGAACAATGGGATTAGCGGTAACTGGCAGTGCTGATTTGTTGGTTAGTAGTGCGATTGGACAAAAAGCGGGTACCTCGTCTTCTAGCAACATTATTCTTAATGCGAACACCGTAAATTTAACCGGCAGTGCATTCCAAAGCAGTGGCGCGTTAACAATTCAACCTAGAACAGCCGTGGATATTGGTATCGCAAATGGATTGGGTACGTTGCAAATTCCGACAGGTAATTTCACCGGTTTTTCAAATATCACCATTGGCAATGCGACCGCTGGCAAAATTACATTGGGCGCAAGTGGCTGGATAGTTCCAACGTCAGCAAATTTAACTTTTCAAAATGCAGCGGACATTGCGTTAAACGGAAGTTTGACGTTAGCGACAGGCAATACACTGACGCTCAATTCAACGGGAAACGTCACACAATCTGCGCCGATTACTGCCACGAACTTATCATTGTTGGGTGGTGGAAATTACACCTTAACAAATATCAATAACGCCATTGAAACACTGGCGGCTAATAGCGCGGGTTCGTTAAGCCTGATAAATTCGAGTGCGCTAATCATTGATACGGTAAATTCAATCAGTGGAATTAGTGCATCAGGCGCGATTGATATTGCAACGTATAATGGTAATTTAACCGTCAATCGCCCCATTTCAACGACGAATACAACCTCTTCTGCACTGAGATTAAACGCAGGTTCCATCGAAACAACCACGACAGACGCAAACATTATTGTCGGAGCAAGTGGGAGTTTTTCAGTGGGTGCAAACGGAATCGCAAAATTCTTTACAGGTTCAATTGCAGGCACTACAGGATTATCGACTTTAATTTCTGCTGGAAATTTCCGTTATAACAGCGATGAATCTGTTTCAAATTACACCACGCCAACAACGGCAGCGGGGAAATACGCCATTTACCGCGAACAACCTAAATTGCGGGTTACACCTAATATTACGACAAGCATTTACGGTGATGCGCTTGCTACCCTTTCTGGTTCAATCAATACGACGGATGCCATCAATGGTGATACACCGATTGTCGTGGGCGTAACAGGCACACCGACTTTCAACACCACAGCAATTGAAATTAACCATGTTGGCAATTACGATGTGACTTATACGAGCGGTTACAGCAGTGCGATTGGCTATGGTTTTGTCGATAACACAATTGGCGGTGAATACAGCATTACGGCTCGAACGTTAATACCAACATTGACTAATACGAGTGCAACAAAAATTTATGATGGCACAACGAATGCGCCGTTAGGTTTTACACCAACGTACAGTTACAGCGGTTTTGCGACGGGCGATTCTGCCGCCGCGTTAACTTTTTCCCCAGCGGTTTACAATTCAAAAAATGTGGGAACTGCAACTCAACTTACGATTTCTAATTTGGTTCTTAGCTCTATTACCGGAACCGGCGCGATTACCGATTACGTTTTAGACTCAACCAGTAAATCTGTTGCGGCAGGTATTACTGCTGCGGCGTTAAACATTACCGCAACAGGAATTCCGAAAATTTACGACGGTTTGACCACCGCGCAAATCAGTTGGAACGATGACCGCATTGCCGGTGACAATTTGACGTTAAGCCACAGCGCGGCGGATTTCACCAATAAAAATGTTGGCACCGCGAAACCGATTGCCGTGTCAGGCATTACGCTGGCGGGAACGGATGCTGGCAATTACAGCTTCAATAATACCATTTCGACTACCGCCGATATTACCGCGAAAACCTTGGCGATTAGCGCAATTGGAATTCCCAAAATTTACGACGGTTTAACCATCGCGCAAATCAGTTTGTCGGATAATCGTGTTAGCGGCGACAGTTTGACGGTGAGCAGCAGCGCGGCGGATTTTACCAATAAAAATGTCGGTGCCGCGAAACCGATTGCCGTGTCTGGAATTACGCTGGCGGGAACGGATGCTGGCAATTACAGCTTCAATACTTCGGCGACCACGGCGGC
>CAIQDI010000011.1 GCA_903870545.1 uncultured Pseudomonadota bacterium
CAGGCGGTGGTGTGGAATCGTCCGTTTTCACAGGCGGCGGTGTGGAATCGTCCGTTTTCACAGGCGGTGGTGTGGAACCGTCCGTTTTCACAGGCGGTGGTGTCGAACCATCCGTTTTCACAGGCGGCGGTGTCGAACCATCCGTTTTCACAGGCGGTGGTGTCGAACCATCCGTTTTCACAGGCGGTGGTGTGGAATCGTCCGTTTTCACAGGCGGTGGTGTGGAACCGTCCGTTTTCACAGGCGGTGGTGTCGAACCGTCCGTTTTCACAGGCGGTGGTGTCGAACCGTTCGTGTTTAATGGCGGTTTCGAATCATCTTCTCTAACAGGCTGTGGTGATTTGATTGATGAACCACCCAAATTATTTTCGTTCTGTTTAGTACCTTTGTTTTTATCGCTAGCCATCTTCGAACTTCCCTCAAATGTGATTAAAAATACTCGTAAATCTTTTCGTGGTGTAAATTTTACCGTAATACATGTTACAAAAAATAACGCATTTTCAAAATTGTGACACGCATCACAAAATTAAATTTCAGCCTGATAACGTTCGATGCTCTCCAATCGCGCCACTGCGTTTTTGATTGTTGCTTCAATTTCTGCGTTCAATTCATTATTTTTATAAATTTTTTCAAGCAAACCTTCCGTCACTAACGCCTCTTTAATCCAACGTTTCATAAAGCGATAATTCGCATAACTGGTGGCGATTTCACCCGTGACTGGATTTTTTAGCCCTGTTTTAATGGCGGCAGACTTTGCCGTTTTGGCAACGGGTTTGACCAATGGTTGAGCGGTTACTTTCTCCGGAATCAACGGCGGCACAGTGTGTGCCACGGACATCATGGCTTCTGCGCTATCGTCGATGACTCTTGCTTTTTTACTATCACTGACCACGCTGTAAATCACATACGCCGCGTAAATTACCGTTAATACAAAAAATATTTCTGTCATGTTGCTTATCCTCTGAAAAATAGATTATTACTGCTGATTGTTTACACGCGCCACACTCGTTGATAAACCCATTGCTTGCCGCGCTAACCTCGTTTTTGCAAATGGCAGCACGTCTAAAAGTGCCAAACCGATATTGCGAACTGCTGCGAGTGCCAACCACTCGTTTGAAAAAATTTGCACCACCAAATCCGTAAAGTGAATTGTGCGCGATTGATCACTTTGTCGAGCTTGGGAAAAACGTTGCAAAAATTCTCCCGCGCCAATATCGCCCGTTTCATTTTGCACGCGCAACATTTCCGCTAACACCATCACGTCACGCAATCCGAGATTAAAGCCCTGCCCTGCAACCGGATGTAATTGATGCGCGGCGTTGCCAATAATCGCCGCCCGTTGTGAAATCATCGCTTTCGCGCGAATCAACGACAACGAAAAAGCCCGACGTGGCGCACTTAATCTCAATTCACCCAAACGCCAGCCAAAACACTGTTGCAAATGTTCAATGAAATCATTTTCGCCACCCAACATGAGCGATTCCGCTTCTTCTGTTTTGCGCGTCCAAACGACCGCGAAATTATGGGTTCCCATTGGCAATAATGCGAGCGGACCAGACGAGGTGAAACGTTCGTAAGCAGTATTTTTATGTGGACGCGCGGCGGTAATGGTCGTAACTAATGCCGTTTGGGCGTAATCCGAAACCTGTTGTTCAATGTTTAATAATTGTCGAACCGACGAATTTCCACCGTCCGCGCCAACCACTAATTTTGCGGTCAGATTCAGCGTTTCGTCACGATGTTTTAAATTCACAAACACCGCATTTTCATCCGCCATTAACCCCATCACCCGCGCCGGACAATATACGATAATATTTTCAGCTGCCGAAAATTGGTCTGCAATATGCGATTCTAAATCCCGCGCTGTAATCACATAACCCAATGCCGCCACGTTTTCGGTGTATGCCGATAAACGAGTTTTGCCAAAATGCCCTTTATTTGAAATGTGAATATGTTCAATCGGTGTCGCGGCGTGTTCAATCCCTTGCCAAAGATTTAACGATTTTAACGCTTCCACCGTTCCCGCCGCTAACGCCAACGCTCTATCGCCTAACGCCGCCGTTTGTAATGTTTCACGTTCTTGCGCTTCGATAATGGCGATTTTTAAACCGCTATTTTTCAACGCTAACGCCAAACAATTTCCCGCCAATCCGCCGCCCACAATGAGTAAATCGTAATCCACTATTCGCTCCCGATTTCACGCGCCATCAACGCTTCAATATCCGCAATCGTTTTCGGCACGCCATTGGTTAAAATCTCATGTCCCGTTTTGGTAACTAAAACATCGTCCTCAATCCGAATGCCGATACCGCGCCACTTTGCCTCAACCGTTTTGCAATTTTCGGGAATATACAAACCCGGTTCAACCGTTAACACCATGCCAGGCTGTAACGTGCGCCATTCTTGATTAAGTTTGTAATCGCCCACATCATGCACATCCATTCCTAACCAATGCCCAATGCGGTGCATATAAAACTGTTTATATTTTTCGGCTTTAATCAGTTTTTTGACATTGCCCGTCAATAATCCCAATTTCACCAGCCCTTTCGTCATGACTTCGACCGAGGCATCATGCGCGGCATTCCACGGAATATCCGGTTTAATTTGTTCGATCGCAGCAAGCTGTACATCCAAAACTAATTGATACAGTTGCGCTTGTGCTATGGAGAATTTTCCTGAAATCGGAAAAGTGCGGGTAATATCGGCAGCATAATGATCACATTCAGCACCAGCATCAATCAGCAACAAATCACCATTTTTTAATTTGTCTTTATTGTCAGTGTAATGCAGCGTGCAGGCATTTTTACCGGCCGCCACAATCGACGGATACGCCACCGCGCGTAAACCGGATTGCATGAAATGATGCACCACGTCGGCTTCGACTTGATATTCATAACGCCCTGCGCGACAAAGTTGCATCGCTTTAACATGCGCTTCAGCAGATACTTCCGCCGCACGACGCATCAGTTTTAATTCAGTCGCACTTTTGAACAGGCGCATTTCGTGCAAAATCGGCTCGAGTGACGCAAGTTCAGCCGGAGCCACCACGCCAGAACGTGATTGATTACGAATATGTTTAATCCATTCTTGTAAACTGTGATCTAAATCCGAATCGCGCCCCATCGGATAAAAAACTTTGGTTTTATTTTCCAGCATGCCCGACAAAATGTCGTCCACGTCATCAATCGGAAACGAATCATCCGCCGCATAATGTTTCGTTGCACCTTCCAAGCCCGCGTGTGCGCCTTCCCAAAGTGCTTTTTTTTCATCAAATTCGCGGCAAAATAAAATATATTCGCCCTGTTCCCGACCTGGAATAAAAACCGCCAAGCCATCAGGTTCATTGAAACCGGTTAAATAATAAAAATCGCTATCTTGGCGAAACGGATAATCCACATCGCGGTTACGAGTATGAACATTTGCGCTACCAATTAAGGCGATATTACCTTTGCCAACGCGCTGCATGAGCTGTTTACGGCGTTTTTTAAATTCAGTTTGTTTCATTTAGTAAACTCATCTCGCAACGCCAACACACCGGCGCGTAAATACTCGGTTAATTCCATAAAATCATTTTCGGCTTCGTCGTCTTCCAATTCAATCGCCGTGTCTAATTTGGTCATTTCGGCAATATCTTTGATAATTTCCTGCGTTTGCGGTGAAAATTGCGGCGCGGTATTGGCAAACCCTACGCCGAATAAAAAGCCTTTGCACCACTGACTTAACGCTTCAA
Organism: uncultured Pseudomonadota bacterium; assembly: GCA_903870545.1. GTDB lineage: Bacteria > Pseudomonadota > Gammaproteobacteria > Methylococcales > Methylomonadaceae > UBA10906. The sequence continues at coordinate 3,731 of CAIQDI010000011.1, forward strand.
CGCGCTCGATTAAGGTCGAATCGTCCTCATCGGGCAACAATAATTCAAATTCAAATTCGTCATGCAACAACACATCTTGCGTGTCATCAAATAAACCCATTAAATCCACGCGCGTTTCGGCAGTTAATGGCGCGGTGTGCCGTAATAATTCAGTTAACCATTGCTCGCCACTAAAATTTATATTCACCGCAAGTAAGCCACTCGCCATGCCGTGTGCTTCCGCAGCGGATAATTCTGCATCATATTGCCCTAAAATGGCATCAATCGTTGTATAACTCATAAAAACTCCACAAAATGTCAGTGCGACTAAACTAAAATACTGGCTTATGCTACCAGAAACACCCCCACATTCGTGGGGAAGGGTTATAATTACGACCGTTGAAAACTAACAGTGGAGTAGATTCCCACTGATGTAAAGAATGAAACTAAGCGTATCTTATCCTGCTGAAAAAGAAACACCCCACACCTGTGAGGAAGAGCCAACAAATTGTGGAAGTGAAATTTAACCACAACATTTGGTAACATACTATTAAACATCGTAAGAAATTCACTATATGAAACCAGACGTGATTTACCCTGAAGAATTAAAATTCTTTGATGACAAACTAAACATGCTGATTGAACAGTACCATCACACTAAAGTAGAAAATACTTCTTTGAAAACCAAACAAGATGCTTTAGTGCGTGAAAAAGCAAAATTATTGGAAAAAACCACCCTCGCCCGCACACAAGTGGAAGCCATGATTAGTCGTCTCAAAGCTATGGAGCAAAATTCATGAATAACAAACAACCGTCGGCAATCTCGCTGACTATTTTAGGTAAAGAATACAAAATTGCCTGTGATTTTGACGAACAAGAATCGCTGCTCGAATCTGCCAAACAATTAGACGAAAAAATGCGAAAAATCCGCAACGCGGGCAAAATTAACGGCGACGATCGAATTGCAGTCATGGTCGCATTAAATATCGCGCATGAACTGCAATTGTTGAAAGAAGATAATTTGAGACTCAACCGAAACCTCAACGAATGTTTATCAAATATGCGTCACAAAATAGAAAATGTTTTAGAAAATGATTAAATCCGATTAAACTATGCCGGTATTTCCTGCGGCGTTTGACAGTGTTCTGGGTTTTCCTGAACCTATATTACCTTCGGGAGCGTGTTCAGATTATGGCGTGCATACTTACTCCGTGTAAGCAGCCCGATTAACCAATAACGTTCCCACTTGAACCTTCCGGTTCATGGACGAAAGGACGCAACGGCGCAGGTGGGAAATACCAATTGTCTTTCAAACAATTGCCTTCGTTGTCACTCATGCCTACATTTCAAAATCGTTCCACCTTCCTAATTGTTCTATTCGCCAGCACGTTATTTTCCAGTGCGTTATTGATGTTTGTGTTGCAACCGCTGTTTGGTAAATTGCTTTTGCCGTTACTTGGCGGCACGCCTGCGGTGTGGAATAGCTGCATGGTGTTTTATCAAAGCGTGTTGTTTTTGGGTTATTTGTACGCGCATTTGCTCGGCACACGTTTAAAATCCAACCATCAAATCATTGTTCATCTCGCCGTTATTTCACTCAGTTTTTTGGCGTTGCCCGTCGGTTTGCCCGAAAATTTAATCCCGCCAACAGAAAGCAATCCGACTTTTTGGTTATTTTCAACTTTGGCGTTAGCGATTGGTTTGCCCTTTTTCGTGCTTTCGACGACCGCGCCACTGATTCAAAAATGGTTTGCACACGTTGGACACAAAGACAGCCACGATCCGTATTTTCTTTACGCTGCGAGCAATACGGGCAGTTTGGTTTCGTTGTTAAGTTATCCTTTTTTGATTGAACCGAATTGGGGTTTGAACGCGCAACAATCGGATTGGACGTTGGGTTATGTGGGATTGTGTTTGTTAATTGCGGCGTGTGGGTTTGCGTTGTGGAAAAATTATCAATCAATTGAAAACGAAAACGTCACAATTTCAGCGTCAAACGCGCCACCGCTTTCGTGGAAAACGAAATTTTATTGGGGCGCATTGGCTTTTGTGCCGTCGAGTTTATTGCTCGGTTTGACGAATTTCATCAGCACCGATATTGCTTCCGTTCCGTTGTTGTGGATTATTCCATTGACGGTTTATTTATTTTCATTCGTCGTTGTCTTTTCACGTTGGAACGATAAAAGTCATGCGTGGTTTGTGCGTTTACAACCGATTTTTTTAATTCCGTTTGTGGCGTATGCGTTTATCAATCCTGCCGATTTGCCGTATTGGATGTATTTGTTTTTTCACGTCATTGCATTTTTCTTTGCGATTATGGTTTGTCACGGTGAACTTGCCGCGCAACGTCCGCACAGCTCGCATCTCACAACGTATTATTTGATTATGTCGTTTGCGGGAATGTTGGGCGGAATGTTTAACACCTTTGTCGCGCCGTTTGTTTTCAATGGCATTTACGAATATCCGTTGATGATTATCGCCGCGTTGTTATTGCGTCCAAGTTTGAAAAAGTTGTCGTTCAAAGAAACGTCGTTTCAGCTAATCGATCCGCTTTTATTACTGATAATTGGCGTGGGGATTTATTTTAGCGTGTCGAATTTAACGGATTATTTCGACGGCGTGGTAATTAGTTTGTGCGTGTTGACGATTGCGGTGTATTTTTTACGTCAGCGCGTCGTGGCGTATGCGGGCTTGATGGGCGTGATTATTTCTGCGGCGATGAGTTTGCATCACGCCGAAAGTCACACCTTGATGCAAGAACGCACTTTTTTTGGCGTGATGGCGGTGCGCGAAAGTGTCTTGACCGACGAAAAAGGTCAGCCCGAAATGTATCACGAATTATTTCACGGTACGACCAAACACGGCGCACAGCGTTTGATTCCGACCGAAAGCAAAACGCCGTTGACGTATTACAGCCGCCCCAGTCCGATGGGACAATTGTTTAAAACGTTCGATGCTCAAAATGAAAACTGGAATATCGGCGTGGTGGGTTTGGGTGCGGGCGCGTTGGCGTGTTATGCCAAACCGTCGCAAACGTGGACGCTTTATGAAATTGACCCGCTTGTGGTGGATATTGCCAAAAATCCTGCCTATTTTTCTTATCTCAGCCAATGTTCGCCGAATGCGGTTTCAGAAATCGGTGACGCGCGTTTGTCCATTCAAAACAAACCTGATGGCACGTTTGATTTATTGATGATGGACGCATTTAGTTCCGATGCGGTGCCGACGCATTTACTGACACGCGAAGCGATTGAACTTTATTTTAAGAAGCTGAAACCGAATGGCATTTTGGCGTTTCACATTACGAATCGGCATTTGTTGTTGAAAAAAGTGGTTTCGATTCATGCTGAAGAAATGCACCTCGCCGCGTTGATTAACGAATTCAAACCGCAAACCGACGCGCCTTTGATTGTCGCAACCGATTGGGTGGTTTTGGCGAAAAATCCTGAAATGTTAAAACCATTGCAAACCAGTCAAATTGGTTCGTGGCAAAAAATGCCGCTTTATTTCGATATGCCCGCGTGGACGGATGATTTCACCAACATTGTGAGCATTTGGAAATAAATTAGGAAAAAACCATGAAATTCGTAAACACCATTCACCAAACCAAGTAAGCCAAGAAAATGTGTATTGCACCAAAACCTTTTATGTTGATTTGCCCATCGTGTCATTGGCAGAAGCATTGCACGCCAAAAAGTGATGCGCTGTTTTTTGATATTCCAACGAATTGCCCTGCTTGTCATCATTCGCCGTTGGAAACAAAACCGTTCTATTCACTGTCTATCGCTGACAAATTGAAATCCTTCCTTTTTGATTAAATTTTTATAATGAAACAAAAAATTCAAACATTGCTCACTCAAATGAATCACGGATTAGTGGAACGTGAAGAAGCCATCAAAACCGCGTTGCTGACAATGTTGGCAGGCGAAAATCTCGTATTGATTGGCCCACCTGGAACAGGCAAAAGTATGATTGCCCGTCGCGTTGCAGAAATTTTAGAAACCCATCAGGACGCGGGTTATTTTGAATATCTGTTGACCAAATTTTCAACACCCGAAGAAATTTTTGGCCCGTTGTCGATTACTGAACTCAAAGCCGACCGCTTTAAACGTAATACCGAAGGCTATTTGCCAACCGTACAAATCGCGTTTTTAGATGAAATTTTCAAAGCCAGTTCCTCAATTCTCAATTCATTGCTCACGATTTTAAACGAGCGCGTTTTTCACAACGGTTCAGAACCTCAAAAAGTCCCGTTGTTGTCGTTAATTTCTGCGTCAAATGAATTGCCAACAGGTGAAGAAGAATTAAACGCTTTGTATGACCGTTTTTTGGTGCGGAGTTTTGTTGATTATGTCCGCGAAGATAATTTACACAAACTCTTTGAAGCCACCACCACCGCGCCATCGTGTCAAAAACTCACCCAACACGATTTGTTGCAAATCCAACAAGCCGCTGAAAATGTCACCCTTTCAACTGAAATTATTGACGCGATTCGCAGTATTTGGGCGCAACACAAAACCACCTTCAAAGAAGACCGCCGCGAAAATTTATCTGACCGTCGTTTGAAAAAAATCATTCAACTTTTGCGTGTGTCAGCGGCAACAAATGAACGTCAAACCGTTGATTTATCCGATGTAATGTTATTAAAAAATTGTTTGTGGAATCATTACGATAACGCCGAAAAAGTCCGCGACATTATTATCAAAACCTTGCAAAAACACAGTTACGCCGTGCCGTCGAATGGCGAAATCCCCACCGCTGAAATCGTGCAAGAAAGCCCCGCGCCCCGTCGCACCGAAAACAAAATCAAAGGTTTTACTGGAAGTGGCACAGAACACGACCCGATTTTGATTCAATCGTTACATGATTTTATGGACATTAGCCGTCCTGACATTGGCACAAAAGGCTATTACTTTAAACAAACGGCTGATATTGATTGCGCCAGTTTAACGCATTGGAGTCCGATGGATTTTCAAGGGCATTACGACGGTGATGGGAATAGCATCACAAATTTGTTGATAAATACAAACCGTGTATGGAATAAACTTTTCTCTACCATTCAAGTAAGTTCTAGCGTTCACAATCTCACATTAGAACAATGTCTCCTAGCACACAATGTGCAAGACAGCGAAATTATCCATTGCCAAACAAATGGAAGTTTAAGTATAAAAGCAACTAATTGCAGAATCAGCAAATGCCAAGTAGGAGGGATGTTGATATGGAATGAGGCTACTAATTGCCAAATTAGTGAATGCCAAGCGGGATGGCGTTTGATAACAACGGCAAATGGATGTCGAATTAGCGAATGCCAAGCGGGCTTTCAAATAGTAAATACTGCAACAAATTGTCAAATAGTCGATTGCATTACGATAATAATTGAGAATAAAAATAATGAATTTAGCTCATTTGGCGGCATTGCTACTAAATTAGAAACGAGCATAGTAGAGCGTTGTTTTGTGACTGGAATACTTACAGAACTTTCCAGCGATTTGTATATTGGGGGACTTGTTAAAAACTGTAATGGAACTATTTGCAACAGTGCAGTAGGGAATTTAAGAGTAAATACCAAATACAATCAGCAGTTTAAACTTAAACGTATTGTTTATGATGGTTCTGCTACGTTAGAAAACAATGTTGCTATTGATTCTATTACGCTTAATGGTAACAAATACCAAGGCGAAGATAATCCAAGCGGACAAGATGGAAAAACTGTTGCAGCCGCGATGTTTAATCAACGTTATCATGAACTGACTTTGGGTTGGGATTTTGAAAATATCTGGGAATGGGACGATGCAAATAATCGCCCCGCATTGCGAAATTTATCAACAACCGCCTCAACATCAAAACCCGCCACACAAAACAACACAGGCATGGAAGATTTATTGTTACAACAAATCCGTAATAACGTTTGGTTGTAAGGAGTTGTGATGTTTTCGTTTTTAGCCAATGCCGCATCGAAAATTGGAGGCGGTTTATTTTCAGCCGCTTATGTTGGTTTAAAACCAATGAAGTATTTCATCGACAATTATTTTCGTGACAAAGTTACGCCTGTTGCGGGAAGCGTGTTGTATTGTGATTTATGGGTGCTGGTTGAACATTCTGGCATTTACACAGGCGACGGCAAAATTTCAAATATCGTGGTGGAAGGTTTAGCAGAAAGCCAAGTGCAACAAAGTGATGCACGCGATTTCACGTCAAAAAGTAAATTGGGACGCAAAATTTATGTGTCTTCTGACAATCGTGGCGCGGTAGGACATGAAACGGTTTCGGCTGGCGCAGTTGGACATTTAGGCGAACGGTCATTTTATGGATTGGTGGTAAAAAATTGCCATCAATTTTCTGAAAAATGCGTGAATTATGTTGAAACGGGTTATCAAGGTGGTTTGTTGAGTGGTTTATTTGAAATCAATGAAACATGGGAACCGACTATTGGCGCGTTGAAAAGTGCGGCGCGTAAAAAATTGGGTGCGACAAAATGGCGGTTGTGGGATTGGGAAAACGAAAATGAACGTGAGGAAATTCCCGAACCTGATTGGCAAGCCATCAATGATTATTTTGAAAATCAGCCTTTAAATCCGCAAAGTATTGAACAAATCCGCCAAGAACTTGCGGCAACACAAGAGTATGAAACGGAAATTTCAGATGAAAATATCCCCGATGCTGTTCGCCAACGATTGACGGTTTTTCGACAAACGCTCACTGACATTTCAACGAAATATGACGAAGTAAAAGGCTTTTTAGCCCAATGCCCAGACGCGGGTTTTTCCTACGCACAGCTTAAAAATTTAAATGAAGATTTTGCGGCGTTAGCGAATACGCTTAAAGACAACGCACAAATTAAAGAATTGGTGCGAAAAATGGGGCGTGATTACATTTCGGAAGAAAAGAAAAAGCAAAAACGTATTCCAGAACGTAGCAAAAGTGAAGTGCATGGCACACACCGTAGCGATGATTTAATGCGCGTGTTGCCGAGCGAATTGTTAAATTTAGAAGATGAAACGCTGGAAATGCTGTTTTACGCACGATTATTAGAAAAAAATCTGCTGACGTATGAATTGCAAGGCACGACATTTGTGCAACGCGAAGAAAAAGAAACACACGATAAAATCACGGGGGCGGTTGTGGCGTGTTTGGATACCTCTAGCAGTATGGAAGGCGCACCATTATTGAAAGCAAAGGCGTTATTATTGGCAATTTCGGGCATTTTGCAAAAAGAAAAACGTGCGTTGTATGTTTTATTGTTTGGCAGTTCGGGGCAAGTGAAAGCATTTTCAATGAATAGCCAAGCGACTTCGGCAGAATTATTGCGGTTTTTGCAAATGGGTTATGGTGGCGGAACAGATTTTGAAACGCCGTTAAAACGGGCGTTAGACATTATTGAATCTCAAAAAAGCTACCAAAAAGCAGATATTTTGATGATTTCTGACGGAGATTGTGGGTTGTCGGCAGAATTTCTTGAAACGCTGAACAACAGAAAAGCGGCGTTAGATTGTTCGATTTACACCGTGCTTTGTGCGGGTTTACGAATAGATGATAAGTTTAGTGACGAAGTGGTTGTACTTTGAAAACTATCGCAAACCTGTTTTGGCAAAAAATGCCGCTTTATTTCGATATGCCCGCGTGGACGGATGATTTCACCAACATTGTGAGTATTTGGAAATGAAATTTAGGCGAAATTCACGAAAATATGCTCGAAAACACGGGGTTTTGACCGATTTTCTGAAAAATCAGCGGTTTTGACGGGGTGTAATTCTTCAACATCGCGTCACTATTTTAAAAAAGTTTTTATGTTTCAATTGGTTAAGCGGAAAACGTTTATTTTAGACGCGGTGACTTTGAAAAATATGCTCGAAAACACGGGGTTTTGACTTCACATAAAAAAGAACCCAACGCCATTTTTATAAAAATAAAACCAAGGAATCACCAATAAATGAATACAAATTTACTCATTGCACTAAAAAACAACGCATGAAAATCGCGTCATTTTTTTCAGGCGGCGGTGGTTTGGACAAAGGGTTTGAAAAAGCAGGATTTCACACGATTTGGGCAAATGAATATGACCGCGCGATTTGGAACACTTTTCAGGCAAACTTCCCAAATACCGTTTTAGACAAGCGAAGTATTACCGAAATTTTGAGCAACGATGTTCCCAATGTTGATGGCATTATCGGCGGACCACCGTGTCAAAGTTGGAGTGCGGCGGGTTCACAGCGCGGGATTGATGATAAACGTGGGCAATTGTTTTTTGATTACATTCGGATTTTAAAAGCAAAACAGCCCAAATTTTTTCTGGCTGAAAATGTTGCCGGTATTCTTCAACCTAAACACGCTCAGGCTTTTGCAAACATCATTCAAGAATTTAAAAATGCAGGTTACACGTTATCTTATAAACTGTTGAATGCTAATAATTATGACGTGCCGCAAGACCGTTTGCGGGTGATTATTGTCGGTTATCGTAGCGATTTAGGAAAAGTATTTGAATTCCCACAACCACAACAATACAAACCCGTTTTAAAAGATGCAATTAGTGATTTGCCAAGACCCGCGCCCGCAAAAGAAGCGAATAAAGCCAATGGCGCGTTAGAAATTCCCAATCATGAATATATGACGGGCGGATTTTCGACGATGTTCATGTCGCGTAATCGAGTTCGCGCCTGGCATGAACCGTCTTTTACCATTCAAGCAAGTGGCAGACACGCGCCACTTCATCCACAAGCTCCCAAAATGGAATTAGTCGCGCAAGACAAACGAATTTTTGTCGCAGGAAAAGAGGATTTATATCGCCGTTTATCGGTGCGTGAATGCGCCAGAATACAGACTTTTTCTGATGATTTTATTTTCAAATATCACAATGTTAACGATGGTTACAAAATGGTCGGAAATGCCGTGTCAGTGAATTTTGCTTATCATCTTGCGAAAATAATTTATGATGATTTTGTTTTATAAAAGGAAATTTCTCTTGAAACTAAAAATCCTCGCAGCTTGCATCGCACTTTTATCGGCGTGCGATTCGCAACTCAATAATCCGTATTCCGACAACGACGCAAATCAATCGGTTTTATACGAATCGTTCAGCGAACGCCCGAAACATTTAGATCCTGTCGCGGCGTACAGCTCGAATGAATTTGCGATTATTGGGCAAGTTTATGAACCGCCGTTGCAATATCATTATTTGAAACGCCCTTATGAACTCACGCCATTAAGCGCGATTAAAATGCCAGCTGTTCGTTATTTGAATGCGAACGGCGAGATTTTGAATTCGCCCAAAGACAACGAAATTGCGTTCACCGATTACATTATCGACATCAAACAGAATGTAAATTTTCAGCCACATCCAGCGTTTGCCAAAGATTCGGTGGGGAATTTTGTTTATCACGCGCTGACTTCTGAACAAATTTCCGCCGCAAAAACGCTGGCAGATTTCACCCAAACTGGCACGCGCGAATTAACCGCTGACGATTACGTTTATCAAATCAAACGGCTGGCAAATCCCAAACTGCAATCGCCGATTTCTGAAATGATGAAAAATTACATTGTGAATTTCGACAAATCCAATGAAGCCGATTTTGGCGCGAAAGCCATCAATCGTTATCAATATCGGATTCGGATTAAAGGCAAATCGCCGCAATTTATTTTTTGGTTAGCGATGCCATTTTTCGCGCCGATGCCTTGGGAAGCCGATGCGTTTTACAATCAAGCGGGTTTGCGCGACAAAAATATCACGCTGGATTGGTTTCCAATTGGCACGGGCGCGTATTTTTTAGCTGAAAATAATCCGAATCGGCGCATGATTTTGTTAAAAAACCCAAATTTTCACGGCGAAACTTATCCGACCGAAGGCGAACCCGAAGACGTAAAAAATGGGTTGTTAATCGACGCGGGAAAAGCGTTGCCGTTTATTGATAAAGTCGTTTTCATGCTTGAAAAAGAAACGATTCCGTATTGGACAAAGTTTTTGCAAGGTTATTACGATTTGTCGGGGATTTCGTCGGACAGTTTTGACCAAGCGGTACAATTTACGGGAAGTGGCGGCGTTGCGCTCACGCCTTCGATGATGGAAAAAGGCATTCAATTACAAACCTCGGTGACGCTTTCGGATTATTACCTCGGTTTTAATATGCAAGATTCCATCGTGGGTGGCGCGACGGAATCCGCGCGAAAATTACGCCAAGCGATTGCGATTGCAGTGGATTACGAAGAATATATTTCGATTTTCATGAATGGTCGCGGCGTTCCAGCGCAAGGCGTTTTGCCCGAAGGAATTTATGGTTTTGCCGAAGGTGAAACTGGCATGAATTCGGAAGTTTATGATTGCGGCTCTCCCCCCTTTGAAGGGGGGCGGGGGGGCTGTGCTTTAAAGCGCAAAAACATCGAAATCGCTCAAAAATTACTCACCGAAGCGGGTTACGCAAACGGCATCGACCCTAAAACGAAAGAAGCGTTAATTTTATATTTCGACACCACGTCAACCAGCACCGACGACCGCGCCCGCATGAATTGGTATCGCAAACAGTTTGAAAAATTGGGCGTTAAACTCATCGTTCGCGCCACCGATTACAACCGTTTTCAGGAAAAACTCCGAACGGGAAACGCGCAATTATTCTTTTTAGGTTGGAATGCGGATTATCCCGACCCTGAAAACTTCTTTTTTCTACTTTACGGCGCACATTCCAAAGTAAAATTCGGCGGCGAAAATGCCAGCAATTATGAAAATCCTGAATTCGACCGCTTGTTTGAGCAAATGCGAAACATGGACAACAGCCCAGAACGTTACGAAATTATTCAAAAAATGCAGCACATTTTGCAACACGACGCGCCGTGGGTATTTGGGTTTCATCCTAAAAATTTCGCGCTTTATCACCAATGGTTTCACAATCTCAAACCGAATTTGATGGCGAATAATCAATTGAAATATGCGCGGCTCGATGTTCAAACTCGTGAAAAACTGCGCGAAAAATGGAATCGTCCGTTTGATTAAACCAATCGCCGTAACGCATACAAACTCAATCCGCTGACGAATAAACTCGGCGAAATCGCCATTAACAGCGGATTGAAATCGTAAATTAACCCGACGTGACCAAAGATTTTATCGAGAATGTTAAAACTTATGCCGATAACAACGCCAATCATCATGCGACTGCCAACATTCACGCCGCGTTTCACACCAATCACAAACGGCGTGGCGACGAGCAACATCACAAATGTCACCAGCGGATTCACCACGCGCCCCCAAAATGCCAATTCAAACGTTTGGGATTTTTGCTGATTGCTTTTCAAAAATTCAATGTATTGTGCCAAATCAACCAACGACAAATTATCAGGATTCACCACCGCGATTTTCACCAAATCCGGCGCAATCGTCGTTTGCCACGCCTGTTCTGTTTTAACATTCGCTTGCATTTGTTCGGTCGAAATTTGCGATTCGGTGATATTTTCCAATCGCCAGTTTTTTTGTTGCACATAAATAGCTTTTTCCGCGTGCGCGATACTTTGCAAATGCGCCTGATTATTCACGTCGTAAAGGCTAATGTCCGCCAGTTCACCGCTATTTTCCAACTTCCGAACGTTAATAAATTTGTTCCCTTCGCGCAACCACAAACCGTATTTTGCATTGGACACGAGCGGCTGATTTTGCGCGGTGGCACGAAGTAATTGCGCGTGCGCTTCGGTTGTCGGCGCAATCAGTTCGCCGACTCCGACAGAAAATGTCGCCAAAATCGCCCCCGCCACCAACACCGCTTGAATAATACCTAAAATCGACAAGCCCGCCGCTCGCATCGCAATCAATTCACGATTATTGCCCATCGCGCCCAACACAAATAAACTGCCCAACAACGCTGCCGCTGGCACTAATTCATAACAAACTCGGGGCGAAGTCAGCGCAAGAAAGGTGAAAATTGCGGTTAAATCGTACGCGCCTTTGAGGTCTTTGAGTTCGTCGGAAAGCGTGAATAAATTGAACAGCGTCAACAACAAAACTAACGCGATAAACGACCCTTTTAAAATCTCTTTGACGATGTATTGCGTTAACACATTCATGTTGCACTTCCTTGTAAAAACCGTGATTTTAACCACCGCCAGCCATAAAATTTCGCTAACAAAAAACCACCGATTATCAGCAATAATACATTTACGCTCGCTAATCCTAGCAACGGCGAAATCGTTTGTTTTAATACCCAACTTTGCGACACGCTCAATAAATTGCCGTAACTGAAATAAATTAAAAAACCGACCAACATATTTCCATAAATTCCGCCGCGTGGCGATAATTCGGCAAGCGGAACAGCGATAAATCCCAATAATAAAATGCCCAGCGGTACCGAAAAACGCCGTTGTATTTCAGCGGCATCGATGCTGGTCGCAGATTGCCATAATTCGACAAACGGCGTGGCTTGTTTGGCAATGATTAGCGGTGAAACTTTGGTATCAATTCGGACGGCGTATTCGTCAAAACGTTCAATCGCATAATTTAATTCACCTGCCCTACCCTGTACGCGCTCGCCATTTTTCAAAACCATGTATTGCCCGTCTTCCAAATCCATTAAACGTCCCGATTCGGCGTTAATAATGGCAACAGAATTGGCTTGTCGATGTTGCACAAAAACGTGGTGCAATTGTTTGTGTTCGTCGATAGTTTCAACATAAAACACAATATCGCCTTGGCTGTATTCGCTAAATTTCCCTGCTACCAAACCGCGCAAGTCCGCAGATTCTTGGTCGTGATGGGTTCGCGCTTCGATTTGACTTTCTGCCCACGGCGACACGTTTAACGATAAGCCCGCCGCCGCAAAACTTAACGGTACTAATACCAAAAAAACCGCTCGGTAAATTGTCCACACGCCGCCGCCAGCAGACGAAATCGCCGCCATTTCTTGATCGCGATACATTCGTCCCAACACCATCAACACCGCCATAAACGTCGCCGCTGGTAAAAAAGTAATGCACGCAATCACAATTTTCAAACCCAAAATCACCATCAACGTGTCGCTGGCAATTTGCCCTTCAATCACTTGATCCAGCACGCGAATAAATTTTCGACTGACAATAATCACCACCAACACTGATAAAACGGCGGATAAGGTTTTCACCAAATCACGCATAATCATTTTGTTTATTACGCTAATCAACAAACTGCACTCCTGCAAAAATGAATAAATGGTAATTTTTTAACAGACGAATAGTCACGACCTATATTTTCGTTACCAAATGCAGTGTAATTTTGGAATAGTGCGAAGTTTTTCATCCGCTGTAATCAATGATGCTCGATGGACTAATGACGTTGCTGCAATCAAACGGTCTGCGGGGTCGCCGTGAATAAACAACTCACTTTGCGCTAATTCAGCAATTTCTGGCGTAATCGGCAAAACCGTTACGTCTAAACCAAGCAAAATATCTTGAATATATGCCGCTGCCGTCACACCAGCATGATTGTTGATTCTGCCGCGTGAATACAGCATCGCAATTTCCCACAACGAAATATCAGAACACGCTAAATTTTCAGTTTCTAATGCCTCGTTTGCTTTTACTGATAAACGTTTTTTATCGTCCGCCCAAAATAGCAGAATATGTGTATCACAAATTGTTAGCATCGCCCGTCCATTCGTCATCAAGCGGTGAAAGAATATCGCCAACAATCATTTTCCCGCGTAAGGCTTCTAAACGCTTCAACGCCAATTCGCGTTTATTATCTGGATAATTAGGCACAATTCGCGCGATACTTTTACCATGTAAAGTAATAGTAATTTCTTCACCTTGCTGAACTTGCTTTAAATAATCTGGCAAACGTTGGCGCAAATCGGACACATTAACTAAATTCATAACCCCTCCTTTTGTACAAAAATTGCGTACATAATGCTACGAAAGAATCTAAATCGCAATTTTACGACTATAATTTCCAGTTTTCGCCATCTTTTAAGCAACTGGCAAAGCGTGAATTGTTTTATAGAAACAAACGGTTTGACGAAAACGAAACCTGCATTGATTACCACAAAAGTACAAATTGCTTGAGTGCTTCATTGATAAGCGGCACAAAATTTCCATTTTTACAGGGTCTCTCATGCCTCACGCAATCTTCTCGCAATATCAATCCAAAAATGGATTTGAGATAACTAATTGACCATCTATTTTTTGACCGTGTTGCATATCTTCGGAATATAAAACGGTGCAGCCCGATTGAAGTGCCGAGCTAATAATCAGGCTGTCATAAAACGAAAAACCAAATCGTTCGGCAATGTTTAAGCCTAACTCGTGCGTTTCGACGGTGATAGATTTGACTTGGCAAACAGCGCGAATCGTTCGCAAAACATCGTGTATTTCAGCGTAAGACATTTTAAGTTTGCGTGATGCAACTGACGCGAATTCGTTTAGCACTTGAACGCTAATAATGCCGCCATTTACGACAATCGCTTCGGCGCGATTGGCTTTGCGAGCGTCTTCGGATAGCAAATATAATAAAACATTGGTATCGAAAAAGGGTTTATTGGTTTTCATGCGCTTCCAAACGGTCAAACTTGAAATCCGCTGGCAAACGTCCGCGATATTTTTGTAAACGAGTGAGCAAAGATTGATTACTCAATTTTTTTTCGAGTTCAAACACTCTTTCGTTGGCGATACGAATTTCGATGTCGTCGCCTTCTTTCAGTTCAAGCGCGTTGACGACGGCGATAGGCAAACGAATTGCCAAACTATTACCCCATTTTGAGACTTGCATAATAAACTCCGATGATTAAAAAGATACACAACTCTTTCCATTGTATATTTTTAATCATTAACAGACAATGCAAAGTGATATAATTTCAAACCCGACTCTTAATTTTTGAATGACTGGAAAAACATGAATTATTCTATTGAAACAAACCCGCTCGAAACCTTGAAATCCGATTGTTTAATCGTCGGTATTTACTCAAATCAACAATTGAGTTCATCGGCAAAAATCGTCGATGATGCAACCCATGGTTTATTAACATCCATCGTGGCGCGTGGCGATATTGCTGGAAAACTGAACGATACGCTATTATTAAACGTCATTCCAAACAGCGCAATCGAGCGCGTTTTATTGGTCGGTTTAGGCGAGCAAAAACCGTTGACGGCAAAAAATTATCGTAAAGCCTTAACCGCTGCAATTAACGCCGTGAAAAAATTAAAAGTGAATTCAGTTGCAGTGGGTTTAACAGATTGCGACGTTGAAAAGGCGGATTTAACGTGGAAAACGCGCCAAATCGTGGAAGTTTTCGACGATGCAGTTTATCAATTTACCGCGTGCAAAACGAAACCAGCCGATGAATTGACGTTAACGAACGTGGTAATTACCGCACACGACTATCAAGCCGCCGACGCGAAAATCGGTTTAGCGCAAGGTTTAGCGATTGCCGAAGGCGTAACGTTAGCGAAACATCTTGCCGATTTACCCGCGAACATTTGCACGCCGACTTTTTTGGCGCAACAAGCGTTGGCGTTAGCGGGAACATTTGACGCGCTCGAAACGACGATTTTAGACGTTGCCGACATGGAGAAATTGGGCATGGGTTCATTATTGGCGGTGGCGCGTGGCAGTCGTGAACCAGCGAAATTGATTATTTTGGAATATCGCGGCGGCGATAAAAACAGCAAACCCATCGTGTTAATCGGCAAAGGTTTGACGTTTGATTCGGGCGGTATTTCGTTAAAAGCAGGCGCAGGCATGGACGAAATGAAATACGATATGTGCGGCGGCGCGGCGGTTTTAGGCACGTTGCAAGCGGCGGCTCAATTGAAGTTGCCATTGAATATCGTCGGGTTAGTTCCCGCCACCGAAAATATGCCCGATGGTCAAGCCTGCAAACCTGGCGACGTGTTGACGAGTATGTCAGGCAAAACGATTGAAGTCTTAAATACCGACGCGGAAGGACGTTTGATTTTGTGCGACACGCTCACTTATGCGAAACGTTTTCAACCCGAAGTCGTCATTGATTTGGCGACGTTGACGGGTGCAGTTTTGGTCGCGTTGGGACGAGTTCCAAGTGGTTTGTTGGGCAATGATGACGCGCTTTGCAACGAATTGTGTGCCGCGAGTGAAACGTCCAATGACAGCGTGTGGCGTTTGCCTTTGTGGGAAGAATATCAGGAGCAATTGAAATCGAATTTTGCCGATTTAGCGAACATCGGCGGCAAAGATGCTGGCACGATTACGGCGGCGTGTTTCTTGGCGAATTTTGCCGAAGATTTCCGTTGGGCGCATTTGGATATTGCTGGAACAGCGTGGCGCACAGGTTCGGCAAAAGGCGCAACCGGTCGCCCCGTGCCATTATTGACGCAATACTTGTTGAATCGCGCCCATGCCTGAAGTCACTTTTTACGTTTTAGGCACGGAATCGTTGTATGAGCGTTATTTTTTTGCGTGTCGGTTGATTGAAAAAGCGTATCGCAACAACCAATTTTGTTACGTTTTGCTCGATTCGCCTGAACAATGTCAACGTTTAGACGATATGTTGTGGACGTTTCGCGCGGGCAGTTTTATTCCGCATCAAATTTTCACCGACACCTTGCCAGAAGTGACTTCACAGGTTTTATTGGGAACGGTGAACGCGCCAGAAGGTTGGCAAAATGTGGTTTTTAATTTGTCGTCGCAACTGCCACAAAGGTGGCAGCAAACGACGCGAGTTTTAGAAATTTTAGATAATAATGAAACAAAAAAAATCGCGGGGCGGCAACGTTATCGAACGTATCAACAAGCGGGAATTGAAATTGTAACGCACAAAATCTAATCAAAAATCGGCGCGTCTAACATCGCGCCAATTTTTCCCAACACGTTCAAACCATGACCAAGTGCTTTCACTTTGCGCCATTCATAAATCAAAACACCTTCCACGTTGATTAAAAACGTGCTGCGTTCGATGCCAATCGCTTGTTTGCCGTACATATTTTTCATTTTCAACACGTCAAATAATTGGCAAAGCGTTTCATCGCTGTCCGAAATTAAATCAAACGGCAACGCGTGTTTGCATTTGAACTTGTCGTGCGAAATCACGCTGTCGCGCGACACGCCCAAAATCACCGTATTTAACGCGCCAAATTGCGCGTAATTATCTCGAAAATCCTGCGCTTCTTGCGTGCAACCTGGCGTTGCGTCTTTCGGGTAAAAATATAAAACCACGTTTTGACCGTGATAATCGCTCAATTGAATCGTTTTATTATCGGTCGTCATGGCAGTGAAATTCGGCATGATGTCGCCTAATGTGACGTGGGTCATGTTGGGTTAATTCCGAAAAGGTTCAAAAATAAGATCTGCATTTAATTCATCGCAGACATACATCAATTCATCGCGCAATTGAAATAAAGAGACACTCGGCGAAATGGAAACGACCAAACGAGTCGCAAATAATTGTGCTTCCAAATACGGAGCTTGATAACGTCGCCCACTCATTTCTTCCACATTTACTTTTTTATCATTTAAAAACTGCACGATTTTACTCAACGCATTGCTATTTTCAGAAGCAATAATTTCGATAATGTAAGGCATTGCTTCCGTAAGTTGTGGCTTTTTTTCAATGCGAACGCTGTGAATTTTAAGATGTACTTTCTTTTCCATGGCATGTAACGTGCTTTCATATTTAGAAAGTTGATTCCAATTACCTTCAATCAATAAATAAGCACAATGTAATTCGCCAAAACGCGAAGATTTAATATCGGCAATACGACATCCACAAGACACCGTTGAAATGATTAGTTCAGAAATAGCATCAAATGGGTTGTCGCTTAAAACGGTAATGGCAAGTTGCATAACAATGATTTCTCTAAGAAGTTTTTTAGGGATTTAGTGTTAAATGAACGAAAATTTACGCCTGTTCACCTTAACGGGCATTAGCATAACAAAACACGCCGGATACAACGTAATATCTTTTTAAAGTTCACGGCTTTTTCTTTTCTTTATTATCCAATATAACCATGACGAAATCAGCCAACAAACCCGTAAAAGTCTCACGCGATAGTTTAGATTTGGATTTAGACGCTCGACTTGATGAAGCGACTTCAACATTGACGCTAGATGACGCAGCATTCAAAGGTGATGCACTTGATAAAGTATTAGCACGCGCTAAAAAGGAACTTGATGCTAATTTGCCGAAAAACTTACCGCAAAATCCAGAAGAATTAGAGGAGATTCGCCCAATTAAATCCGAATCCATGACTTCATTGGAAAATCAATTAGCGGCTGCAATGGAAACAGCAACAGTTTCTGATGCTGAGTTGGATACTCTTTTAGGTAGCACCGGATTTGATTTTGATTCGTTATTGGGCGAAGCCAACAACGAATTAACATCAAATGAAATCACACTGAATGAAGATTCGTTGATGGCGGCGGTGGATGAATTATTGAATATCGGGGCTTTTGACAATGCAGAACCAGAAAATGTAGAACCAGAAATAGTTGAAGAAGCCCCAATTAAACCAAAAACTAAACGCAAAACTAAACCCGAACCTAAAATGGTTGCCGAAGAATTACCCGAAATTGTTAAATTCGACGAAAACGAATTTGATGCCGACTCAGAATTGAAGGTTGAACCGGAAGTCGCATTGAATGATTTAGTGGATTCCGTCCCATTTGAAAATTCATTAACCGTTGATTCTGAAGAATTAGATTTGGAAGATTTCAATAACTTTAACAGCATTGCCGATATTGACGCACCTCTCGTCGAAATATCCACATCTGACGAATCGTTCTATGACAATTTGAATGCAATGCAACACTTTGATAGCGAAAATGAAGCCATGGAAACTAAAAACGATATTGTCGCTGGTTTTGATTTGCTCGATGACGATACAACTGAAAAAGAAAGCGCAATCGCTATGACTGAAATCGATGACGACGATTGGATGAAACAATTGGACGATTTGGAAGATGCTGAAACCAAAGAAACGGAAACTGTTTTGCCTGTTAATTTAGAAAAAGCCGCTGACGAATTGCCCGAAACTGTTGCTGAAGATGACGACGATTGGATGAAACAATTGGACGATTTGGAAGATGCTGAAACCAAAGAAACGGAAGCCGTTTTGCCTGTTAATTTAGAAAAAGCCGCTGACGAATTGCCCGAAACTGTTGCTGAAGATGACGACGATTGGA
>CAIQDI010000012.1 GCA_903870545.1 uncultured Pseudomonadota bacterium
AGGCGTTACCGTTGAAACCTTTGGCGTTCGTTTGCCAACGCTTTCGACTATTTCAACCGTGACAGACGCAATCGAAGATACCGAAAAAGAAATTTCGTTTGCGAATTTAATGGCACTGGCGGATGAAGCTGACGTTGATGGCACGGTGACGGGTTTTGTGGTGAAAAGCGTTTTGACGGGTACGTTGAAAATCGGCATAACTTCCAGCGAGGCAACGGCTTTTGACGCTTCTACAAATGCCACGATTGATGCCACGCACTTTGCGTATTGGACACCTGCCACCAATGCCAACGGCACATTGAACGCCTTTTCGGTGGTGGCAAAAGATAACAGTGATGCCGTTTCCGCCAGCGCGATTCCGGTTCAGGTTGCGGTTACACCCGTAATCGCTCAAACATTCCCCGAAGGCACCAGTTCAGCCCTTGCATATAAAACCGATTACGACGGAATGTCGGGATTATCCGCATTAACAGTTGAAATGCGCGTCAAAACCATCGATACAAAGGGCGGTCTTTTATCGTGGGCGGCTTCGGGAATTGGCAATGATTTCTTGCTTTATCTGACATCCTCATCAACGTTTGATATTTGGGTGGGTAACAAAAATTACGAGGTAACTACTACAAAAAACATATCCGACAGTAATTGGCATCATCTAGCTGCAACATGGACGACAGCCGGTACGGTTACACTTTATGTTGATGGCACGGCTTACGCCGCCACAGTCGCCAGCGGATATACGGCTTACGCCACAGCTTTAACGAATACTTCAGCCATTTCGAATGACCGACTGTTACTTGGCAACGATCAGGATAGAGACAGCGCAGGAGCCATCACGTTAGATCCTACACAAACATTTAGTGGCAGTATCGATTCGGTCGCCGTTTGGAATAGCGCGAAAACATTTACACCAACTACTTACAAAACCGCCATTACTGAAAGTGACACTAATTTAGTTAACTATTGGTCAATGGACGAAAGCACGGGGAATTTGGTTGATAGTAAAAGTGGGATGAATTTAACAACAGTTAGAACCGCTGGAGCATTAACTACAACTACGGAAACAACCTTTTTAAAAGACTTTTCGTCTTCTCCAACCGATTTTTCAAAATCAGGCAGTGCGTTGACAGTTGGCACTAAAGGTTTAGGTGGTGGCGCGGGCGTGACAATTCCCAGTGGTTCGGATGAAATATGGACGCTCAATAACCCTTGTCCAATTACCGCAAACAACGGTACTTATGCGGTGTCGGGGTATTTCCATAACGTATCTAATAGTGGATTTGGTGCGTTGGGCTTCAGTACCAATTTGTCTAATTCGAGTGCGGGAAGTTCAGGTGCGCCTGGTAGCAATAGCTTTTTAGGCGTGGCTTTTCATGGTGGTGGAATTTATTTTTTAAATAATGGAGCGATAACGTCTTTGAATAATGCGAGTGGCGATATAACGCTCAATAATTGGTATAAGTTTATTTTCAGCATCTCTGAGACAAATGCGACAACATTTAATTTAAAACTTGATACTTATAATTCGGATGCTAACGGGGCATTGAGTGGATTATTTGGCTCGCTTTCCACTAGCGTCACAAATACAAGTATCAGCACTTTTGCTAATTTGTATCCATTCTTTTCGGCAGAAGGTAGTCGATTTGATGCACTGGATAACTTTGAAATTACTTTAACGGGTGTTTGATAACCTTGCTTTGAACGGCAAAGTTTTTCGCTACTCGTGGATAAAAATTCTGAAGTTAGAGCATAAGTTTTCTGTACTTTGATGGCAGCATTTTACGCAGAAAAATTTACATTGACCCGTGCATCTATTGCTCTTATGCTCTTGTTTTAGGCGGATTGTTATGCTTTGTTCGGTTTATTTTTTACCCATTAGGAAGAGTCATGTCAACAACCATTACTAAAGCAACTGATATAACGACCATCGATTCGGGAACGCTCGCCGCATTAACACCGTTAGAACTAAAATCACTGACAACGATACAGCTTGGCGCGTTGACTGCCGATCAATTGAGCGGGCTTTCGGCAACGCTGGTTTCGATGTTGCC
>CAIQDI010000013.1 GCA_903870545.1 uncultured Pseudomonadota bacterium
AGGGAAACCGTAAGTATCATAAAGTTGGAAAGCCGTTTCGCCTTCAATAACAGTGCCTTCCATTTTGGCAACACACGCTTCCAAAATTTTCATGCCCTGCCCCAGTGTTTCGGCAAAACGTTTTTCTTCACGTTCTAAAATGGTTTCAACTTGGACTTGCGCGGCGCGTAATTCGGGGAACGCATCGCCCATTTCTTGGGCGAGTGGCGCGACCAATTTGTAAAAGAAAATGTCGCTCACGCCCAACCGATAACCGTGCCGAATCGCGCGACGAATAATGCGGCGCAACACATAACCGCGCCCTTCGTTTGACGGCATCACGCCATCGACAATCATAAACGCACACGAGCGAATGTGATCCGCAATCACGCGCAACGAACTGTTCGTTAAGTCCGTCATGTTCGCCAAAGTCGCGGCGGCTTTGAGCAAATTTTGAAACAAATCAATGTCGTAATTATTGTGAACGTGTTGCATCACGGCGGAAATTCGCTCTAAACCCATGCCCGTATCGACCGACGGTTTGGGCAACCGTGTCAACGTGCCATCGGCGGCGCGGTCATATTGCATAAACACCAAATTCCAGATTTCAATATAACGGTCGCCGTCTTCGTCGGGCGTGCCTGGAGGACTGCCGAAAATGTCGTCGCCGTGATCATAAAAAATTTCGCTGCAAGGCCCGCAAGGTCCCGTATCGCCCATCGACCAAAAATTATCTTTCGCGCCAATGCGTGACAAACGCTCAGGCGAAACACCGATTTCGTTAATCCAAATGTTTGCCGCTTCGTCGTCTTCGTCAAAAACCGTGACCCACAATTTTTCTTTGGGGATTTCCAGTACGTTAACCAAAAATTCCCAGGCAAAATGAATCGCTTCTTTTTTGAAATAATCGCCAAAACTAAAATTGCCGAGCATTTCAAAAAACGTATGATGCCGCGCCGTGTAACCGACGTTTTCTAAATCGTTATGTTTGCCACCCGCACGAACACAGCGTTGACTGGTTGCCGCGCGTGTAAATTCGCGTTGTTCACGCCCTAAAAACAAATCTTTAAATTGCACCATGCCCGCATTCACAAAAAGTAACGTCGGGTCGTTGCTCGGAATTAACGAACTGGAAGCCTCAACAGAATGTCCGTGTTGTTTAAAAAAGTCTAAAAAAGCAGAGCGTACTTCTGCGCTAGTCATAGTTTTCATGATGATTTTGTGTGTTTGTGATTAAAATTTTGTAGGAATGAGTAAAACGTACAATTTGGCGAATTGCGTAATTTGCGAACTCGAAAAACCGCGTTGTAATAAAAATCGACTGCGTTTTGACCATTCGTGATGGGTAATTGGGGCGATTTCGCCGTATTTTTTGCTATAAACGTGCGTCAATAAATCCAGCCAATCGTCCGCGACGGTCAACATCGCGTCATTTAATGTATTGACAGCAACATCTATGCCTTTTTGACTTAGTTCGTAGCGAATGGCGACCGCGCCGAATCCTTTTTGTAATCGATACCGCGCGTAACATTCGGCAAAACGGTCGTCACTTTGCCAATTTTGTTGTGCCAATTCGTCGATAACGGGTTGAATGTCGGCGCGTTCAAAGCCTTTTTGCATCAATTTAGTGAGTAATTCTTTTTGCGAATGCTCACGACGAGTCAATAGCCGCAAACACTGGTTTTTGATGTCATGAGCAATGGAATTCACAGCGGATTTTTACAGCGGTGCGCCAACGTCCGTTTCGTCTTCGGTCGGTTCAAATTCTTTAACGGCAAGCAACGGTTTTTTGAAGGCTTCATCACGGATTTTGGTTTCAAGTTCTTTGGCTTTCGCGGGATTTTCTTTGAAGAAAAGTTTAGCATTGTCTTTTCCTTGCCCGATTTTCTCCGTGCCGTAGCTGTACCACGAACCTGCTTTTTGTACGAAACCGTAATTTACGCCCAAATCCACCAATTCACCGACAAATGAAATGCCTTCGCCGTACAAAATTTCAAATTCAGCTTGTTTAAACGGCGGCGCGACTTTGTTTTTTACGACTTTGACGCGGGTTTCGTTGCCGATAATATCGTCACCTTTTTTCACCGCACCGATACGGCGAATATCCAACCGCACCGACGCATAAAATTTCAACGCATTCCCGCCCGTGGTGGTTTCAGGCGAACCAAACATCACGCCAATTTTCATGCGAATTTGATTGATGAAAATCACC
Organism: uncultured Pseudomonadota bacterium; assembly: GCA_903870545.1. GTDB lineage: Bacteria > Pseudomonadota > Gammaproteobacteria > Methylococcales > Methylomonadaceae > UBA10906. Next base: position 2,192 of record CAIQDI010000013.1, read on the forward strand.
AACGTATTGGAGCGTTGAATGTTGGCGGTCAATTTGCGTAAGGCTTGCGACATCAAACGCGCTTGCAAACCCATGTGCGAATCGCCCATATCGCCTTCAATTTCAGCGCGTGGCGTTAACGCGGCAACCGAATCCACCACCACAATATCCACCGCATTTGAACGCACTAACATATCGACAATTTCTAACGCTTGTTCGCCCGTGTCGGGTTGCGACATCAACAAATCCGCGATATTCACGCCCAATTTACCCGCGTAGTTAATATCTAAAGCGTGTTCGGCATCCACAAACGCCGCCGTGCCGCCTAATTTCTGCATTTCGGCAATCACTTGTAGCGTCAACGTGGTTTTGCCCGATGATTCAGGACCGTAAATTTCAACAATTCGACCGCGTGGCAAACCGCCTACACCTAAGGCAATATCCAAACTCAACGAACCTGTTGACACGACTTCAATATCTTTTGCCGTGTCCACATCCCCCATTCGCATCACTGAACCTTTGCCGAATTGTTTTTCGATTTGCATTAACGCGGCGGCGAGGGCTTTTTTCTTATTTTCGTCCATTTTATTGTCCTTAGATGGTGCATTGAAAAGCGAGGTTTACTACGTTCATTATCACACACGCATTACACTTCGGATAGTGTTGATTACCTTTATAATCACTTGTTTGGTGCTGATAATGCAACACCTAAACCTTCGGCAATCGCTGTGCCGGTATTACCTTTCACATATTCGATAACGACCGGAACGAAGCGTTGCATGGTTTCGGGTTTCATGCCGAGTTGTTGAAAAAGTGACACCGCTGTCAACGCCGTCCCGATGGATGAATCACCCGATAAACCCGCTAATTTTCCTGCTAATCCGCCTAAACCTGAACCGCCTTTTTGCAGTGCAGGAACAGCAGAAATCAGTTGTGAAACGTCGGGAACTTGTTCTGATAATTTCGCAAAGGCTTCTGGATTCATGCGCGTTTTAGCAATTTGTAACAACGCACCCGCGCCACCTGTGGCTTGTTCTGGTGTTACGCCAATGCGCTGCACCAATAAATTTGTCAATTCACCGGCTTTGAATGTTTTGCCACTTTCGAGTAATTGTTGCGCTTGATTGACAGCGTCCGCGCTGTTTTCTAACGTTTGACTGCCTTCTTTGCTGACCGATTTCAACACGTCACCCCAATTTTCAGCGTGAACAAGTGGCGCGACGGCAAATAATAAAAATACAGCCGTGATTTTTAATGATTTCATGGTGGAACCTTAGGTTAAATGTGAGAGGAATACTGAGTGGATTGCATTTCGATGAGGCGCGACCGCGTGCGCTCAAAATCGTATTTGTTTTTACCTTTGCAATAAAGGTCGTCAATCGCAACTTCCGCGCTGCAAATTAACGTTACTTTATAGTCGTACAGCACGTCAATCAAAGTGATAAATCGCCGTGCTTCATTATTTTTTTCGGGCGTGAATTGTGGAATGTGCGTTAAAACGAGCGAATCGTATTGCGCTGCCAAGGTTAAATAATCGCGTGCGCCTTTCGGTTCACCGCATAATGCCGCGAACGAAAATACGGCTTTCGTGTTGCATTGTGAAATGGCGTTTTCGGTTTGTGAATTTAACGGAAAAAAATAACGGGTTGCCGAATCGACAGATTGCGTCAAACGGTAATCGAGTTCGCCACACAATTCAATTAACGTTGTTTTGGCATGCAATAAATCAATAAACGGCAACAATGACGCGCGTTGCAAGCCATTCGGATAGAGTTTATCAGGATGATAATTTGACGTAATCACCACACTAACGGCGTGCGAAAACAGCCCGTCAAACAAACGACTGAGCAACATCACGTCGGCAATATCGTTAATAAAAAATTCATCTAAACACAGTAATTGCGTGGTTTCCCGCACTTTTTTTGCCAACAAAGTCAGCGCATTTTGATTAGGATTTTGGTGAATAAACAAATGGACTTCCTGCATGAAAACGTGAAAATGCACGCGCCGTTTTTTCGGTAATTCGCACGCTTCATAAAACCACGCCATCAACATCGATTTGCCACGTCCGACATCACCAAATAAATACAATCCTTGAATCGTTTTCGCCATCGTTTTTCGTTGCCAAAATTTGACCGGCGCGGATTTACCATCGTCAGCGTGCAATTCATCGAGCAGCGTTTGAAATGCTTGTAACGTTTTCCACTGCGCGGCATCGAAATCAATCACATGATTCGCGACGTGTTCCTCGTAACGTTGTAAAAGTGGGCTTTGTAAAATTTTAGTCACGTTTCAACGCGCCTTTATGACCTTGTGACAATCGCAAAATGCCGCGCAAAATATCGACTTCTTTGCTGCGTAATTCGGCGCGGTTATACAGCCGACGCAACCGCCGCATCAACGATTCTTCTTTTTCGGGGTGCATAAAACCGATGTCGCTCAAGGCTTCGGCGAGGTGGTTATAAAATAATTCCATTTGATGATTGGTCGCCAATTCTTGCTCGTTTTCGTCGCCCACGGCTTTACGCGCCACGTCGCCATTTTGTGCGGCAATAAATAATTCGTAACACACGACTTGTACCGCCGCCGCGATATTCAGCGAACTGTAATTTTCGTTGCACGGAATGTGTAATAAATAGCGGCATAAATCCAATTCTTCGTTTTTCAAACCCGAATTTTCACGCCCAAACACAATCGCTATTTTTTCATGCGCGGATTCGGTAATGACTTTTTCGGCGCATTCACGCGGCGTAACTTCTGACAAACTAATGGTGCGACTGCGTGCGCTTGCGCCAATGACCAACGTGCAATCGGCAATCGCTTCTTCCAAGGTTTCAAAAAGTTGCGCTTTCGCTAAAATATCGTCTGCGCCCGCTGCTCGCGCTGTGGCATCGGCATGAGGAAAAAACTTGGGCGAAACCAAACATAAATTGGTCATGGTCATGTTTTTCATTGCCCGCGCTACCGCCCCGATATTTCCAGGATGCGAGGTTTCAACTAATACAATTTTAATGTGAGAGAGCAAAGCAAATGTCCATTTGGTTAAAAAAGCACTAAGTTTAGCAAAAGATTTGTTATTCTATGATTTTATAATCCGCTCATTTAAAAACGTAAATTCTATGCAACAACCCATGCTTAATATCGCTGTTCGTGCAGCGCGTAGTGCCGGTGACATTATTCTTCGTTCGGTCGATAAAGCCGCTCATTTAGAAGTCGAACGTAAAGGCAAAAATGATTTTGCCACCGAAGTGGATCGCCTCGCCGAACGCGAAATTATTTCCATCCTCAAAGCCGCTTATCCCGAACACAGCATTCTCGCTGAAGAAAGTGGCGAACACGAAGGCAATGAATATCAGTGGATTATCGATCCGCTCGACGGCACCACAAATTTCATTCATGGTTTCCCGCAATACGCCGTTTCCATTGCGTTGAAAGTGAAAGGACGTTTAGAAGTCGGCGTGGTTTACGATCCGTTGCGCGACGAATTATTCACCGCAAAACGGGGCGGCGGCGCGATGTTGAACAATCGTCGCATTCGCACAACCGCTTCAACAACTATGACGGGTGCGTTAATCGGCACGGGTTTTCCGTTCAAAGAACCGCAACATTTGGATGCGTATTTGGAAATGTTCCGCGCAATTACCATTGATTCGGCTGGCATTCGTCGGGCGGGTTCAGCAGCATTGGATTTGGCGTATTTAGCCGCTGGTCGTTTGGATGGTTTTTGGGAAATTGGCTTGAAAGAATGGGACATGGCGGCAGGAATTTTGTTGGTCAAAGAAGCTGGCGGCGTAGCAACGGATTTTTCATTTAACGATGGTTATTTAGAATCGGGAAATGTCATTGCTGCCAGTCCCAGAATGCACCAGTTGTTGTATCAATTGATTGAACCGCACGTCACCGACGCATTGAAATAATTCCATGATTCGCACCGCTTACGCCGTTATCAACATCAACGCGCTGGCTCATAACGTGCAGCAAGTGCGTTTGGCTGCGCCCAATTCTAAAATTATGGCGGTTATTAAAGCCAATGCTTACGGACACGGTTTATTGCGAATCGCGCACGCTTTGGACGGTTTGGTAGATGGTTTTGCGGTGGCGCGAGTTCAAGAAGGCGTACGATTACGAAAAGCTGGTTTGCAACAACGCATTGTGGTGTTGGAAGGTTTTACCGAACACGACGAATTACACGATTTACTGCATTACGATTTAGAAGCCTCGCTCCATTCCCCGCATCAGTTGGAAATTTTAAAAAACACATCGAACGCAAAGCGGCTGGGCGTTTGGGTAAAACTCGACACAGGCATGAACCGTTTAGGTTTCAAAGCACACGAAATTTCAGACGTTTATAAACAATTAAGCGCGTGTGAAGTTGTTAAAAAACCGTTTAATTTCATGACGCATTTTGCCAATGCTGACGATAAAAATGACTCGAAAACGGCGCAACAAATCGCGTTATTCCATCAATGGACGGCGAATTACGACGGCGAAAAAAGTATGGCAAATTCGGCGGGGATTTTAGCGTGGAAAGATTCGCTCACGGATTGGGTTCGCGCGGGCGTGATGTTGTTTGGCATTTCGCCTTTTGCCGATTCGACTGGCGAATTTGTAGGTTTGCAACCCTTGATGAGTTTGCATTCACGGTTGATTGCGGTGCGTGATGTGGCAGCGGGTGAAACGGTGGGTTATGGCGACACATGGACAAGTTCGCACGACACAAAATTAGGCGTAGTCGCGATTGGTTACGGTGACGGTTATCCGCGTTACGCCCAAAATGGCACGCCCGTTTTGGTCAACGGCGAACGAGTGCCGCTGGTTGGGCGCGTTTCAATGGATATGATTACCGTTGATTTGGGATTAACTTCCACCGCCAAAGCGGGTGATTCGGTGACGTTGTGGGGCGAAAATTTACCCGTCGAAGAAATCGCCATTTGTTCAAATACCATTCCCTACACACTCGTTTGTGGCATTACGCCGCGCGTCGAAATTGTTGAATCTGAGCATTCCTAAAAACCAACTTCTTTACTCAAGAATTAAATCACTCTAAAATGTGACCCAAATCGAATCCACTTTCCGAGAAATAAAATCCATGTCTGCAAATAACGACGAAATTAACAGCCTTTTAAATCAAGAATATAAACAAGGTTTTGTCACCGAAATTGAAGCTGACACGTTTGCAGCGGGACTAAACGAAGACGTGATTGCTCAATTATCGAAAGTGAAAAACGAACCCGAATTCATGTTGGAATATCGTTTAAAAGCCTTTCGTCATTGGCAAACGATGCCGTCACCCGATTGGGCGCAATTGAAAATCGAACCGATTGATTATCAAGCGATTAGCTATTATTCCGCGCCAAAATCCAAAGCCAACGCGCCAACAAGTTTGGACGAAATTGATCCCGAAATTTTGGAAGCCTACAAAAAATTAGGCATTCCACTAGCGGAACAAGAACAATTAGCCGGAATTGCGGTCGATGCCGTTTTTGACAGCGTTTCTGTGGCGACGACCTTCAAAGGAAAATTGCACGATGTGGGTGTAATTTTTTGCCCTATTTCGGAAGCGATTCGCGAACATCCTGAACTTGTTAAAGCGTATTTAAGTTCCGTTGTTTCAGTCGGTGACAATTTTTTTGCGGCGTTAAATTCAGCGGTTTTCACCGACGGTTCATTCGTTTATATTCCAAAAGGCGTGCGTTGCCCAATGGAACTTTCGACATATTTTCGGATTAACGCCAGCAACACGGGACAATTTGAACGCACGTTAATTATTGCTGACGAAGGCAGTTACGTTTCTTATTTGGAAGGCTGTTCCGCGCCACAACGTGATGAAAACCAACTCCACGCCGCCGTCGTAGAATTAGTCATTTTAAAAGACGCGCAAATAAAATACTCGACCGTGCAAAACTGGTATCCCGGCGACAAAGACGGCAAAGGCGGCATTTATAATTTCGTCACCAAACGCGCGTATTGCAAAGGCGATAATTCAAAAGTGTCTTGGACGCAAGTGGAAACGGGTTCAGCGATTACTTGGAAATATCCAAGTTGCATTTTGAAAGGCGATAATTCGGTCGGTGAATTTTATTCGGTCGCCGTTACCAACAATTTGCAACAAGCCGACACGGGTACGAAGATGATTCACGTCGGCAAAAACACCAAAAGCACCATCATTTCAAAAGGCATTTCGGCTGGCAAAGCGCAAAACACTTATCGCGGCTTGGTGAAAATTTCCAGCAAAGCCAAAAACGCCCGAAATTACACCCAATGCGATTCGTTATTGGTCGGCGACAAATGCGGCGCACACACGTTTCCGTATGTTGAAGTGCGTAATTCATCGGCGCAAATCGAACACGAAGCCACCACGTCAAAAATCAGCGAAGACCAATTATTTTTCTGTCAACAACGCGGCTTGTCTGCGGAAGACGCGGTGTCGATGATTGTGAATGGTTTTTGTAAGCAAGTTTTCAAAGAATTGCCCATGGAATTTGCGGTTGAAGCGCAGGCATTGTTGGGATTGAGTTTGGAAGGTTCGGTAGGTTAATTTTTAAAATTTTAAGGAATTCAAAATGAAAACACTTACCAAAGAATTACAAGCGGCAATTTCCCCAGAAATGGCGTTGAATTTGTTGAAAGAAGGCAATCATCGCTTCATGAACAACTTGAAAGCAAATCGCAATTTGCTTGAACAAGCTAACGAAACGTCAGACGGGCAACATCCGTTTGCGGTTATTTTAAGCTGCATTGATTCTCGCACGTCTGCCGAATTGATTTTCGATCAAGGTTTAGGCGATATTTTTAGTGTGCGAATCGCAGGTAATATAATCAATGAAGACATTTTAGGCAGCATGGAATTTGCGTGTAAAGTCGCGGGTTCTAAAATTATTGCCGTGTTAGGTCACACAAAATGCGGCGCAGTCAAAGGCGCGTGCGATCACGTTGAAATGGGCAATTTAACCGCGTTACTTTCAAAAATTCAACCAGCGATTTATGACGAAAAAACCGAAACGCAAAATCGTAATTCAAGCAACAGCGACTTTGTCGAAAAAGTTGCCGCGATAAACGTTAAACGAACCGTTCACGCGATTCTTGAACGCAGTCCGATATTGAAAGAAATGATTGAAAAAGGCGAAATAAAACTCGTTGGCGGCATTCATGAATTGGTAACAGGCGAAGTTACTTTTTACGAAAATTGAGAACGCACCATGTCCGCTAAATTCACTAATAAAGCAGAACAAAACAACTTTTTGCTCGGCGCATTAGCGTGGCACGGCTCAGTAACGCCGCGTATTTTGTTGAGTGTTTTTGTCACGGGTTTATACACTTACGGTTTATTTTATCTCGACAGTTATTATTACAAATTGCCACATTTCGCGGTCACGCCATTTGAATATACCGGCGCAGTGTTGGGTTTAGTGTTAGTTTTTCGTACCAACGCAGGACACGACCGCTGGTGGGAAGCGCGTAAATTGTGGGGTTCAATCATCAATCAAACCAGTAATCTACTGGTGATGACGTGGAATTATGGCGAAAACAATTTAGTCTGGCGTAATGAAATGACGAAATGGCTCGTCACGTTTGTTTTCGCGCATAAAGAATCGCTACGGTTACAAACAGATTTCGACGCACTGAAAGATTGGCTTTCTGAAGATGAAATTAGCGCGTTGCAAAATGCGCCACACAGCCCGCTTTTTGTGACGCATAAAATCGCAGCATTACTCGAACAGGCGCGAGTTAAACAACAGTTCGATTTATTTACATTTGCCGAATTTGAAAAACAACGCGCTGCGCTAATTGACAGCATTGGTGGAAATGAACGAATTTTAAAAACACCGATGCCGTTGGTTTATGTGATTAAAGTGCGACGTTTTATTTTCCTTTATTTGTTGTTGTTACCTTTTTCGTTCATTGGCGAAGCGCAAATGATGTCGCCGTTTATTGCGATTTTAGTCGCCTATCCTTTGCTTTCGCTGGATAGAATTGGCATGGAATTACAAAATCCGTTCGCCGTACGGAATTTGAGTCATTTGCCGTTAGATTCAATTTGCAACACAATTAAAAATAATGCGTTGGCATTAAAAAAATAGAAACTTTACAAAAAACCACTGGAACACAAATGCTAAAAATCAAAAACCTAACCGTCAACGTCGGCACTAAAGAAATTCTCAAAGGCTTAAATTTAGAAGTCAACGCGGGCGAAATTCACGCCATTATGGGGCCCAATGGCGCGGGCAAAAGCACGCTTTCACACGTTTTGTCTGGCAAATCAGGTTACGAAGTGACAGGCGGTTCAATCACTTACAACGACAAGAATTTACTCGAAATGCCTGCTGAAATCCGCGCTCGTGAAGGTGTATTTTTAGCGTTCCAATATCCTGTCGAAATCGCGGGCGTAACAAACGTTTATCTATTGAAAGCCGCATTAAACGCGGTTCGCAAACACAACGGTTTGAGTGAAGTCGATGCAATGGATTTTTTAACGCTCGTAAAAGCAAAAACCAAAGCCTTAGATATGGACGAAAAGTTTTTATATCGCGCGGTGAACGAAGGTTTTTCGGGCGGCGAAAAGAAACGTAACGAAATTTTGCAAATGGCGATGCTCGAACCGCAATTGTGTATTTTGGACGAAACCGATTCAGGTTTAGACATTGATGCGTTGCGAATTGTTGCCGACGGTGTGAACGCCCTACGTTCTGAAAACCGCGCGTTTATTATGGTGACGCATTACCAACGCTTGCTGGATTACATCAAACCCGATTTTGTTCACGTTTTAGCGGACGGCAAAATTGTGAAATCAGGTGGCGCGGAGTTGGCGTTGGAACTCGAAGAAAAAGGTTATGGTTGGTTGGAGCAAGCATGAGCATTTCATGGTTAGACGATTTTCGCCAACAAGCCCAATCGCAATTTGAACAAACCGGTTTTCCGTCAAACCGCTTGGAAGATTGGCGTTACACCAACGTTTCGGCGATTGCCAAAAAAGAATTTCCATTAGCAAAAATAGAAAATTCTCCCGTTTTTGAAGGTTCAAAAGGCGGAACAGCTTTTCATTTTGTGTTGGTGGACGGTTTTTTCAACGCAGGATTATCGAATTTACCTAAATCCATTACGGTTTGTTCAATCAACGACGCGCTTAAAAATCACGCGGGTTTATTGCAATCGAAATTCAATCAAGCGATTACACAAACGCACGGTTTTATTGATTTTAATACTGCGAATTTCACCGACGGGCTGTTTATTCATATTGCCGAAAACGAGGTTTTGGATAAACCGTTGCAAATTATTCACGTCGCCACGCAAGAAGCGATTTTGCCGACGCGCCACGTTGTCATTTTGGAAAAAAATGCGAAAGCGACGCTGATTGAAACGTTCAGCAGTTCAGAAGGCAACGCTTATTTGACTAATTCGGTGGCGGAGATTTTTGTCGGTGAAAACGCGGATTTGACGCTTTATAAAGTGCAACAAGAAAGCGAAACCGCTTATCATTTTGGTGGCACTTACGTTCAACAAGCCGACAATGCCCGTTTCACACATCATAATTTTGCGTTAGGAAGTGTGTTAGCGCGAAGTGATATTGTCTGCGATTTGGCGACGGCGGCGGAATGTGAATTGAACGGTTTATATTTGGGTTCGCAAAAACAACATTTAGATAATTTCACGCGAATCAATCATTTACAACCAAACGGCATCAGCCGCGAATTTTATAAAGGCATTTTGACCGACCAAGCAAAAGGCGTTTTTCAAGGGCGAATTGTCGTCGCAGAAAACGCGCAAAAAATCGATTCCAAAATGAACAACCGTAATTTGTTGTTATCGAATGAAGCCGAAATCGACACGAAACCGCAATTAGAAATTTATGCCGATGACGTGAAATGCGCCCACGGTGTCACGGTTGGGCAGTTAGACGAAAAATCAATTTTCTATTTGCAATCACGCGGCATCGACGAAGCGACGGCGAAACACATTCTGACGTTCGCCTTTGCCAACGAAATGGTTGATAAAATCACCGTTCCCAGTTTGCGCGAATCTGTTTTTAACCTATTATTGGCGCGATTCCCTGAAGGAGCAGAACGTTAATGACTTATCCGATTGAAAAAATCCGCGCTGATTTTCCGATTCTCAACGAAAAAATCCGCAATAAACCGCTCGTTTATTTGGACAACGCCGCGAGTTGCCAAAAGCCGCAAGCCGTGATTGATAGCATCGTCAAACTTTATAGCCACGATTATGCCAACGTGCATCGTGGCGTTCACACGTTAAGCGTGCGTTCGACCGATTTGTTTGAAGCGGCGCGTGAAAAAGTGAAAACCTTTATGAACGCGGCAAGTGAAAAGGAAATTATTTTTGTGCGTGGCGCGACGGATGCGATAAATTTAATCGCACAAACTTACGGTAAAGCCAACATCCACGCGGGTGACGAGATTATTATCACCGCAATGGAACATCACTCGAACATTGTGCCGTGGCAAATGTTGTGCGAAGAAAAAGGCGCGATTTTGAAAGTTGCGCCGATGACAAGTCAGGGCGAATTGTTGATGCCAGAATTTGAGGCGTTGCTGAATTCAAAAACGAAATTGGTTTCTGTCGTTCACATGTCGAACGCGCTCGGAACGATTAACCCTGTCGAAAAAATTATTGAACTCGCCCACGCGCGAAACATTCCGGTTTTACTCGATGGCGCACAAGCCATTCCGCACACGCCTGTTGATATGCAGAAATTGGATTGTGATTTTTATGTTTTTTCGGGTCACAAACTCTACGCACCAACCGGCGTGGGCGTTTTGTACGGCAAACAATCTTTGCTAGAAGCGATGCCGCCGTATCAAGGTGGCGGCGATATGATTCGCACTGTGACATTTGAAAAAAGCACTTACGCGGGTTTGCCGCTCAAGTTTGAAGCGGGAACGCCAAGTATTGCAGAAGTTATTGGACTGGGTGCGGCGATTGATTATTTAAATACGATTGGCATGGATAAAATTGCCGCGTATGAAGCGGAATTATTAGCTTACGCCACGCAAGCAGCGTTGAAAATCGACGGCTTAAAAATCATCGGTGAGGCGAAAGAAAAAGGCGCGATTTTGTCTTTTACACTCGGCAAAATTCACCCGCACGATATTGGCACGATGTTGGATAGTTTAGGAATTGCGATTCGTGCTGGTCATCATTGTGCCATGCCGGTGATGGATTTTTACAAAGTCCCTGCGACCGCTCGCGCGTCGTTCGCAATGTACAATACGAAAGCTGAAATCGATGTGTTGATTTTGGGAATTAAAAATTTAATTGAGATGTTTGGCTAATGTTTGAAGATTTACGCGATTTATACCAAGAAGTCATATTTGACCACAACCGCAACCCACGCAATTTCTACGTTATGGAAAATTACGACCGCATGGTGGAAGGTTTTAATCCATTATGCGGCGACCGTTTAACGCTATTTTTGAAAATGGACGGCGACTTAATTACCGACGCGAGTTTTCAAGGTTCAGGTTGCGCCATTTCGACGGCTTCCGTTTCGTTGATGACTGAAATTGTGAAAGGTAAAACCGAAGCGGAAGCGGAAGCGTTATTTAAAACGTTTCACGAAATGACCACGGGAAAAGAAGAAAATATCAATTTCGAGACCGTTGGAAAACTGGCGGTTTTAGCCGGTGTTCGTGAATATCCAGCTCGCGTGAAATGCGCGACTTTGGCGTGGCACACGTTGGATGCGGCGTTGAAAAATGAACAACAATCCATTTCGACTGAATAATGTCGCATCAAAATAAACTTGCCGTACTTTTTGAAGGCAGCGGCGACGTTTCAAAATTTGAGGAACTCGCCAAACGTTTAAATGTGCCACTTCGACAATCGACAGATCAAAATTCCGAAGCGTTTTTTTTAACGTGGCGCGACGGTTGTTTGAAATTATTGGACAAAGAATTGTTGAAAAAAGGCGGTTTGAGCGTCGATATTGAACCGCGAAATGGTGAACAACGTTCCTATCCCGCGCCAAAAGAAGGTGCCTTTGCTCAAGCAATCGGACGTAAAACAAAAACCGTTATCGATGCGACGACGGGGTGGGCGCAAGACAGTTTGTGTTTGTTTCGGATGGGTTATAACCTGCGTTGCATCGAACGTTCACCGATGATGGCGGAATTATTAACCGATGCGTTTGAACGGTTGGCGCGTGAATCGTGGGTGCAAAAGTGCCAACTTTCGCCGCCGATTTTAATGACCGGCAACGCGATTGATATTTTAAAAACAGTAGAAACGCCGCCTGATTGCATTTATTTGGATCCGATGTTTCCGCCCAAACGCAAAAAATCGGCATTGAGTAAAAAATCCATGACGATTTTGCAAGAATTAGTCGGTGAAGATGTCGATAAACTCGAACTTTTTGAAGCGGCTTTTGCGGCAACGGCGAAGCGCGTGGTGGTGAAAAGTCCCGATTATGCCGAACCGTTGGGCGGCAAACCGAACGAAAGTTTTTCGGGGAAATTGTTGCGTTATGATGTGTATTTGAAAAATTAACGAATGGTTTATGGCAAACTAAATTTGTATATCAAACCACACCAAACATTTCACCATGCCAAAATACGCGCAAGCCGTGACAAAACAAGCGGTAATTAAACTCAACCAAAAGTTCAAACCGCTACGAAGCAACATCGGAAATACGATAAATAACACCAGCGACGGCAACACCAGCCAGAAAATACCGTAAGAAAGTTGGGCGACTTTCTCCGTTTCGCCCGAATCCAAATACAGCCAAACAAAAGCCAGTAAAGACGTAAGTGGCAAAGAAGCGAGAGCCGCCGCCCAAAAAGAACTGCGTTTTGCAATTTCAGAAATAACCACCAATAGTGTGGCTGAAACCAAAATTTTTAGAAAGTATCCCATTACGATAGGGCGTATTCAGTGATTAAGGCGTGCCATTCGATAAAATTTTTCATGTGTCGCGCCTTAAATTATGTAATCGTTTAGCTTTGACAAATTGAATTTTTAGCTTCTTTCAAATCATTTTCTAAACAACAAATAGACGAAACAACCTCTTCAGATGTCTGATTGAAGTCAGACGTACTGCTGTCTAATAACTGTAATGCGTATTCATAATTTTGGGCGTTGATACACTCCGCGATTTTACCCGCTTCAATATGAAAAATGGCATGTTTTACAAGACAATTTCGATAACTTTGTAAATCAATAAATTGTTTACCGCCATCGTGTAACCATTTACCTAAAACGCAGCAATCATCTCGACTAAGAAGTTCTGCGTCTAGTGATTCTTCTTTAGCAATAGCAATATCCAATTTCATTTTCCAATGTGCGTGGCTTGCCACTAACTCCAGCGAAAAAATATCAGAAACATTACAAATATTCATAAATCACTCCAAAAAATAGAAAAGTGAAATTTACGCGAACAATGTGACGTTCTTGTTATTTTGAAAAATTAACGCTGCAAAAAATTCCGCAACAAATCGTGTCCGTGTTCAGTCAAAATCGATTCAGGATGAAATTGCACGCCTTCAATATCCAGCGTTTTGTGGCGCACACCCATAATTTCGTCGATTTCACCTTGTTCATTTTGCGTCCATGCGGTGACTTCCAAACAATCAGGTAAACTGCTTTGTTCAATCACCAACGAATGATAGCGCGTCGCGGTAAAGGGATTATTCAAATCCTTGAAAACACCGGTGTTAGCGTGATAAACCAGCGACGTTTTGCCGTGCATAATTTGTTTGGCGTGAATCACATTGCCACCCAACGCATAACCAATACTTTGATGCCCTAAACACACGCCCAACAACGGAATTTTTCCGGCAAAATGCAAAATTGTTTCGACCGAAACGCCGGCTTCTTTTGGCGTGCAAGGCCCTGGTGAAATGACAATTTTGTCGGGATTTAACGCCGCAATATCCGCGACAGAAACTTGGTCATTCCGAACGACAACAACTTCTGCGCCCAATTCGCCCAAGTATTGCACCAAGTTATAAGTGAATGAATCGTAATTATCGATCATGACGACTTTCATAGTTGCTCTCCTTCCAAACCCGCTTCTGCCATGGCGACGGCGCGAAAAACGGCGCGTGCTTTATTCATTGTTTCTTCCCATTCGCTTTGTGGCACGGAATCGTAGACAATGCCCGCGCCCGCTTGAATATGTAATTTCCCATCTTTAATAACGGCGGTTCTAATCGCAATGGCGGTGTCTAAATTTCCTGTCCAACCAATGTAACCGACTGCGCCCGAATACACGCCACGTTTCACGGGTTCGAGTTCGTCAATAATTTCCATTGCCCGAATTTTTGGCGCACCACTAACCGTTCCAGCGGGAAACGTTGCCGCCAAAACATCAAACGCATTTTTTCCTTTTTGTAGCGTTCCCGTGACGTTCGACACAATGTGCATAACGTGCGAATAACGCTCGACAATCATTTTGTCGGTCAATTGAACGGTGCCAATTTCAGCGACGCGCCCCGCATCGTTGCGCCCCAAATCAATCAACATCAAATGCTCCGCGAGTTCTTTCGGATCGGCGAGCAATTCTTGTTCGAGTTCTAAATCGTGTTCGGGCGTAATTCCACGACGACGCGTTCCCGCAATCGGACGAACCGTCACAGTTTCGTCTTCCAGACGCACCAAAATTTCAGGTGACGAACCGACAACATGAAAATCGTCTAAATCTAAATAAAACATATACGGCGACGGATTCAAACAGCGCAACGCCCGATATAAATTCAGCGGCGCGGCAGTAAACGGAATCGATAAACGTTGCGACAAAACCACCTGCATAATATCGCCATCGGTGATGTATTCTTTCGCTTTTTCAACGGCTTTTTTGAAACCGTTTTCGGTAAAACCGGACACAAAATCATTTTCGTGAACGGTTTTGGGATTGGCGTGACGTTCCGGTTTAGTTTGAGATTCGTACAATTTATTTTGCGTGTCTTGCAACCGTTTTTGAGCATTTTCGTACGCATTCGGTTCTTCAGGATTGGCGTGCGTCAACAACAACATTTTGCCCGATAAATTATCGAAAACGAGTAATTCTTCAGACACCATTAACAGAATATCGGGTGTCGCCACAGCGTCCGGTTTGTCCATTTTGCACACGCGCGGCTCAATATAACCAATCGTTTCATAACCAAAATAACCGACTAAACCACCGTTAAAACGCGGCAATTTTTTAACATCTGGCACGCGATAACGTGCTTTAAATTCTTCAATCCAGTGCAACGGATTTTCGTGCGTCAGACTTTCAATAATTTCATTTTCAAACGTCACTGTGATGTGCAAACCAAACACTTTCACGACGGTTTTACAGGGTAAACCAATGATGGAATAACGCCCCCATTGTTCGCCGCCGTGAACGGACTCAAACAAATAAGAATACGCACCGGAGGCGAGTTTTAAGTATGCACTTAACGGCGTGTGAACATCCGCGAGAATTTCGCGGCTAACGGGAATATGGTTATAACCTTGTTGGGCGTACAGATTAAATTGTTCTGGAGTCATGCGTTTTTTAATTAGTCGAAAGGCAAATGATGAGCGAAAAGATAACATAATTACAGCACTCGTGCCAAACCGCGATAAATCACCCAATAACGCGCAAATCCTTGTCTAAAAATAATTTTTAGGCTACATTTATGAAACCGGTTAAAAACCGTCGAAAAGAACGATTATAAAATCTTAGGAGCCGTAGCAATGAGTGACACAGTGCAGAAAAATTTGGATGTAATAAGCGCAGAAAAATTGGGACTTCACAACGTGGGTCAGGTTTATCATAATTTGAGTTATGACGAACTGTTTGATCACGAAGTCGCTAACGAAGAAGGACAAGTGTTGAGCAATGACACGATGACTGTCGACACAGGGAAATTCACGGGTCGATCGCCGAAAGATAAGTTTTTTGTAGAACAAGAACCCTCGAACCAAAATATCGCTTGGGGCAGCGTGAATAAACCCGTTTCAGCGGAAATTTTCGACGATTTGTACGCTGATGTGATTACCTATTTGTCGGACAAAGACATTTATGTCACTGACGGTTTCAGTGGCGATGGCGAAACCCGTAAATCCGTGCGTTTTGTTACCGAATTTGCATGGCAAGCGCATTTTGTAAAAAATATGTTTATTCGCCCAGAAGGTGACGAATTAACCGATTTTGTGCCGAATTTTCGCGTTTATAACGCCAGCAATTTCACCAATGAAAAATGGCAAAATCACGGCTTAAATTCCGAAGTTTTTTGTATTTTCAACGTCGAAAAGAATGTCGCTATTATTGGCGGCACTTGGTACGGTGGCGAAATGAAAAAAGGCATTTTCACCATGATGAATTATTGGCTACCATTGGAAGGTATTTTGTCAATGCACTGTAGCGCGAATGTCGGCAAAGACGGCGATGTAGCGTTATTTTTCGGATTATCGGGAACAGGCAAAACCACGCTTTCAACCGATGCGTCACGCAAGTTAATCGGCGACGACGAACACGGTTGGGATGATGAAGGTGTGTTCAATTTTGAAGGCGGTTGTTACGCAAAATGTATCGGTTTATCACAAGAAAATGAACCCGAAATTTTTGCAGCGATTCGTCGTCACGCATTATTAGAAAACGTGGTTTATGACGATAACGGCGAAGTTAATTATCACGACAGTTCTAAAACAGAAAACACGCGCGTTTCCTATCCAATTGAACATATCGAAAATCACGAACCGGATTTGCGTGCGGGACAACCGCAAAATATTATTTTTCTAACGTGCGATGCGTTTGGTATTTTGCCGCCGGTTTCAAAATTATCAAAAGAACAGGCAATGTATTATTTCTTATCGGGTTACACGGCGAAAGTGGCGGGTACAGAACGGGGCGTGACGGAACCACAAGCAACGTTTTCCGCGTGTTTTGGTGAAGCCTTTTTACCGTTACATCCAACCGTTTACGCAACCTTACTCGGCAAAAAAATGGAGCAACACGGCGTAAATGCGTATTTAGTGAATACCGGTTGGACAGGCGGCGGTTATGGCGTGGGCAAACGGATGAGCATCAAAGGCACTCGTGCTTGTGTGAATGCGATTTTGGATGGCAGCATCAATAATGCTGATTTTGAAACAATGCCGTATTTTAATTTGAGCATTCCAACAACCTTGGCTGGCGTTGAAACGAATTTATTGAACCCACGAAATGCGTGGGAAGACAAAGCGACTTTTGACGAAACCGCGCAAAAATTAGCGGGCATGTTTGTCACAAATTTCAAAAAATACACCCGCGCAAATAACGAATTTGATTTCACACAAGCTGGGCCACAATTGTAATTTCCCTCCAAATAGTGCGACGTGAATAATCGCGTCGCACTTTCGAATTTTCTCAATGAAACTATTTATTGCTGTCACACTTTTAATTGCACTGGCTACAGGCATTTTTTTTAGTGTTAAAACCCCCGTAAAAAATGCCACTTTTACCGCGTTAAACGGCGAACAAATGTCGTTTGAAAAGTTGCACGGTAAACCTGTGATTGTGACGTTTTGGGCAACCGATTGTGAGAATTGCCTCAAAGAAATTCCGCTTTGGCTCGATTTGTATTCACGTTATCACGCGCAAGGTTTGGAAATTATTGGCGTGTCGATGTATTACGACCCGCCGAATCACGTTATTGAATTTAGTAAATCCCGCGTCCTGCCCTACCCGATTACGTTGGATATTGAAGCGAAATTAGCGAAAGAATTTGGTAATGTCAGTGTTACGCCAACGACGTTTTTGTTGAATCCGAAAGGCGAAATTGTGTGGCAAAAAATCGGCTTATTTGAATTGACTGAATTGCAGTCGCAGATTGAAAATTTTTTAAGGGAAAAATAATGCTCTGGTTAAAAGCGTTACATTTAATTGCGATGGTATGTTGGTTTGCGGGATTATTTTATTTGCCGCGATTGTACGTTTATCACGCGATGAGCGACGATACAGCGAGCGACGAACGGTTCAAAATCATGGAGCGAAAATTATTTTTTGGCATTATGACTCCGTCGATGCTTGCGACATTTGTGTTCGGAATTTGGCTGTTAATCGCGGGCGCGTGGCAGACGTATTCGCACGCAGGTTGGTTGCACGTCAAATTAGCGTTGTTGCTGGGTTTGGTGATTTACCATTATTTTTGCTGGGAATGGCTGAAGGATTTTCGTGCTAATCAAAATAAACGTGACCACGTTTTTTATCGTTGGATGAATGAAATTCCGGTGTTGTTTTTGGTGGCGATAATTATTTTAGCGGTGGTAAAGCCCTTTTGAAAAAACGGGCAGAGTCTGCCCGTTTTTTTGACAAAAAATTACGCGCTAACTTGTGCAATCCAATCTTGAAGATTGTAATAATTAGTGATTCGAGCGACTTGATTGTCACGGATTTCAAAAAATGCACCGGCGGGCAAACGATATTTTTGACCTTTCGCTTCAGGCAATCCTTCGTCGGTTTTCAAATACTCGCCAACAACGACGAATTCGGCGGCTGCTCGTTTACCATCAGCGGATGCCATAATAATCATGTCAACAAGCTGTTCTTTATAGTTAAAATTCATACAAGACATAAATTGCGTGAACGCTTCTTTGCCTATATCTCGTTTTCCTTGGTTAATGTCGTGAATGACATCGTCGGTCAGTAAATTTAAAAAAGTATCCATGTCGCCGTTGTTAAATGCGGCGTAGTAGTTTTCAATTAAAGAAAGAGTGGCTTGTTGAGTCATTTAATTTTCCTTATAAAACAAAAATGAAAGTTATTGTATGAGCGCATATTTTAACTTAGAACAAAAAAAAATTATAAAAAACTGGTTTTTTATAAAAAGATTGTTATAATTTGCCTACTTTGCCGGGGTGGCGGAACTGGTAGACGCGCCGGATTCAAAATCCGGTGGGGGAAACTCCGTGCCGGTTCGATTCCGGCCCTCGGTACCAAAGTAAAAAGTCTTAATAGTTAATCCTATTAAGACTTTTTTTATGGGTATCACTTTTTCAACGCACTCACCTTTTATGCTTGAATCCTTACTGTTTTCTCGTCTCGATGTTGCTTTCGCACAATTTTTCAGTGCGTTAACAGATTTTTCAAATGATGAAAAAAAATCCTTAGAAACCTTACTCACACACTTATCTTTTACCCAATATCAAGGCAATACTTGCCTAAAATTAACTGAGCCACAACGGCGATTATTGCTGATTTCAGGTTTAGCATCTTCTCCCAACGAAAATGCCACCGCCTGTCCTCTTCACATTGATGAACATAATCATCTTTATTTACGCCGCTATTGGGATTACGAGCAACGCCTAATTGCAAAACTACGGGCAATGCAACAAACCGATTTACCCATTTCAAATTTAGACAAACTGCTTGATACTTTTTTTGAAATTTCAATCGAACCAAAAAAAGATGACCAGCGTGAAGCCGCAAAATGCGCTGTTAACCAAGCATTTACGATTATCACCGGCGGCCCTGGAACTGGAAAAACCACCACCGTTGTTAAAATTCTCGCATTATTACAAGCACTCCACGTCGAAAAACCCTTACATATTGCACTCGCTGCGCCAACCGGCAAAGCCGCCATGCGGTTACAAGAGTCCATTACACACAGCAAAACGTCGTTACAGTGCGACGAGTTCATTAAAAACAATTTACCCGAAACGGTCACAACTATTCACCGCTTACTCGGTGCAAAACCCCCCTCGCCCTATTTTCGTTATAACAAAAAAAATTTATTACCTTACGATTTAATCGTCATTGATGAAGCGTCGATGATTGATTTAGCCATGATGAGCAAACTCGTCGAAGCCATAAAACCAGATGCACGGTTAATTTTATTAGGTGATAAGGAACAACTTGCCTCCGTCGAGTCCGGAACAGTGTTAGCCGATTTAACGCAAGCCTTGCCACAAAACACGATTGAACTTAAAAAAACTTATCGTTTTCAAGGTGAAATTAAAGCGTTCGCCGCCGCTATCAATCAACAAGACGCAAAATTAGCATGGGGCATGACACAGCAAAAAAATGCGGTGATTGAACATTTGGGCGACGATTATTTGACGTATTTAGTTGAACAACACCACGATTATTTTCACGATATTAAAACAAACAAAACGTTCTCGGAAATTTACGCTGCCTTCAATCGCTTTCAGATTTTATGCGCTCATCGTGAAGGAAAAAATAGCGTTTCAGATTTAAATTATCGTTTAGAAACAGTCTTGCACAACCAAAAACTAATCAATTTATCAACCGTGTGGTACGTCGGGCGACCTGTAATGGTGACGCAAAATAACGCTGCGTTGCAATTGTACAATGGCGATATTGGGTTATGTTTACCCGATGAACACGGTGATATAAAAGTATTTTTTCCGCGTCCAGATGGCAAGAAACAAGGTTATTCGCCCGCGCGATTACCCCATTGCGAAACCGTTTTTGCGATGACGATTCACAAAAGCCAAGGTTCAGAATTTGAAGAGGTTTGTGTATGTTTACCAGAAAATATGCAAACTATATTGACCAAGGAATTGCTTTATACCGCCATTACTCGCGCGAAAAAACGTATTAAATTAGTGACAACTGAAACCATTTTTACCGCAACTGTGCAAGCAAATGTGGCACGAGTGACAGGATTGGTCGAACAATTCAAAATTACCCTATAATTGGCAAATTTTAAAATTGTTAATGAGTGCTTTTTCATGCAAAATCCAGCTTTTATAGCCACAGAACTAAACGCCGCGCTGATAGAAATTCAAAAAGCCGCCGCAGCACTCTATCTATTTACCGACAAATTGACACTATTGAAAATGGTGCATCACGTCGTGGTAAAAATTATCCAAGCCGTAGATTTAGTGCAAAAAGAATTAAAACAAACTGCTTCCAGAGAAAAGGCATTCGATGCACTCGAATCATCAACATCAGTATTATTTTTAGAAGAAGTCGTTGATGCCGACACGATGAGTGAATTGGAAGATTACATTTTGTCCTTCGCCAAGCAATTAGACGACGAAGATTTAATCCGTTTTTTAAGCGAAATCATGGATAAAGTTGAAATAAAATACAATGCGCTACTGGAAAAAACCCATGAATTTAATGCGTTACTCAAAAATGAATTGGAATAATGCTATTGCGCTAACGAATCTACACCAACCGTTAAAACAGAGTTATTTATGGTCGGGGTTTTGTTTAATAAGTGCAGTGTATTTTGTATTTTGTGAAAAAATCTAGCGCGACAAAACTTGCTTTTTATAGCAAAAACGTTAAGTTATCACTTTAAGTTATTTAATCGAGAGGGTCATTTTATGAAACGTATCTTTCTATTTTTAGTCACCAACATTGCAGTAATGGTGGTGATTGGCACTATTTTTAGCATGTTGGGTTTGCACAGTTCATTGCAGGCAAACGGCGTGGATTTAGATTTGCCAAAATTGCTATTGATGTCCGCAATTATCGGTTCAGCGGGTTCAGTGATTTCGTTGTTTATGTCGAAATGGTCAGCCAAAAGAGGTATGGGCGTGGTGGTTATTGAATCGCCGCAAAACCAAACTGAAAAATGGTTGCTCGATATTGTGGCGCGTCAAGCGCAACAAGCCGGAATTGGCATGCCTGAAGTCGGAATTTTTGAAGCAGCAGAAGCGAATGCCTTTGCTACCGGCGCAAACAGAAACAGTGCGTTAGTCGCTGTCAGTACGGGATTATTGCAGAGCATGAGCGCGGACGAAGTCGAAGCGGTCGTCGGGCATGAAATCAGTCATGTTGCGAATGGCGATATGATTACGATGGCGTTAATGCAAGGCGTAGTGAACACATTTGTGTATTTCTTCGCGACAATTATCGGTCACTTTGTCGATAAAGTGCTTTTGAAAAACGAAGAAAGTGGCTACGGTTGGGCGTATTACGTTACGCAAATGGTCGCACAAATCGCCCTCGGTATTTTAGCTTCAATGTTGACGATGTGGTTTTCACGTTACCGCGAATTCAGAGCCGACGCAGGTGGCGCGAATTTAGCCGGACGCGAAAAAATGATTTCCGCATTGCGGGCTTTGCAACGTTCGCACGAACCCGAAGCGTTACCCGGACAACTCGCAGCATTCGGTATTAACGGCGGTGGTACGATGCGGTTATTCATGACGCATCCGCCGCTTGAAGAACGCATCGCGGCGTTACAAAACTTACGTTAATCGACCGAAAATTCGGTATTTCATAATGTGGGCGCGACAAATTCGCGCTTGCTTTTGACCTTTTAAAAAGCGCGAATGAATTCGCGCCCACAACGACATTTCAAAAATATGAGCATCACACTTTCTAATCGCGTTAATGCAGTAAAACCTTCCCCAACTTTAGCCATTACCGCTAGAGCTGCTCAAATGCGAGCCGCAGGTCACGATATTATTGGTTTGGGTGCGGGCGAACCCGATTTCGACACGCCTGATTTTATCAAACACGCCGCGATTGAAGCGATTAACAAGGGTTTCACGAAATACACCGCTGTTGATGGCATTGCGCCGTTGAAAAAAGCCATTATCGACAAATTCAAAAACGACAACGGTTTGGACTACAACGCGAAACAGATTTTAGTTTCATGCGGTGGTAAACAAAGTTCGTACAATTTAACGCAAGCCCTTTTAAATTCAGGCGATGAAGTGATTATTCCTGCGCCGTATTGGGTTTCATATCCTGATATGGTTTTGTTGGCGGATGGTATTCCCGTCATTATTGAAACCACGCAAGCGCAAAATTTCAAAATGTCGCCCGAACAATTACGCGCCGCGATTACCGAAAAAACGCGGTTAATTTTTATCAATAGCCCGTCAAATCCGTCTGGTGTAGCGTATTCGTTGGACGAATTGAAAGCATTGGGCGATGTGTTAGCAGATTTTCCAAATATCATTATCGCTACTGATGATATGTACGAACATATTTTGTGGGAACAAAGCACGTTTGTGAACATTTTGAACGCGCATCCTGAATTTTACGACCGCACAATTGTGATGAATGGCGTGTCAAAAGCCTATTCGATGACGGGCTGGCGCATTGGTTATGCGGCGGGGAATGAAAAATTGATTGAAGCGATGTGTACAATTCAATCACAAAGTACGTCGAATCCAACCTCAATTTCACAATATGCCGCCCTCGCTGCGTTAACGGGCGACCAAGGTTTTATTGCTGAAATGTGCGTTGAATTCAAGAAACGTCACGATTTCGTGGTAGCTGAATTGAACACGATTGACGGCGTGGAATGCGTACCAACGGACGGGACGTTTTACGTTTTCCCGAATGTTGAAAAATTGTTAGCACGTTTGGATGGTATTGATGACGATTTGGCATTTTCAGATTATCTCATCGAAAAAGCCGGTGTGGCACTGGTTCCGGGTTCCGCATTTGGAACGGCGGGACATATTCGGCTTTCGATTGCGACCAGTATGGACAATCTAAAAACTGCGCTAGAGCGCATTAAACAAGCGATTTAACACAAAAACGAGGGCGATTTTCTAATCGCCTTTTTTTGTATTCTCCTATCTGGAATTATTATGAAAAATTTTTTTGCTGTTTTAGCTGTTCTGTCTGCAACTTCATTTTCAGTTCAAGCTGAAACAAAGTTTATTCCGCCACACGCCGAATCATTTGATACTGCGTCTTGTGCGAAAACCAGTGAAGCGGAAATTACCGCTATGTTCGACAATTGGAATGCCGCGTTAGCAACTTTGGATGCACATAACGTGGCGATGATGTATGTTCACGATGCGATTTTGTTGCCAACCGTTTCAAATAAACCGCGTGTCACGCATGATGAAATCGAAGAGTATTTTGTGCATTTTTTGAAAAAGAGACCGCACGGAACAATTGATTGGCGCATTATCAAGATTGGCTGCAATATCGCCTCAGATACTGGACTTTACACCTTCACGTTGCACGATAAACACGCAAATTGGCAGCGCGATATTCCTTTGTTTACGAGTACGACCATGATCAATGGTTAATCGAACATCATCATTCTTCGATGATGCCTGAAAAAGTTAAAAAACAACATCACTAAAAACAGAGCGTTGCAACCATGATTCACAAGCACATTCAGTATTATTCCAAACATTTTAAAGACGACGCACCCGCCTCATTAGTCGTTTTCTTAGTCGCTTTGCCTTTGTGTTTAGGCATTGCGTTAGCGTCGGGTGCGCCGTTATTTTCAGGTTTAATTTCGGGATTAGTCGGCGGACTTTTAGTCGCTTGGCTGAGTGGCTCTCAACTTTGCGTTTCTGGACCCGCAGCGGGTTTGACCGTCATTGTTTTTACCGCCATTGAAACGCTTGGCAGTTTTCAAGGTTTATTGGTTGCGGTTGTTTTAGCGGGTATCTTTCAAATTATTTTAGGTTATTTACGCGCTGGAATTATCGGCGCATTTTTCCCGTCGGCGGTCATTGAAGGAATGCTTGCCGCCATTGGCTTAATTTTAATTATCAAACAAATCCCACACGCAACCGGTTACGACACCAGTTTTGAAGGCGATGAAAGCTATATGCAAGAAACCGCTGAATCGAGTTTTTTAGAATTATTTGATGCGCTCAACGCCATTTCTATGGGTTCAATCGTGATTAGTGGCGTGGCGTTAGTGATTTTAATTTTGTGGGGATTGCTCAAAAGCCACCCAATTCTAAAATTTATTCCTGCGCCGTTAATTGCCGTCGTTTGGGGCGTTGGCTTTAATGAATGGGCGATGCAATTCTCGCCAGAATTTGCCGTCAGCGCAAAACATTTGGTTACTTTGCCGATTACAAACAGTCCAAAAGAATTTTTCGATAATTTCATTTTTCCTGATTTTCAGTATTTAACCAATCCGCAGACTTACGTTGTCGCCGCGACCATTGCCATTATTGCCAGTTTAGAAACGCTGTTGAGTTTGGAAGCGACCGATAAACTCGATCCGCTCAAACGTATTTCTCCAACGAATCGCGAACTGAAAGCGCAAGGTGTGGGCAATATCATCAGCGGTTTGTTGGGCGGATTGCCAATGACAGCGGTGATTGTAAGAAGTGCCGCAAACATTAACTCAGGTGGACGTACTCATATTTCGTGTTTTTTACATGGAATGTGGCTGCTGTTGAGCGTGATGTTTTTGGCTGTATTTTTAAACATGATTCCGTTAGCGTGTTTGTCGGCAATTTTGTTACACACTGGCTATAAATTGGCGAATCCTGCTATTTTCAAACGTTTTTATAAAAAGGGAATGAGTCAATTTTTACCGTTTGTGATGACGATTGCAGCAATTTTGACAACAGATTTGTTAAAAGGCATGGTGATTGGTGTGTTGATTGGTTTATTTTTTGTCATAAAAGCCAATTATCAAGCCGCGATTACACTTTCAAAAGAAGGCACAAACTATTTAATCGCATTTAACAAAGATGTGTCATTTTTGAATAAAGCGTTACTTCGTAAATTCATTTTGCAAATCACAGAAAATAGCACTGTGATAATCGATGCGTCGAAAACGGATTTTGTTGATTACGATATTTTAGAAGTGATTGAAGACTTTTTAGAATCCGCATCTGAAGACAATATCACGGTTGAATTGGTCAATTTTTATGGCAAGAAAAAGTTCGAACGCTATGCAAAGATTTAACTTTAATTAGCTTGAGTTTGCCCATTTGCAAGAACATAATCACCAACTTTACAAAATAATTTTTAGGTAACGCTTATGAAGCAAAAAAGAAGTTATGTTGTACTTGCTGCAATTTTATCTTTGAATGGTTGCGCCACATTTAGGTCTTACAACTCGGAAACACAAACACTTGTTTCAAGCCTTGCTACGGGTCAAGTTGATCAAGCACTTAATCAACACGAAGATAAAGCAGACTCCGACAAAGATTTGCTGTATTTCATGGAAAAAGGTGAATTGCAACGTTTGAAAAAACTCTATCCTGAAACAATTTCAACGTGGACAGAAGCCGATCAAATGATTGCACAGTGGGAAAGTGAAGCTAAAATGAGCAGCGCAAAAGTCGGTCAAGCCGTCGGTTCTGTTGTCGTGAATGATAAATTACGTCGTTACGATGGCGAAGATTATGAAAAAGTCATGCTTTCAACCCGTCTTGCGCTGGCTTATTTAGCCGCTGGAAAAAATGAAGATGCGCTTGTTGAAATTAAAAAAACGTGGGAACGCGAAAATTTGATTAAAAGGCTGCATGAAAAAGACGTTGACGAAGCCGAAAATACTGCCAAAGAAAAAGGCTACACAACAAAATCGGAAGATTTAAAAGGTTATCCGATTGCTACGCTTAACAGTCCCGATGTCACCAGTTTAAAAAATGGCTACCAAAATGCGTTTAGTCATTATTTATCGGGATTTTTGTACGAAGCGGCGGGGGAAACCAGTTTAGCAACCGCCAGTTATCTTACCGCTATTGAGCTACAGCCCTCTTTGAAAGTTTTAAAAGAAGGCTTAACAGGTATGGATAATCGTTTGGCAAAACCCGCAATACCTGTAATTTCTCAACAAGAAAAAGCGGCATTGCCTTTAACAAAATCGTCTGCGAAAAAATCTAAATCGAGTAAAAAATCGAAAAAAGTAGTGCAACAAATCTCTGTCGCGCCAATTTCTGCCCCTGTACCTGTCCAAACTTCTCCATTTATAGCGCAATCAAATGAAAGTGATGTGTTATTTGTCGTTGAAACAGGCGTTGCACCGTTTAAAAAATCAATCATGATTCCGTTACCAATTCCTTACGCGGGCATTGTGCCAATTTCATTTCCTGTTTTAGAAACGAATCCGATTTCAACCAATAAAGCGATTTCGATTAGCTTGCCAAATAATTCAACGCTGCCATTAACCACCATCACAAGCATTGAAAACTTATCGCGTCGCTCATTGAAAGATAATCTGCCTTGGATTATGGTTCGCGCAGCAATTCGTGCAGCAGTTAAAGGCGGAGCGCAAACAGCGGTTTATAAACAAAACCTATTAGCAGGTTTAGTCGTGAATGCCGTGAATGTTGCGACTGAACAAGCCGATGAACGCACTTGGGGCTTATTACCCGCTGAAATTACGATTGCACGAGTGAAATTACCACAAGGTCAATCAACCGTGAAAATTCAAACGTCGCAAGGCGTGAAAGAAGTTACGGTAAATGTTTCGGGTAAACACGTCGTGATTCCAATTCGTTTAATTGGCAGCTCAATTTATAACTTGCAAGCAAGTTTATAAAATCTAATGCGAGGCGGTTTGTTGAAATCGCTTCGTTTTTTTATCTTTTCGAGCAAATTTATCATGAAAAATAAAAACGCTTTTTGGAAGTCGTGCTGCATTTTTGCACTAATTCCCGTTTTATTTGCAGGTTGTGCGACGCAACCACTTTCGCCACCTGCGCCCAATTCAATGGCGGCAAAATTGATATTTCTTGCGGAGCTACCCGCCATTAACGTCAATGATTTACGCATGATTTCTGTTAATAATTTATTGGTGGTTGAGGCTGAAATTACCAATAACGACAATAATTACAACGCAATCCAATACCGTTTTCAGTGGCGCGATAAAAATGGCATGGACGTTGGCAGCGAAGAAAACTGGAAAGTGTTAAATTTCAGTCCCACGCAATCGCAACGAATTAAAGGCATTGCAACGTCAAAATACGCAGTAGATTTTAAACTCGAACTTAAAAATAACAATTAGGAAAAATCATGGCAACTCACATAAAAGTTTTAGGCTTGGCAATCGCATTAACCGCAACGCTCGGTGTTTCAGGTTGTGCATCAAATCAACCCGCTTTTTCTTCTGGCAATGTCGCTTATGGCGATACAAAAGCCGTCGAATCATTGACCAACGAAATCGGTTTAACTGATTTTCAAATGATGGCAGAAAAGATGACCACGTCGCTTTTAACCAGTCCATTGATTGCTGGCAGCAGACAAAAACCAACCATTACTATTTCTGACATCAAAAACAAAACCAGCGAACACATTGACACTCGTGCGATTGCGTTAAAAATCAGAACGCAACTTTCAAAATCACAAGCCGTTCGATTTATGGGCGATAAAGCCGATGAAACACACGCTTTAACGGAATTACAAAGACAAGGACAATCAGGGCGTTATAAAGCGTCAAAATCTGTGAAAATGGGCAATGCCGAAGGGGCAAAATACTCGCTTTACGGTGAAATCACCTCAATTGTGAAACGCGCCGATGACATTAAAAACATCGATTACATTCTGAATTTAACGCTTGAGGATTTAGATTCGAGCGAAATTGTTTGGACGGAAGAAAAAGAAATCCGCAAAACCTCTGAACGTCCCCTATTTTAGGTCGTCACAATGAAAATTTTAGCGATAATTTTTTGCGGGCTGTGTTTCGTAAATCCCGCGATGGCGAAATCCATTGCGGTGACAGATTTGGCTTATTCCGAAACGATTGAAGAGTATATTCACGACGTGAGTTATCACAACACCGAAAAACTTTCTGCGTCTTCCAGTTCAGCTGCCGCATCTAGCGGTTATGCTGGCGTGGCAGAAGATGATTACGGCTCTGTTGCCGTGGCAAAACATAAATCTTCGTCGTCTTCTAAAAGTAAATTAAATGCGAGCAGCAATACCGATTTTCACGAACACGAACACAATTTTTCGTATGTGGAATACGGCGAATTGAAAAAATTTACGGGCGATATTAAAGGCGCGTTGATTAACTCACGCCAATTTAAATTGACGCAAGCCAAACCCGCGCCAACTAAAAAAAATGAATCTGTTTACAACATCATTGCCCGAATTAAAAAAGGCGATTTTCCGCACGCGGATTACGTTTTGTTTGGTAGAGTTAGCGAAATGAGCTTTAACGATAGCACTTATCAAGTCAATGACAGCATGATGAATTCTATTTTGAGTTTGACGTTGGTGGCGGAATTTAGTTTGATTAACACTAAAACCTACGAAATCACGGCAAGTTTTAGCGCGACAGGTGACGGGCAAGATACGAAAGTTTTATCGCCTGGTACTCAGGCAACACCTAATCGTGGCGCGGTAGTTTCGCAAGTGTCAAAAAGTTTAGGGCAAGATGTTTTCAGGCAAATCGAAGAACAAGTTTTTGATCAAGTTTCCGGTGAAGCGACGGGCAGAAGCTCAAACGTCGATTCGCGCCAAAATAATGCAATTGAACCGCCACCACAAAAGCTACAAGGCGTAACGGTTTTTCAGTAAATCTTTTCGGAATAAGTAGGGATTCAAAGTTTTGAATCCCTCGTTTTTCATTGGGATAAAATTTCATTTTTTATCGTTTGCCGTGACAAGCTCTTCGTTCGCTACCACCTTATTCAAAAAATCGTCAAGTATACGACGGCGAGCCGCCGAAACTAGTGACACCAAAATCGTGAGAATAGTCAGTGCCATCCCCCCTAAAAAAATTAACCAAATGTTTGTAAAACGATTTTGAACAAAATAACTAGATGTCGGCACCACATCAAACCGCCAAAGTCGTCCACCAACAGGTATAACAGTGCTGTAAATAAGTGTTTGCTGTTCTCCCAAAAACCCCTTCCTTTTTAGAATAAATGGAGCAAATTCTTTTTGATTGCTAGCAAAAATCAATTCTTCCGTGGATGTGGTTATATCCACTAATCGATAAGATAATCCCGCTAAATCATGAGGACTAAGTGCTGCTTTAATAATATCACCACCACGAAATACCGCGACCACAACACCTAAAACAGCATTACGCCGATCTTCCACTGTTTCGTGTGGCAAATCATCACGATAAACAGGAATAAAAGCGAGAAAACCGTTTTGTTTTTCTTTCTCTTGAACCAAAGTAATTTTCGCCGTTAGCGTAAGTGCATCCGTGTCCACCGCTCGGTCAATCGCTTCGTGCCGAATATCATCCGAATGCACGTCGTATCCCTCCGCACTTTCATTACCTTTGAAAGGCTCAATAATCGTCACGGGATAGTATTCGGGACGATTGCCAGAACGTACCAATTTTTTATCGCCATCACGCTCTGTTATTTTGAAATTGGAATAACCTTCTAATCGCATACTTTTTTCAAACACGTCTCTTTCAGAAGCTAAAACGCGACGATTCCAACTCAATGCTTGCACACCTTTAAAATCGACTAGCGATTGCGTCACGAAAGTTGCAAATTCTTTTGAATTTATCGTTTTGGATGCTGAATAAAAACTTTTAAGCGACTTTAAAACATTTAAATTGGTCGTCAATGAATTGTTTAATTCGAGATTCATCGCGTCGGTATTTTTTTCAAATCCAATTTCCATGCGCTCATTACTGCTTTTAATTTCATAAAAAACAGCCGCGACCGTCATAAAAAACATTATTAAAATGGGCAAGGTGATTACCAATCGTCTACCCTGAAAAACGGAATCAGAGCGCGACATCCAAATCAAAAACAGCGGCGTAAAAATCATAATACCTAACGTATCACCGCCCCACCACGTCAACCCATTAACAAAAAAATCTTCTATTGGAATTCGCCCTGTCACTACAAGTAGTGAAACTGAAAAGGTCGAATTCACTAATGCACTGACGATACTGCCATAAAATAAAAATAATAAAACATTTTTTTCGTCGGCGAATTCGTTAGGAAATCCCACAAATCGCCGAATCAAATAGGCACCAATAATGGCTTGCAGCGTTGATCCACCGGCAATTGTTGCTGTTATCAGTATCGAATTTAAACTTTCTGAAAAATCACTCGTCACCACAGAAGTTGAATAGTTAAGAAAAAATGAACCTAGCAATATGCCCCAGCCAATGTGATTTCCATAAAGTAGAATTCCAGCTAAAGCAATACCGGACGCAGGGAAAACGATGGTGGCATAACCGGGGGGAATAGCGAGTAACGTTCCCAGTTTTCCAGTCACAAAATAAATGACAGCCAAGCCGATAATTTGCAACAACAGTTCAAATGTTGAGCGTTGCGAAATATTTTTTAAAATCATTTTGGTTCTACCATTTAAGATTGAATCAAAACTTCCATAAAATGAGAGCTTGAGGCAAACTTTCGCTCAACCCTTTGATGCCATATTTGTTATGAAAATATTGGTATTCGATGCCCACAAAAAGATGATTACTCTCACCCCATAAATCCCCAACGTCTAGCCTTAATTGCGGTTGAGCCAATATATTGCGGTAATAATTTCCACCTTTTGAACCAATAAAATCGGTAAAACCTTCGAAGCTCCATTTCGTATCGGCGATAGAAAAAGGCAAACTCCACACGGGTGTAAATTGCCAAGATGAATTTTGTACAGTGAGGGAAGGCTCCAGAATTTGATGACGGAGAACATCAACGGAGAAAAGTTTAAAGCCTGGCAAATTAAAATCGACGGTAAAACCATATAAAACAATGCGCGTACCACTTTTCGGACTATCAAAATTTTCCCCCGCGTTCACGCCAATTGTCGCGTTAATATCTTTAAAAATGCGGAATGATAAATCTTTGCCAAGTATTTTTCCTGCGCTGAAATAACTGTACGCTTCGCCATAAACGTTCGTTTGCGAAGGTTGCCCATCTTCGGTAATCGACGTGTCCATAAACATAAAATTATGCCCAAATTTCCAACCATCTGCGTGCGTAAAGGTGATGATAGATTGGCTAACGTCATGCGGATTGGCAGGCATTTGATAACTGTCGCCATGAAGATATTGAATTTCGGTATTAGTCCACTCAAAAAAATCAGCATTTGCTAACGATGAAAAACTTAATAAGCTAGTTAACAAAGCACATTGAATGTGAATGCGTGAGAAAGTCATCGCGTTTTTACTCGCTCAATTTGAAATAATTGTTTGATTAAAATGCCCTAGAACTCAAAAAATCCTAAGGCATTTTTGATGCGTGAAAGCGTTACTTTTCGTCAGGAAATTTCAATTCTGCCTTCATGTTCCACGGTGAAAATGGGAACGGCAATGTTTCGGTGCTGAAGGTTAAAAATAACAAAATATGGTACGCATACGTCGCTAAACTACGCCCAAAATTCAACGTGTTACTATTTTTTTCGCCTGTTATTAAGACAAAAACCAGCTGTAACAAAATTACCGCCCACGCTAGCCAGCGTACTAACGTCACAATGACGGCAAAAAGCAGCATGAAAAAAATTCGTTTCCAAGTTTGCACTTGCGATAAATGAATATTGATTTGTTCTTCCATTGTTTAACCTCTGTTCATAATGTCGCGTAAATCGAGAGCTGCCGCGTTTGCACGAGCAATATAGTTCGCCATTGATAACGAATAGTTGGCAAATAAACCGTAACCGCTACCGTCTAAAACCATCGGGCTTAACGTCGGCGTTAAACTATTTTCCAATTCCCGAATCATAACATCGACGGTTCGCATCGCGCGTTTATCGAGCAAAATATCACGGAAATCGTGTTTAATCGCTCGCAAAATGTGCAATAACGCCCAACTTGCGCCGCGTGCTTCATAAAATACGTTATCGATTTCAAACCACGTTACTTTTGCCGCCGTTTTGCCGCTCGCTTCTTCCAATTCTAAATTAGTCAAACCCGGTGCAAAGTTGCTACTCGACGCATTCGAGCTTAATCGTGTCGATAAATCGCCCAAACGCTTAATTACAACTTCGGTGTATTGCCACAAGTTATCCGCGCGTGAATAAAACTGCGCTTTTTTGGTTGCGTTTGGATCTTGCAAACGCCCCATGTATTTGTGCAATGCTTGAATTCCTTTTTCATATTCCGCTTCAGTTGCCGGTAATGCCCACGAATTCGGTTCATAATAAAAATACGGTTCAGCCACTGCCAAATCGGGATCTTGTTCTGATTGAGATTGATCACGAGCAAAATGGTTTCGTAACGCGGTGGTTGCATCACGCAACATCACTAACGCGCCAAATTCCCAACTGGTAATGTTATCGAGCAACACGCCTGGCGGTGCAACGTCGTTGGTAATATAGCCGCCACTTTTATTCAACAATGTATCGGCAATATGCGCCAAAGTCGCCGTATAGGTATAGCCTAAAGGTAAATCAGCCGCTAATAATTCGTAGCTCTGTGCTTCGATTGCGCTACCGTGTTCATCGACCGCAATTTCAGCTTTGACTGCATCAGGATTTGCCTGTGAAATCGCCGATTCTAAAATGTTAAATTGTTGAGGTTCTCGCCCCCACCATTGACTAAACACAAATAGCACCAGAACACTAATCGACGCTAACACGCCGAGTATCCAAAAAGTACCTTTTGATTTTATGTCTGTTATTTTTTCGCTTGCCGCCATAATTTGAACCTTTAAAGGAAATATATTTTGCGTGATTGTGTTTTAAAAACAAGGCGCATAGTAGCAGATTTTTACTGTTTTTGGCGCGGCTAAACTGGCTTTTTTTTCGCCCGTGGATGTGCGTTATCGTAAACCTTCGCCAAATGTTCAAAGTCTAAATGCGTGTAAATTTGCGTGGTGCTAATGCTTGTATGTCCCAGTAATTCTTGAACAGCCCGTAAATCTTGACTGGATTGTAATAAATGGCTGGCGAACGAATGGCGTAATGCGTGAGGATTAACGTGTTGAGCCACGCCTTTTTTGATGCACCATTGTTCCAAACGATATTGAACGCTGCGTTGGCAAAGTCGTCCGCCACGTTGAGATAAAAAAAATGCTTGTTCATTTTCGGAACGCGCCACGCGGTGTGTTAACCAGTTTTGAATCGCCAAAATGGCTTTGCTGCCAATCGGTAGAATGCGTGCTTTGCCGCCTTTTCCAGATTGAACGCGCAACGATTTATCATTCAAATCTAAATCCGACAAATTCAAATCCACCAATTCACTCAACCGTAAACCTGACGAATAAAACAGCTCAAACATCGCGACATCACGCACTTCTAAAACCGAATTCGTGCCAGCGTCTAACAAACCACCGACTTGGTCAACGTCCAACGTTTTGGGTAATTTACGGATTGATTTGGGAGCTTTGACGTAATGCGCGGGATTGATAGTTGCCCAATTATTTTTCAATAAATACTGATAAAAACCGCGCATCGCTGACAATTCACGTTGTAAACTCGCGCTACTCAAACCTTGCCGATGGCGATTTGCAACGTGTTGACGAATATCGTTCGGCTGCAATTCTGACCAATGTTCAAATTTTTGTTTGTCGCAAAAATCCGTCAAATGGCGCAAATCACGTTGGTAATTGGTCAGCGTGTGAAGCGACACCCGCTTTTCAATTTCTAACTGCGTGAAAAAATCAGCAAGTTGCTTTGCGGCAAGTGCTTTCATAATTTAAGGATAGCGACTCAATCGATGCGTCCAAATATAATCCGCCGATTGATAATAGCTCATCACGTCATTGATTAAATTAGGTTGTGTTTCGGGGTTCAAAATATGATGTTCACCAAGCGGATCGTCTACCATATCAACTTTTTGTTGCGGCGATAAATACACCAATTTATTGTCTTTAAACAAGCCCAATTTCTGATAATTACTCACCAAAGCGCGTCCATTTTTCGGCGACATTTTAAAAATATCCTGCCCGTAAAATTGGCTTTCATAATTCAAATTGAGCAAACCCAAAACCGTTGGCGCAACGTCGATTTGACTGGAAAGCGTGGCATTTTCAACCGCTGGAACGTGTTTGGGCGCATAAATAAACAGTGGAATATGATATTTATCAACAGGCAATTCGGTTTTTCGCGCACTGCCGGCACAATGATCCGCGACCATCACGAAAATCGTATCGTTAAACCACGGTTTTGTTTTTGCCGTTTTGATAAATTCTTGAATCGCGTAATCGGTATATTTCACCGCACCTTCACGGCTTTGACCTGACGGAATATCGATTTTTCCTTCGGGATACGAATACGGACGGTGATTTGTGGTCGTCATAATTTGAAAGAAAAATGGTTTATTTTTGGCAAAATCGTTATCTGCTTCTTTCATAGTGCGATTAAAAATCACGTCGTCCGACACGCCCCACGCATTTTTAAACGTCATTTCCTCGTTGGTAAATTCAGTTTCATCAACGATGCGATAACCGTTGCCCGAATAAAATTCATTCATGTTGTCGAAATAGCCGCGCCCACCATATAAAAACGCTGTGTCGTAACCGCGTTCTTGTAAAACGTGACCTAAATTAAATAATTTTCCATTGTCGGGACGTTTCACAATGGATTGTCCGGCGGTCGGTGGAATTGATAGCGTCAATGCTTCCAATCCACGAATGGTGCGTGTTCCGGTCGCATAAAAGTTGGTAAATAACGCGCCTTCTTTAAACCAATTATCCATAAACGGCGTAATTTTTTGGATGTTGCCGAATTTAGTCAAATAATCCGCGCTCAAACTTTCGACCGTAATCAAAATAATGTTCAAACGTTTTTCTGCGCCCTGCCCTTTGATTTCGTGTTTGATATTGTACAAACCGTCATTTTTCGCGCTCAATTCCGTTTTAATTTTTGCTGATAATTGCGTGTCATCTGCCAAACGATAAAAGCGATGATAATCCAGTTCGTTATTGCGAAACGCCGAGAAAAATTGGTACGCGCCATTTGCCGCAACTTCGTTTAAATAAGTGTTTGGCGAGAATTGATAGGTGGTGCGACCAATCGCAAAATAACTCATCACCGGTAATAAACACAAACAGCCCGCAATTTTTGTCCGACGTTTAAAATTTTCAGTCGCATAAAACGTGACGGCTAACGTACTTTTCACCAGCCAAAAACAGCCAATCGTAATAATTAAAATCCCCGCCAACAACTTACCGAGCGGATACGATTCGATGATATTTTGCACAACTTCGTGCGTGTAAATTAAATAATCGACCGCAATAAAATTGAAACGCACGCCAAATTCATCCCAGAATGTCCATTCAGAAAGAATCAGAAAAAATAAGCCGTACAAGTTCAGTAAAAAACCTGAAAATACAAACCATTTGTGCCATTTACTGTGATACCAACGATTCGGAATCACCCATAAATAAAGCGTGAACGGAACCAAAAAATAGCTGTAAAACGCTAAATCGTGAAGCGCACCCATGACAAACGCGAAGGCAATCTGATAAAACGGCGTGTCGATGTCCGCCCATTGTTTCGCCAATAACGCCA
Source organism: uncultured Pseudomonadota bacterium (assembly GCA_903870545.1). GTDB lineage: Bacteria > Pseudomonadota > Gammaproteobacteria > Methylococcales > Methylomonadaceae > UBA10906. The sequence goes on from CAIQDI010000013.1 coordinate 38,157, forward strand.
CGCGCAAAATCGCAAATGTGATTAAATTGATGAATAAAAACAACGCTAAAATGCTGAAACGTGATTTCGAAAACAAGGCTACACGCATGATTTAAATATCCATGAACAGCATTGGAATGCCATAAGTTAAGATGAAATAGCAAAATGCTAACGACCAACTTTTGCCCACGTTGTACGCAAAAAATCGGCGTAAAATGTACGCGACAATCGCTAAATACCAGCTCACCAAAAACACCGCCAAACTCACACCGACTTCAGCACGATATTCAAAGTGCATTCTAACCAGCGCAAAATCTAACACTTCGCACAAAATCGCCAACACCATAATGAAGTTTTCACAAATGAAAATAGCGGTAAAAACTCGCTGAAACAGCAGAATGTTTTTATGGAAAAATAAAAAAGTCGCCACGGCTGAAAACGCCATCACCGCCCGCAATGAAACTTCCAATGTTCCATCCGCAATATCGGCAATTAAACCTTCAACAATAATGCCTGAAATTAAGTAGAAAATAATGCAGGTGCGCGAAAAAGCACGACTTGGTAATAAGTCGATGGGATCGCCTTTAAACCAGCACAGTTTGAGATATGAAATAAGTAACGACATGATTTTTTTTTAAAAATTAAATTAAAGAAAAGTAGGCGTGAATCAATTTACGCCTACTTTTTATTTTTATTGTTGTAATAAAGTGATTAAACAGGTGGCAATAACTTCACTCATTTGCGTTAAAAATAGATTCCCCATGCTGGCATGAAAACGATTTTCGTCACGACTTCCGATGACAAATAAACCTTCCAAATCTGTAAACAACATCGGTACAATCGCGCAAGATTTGACTTCGTTGGCTTGAAAACCAAACAAAACGCGGGCTTGCGTCAACGTCGGTTTTCCGCAACTGGGAATGCCCGAACGAAGTTCATTTTCAAACGGTTTTAAATCTTTGCTATCGGGTGCCAGAAAAAGTCCCTCTAAATCTGGATGCGGCGCGGCTTGAATCAAACGAATGGCGACAAAATCAGTTAAAAAATAGTCTGACAACACGATGTTTAAATTTGTTATAACATCTTCTAACGTTAGCGCATCGAGCAACGCCAAATTTAATTTGTGCATTCGACTTAAAGCAGTGTCGTTATCACGCGCAATTTGAATCAATTCAGTCAGTTTATTTTCCATTTCTTGCGAACGAAAACGAAACAATTCAAGTTGCTTTGAAATCAACGAAACGGTGCCACCTGTGGCGTGTGGAATACTGAGATGTTCGAGCAAGTGAACGTGTTCGATAAAAAAATCGGGGTGCGCTTGTAAATACTCGGCGACTTGCTCAACATTGATACTGTTTATTTTATCAGGTTTAATTTTAACGACTTTAGGCTTAACAATTTTCTCAACAATAGCCTTCGGTTTTGAAACCCGCGTTGACTTTTCTACTTTTTCACTCATAGCGCAATAAATCCTTCAAACACAGAAACCGCTGCACCGGTCATAAATACAGGTTCCCCACGCCCTGCCCAACGAATGGTTAATTCACCACCTGGCAACTCGACTCGCACGACGTTGTTTAATAAATGTTGCTCAATACCAATTACTACCGCTGCACACGCGCCACTTCCGCAGGCTTGAGTTTCGCCCGCGCCACGTTCGTAAACACGCAATTTAATCGCATTTTTATCTAAAACCTGCATAAAACCAATGTTAGCGCGTTCGGGAAAAATCGTGTGACTTTCGAGAGCTGCGCCAATGGTTTCAACGGAGGCAGTTTTAATATCGTTTACTTGCAAAACAGCGTGCGGATTTCCCATCGAAACTGCGCCAAATGCCTTTTCTGTGCCATTCACATTCACGGTATAAAATCGCGCTTCTTGTTCTGAAATGACAGGAATTTCAGCGGGTAAATGACGTGGAATACCCATATTAACGGTAATTAAATTATTGTCAGTAAAACTCAAAACAAGCTGCCCTGATTTTGTTTCGACGACAATTTCGTCTTTGTCGGTTAACTTTTTATCGCGTACAAACCGGGCAAAACAGCGAGCACCGTTGCCACATTGCCCAACTTCGCTGCCGTCTGCATTAAAAATTCGATATTTAAAATCAACATTGGGCTGATTGGTTTTTTCGACTACTAAAAGTTGGTCAAAACCAATTCCTATGTGTCGATTCGCCATAAAACGAATTTTTTTCGGCGTAATGGCAATACGTTGATTTATGGCATCGACAACGACAAAATCATTGCCGAGACCGTGCATTTTGGTAAATTTCATGAGTTTTTCTGTCTTTAAATCTGTGTTCCACCGACGGTTAATCCGTCAATTTTCAAAGTAGGTTGACCGACTCCGACTGGCACGCTTTGACCATCTTTGCCACATGTTCCGACACCGCTATCAAGTTCTAAATCGTCACCGACCATTGAAACTTTTGTCAAAACATCTGGGCCATTGCCAATTAACGTTGCACCTTTGACAGGGCGCGTTATTTTGCCATTTTCGATTAAATAGGCTTCGCTGGCAGAAAATACGAATTTTCCTGACGTAATATCGACTTGTCCGCCCGCAAAATTTTTCGCGTACAACCCATTTTTCACCGATGCAATAATCTCGTCGGGGTGATGTTGTCCCGCCAACATGTAAGTATTAGTCATGCGTGGCATGGGTAAATGAGCGTAAGATTCGCGGCGACCATTGCCGGTTGGTGAAACGCCCATCAATCGTGCGTTTAATCGGTCTTGCATATAACCTTTTAAAATGCCGTTTTCGATTAACACCGTATTTTCAGTTTGCGTGCCTTCATCATCGATGCTCAATGAACCGCGTCTTCCGTATAATGTGCCGTCGTCCACCACCGTGCATAATGAGGACGCAACCCGTTCGCCGATTCGTCCGCTAAATGCCGAGGTGCCTTTGCGATTAAAATCGCCTTCTAATCCATGACCAATGGCTTCGTGCAACAAAATTCCCGGCCAACCCGAACCCAAAACCACCGTCATATTTCCAGCCGGAGCTTCATCCGCTTCTAAATTCACCAGAGCTTGGCGCACCGCTTCTTTCGCGTAATGTAATGCCGTATCTTGTTCAAAAAACATGGCGTAATCACAGCGTCCGCCACCGCCCATGCTGCCTTGTTCGCGTTTACCATTTTCGACGATAATAACCGTGACATTCAAACGCACCAATGGGCGAACGTCTGCTAATAAATGTCCGTCTTGATTCGCCACTAAAACGTGTTCGTGTACGCCTGATAAACTGATAATCACTTCTTCAATGCGTGAATCTAACGCGCGAGTTTGGCTATCGAGTTGTTTTAGAAAATCAATTTTTTGTTGGTCGTTAAGCGATTTCAACGGATTCAATGCCGGATATAAAACTCGTGCATTGGTATGGATGGCTTTCAAATTCACTTGCGCGTGTTGCGCTTGGCGCGTAATGGCTTTGACATTGTTTATCGCGGCGAGCAAAACGGGAATTTCTAAACGGTCGCTGTAGGCAAAACCTGTTTTTTCACCTGAAACCGCTCGCACGCCAGCACCTTGCTCAATACTGTGATGACCTTCTTTCACAATACCGCTTTCAAGTACCCATGATTCAGAATGACTTGATTGAAAATAAATATCCGCTGCATCTACTTCGGCACTCAAAAGTTGATTCATCAATTTTTCAATATCGGAATCTTGAATGCCCGCTGGGATGAGAATGGCTTGTCGTGCGAGTTCGAGTAAGTGCATAAAACCTGATTATTAAAAATGTGGGAATTGTTACAAACCAAGGTTTGTACTCCAAATGAATTTAATTTTGGAGTGCAAACCTTGGTTTGTGCCTGTTATTTTGTAACTAACAAATCAATCAACATTTGCTCGTAAATTTGGCTCAAAATTTCTAAATCAGCCACTCCAATGTGTTCATTTACTTTGTGAATGCTGATATTTAACGCGCCCAGCTCAATCACTTGTGCGCCCGTCGGGGCGATAAAACGTCCATCAGACGTGCCACCGCCCGTGTCATCAAGCGTTTCAAAGTTGGTGACTTTTTTAATCGCGCCATGAGCCGCATCAATCAACGCGCCGTTTGAGGTTAAAAACGGATTTCCCGATAAACGCCACACAATATCGTAATTCAAACCGTGCCGATTCAAAATTTCCGCCGTACGTTGTTTAATAATTTCAGCCGTTAATTCGGTGCTGAAACGCAGATTAAACTGCACATTCGCATTTGCGGGAATAGTATTTTCTGCACCCACGCCGCTGTTAAAATTTGAAATTTGTAAACTGGTGGCAGGAAAAAACTCGTTGCCATTATCCCAAACTTCGCTGATTAAATCGTTTAACGCGGGCGTGATTTTATGAATTGGATTATCCGCTAATTCGGGATAAGCAACGTGACCTTGAATGCCGTGAACCGTTAAGTTTGCACACAATGAACCGCGTCGCCCAACTCGAATAACATCGCCAATTTGTTTATCGCTCGACGGCTCACCGACTAAACACCAATCGATTTTATCGCCACGACTTTCTAAAACTTCAACGACTTTCACCACGCCATTGGTCGCTGCGCCTTCTTCATCGCTAGTCAACATAATGGCAATCGATCCAGCGTGATTTGGGTGTTTCGCAACAAAACGCGCCACTGCTGTAAAAAAACACGCAATGCCGCCTTTCATATCTGCCGCGCCACGTCCGTATAAATTACCGTCACGAATGGTCGGCTCAAACGGCGGAGATTCCCACGAATTCAACGCACCAACAGGAACAACGTCGGTGTGTCCCAAAAACACAAACAACGGTTTTTCCGTTCCACGACGCAACCAAATGTTTTCCGTGTCGCCAAAATTTAAACGCTCATCGACAAACCCTAAAGGTGTTAATCGATGCGCCAATAAATCAAGGCAACCCGCGTCGTTCGGCGTGACAGATTCACGCCGAATTAAATCTCTTAAAAGGTCTAGCGTGTCAGTCATAGCAACGTGCGTTCGTAATTATCGGCATCAAAACCAATCAATATCGCCTCGCCCGCGTCGAGTACCGGACGTTTAATTAACGTCGGATATTCCATAATTAGCGGCAAAGCGGTATCAAGTACGTCCGCAAGCAATCGTTGTTCGGGTGAAAAATTTTTCCACGTCATACTTTTACGATTTACCAAAATTTGCCAGTCAGCAAGTCGTTCAGCAAATTCTTGTAATAACGCTAACGACAAACCTTCACGGCGCAACTCATAAAAACGGTATTCTAACCCGTGCGATTTCAACCAATCACGGGCTTTTTTTACGGAACCACACGTCGCTAAACCGTACAGAATAATCATGTTTTACTCTTCATCTTCGTCAGAATCGCCACCGAGCAAATCTTCAATTGATGGTAATTCAGGTTCTGATTTGCAACGAATTTTGTAAACATCGATAAGTTCCATCAACGCTTGTTCTAAATCACCCAAAATTTCTTCTTCGTATTCGACTTCGCCTTCTGGAATTTCGCCGGATTCAAGATAATCTTTTTGAACGTTTACGCCTTCTTCGACAGATAAAATCGAATACATCAATGTGGTACTGGAAAGTTCTTTACTCATGGTTTTGCCTCTTGGTTAAGTTAAAAAATAAAAATTAGTTTTGTGCATAACGGGTCGAATCGTCAATTCCAGCGGCTAAAAATCCCGCTTTGCGTAATCGGCACGCATCACACGTTCCACACGCTTCGCCGTTTTCGTTAGCAGAGTAACACGAAACGGTTTGTCGATAATCCACATTTAAACGTGTCCCGTGTTCAATAATTTCCGCTTTGCTCAAATGAATCAGCGGCGTGTGAATTTTAAACGGCTCGCCTTCCACACTGGCTTTTGTTGCTAAATTCGCCAACGTTTCAAATGCCGCGATAAATTCCGGACGACAATCAGGATAACCCGAATAATCCACCGCATTCACACCAATAAAAATATCTTGCGCGTGTAAAACTTCCGCCCAACCTAATGCTAACGATAAAAAAACTGTATTTCTGGCTGGAACGTAAGTGACTGGAATGCCCGTTTCCAATGTTTGCGGAACGGCAATATCGGAATCCGTCAACGCACTGCCGCCAATGGTTCCCAAGCCTAAATTCACGATTTTTCGCGTTACGCCATAATCAGCGGCAATTTTTTCACCCGCTTGTAATTCGGCTTTATTGCGTTGACCGTAATCGAAACTCAGCGCGTAACATTCGTAACCTTGCGCTTGCGCCATTGCCAAAACGGTCACGGAATCCAAACCACCAGAAAGTAAAACGACTGCTTTTTTTGACATAAAAATTATTTCCCCTGCACGTCTTGCCACAAAAATTTGTGAAGTTGAATTTGAAAACGCACCGGCAATCGGTCAGCCAAAATTTTATCTGCCAATTCGGTTGGATTTTGTTGCGGCACAACGGGCGAAAATAACACTTGGCAACGCGCCGACAAGTTGTAATCGTTCATAATTTTTTTCGACCAATCGTAATCGTCGTCGTCCGCAATCACAAATTTCACTTGATCTTGAGCGGTCAAAAATTCGATATTTTCGTAACGATTTTTCTCACACTCACTCGAACTCGGCGTTTTTAAATCCATTACTTTGACAATTCGGCTATCCACTTTCGACACATCTAACGCGCCACTGGTTTCAAGTGAAACGTTAAAACCAGCGTCTGCCAATTGCGTCAATAATACTAAACAAGCGGGTTGCGCGAGTGGCTCGCCGCCTGTCACGCAAACATAATTGCAATTATATTGTTTAACATCGGCAAGAATATCGACAAGCGATATTTTCACGCCACCCGAAAATGCGTAACTGGTGTCGCAATAATTACAGCGCAACGGACAACCGGTTAAACGTACGAAAACTGTGGGCAAACCGACGGCGTTGGATTCGCCTTGCAACGAATAAAAAATTTCGCTAATGCGTAATTCAACTGACATTAGTTTGGCGTTTCATTCAGTTGCTGCAATTTTTTTGCGGCAATTGGCGAAAATTTTGAAGTGGGAAAATCGGTCATCACGCGCATTAAATACTCTTTTGCTTTGCTGGAATTTTTTTGCTCGATTTCAATCGAACCTAATTCTAGCAACGCTTCGGGTACTTTTTGACTTGTTGGATATTTTTCCAAAACAACGTTAAACGCCTTCTTTGCCGCCCCAATATCTTTATTTACACGGTACGCTTTGCCTAACCAATATTGCGCGTTATTCGCTAACGGACTATTTGGCTCTTTAACTAACAACATATTGAATTGGGCAATCGCTTCGGGAACTTGACCGTTACGAAATGCCTCAAACGCTTGCAAATACTGCTGCTTTTTTTCGTCAGCAGGCATAGTAGCTGGCGAAACAACAGAAGCTGTAGGTTTAGGCGGTGACGCGACTTCGGCAGGTTCAGGTTCTTTCGCGGCGGGTGTTTCAGTTACTACGGATGTTTTCGCACCACCCAATTTCATTTCAACTTGCTGTAAACGATCATCAAAATCCGCGTACATTGCCGATTGCTTCTTTTTCATTTCAGCAATCAAATTAGCTTGCTCTTCAATTTTGCCGTTCAATTGTTGAATTTCAACTTGCGCTTCGTCCAAACGAGTCATCATTTCAAACGTACTATTCATCGGTGCGCTGACTGAAATAGGCATTGCCGCAGGCGCACCGTTTGGATAAGCCGAATTATCAATCACCGGCGCAAGCGAATCCGCCAACGCGAAATGGCTCACACAGAAAAGTAAAAGCGCGGATAATTTTTTCATTTTAGTACGCAAGCTCAACCCGACGGTTTAATTCCCAAGATGATTCATCATGCCCCATGGCAACTGGTTTTTCTTCGCCATAACTGACAATGCCGAGTTGGCTTTCGGAAACGCCTTGTGCTTTCAACATGCCTGCAACCGTTTTTGAACGTTGTTCGCCCAGCGCAATGTTGTATTCGCGTGAACCGCGTTCATCGCCATTGCCTTCTAAGACAACGTGTTGACTGGGATTTGCTAACAAATAACGTGCGTGTGCTGAAATCACAGATACAAAATCTTGTTGAACTTGACTGCTATCGAGCATGAAATAAATCGTGCGTTTTGAAAGTGGGTTGTTTGGATCACTAAATTCTGGTGGCAAACCGTTTGCACCGCGTGCGCCATATTTACCACCATTTGCACCAAAACGTCCGCCACTCATGCCAGAACCATCGCCCAAACCACTTACCGACGCATCGTTCATGCCGCTTGCACCATTCAAACTACCGTCGAGCAAACTGGCATCTTTTTCGTCGTCAGAACTACAACCCGCTAAGGTTAACGCACTCACCATGGCGACTATCGCCAGTGTTTTAGTTAATTTCATGTTTCATTTCCAAAAAAAAGAGGGATTAAAAATTGTTATTTAGGCGACCAAGCTGGCTCGCGAACTTCAGAGCTGTCAAAAACTAGCCTTTGCTGCATTTTACCATCGATAGAAACAGCAGATAAATAACCCGTATTGCCTTTTCGTGACGCATACAAAATCATACTGCCGTTTGGTGCGAAACTGGGTGATTCATCGAGTGGTCCCGAAGTCAAAACACTAATGGCTTTTGAATTCACATCCATCACACCAATACGGTAATTTCCGCCATCCGCATGTACCATCGTAATGTATTTTCCATCTGGTGAAAAACTGGCGCGTGCATTATAACTGCCACTAAATGTAATGCGTTTTTCTTCACCACCTTGCGCGGGAATCGAATACAACTGCGGTTTACCACCCCGATCAGAAGTGAATACGATATTTCTGCCATCTGGCGACCATGCTGGTTCGGTATCAATGGCGCGATTTTTCGTTAATTTAGATACGTTACGCGATCCCAAATCCAAAATATAAATATCAGGATTGCCATCTTTTGATAACGTCACAGCCAATTTTGAACCATCAGGCGACCAAGCCGGTGCGCCATTAATGCCAGGAAATTCGGCAACCGATTCACGTTGTCCCGTCGCTAAAGTTTGTGTAATGACGGAAGCCGTTTTGTGTTCAAACGAAACATACGCAATGCGTTTGGCATCAGGCGACCACGCAGGCGACATCAACGGTTCAATCGATGTGGCAATCGCTTTGGCATTTGCACCGTCTGCATCAGCGACAATCAATTTGTGATTGCTCTGCGTGCCTTGGCGGGTGGTGGTAATGTAAGCAATTTGACCGCTGAACACGCCTTTTTTACCGAGTAATTTTTCGTAAATCATATCGCTAATATGATGCGCGACGGCACGCAAACCATTTGCCGGCGACGACATGCGATAGCCCAACAATTGCGATCCATTTGCCACATCGTACAATTGAAATTCGACGGTGTATTGACCACCATTCGGTATTACTCGCCCAATTACAACGTAATTTTGACCAGCTGCTTGCCAATCAGGAAAGTTAATCGCGTCCGCAGATGTCGGTTTTGCTGGCATTTGTGGCGGCGGTAACGTTTTGAAATAGCCACTACGCTGCAAATCCGAATCGACAACGCTACTCACGTCAAACGGCGTACCTTGTGACGCAAACGGCACAATCGCAATCGGCATCGCACTTTCGATACCTTCGGTAATTTCAATCGACATTTCAGCATTCACGGTTGGCGCAAAACACATTCCAATTGCGGAAGCTAAAACTAATTTTTTAAATACATTCATGAGCTACCTTTTATTTTCTGCTTATTGTAATCTTAATTTTTCTGTCACTCGGCACTGGGAATGGAACAGATGAATTTACGGCATTAACAACTGAATCGTCAAACGTTGAATCGCCACTGCTTTTTGTCACGTTTACATCGCCAATAATATCGCCTGTTGCACTGAGTCTAAATTCAACAACACAGCTCAGTTCTTCAGAACCTGGTGGACGATGATGATGACTTTCAATTTTTTTCTTAATTTCACCTTTGATGGCGGAATCTGCATTATTTGCCGCCGCTGCGGAAGCAGCCGCTTTGGCATTTGCCGCTGCCGCTTCTTGGCGAGCAGCTTCAATTCTTGCCGCATCCGCTGCCGCACGTTCAGCCGCTTGTTTTGCCAAAGCATCGGCTCGCGCTTTTTCATTTGCAGCACGTTCAGAATCTGCTTTTACTGCGGCATCTTTCGTGGCTTTATCGGCGGCGGCTTGTTTCGCAGACGCATCAGCCTTTTCAGCCGCTTGTTTTGCTGCTTTATCGGTCGCTAATTTTTCAGCTTTTTCGGCTTCCGCTTTTGCCGCCTTGTCCGCCAATTTTTTAGCTTCTGCTTCGGCTTTTTTAGCTTCAATTTTTTCGGCGGCAAGTTTATCGGCTTTTTCTTTTTCAGCGGTTTCTTTTGCAGCTGCTTTTTTTGCATCCGCTTCAGCTTTTTTCGCCTCGGCTTTTTCGTTGGTTAATTTTTCAGCTTTTTCTTTTTCGGCTGCTTCTTTTGCGTTGGCTTTTTCCTCTGCCTTTTTAGCGTCCGCTTCGGCTTTTTTAGCTTCGGCTTTTTCGTTCGCTAATTTTTCAGCCGCCGCTTCTTTCTCATATTCAGATTTTTTAGCATCTTCAGCTTTTTTAGATTCCACGCGCTCAATCGCTTTTTTCGCCTCTTCAACCTTTTGCGCTTCGACTTTTTCAGCAGCCATTTTTTCAGCTTTTACAGCCATTTCTTTGATGATTTTTTCATTCGCCACTTTTTTAGCTTCCGCTTTTTCAGTTTCAACTTTTTTAGCTTCTTCACGAATGGCTGATTTTTTTGCGTCAGCTTCCGCTTTCGCAACTGCTGCCGCTTGTTTTGCTGCTAAATCTTCTTTCGGTTTTGGCGATTCAACAGGCTCTGGTGGTTCTATTTTTTTAGGCTCTTCAATAACGGGAATCGACTTGGGTTCTGGCAAAGGCTCAGGTTTTTCAACAGGCGGCACTGGTTTTACGACTGGCGCGTTTAACTCAACCATGGTCGCGTGAATAATTTCAGGTTCGGGCGGTGGCGGTGGCGGCGCAGGTTTATACAGCGCACTTAGCGCAAACAACGCTAAAAGCGTTAAATGAAACGCTAATGCCAATAAAAATGGTTTTGAAAATTTTTGATTAGACATCGAAGCCGTTAATCATCAGATTTAGTCATTAAACCAACCGTCGGCACGCCGGCTTTTTTCAACGCTGCCATCGTGACGACAACTGTGCCGTAATCGATATTTTTGTCAGCGTTAATCAGAATCTGCGTGGTCGGTTTATTTTTCAAAACAGCATCAATACGCGGATAAATTTCTTCCAGCGTAACCGGTTCATCTTCGCCATTGCCGACGTTAATAAAATACTTGCCCGCCCCGTCTGCGTTTTGAATCGAAATAATAAACGGCGGCGTATCGTCTTTTTGATCAATCATCGCAGCTTGCGCTCTGGGCAAATCCACTTCCACGCCCGATTGCAACATTGGCGTGGTAATCATGAAAATAATCAATAACACCAACGTTACGTCGATATACGGCACCACGTTAATTTCTGCCATCGGGCGACGACGACCCGCTTTTTTGTTATTTACATTCATTTACTGTGCGCCTGTCTTTGTAATAACACGATGAATTCTTCAACGAATAATTCATAACGTCCCGTTAATCTATCCAAACGAGTTGAAAAACGGTTGTACGCAACAACGGCTGGAATCGCGGCAAATAAACCAATCGCGGTGGCAATCAACGCTTCGGCAATCCCAGGCGCGACGGTTGCCAGTGTCGCTTGTTTGACGTTTCCTAATCCCATAAATGAATTCATAATCCCCCAAACTGTGCCGAATAAACCAACGTAAGGACTGGTTGAACCGACCGTTGCTAAAAATGCCAAATGTTCATCTAATCGGTCAAGTTCACGCAATAATTCAATTCGCATCACACGCTGTGCGCTTTCGACTTGCACTGCGGGTTCGACATTGCCGCTTAAACGCATTCGAGAAAATTCTTTATAACCTGCTAAAAAGATTTTTTCGATGCCTTCGGGTTCAAAATCCTTCGCCGCGAGTTTGCGATAAAGTTCCGATAACGAAACGCCTGACCAAAATTGTTCTTCAAATTCGTCGGTAATTTCGATGGAACGATTGAGTTCTTTGCGTTTGGAAAAAATAAATGTCCATGACACCAACGATGCCGTGAATAAAATTAACATCACAAACTGCACGACAAAGCTGGCTTCGGTGACTAAATGGAAAATCGATAAATCAGTGTTCATTGTTTTTAGTTAAAAATGCGTCAAATAAAAAATCAGGAATAGCGGTCGGTTTCAAATTGTCAGCGTTGAGGCAAACAATCCGACAGCTACAAGTGCAAAGCATCATCTCGCCACACTTTATGGTTTGTTCAAAGGTTAAACTGGCTTTTTTCAATTGTGAAATCGTCGCACTAACATGTACTAAATCGTTGAATTTCGCGGGACGTAAATAGTCAATTTGCATCGTTCTTACAGCAAAAATAACGCCACTTTGTTCGCGTAATTCATTTTGTTCAAAACCTAAATCACGCAACATTTCGGTTCGAGCGCGTTCAAAAAAGTTTAAATAATTTGAATGATACACCACGCCGCCTGCGTCGGTGTCTTCGTAATAAATTCTAACGGGTAAAACAAAAGACGCTTTCATGAATTAAATCACCAAAACAAAAATGTGAAATTACTGCAAACGCGACTTCGCTAATTTATAAACCTTGTCTTTTTCACGCTTGCCGATTGCAATAACCGACACAAAAACAATGTCATCTTCCACTTTGTAAATTAAACGATAGCCTAAACTCCGTAATTTAATTTTGTAGCAATTCGGCATTCCCGAAAGTGCTGCCATCGGCACACGCGGATTTTGCAAGCGTTCCTGTAATTTTGACTTAAAACGTTCACGAATTGTTGCGTCGAGTTTTTCCCATTCTGCCAACGCCAATTCTTGAAAACGCAATTTATAAGTCATCGATATTGACCTCAATAAAAACGCCGTTGGAACGTTCACGGACTAATTTTTCGTCTTCTAAATCTTCCACATACGACAAAAGCTGTTCGTAATGTCGCGCCGATAATAAATAGGCTTCGGGGCGATTGTGATTCAAAATCGCAACGGCTTCGTCGTCAGCTTGTTTGATTACACCGCTAAAATTCCGTTTCAATTCGCCAACACTAACACTTAACTCTGAAAAAATTTTTTCCATAAATCACTCCCAAAAAATCAAAACCCACAAAGCCAAATCAATAGCGTCTGTCTTTTACTGCTAACTAGACAAGTCATAGCATTGATTTATTTTTGTTCTATATGCGCTTAACGCAATACTTCCTAAAGGTGAGCGTTCTATATCAGCTATATCAAAAGCCAAAGTAAGTTTATTCACACTTTTTTCACCGCATCTTTTTGACGCGATGAAATAACCACTAAAATACTGATACGCGAGTATAGCTACACATATCGCCAACACTATACGAATGTTCTTGTTCATATTTTTATCTCAATAATTTTTCAGGATGTAAATAAATCAACATTCGCTGCAACTTTTGGGGCTGTTAAACCAAAATGCAAATAAGCTGCCGCCGTGGCAACTCGTCCGCGTGGGGTTCGCATAATAAAACCTTGTTGCAACAAATACGGTTCTAAAACATCTTCAATCGTGCCGCGTTCTTCGCTAATTGCCGCCGCCATCGTGTCTAAACCGACAGGCCCGCCAGAGAAATTTTCAATCAACGTTAATAAAAATTTTCTGTCCAAACTATCAAAGCCGTTGCCGTCCACTTTTAACATGGTTAAGGCTTCCGCCGCAACGTGTTCGGTGATGATGCCGTTGCTTTTGACTTGTGCGAAATCCCGCACGCGCCGTAATAATCGGTTTGCGATGCGAGGCGTGCCGCGTGAACGTTTGGCGATTTCGATTGCGCCTTTTGGTTCGATGCCCATTTTTAAAACCTGCGCCGAACGGGTGACGATATGCGTTAATTCTTCGACCGTGTAAAAAACCAAGCGTTGCACAATTCCGAATCTATCGCGCAAAGGCGAAGTCAACAAACCTGCGCGAGTCGTTGCGCCAATCAACGTAAAAGGTGGTAAATCAATTTTAATCGACCGCGCCGACGCACCTTCACCAATCATCAAATCTAGCTGATAATCTTCCATCGCAGGATATAAAATTTCTTCAACGGCGGGACTTAAACGGTGAATTTCATCGATAAAAAGTACATCGTGTTTTTCTAAATTCGTCAGCAATGCCGCTAAATCTCCCGCTTTTTCTAAAATTGGCGCGGCGGTTTGACGTAAATTCACGCCCATTTCATTCGCAATAATTAACGCTAACGTCGTTTTTCCCAAACCTGGCGGCCCGAAAATTAACGTGTGGTCGAGAGCTTCTTTTCGCGCCAACGTCGCTTCAATAAAAATTGCCATTTGCGTGCGGCATTCTTCTTGTCCGACATAATCCGCCAAACGTTTTGGACGCATCGCACGGTCGTGTCCTTCTTCGCCTTGACCCGCATTCGCAGTAATTAAACGGTCTTCTTCAATCATTTCGCGGCACTTTGCAATGCCAAACGAATAATCGTTTCACACGTTTTGCCTTCAGGTTGAATCGCAGAAACCATGCGGCTGGCATCGAGCGGTTTATATCCCAACGAACACAACGCGCTAATCGCTTCAGCTCGCGCATTACTCAAATTTCCAACGTTTGCAAGTTGTGGCGCGTCGTCAGATTTTGGCAATTTATCACGCAATTCCATCACCAAACGTTCAGCGGTTTTTTTGCCCACACCAGGCAATTTAACCAACGCGGTGATGTCGTTGTTTTGAATACACGTTTGAAATTGCTCCGCGCTTTGACCCGATAAAATCACCAACGCTAATTTTGCGCCCACGCCGCTAATTTTAATAAGTGTTTTAAACATCGTTTTATCGGCTTCAGTCGCAAAACCAAACAAACTGTGCGCGTCTTCACGAACGACTAAATGCGTTTGCAAGGTAATTTCCGCGCCAATTTCGGGCAAATCGTAAAACACCGTCATCGGAGCTTCGATTTCATAACCTACGCCATTTACGTCTAAAACAATCAGCGGTGGAACTTTCAAAGCAATTTTGCCGCGTAAAAATCCAATCATGTTTTCATTCCCGTTTGTAGACGTTGCGCGGTTTGAGCGAAATGCGCGTGACAAATCGCAATTCCCAGCGCGTCGCTCGCGTCGATTTGTAAATTACCCTGAATGTTTAACAACAGTTTGACCATGTGCTGAACTTGTAATTTATCCGCGCTTCCTTTGCCAACAATCGCTTGTTTGACTTGCCGCGCGGCATATTCAAAAACAGGAATATCGTGCGTTTGCACCGCACAAATCGCTGCGCCACGCGCTTGTCCCAATTTCAACGCAGAATCGGCATTTTTGCTCATAAAAACTTGTTCGATTGCCATTTGTTCGGGCTGATACATTTCGACCAGTTGCAAAATGCCATCGAAAACTTGTTTGAGTTTGCGCGGGAAATCATCAGCTTGAATTTTCAACGCGCCACTCGCAATATATCGATAACCGTTCGGCACGATTTCAATAATACCGTAACCGGTCAAGCGCGAACCTGGATCGATGCCGAGAATTTTCAACCCATCGTCGCCATAATTTCGTCGCTAATGTCGCCATTTGAATAAACGTTTTGCACGTCGTCCAAATCTTCTAAACGCTCAATGAGCAATATCATTTTTTCGGCATTTTCAGCGTCTAATTCGGCATTGGTCGCCGCTTGCATGGTAATTTCAGAACTTTCTGGCGTAAAACCTGCCGCGACCAACGCTTCTTTAACGTTCAAATAATTTTCAAGCGTCGTCATAACATCTTTCGAGCCGTCTTCATTTGTCACAACATCGTCCGCGCCCGCTTCAATCGCAGCTTCCATCAACGCATCTTCATCCGTTTCTGCACCGTAACTAATGATGCCAATGGTGCTGAACATATAAGCGACCGAACCGTCTGTGCCTAAATTTCCGCCCGATTTGCTGAACGCATGACGGACTTCGCCAACGGTGCGTTGTTTGTTATCAGTCAAGCAATCGACGATAACCGCTACGCCGCCTGCGCCGTAACCTTCATAACGAATGGCTTCATAATGCACGCCTTCCAATGTTCCCGACGCTTTTTTGATGGCGGTATCGATGGTGTCGCGGCGCATATTTGCCCCCAACGCTTTATCCACCGCCGAACGTAACGCCGCGTTACTCGCTGGATCGATGCCACTCGTTTTTACTGCAACGGTAATTTCACGCAAAATTTTGGTGAAAATCTTGCCGCGTAACGCATCTTGTCCCGCTTTACGATGTTTAATGTTTGCCCATTTACTGTGACCAGCCATGCTATTTACTCTCTAAATTTTTTTAAATATATACGGTAAAACCGCTGTTAAATTTTTGTCAGCCACAAAAAAATCGGCTTGTTCACGCACTAATTTTCGATTTACCACACCACCAAAACCAATAACTTTCGCGCCAGCTTGTTGGGCTTCTAAATCGGTTTTTCCGTCGCCAATCATGAACGTGTTTGTCGATTGTAACGATTTTATAACCGCCGCTTTGCCGCCATTTTTCGCCAACGGCGATTCGATTTCATAACCTAAATAATCGCCATTTTCCGCAAAATACATGTCAACCGCGTGAACATTTTCAATGGGAACGTTTAAAAGTTTCGCTAATGGCAAAATAGCAGGCAACAAACCACCGCTGATGATGTGAATAGTTTTATTGTGTTTGGCGAGTTCGGCGAAAACCTCTAAAACGCCCTCAACTAATTCAGCAATATAAAATTCTGCCAACCACTCAATCGCGGCACGATTCGGTTTAATTAAGTCTAAACGTTTACCGTAAATTTCTTCTAACGCGACTTCGCCATTCATTGCCGCGTCGGTGAGTTTGGCGAGTTTGTCACCCAAACCAATGCGCCGCGCCAGTTCGTCGATGCCTTCGATTTTGCTTAACGTGCTATCGCAATCAAAACAGACGATGTCGAAACTCATAACGTGATTTGCGTCGCTTGATTCACGGCAGAAATCGCGCCAATTTGCGCCAACAAATCCGCGCTCAATGGCTCTGGAATGCTAATCACCGCGATTGCTTGCTGTTGATTGTCGGCGGTACTGACTTGCATTCTGGAAATGTTAATCGCCGCTTCGCCTAATATCGTACTAATTGCCGAAATCACACCCGGTTTGTCTTCGTGGCGCGTGACCAACAACGTGCCTTCTGGTACCACTTCGATGTCCATCTCGTTAATCGAAACCAAACGAGGGTGCCGACCGCCCAACAAAACACCCGATAATGTAATCGAACTATTCGCGCTGTAACCCGTTAATTTAATTAACGACACATAATCTAACGTTTCTTCAGAAACCAATTCAACCAATGCTAAACCTTGACGTTTCGCGATATTTTCAGCGTTAACACGATTCACAGGCGTTGAAACTTGCCCACTTAAAACACCAACCAATGCTGCAACCAAAACAGGACGTGACGCAACTTCTACCGCTTTACCGAATAAAGCGACTTCCAATTTCGTCAGCGGCTGTGTGCTTAAACCCGCCAATACTTTGCCCAATTGCGTGGCGAGATTCATATAATCGTTAGATTTTTTCAATTCTTCTGCCGAAACGCGCGGCAAGTTTAACGCATTCACAGCCTCGCCGGTGCGTAAAAATGTCACCGCTTGTTGAGCAATTTCAACACTGACCGCTAATTGCGCTTCATTTGTCGATGCGCCTAAATGCGGTGTGAAAACGATATTATCTAATTCAAACAACGGCGAATTTGTTGGCGGTTCATTTTCATAAACATCCAACGCCGCACCCGCAATTTGTTTCGTTTTTAACGCTTCATAAAGTGCCGCTTCGTCAATCAAACCACCGCGAGCGCAGTTAATCAGCATCGCTGTCGGTTTCATTTTTTCGAGTTGTGCGGCGTTAATAATATTTTTCGTTTTTTCAATTAACGGACAATGCAACGTCACATAATCAGAACGCAAAATTAACTCGTCCAAACTCACCGATTCCACGCCCAAATCAGCATAAATTTCAGGCGCAACAAACGGGTCGAACGCGATAACGTGCATTTGTAAACCTGCCGCACGTTGTGAAACCAAACGCCCAATTGTGCCAAAACCCACGATTCCCAACGTTTTACGCGCTATTTCTGAACCGGTTAATTTTGAGCGTTCCCATTTTCCTTCGCGTACCGATTTATCCGCCATCGGCAAATGACGACTCAACGACATCATGTGAGCAATCGCTAATTCTGCGGTGGTCGTGGCATTGGCATCAGGCGTATTCATAACGATTACGCCCATTTCAGTTGCGGCGGGAATATCCACGTTATCCACACCAATTCCCGCGCGACCAATCAATTTTAAATGTTTCGCCGCTTGCAACACTTTGGATGTGACGACGGTATCGCTGCGAATTAACAGCGCGTCGAAATCGCCGATTTTTGCACACAATTCATCTTCGCTTAAACCCACTTCAAAGTGAATTTGAATGTCCGCTTGTTCTTTTAAATAGTTAATGCCGTCGGCGGCGAGCTTGTCTGAAATCAGGATTTTTTTCATAGAAAAATTTTAAGTGTGAGAGTTTAAAAAATCATTAACCGTGATAATAACCGGTTGACGCAGGTTTAGTAGCAGGTTTTACCGCTTTAATGACTTTGGCTTTTGTCGAAATCGCTGGTTTTTTTGTCACAACGACTTTTGTTTTTGGCATAAGTTTTGGTGCTTTCACTTCCACTTTTTTTACCACTGGCGCAATTGCTTTAATCGGTGAAATGACGGGGATTTCAGTTTTTTCTTGCGTAGCTAAGGCTTCGGCAGCGGCTTCTTCGGGTGAAATAACGCGCTCGTAAATAGCAGTTGGATTACCATCTTGTTTTTCCAATGCTTCTTGCAAAGCTGGTTGATTAAATTCGGGTAATTCGTTGTTATTGGCTTTTTGAATCAACGCTGCTGCACTTGCTAAACGTTGATCTAACGTGGTTTCTTCGCCTTCTAAATCCGGATGCGATTCGACGTAAAGCACGTTATCGAGCCAACCTACTTTTATCGGTTGTTTTACAATATAAACCGGTGTTCCTTCGCTTACCAAATGATAAAGTTGGTCAATATCTTCAGGATACATTCGCACACAACCGTGCGTAATTTGCATTCCGATACCAAAAATTTTATCAATATCGGTGCCGTGAATTCGATAATCACCGGGCAAATTCAAATACAGCGCGTAAGCTCCAAGCGGATTATGAATGCCTGCTGGCACAACTTCCGGCAACGGATCACCATTGGCGGCGTGTTCACGACGAATCGATTCCGGTGGTCGCCAAACGGGATCTTTTACTTTCTTTTGAATGGTCGTTTTGCCGAGTGGTGTTTTCCAATCTTGTCGCCCCACGCCGTGCGCGAACGAATACACTTTCGAGCCATTTTCAGGATAAAAATACATGCGATATTCGGCGATGTTTAACGTAATGCCATCGTGCGGCGAATCAGGCAAAATGCGCTTATTCGGCAGCGTAATCACTTGATTTTTTTTGATTAACCAGCGATCTAACTCTTGATTCAAACGAATAATTTCAACTTGCCCCAATGAAAAGCGTCGCGCCACATCGAGCAAGGTCTCATTTTGATCAGCGCGTGTGACGGCAATTTCATTGGGATATTCCGCCACCACCGTTTCGTGTTTAGTAGCGGGTAAATTATAAACAGTCGCAAAGCTGGGTTGATACAGAAAAATTAAGACTAAAAAACTAACAAGAGCGCGGATTTTCATTAAAATAAAAACTCAATAAACAAAGGGATAATTAAAAAAATTGAGCCATTTTAGCAATAAAAACAGGTTCCGTCTTAACTTTAAACAGCACAATTTTGTGAAATCAAAACGGCAAAAAATCCAAACTGTGTGAACCTGCGCTTAATAATACTGACAGTGATGGCGTTGCCCAATACAAAAAAATCGTCAACAAGGACATTAACGCCGACGACGGAATATTCTTATAATTGAACAGTTTTAATGCGGTGCCGAAAGATTTTTTCATGCGACGATTCGACAAATCAACGCTGTACATTTCATCCAATAGCAAATGCACCAAAAAACCAAATCCCAGAAAAAATCCGTTTAACCACGCATAATTTGTTGTTTGTTTAAACGCATAATGACTGACACAAACCATCAATAAGGCAAAAAATATCAATGCTAAAACCGAATGAAAAATGCCGCGATGCACGGTAAATCGTTTAATTGAGGCTAAAACTAAAAATCGGGTGAGCCAATAAATCCCACCCGCCAACAATAACGCCTGATATGCGGCGACGTAATTTTTTAACGCTGATAAAACGGCGGTTGCTGACAATAATGCCAGCACGTTAAACAATAATCTGACCGGTTTAGAATTCACCGCATCCACATCCGGCAACATTCCGCCCACAATCCCGAGAAAAATTAACCACGGTGCGTGCGAGAAATCCATCACGTTTAAATTTACGCCCAACACCGCCAAGATGCTGCTACTGCTGGCGGCAATCGAAAGGTGCATATTGAAATTTGCCATGTTTAAACTGCGATTTTTTGCGAGCTATAACGTAACGCCATCCACATAAAAAATTGCGTTCCCAAAATCAAATTCGCCATCAATAAATGAATCGGTTGTGCGACCGGTGGCATTCCCAAACGATCCAAACTCACGCCCGCTAAAATCGCGGTCACAATCAACCCAAATAGCAAAAATCCAGCACGAACTAACGGGTGATTTTTTGCCACATTTTTCCGAAGTTGCCACACCAGCCACGCATTAGTAAATAAAATCAGCGACGAAAACGACCGATGCACATAAAAAATAATCGGAAAATCGTCGCGCCAAAATTGCCGATCAACTGAAACCAGTTCGTGCGAAATAAAATCCACCGCCTGACGCACTTGAGTTCCCATCACGATTTGCACCAACGTCATGCCGATGACAACCAGCAAAACTGTTTTAAATTTTGGCGGCAAATTCACTAAATCAATCGGCACGAATGAATCACGTTGCGAGCGCGTAATCGTATAAATCAACAGAGCGACAATCATGAGCGCGACAATCATGTGAATGGTAATTTTAAGCGGATTTAAATTGCTGGAAACTACCGTTGAGCCAAGCCAGCCTTGAAATCCAACCAATAAAAATGCCGTTATCGCTAAATAAAAAACAGGTTTGTCAGTCTTTAAATAAATTCGCGATGACCACGCTGTTAAGAAAATCAAAAAACCAATCGTCACGCCAACCAACCGATTGGTGTATTCCGTCCACGTTTTAATCGGATTAAATTGCGTATTTTCATAACCCCGTTGAGCGTAAATTTCGTGATAATTTGCCGGCAATTGCGCTTCTGAAGTCGGTGGAATCCATTGCCCAAAACAAGTGGGCCAATCGGGACAACCCATTCCCGCGCCCGAAGCCCTCACAATGCCACCCGCTAAAATCACCAAATAAACCGCGCAAATCGTCAACATTCCCAGTCGCCGAAAACGTAAGGCAGCCGCGTCGTTCATAAAATCCCCACGAGAGTTAAAATATCTTGCGTTGGCAGATTTAATCGCAACGCTGAGTTTTGTGCTTCGACGTGCAATACACATTGAACCAAACCGTTTTGCGCGACTAAAACATTACCAACCGTCGCGCTACTTTCATCAAGAATTGAACAATTCGGCGCAATTTCCAATTCCGTTTCACAACGCGCCATAAACAAACGCCGTTTCACTTCGCCCAAATAATGCGTCCGCGCCACAATTTCCTGTCCGGTGTAACAACCTTTAGTGAAACTGATTCCGCCTAACGTGTCTAAATTCAGCCATTGCGGAATAAACTGTTCGCTGGTTTCAGGGCAAAGCCACGGCATATTTTCAGGCAAATCAAACGCGGGTAAATCAGTTTCAGTGATTTCAACTTTGGCGCGTAATTTATAACGTTGTAAGCGTTCTTGAATCGTAGGCAAAAGTGATTTTGGCAACACCAACAAAAACCCCTTTTCAGCTTTAAGCAAAATAAACGTTGAAATGACGCGCCCTTTTGCATTACAAAACGCGCCACAACCCGTTTTATTCTCGTTAATTTCGTTTACATCGCAGGTTGTTTGACCTTGTAAAAACGCGGCGGCATCGTCACCCGTTATAGCTAACACACTTAAATTATTCAACATTCACGTTTCTCCAACGTTAAAAACTGGTAAGTAAAATCAACATTTTCATCGTCCGTCACGCGCTCACACGCTATTTCATTCCAATCATTAAAATCAATCTCAGGAAAAAAGGTGTCACCTTCAAATTCGGCTTGAATGTCGGTTAAATAAAGTCGCTCCGCCAACGGCAACGCCATTTCATAAAGTGTCGAGCCACCGATAATAAATAATTCTTCGCTCACATTTTGCGCGGCATTTAACGCCGTTTCAAGCGAATTAAAAACTAAACACCCTTCGGGCTGATAACCCAAATTATGACTTAAAATCATATTGGTGCGCCCAATTAACGGTTTGCCAATCGATTCAAACGTTTTGCGCCCCATTAAAATCGGCGCGTTCATCGTAATGGCGCGAAAACGTTTTAAATCAGCGGATAAATGCCACGGCATTTTGTTATTACGTCCGATAACGCGGTTTGCCGACATGGCGACAATAAGTGATATTTTCAATTTGATACAACGCTTGTTATGCTTTAAGAATGGCTAATTTTAATGCAAAAAAGGTAATGATAATGAAAAAAATTCTAGTGATATTGACGGGCGGCACGATTGGTTCAAGCATTCATAATGGCGCAATTAACACCGACGAAAACACGTCTTTTCTGTTATTAACGCAATTTAAACAACGCTATCCGAATGCTGATGTGACGTTTACGACGTTGCAACCGTATCAAATTCTGAGCGAAAATCTTTCCCCGAAAGTGTGGACAACGTTAATTACTACGATTGAAAACGCGACTCCAGAAAACTACGACGGTATTATTGTCACGCATGGAACAGACACGTTAGCGTACACGTCGGCGGCATTAGCGTTTTATTTTCACGCGCTGAACGTGCCGATTTTTCTCGTTTCAAGCCAATTTCCATTGAGCAATATAAACGCGAATGGCTTGGATAATTTTAGTTTTGCGATTGAAAAAATGACGACTGAAAATTTAACCGGTGTTTTTGTGCCTTATCGAAATCCGTCGGAAGAATTTGTGACATTACATTCTGCGGCACGATTGACGTGTTCACCGCAATTGAGCAGTAATTTTTTTAGCGTGGAAAATGTGAATTTAGTTCCGAAAACCCTTTTTAACGCTGCTCTCAAACCCCAATTTTCAGAACGAATTTTAATGATTAAACCGTATCCTGCATTGAATTACGATTATTTTGATTTAACAAATGTTGATGCCGTTTTACACGATTTGTATCATTCTGGCACGGCTTGTACGACACTGGAATGGGGCAAAAATCGTTCATTATTAACGTTTATAACACGCTGTCAAATGCACAATGTGGCGATTTATCTTGCGCCTATTTTTAAATCAAATGACGCTTATCAATCAACACTGGAATTAGTAAATAGTGGCGCGACGATGCTTTGGAATATGACAATTGAAGCATCTTATGTGAAATTATCATTAGCTTATGGTAACTTTATGGATGAAACAAAGGTTGTTTCATTCATGCAGCAAAATTTGGCTGGTGAAAGCATTAAATAAAAATTTGGAGAAGGTATGCCCGCAACGATAGAAAAAGTCTGTGAATCAAATGGCGTAATTGTTTATCGAGTCACCATGAAATTGGCAAATGGTAGTACGAAGGTTGAGAATTTTGCACGATTATTTGATGCCCAAAAACGTGTTCGGCAGTTTGAAGACGAGAGTAAAAAAGGTGCGATAGGCAATCATTACACTTAAATATCGTCGATATGGTTACGCCGCATCAATTTAAAAAATTGGCGCGGCGTAATGTTTTAAAGATTTTTTGAAACAGGCTTATTTGTGCGCTGCGTCGTAAATTTCTCTCATTTCTTTTACATAAACAGAAGCCGCTTTAATCGCAATCACTGCTTCTGACATATTGTCTTGCGTTGCAGCTTCACGAGCCGCACTCAATTTGTCATTTAATTTTTGACGTAAACGTTCCGTTTGTTCATAACGGAATTCTTTTTGTAATTGACGTGCTTCAGAAACTGCAGTGATGAATGCTGCTTTATCGCCTTTTTCAGCAATCGTCACAGCTTCTTCAATTTTTGCAGCAGTATTAGTCGCGGCTAATTTTACTTCCGCATTTTTGTCTTTGTGTTCTTCAGCTGCGAACGCAGGAGCTGAAACCGCTGCAAATGCAGCAACAATAGCAGTTGATAAGACGATTTTTTTAAAAATATTCATTGGGTTCCTTAAATGTGAAAAGACGTGGTTTTTTCTTTAACCTACTTTTAAACTAGGTAAAGAAGTTGGCATTATACGCAACCACCACAGAAAAAAAAGCGTTGATTCAAGGTTTATCGGTGTTATCTACAATTGGATAAACCCAAAAAGCCGCGTAGAATGCCCACATTTCAAACTTTAACGAGCTATCTCATTTTTTCATGCCATTAAAAACAACCTTTATAAAACGATTATTACTGTCTACCGCTCTATTGTTGCTCGCGATAGCGTGGTTTTATGGGCGGTTAACCGATATAAAAATGGTTGATTTAACTAGCGGGTTTTCACATCCACTGGATGGATGGGATCATTTGGTGACGATGTTGGCAGTGGGTATTTGGGCAGCACAATTACGGGGCAAAGCGTTTTGGTTGCTACCACTAACATTTGTCAGCGTGATGAGTTTGGGCGGATTTTCGGGCGCGGCAAAATACTTAGCCGTTCCGAGTGCGGAAGTTTTGATTCTATTATCCTGCTTAGTTTTTAGCGTGTTAATAATTCGTAAGATTCGTTTCGACACCAAAATTAACGTGTTAATCGTAGCATTTTTTGCTTTTTTTCACGGTTACGCCCACGGGCAAGAAATTTCAGCATCCGCCAGTTTAATTTCTTACACGCTGGGTTTTATGGTAGCCACGCTTTTATTACACGGTGCCGGAATTTTAGTGGCGAAAGTCATTTTTTTCTCCATTACCTTTTTTATTGCACAAGCGTTAAACGTGATAGTTCCAACGGAATCAGCAAAAATAGTTGTCACGAATTACTCACAAATTGTACAAAACGATATTCAACAAATTGAAACAAAATCGATTGAAAAACCACCGCTAATAAATTATTCGCCGCAATGGCTCAATTTATCGTTGCCGCTGAAATCCATTTTTCATTTTTTCACATTCGCAAAAACGTATTTCGTTTTGTGTGCGTTATTACTCGTTTTCAGTGTTTCACAATTTGTTTGCTACGTTTTTTATATAAAACAACGACATGATTCTATTTTTTGTTCAAAATTCCTTGCTTATTGTTTCAAAAACCCGCGTTATCTCTCAATTTTTTCCGTGCCTCAACCTTCCAAATTTAATCTACTCAATCCACTATTTTTAGGTGGTTATTTTCGTGCGCCCAAAATTTCTAAAATAATTTTATGACAGCAATAAATATGACATCTTCAAGCGATTTTGTTTTTGCAGCCCGAAACAATAAATGTAAAAAACCACGCCAAATCGCAACGCTTTTATTCGTGTTAGTTGTGACTTTGCATGGTGTATTAACGTTTCATTTACTGACTTCATCAAAAGACGCGCCTAAAAAATCGCCCGTGATTATGGAAATTGCAATGGTGACATTACCAAAACCTGAACCACCAAAACCCATCATTAAAGAGCCGCCACCTCCGCTGCTCGTAGCAAAACCTGTGGTAAAAAAGGAAATTGTGAAACCAAAACCGATTGTAAAACCCGTACCGGTGAAACAAATCACGCCACCCAAACCTGTTTTACAACCGAAAATTTTAACAACAGTCTCAGAAAATGCCGAAGTCAGCATTCCAAAATTTGAAGCTGCGCCCACTTTCACGCCAGCTGCGCCAGTTCAAACCGTTGCGAAAGCGGTTAGCAAACCTACTGAAACAACATCGGAAAGTAATGAAAGTAGCGCAAGTTCAGGTGGAACGTGCGAAAACTGCGACAGCATCGAAAAACGTTTGCAACGCCGTTATGCACGACGTAATTTTGCGGGTTCTGTTTCGTTCACATTTACGATTGCTGAAGATGGCAAAGTGCAAAACGCTACCGTTAAAAACGCTGAACCTGCTGATATGTTTGATGACGACGTACTTTCTGAAGTTAAAGAAAGTTTAATGGAAATGGAATTCGAGCCAAAAATCGTGAACGGAAAAGCCGTGAGTTTCAAAGGCAACAAAACAATTAAATTTCAACCACCCAAATAAAGGAAACAAAAATGACCGAATCAATGACCCATTACGTTATCGACGCGACGTTTTATACGCTGATGATTTTTTCAGTGCTGACGTGGACCATGATTTTTTACAAAATTTGGCAATTCATGTCGAACAATCGTCAAAACAACGTGTTTAACGAAGCATTTTGGAACACGCAAAATATCGAACACGCCCGTCGTTTACCTGACGAAATCTTCAAAGGCACGCAAGCGCATTTGGCGTATGAAGGCTTATTTTGGCTGGACGAATATCAACGTTTGCGCGGCAAAAGTTTCAAATATGCAGGTAATCCCAATGAATTACTTGAACACACTTTGCGCGGACAATTGCAAAAAGAGCAACATACGCTTGAAAGCGGTTTGACCTTGTTGGCGAGTATCGGCAGCACCGCGCCGTTTGTAGGTTTGTTCGGAACGGTGATGGGAATTATGCACGCGATGCACGATATTACGGCGAGCGGTTCAACCAGTTTAGACGTTGTCGCGGGACCAATCGGTGACGCGCTCGTTGCAACCGCAATCGGTATCGCTGTCGCGGTGCCTGCGGTGTTGGCGTACAACTTCTTTTTGCGTCGCGTGAAATCACAACGTCAACAATTAGAAAGTTTTGTCGCGCATTTCTTGCTCGTCGCTGATTTACCAACGAATTAGGAGGTTTTTATGGCATTCAAACCCCAAGCCGACGAAGAAAGCGCAATGAGCGAAATCAACGTCACGCCGTTGGTGGACGTAATGTTGGTATTGGTGATTATTTTGCTCGTGACCGCGCCATTGTTGACGCAATCCGTGCAAGTAAAATTACCTAAAACGACTGAAACCATTGCTGATACGAAACAGCAACCATTGCAACTTGGCATTGACGTGCAAGGTGGAATCACGCTGAATAAAAATCCGATTTCAGATTTGGCAACACTGGAAACGGCGTTGAAATCCGAATTTACCAAAGATGCCGAAATCGGTGTGCATTTGTACGCTGACCAAGCGGTGGTTTATGCAAAAGTTGCCGAAGTCATGGCGACGGTGCAACATGCGGGCATTTCTAAAATCGCGTTTGTGAGTATTGAGCAATGAAGTTAATTAGCTTTTTATTCGTGCTTTTTTACACACAAATCGGCTTCACGCATGACGCTGGTTTAAGTTCTGCCGAAATGGTTTTGAACGAAAAAGGCGTTGATATTTCAATCACATTTGCCTTGCAAGATACAGAATCTTTCGCGCCAATGGATAAAGATGGCGACGCAGAAGTTACCGCTTCTGAACGTGAAGCGTCAAAACCCGAAATTGCGGCGTTAATTTCTAAGGAATTGGAAATCACGCTAAACAATGAAAACGTGAAACCGTTTGAAATTGCCAACGTCACCTTTGACGCGCAAAACAACGCGCATCTTTTGTTTCATTACCAACCCGCCGCAACCAGTTTAAAAATGCAGTTGTTGTTTTTGAATAAATTGCCTGAAGGTCATAAACAAGTTGTCACGATTAAAGACGCGACGGGTAAAAACCTCAGCGAAAAAATGCTCACGCAACAAGATAACGTCATCGAATTAAATTTAGCGGCTGGCGAAAAATCGTCAATGTTCAAAGATTTTTTTGTTTTAGGCGTTGAACACATTTTGACCGGCTACGACCATTTGCTGTTTTTGTTTGCGTTGTTAATTGTGACGCATCGATTTTGGTCTGCATTCGGCATCATTACGTTTTTCACCATTGCCCATTCGATTACGCTCGCACTCGCAGGCATGAATTTGGTCACGATTCCTAGCACGATTGTTGAACCGTTAATTGCCGCGTCAATCGTTTACGTCGGCGCAGAAAATCTGATTCGCAAAGAACCCAAAGGCAGGAAATATCTGACGTTTGCTTTTGGGTTAATTCACGGTTTCGGCTTTGCGGCGATTTTGCAAGAAATGAACATCACCAGCATCGAAACGGGGATTTTAGTGCCGTTATTTTCGTTCAATTTAGGGGTTGAAACGGGACAGTTAATCGTCACGTCAATTTCACTGCCGATTATTTGGTGGTTGCACACAAAACCACTAATTGAAAAATACTTTGTGCCAGTTTCATCAGTATTTGTGTGTTTGGCGGGTGGTTATTGGTTAATTGAACGGACGATTTTGTAAAAGGAGAAATTCATGAAATTTAAATTGACGCTGTTATCGTTCGCAATTGCAGCGAGTTTTTCGGCTTTTGCACACGCTGAATATAGCGAACCTGAAACGGCTAAAAAAACACAAAAAGAAAAAGCCGATAAAGTGGTTGAACTTGACGAAATGGTTATTAAAACAACTGCCGAAGGTCGTGCCGAGTCTTTAGTTGGTATTGCTGGCAGCGCATCGCAAGGAACCGTCGGACAAGAACAATTAAAATATCGTCCCGTCACGCGCCCAAGTGAAATTTTAGAAACCGTTCCAGGTTTGATTTCAAGCCAACACAGCGGCGAAGGCAAAGCCAGCCAGTATTATTTGCGCGGTTTTAATTTAGATCACGGCACAGATTTTTTAACGCAAGTTGATGGCGTGCCAGTGAATTTGGGGTCGCATTCACACGGTCAAGGCTGGATGGACACCAACTTTTTAATTCCTGAAATGATTAAATCGATGGATTATCAAAAAGGAAATTATTACGCCGAAAATGGCGATTTTTCGAGCGCAGGCGCGGCAAACATTCATTATTTTAACGACTTGCCCGAACACACCGTTAAATTTACGGGCGGCAGTTTTGATTATTACCGTGGTTTAGTGATGGGTTCGCAAAAAATCGGGGATGGGAATTTAGCGTATGCGGGCGAAACGGTTCACAACGGCGGACCTTGGCAAGTCAGCAACGAGTATTTAAAATTTAACGGCGTGTTGAAATACAGCGAAGAACACGGAAACAGCGGTTTTAGCGTCACCGGAATGGCAATGGCGGCGGATTGGAATTCGACTGACCAAATTCCGAAGCGAGCTGTGGCGGATGGTTCAATTGGGCGTTTTGGTAACGTTGATCCCACCGACGGCGGACGTAGCGACCGTTACAGTGTGACAGGTGAATGGCATCGCCAAGACAAAAACAGTAAAACGCAAATCATGGCGTATGGTTTGTACACGTCGCTGAATTTATATTCTAACTTCACTTATTTCATGGACGACCCTGTTAATGGCGACCAATTTGGTCAACCTGACGAGCGATTTGTCACAGGTTCTAAAGCGACGCACACGATTTTTCATAAATTAGGGCGATTTGATTCTGAAAGTACGTTCGGTTTGCAATTCCGTAACGATAATATTAATAACGCTTTGTTGAAAACCAAGGCACAACAAGTATTAGACATAACGCGAAAAGATACGGTTTGGGTGAGCAGTTTAAGTCCGTATTTTGATAACAAAACGATGTGGACAAATTGGTTCAAGACCGATTTAGGATTACGTTTTGATGGTTATCGTTTTAATGTTTCTAAAAGTAATCAAGCCGCAAACGAAGGCACGGTCTACGATGGGTTAGTCAGTCCAAAATTGGGTATGGTATTTGGGCCGTGGGCAGAAACTGAATTTTATTTAAACGGAGGTTTAGGTTTTCACAGTAACGACGGGCGCGGGGTAAATACAAACGTTGATCCAAAAACAGGCAGCTCAACTGATGCCGATGGAAATCCGATTAAACCTGCGGTGCCATTGTCGCGTACTTACGGTGCAGAAGTCGGGATGCGTAGCGATTGGATTAAAGGTTTAAATAGCACATTGGCGATTTGGTGGCTCGATATTGATTCAGAATTATTATTTGTCGGTGATACGGGAACAACGGAAGCCAGTCATCCAAGTCGTCGTTATGGCATTGAATCGGCGAATTATTATTCGCCCAACGATTGGCTCACGTTTGATGCCGATTTAAGTTTTTCAAAAGCGCGTTTTCAAGGTCATCCAGCAGAAGGAAGTTATATTCCTGGCTCAGTTGAAACCGTGATTGCATCGGGTGCAACGTTTCATGATGTGTTTGGCGGATTTTATGGTGGGCCACGATTGCGTTATTTTGGCCCTCGTGCGTTGATTGAAGATAACAGCGTGCGTTCAAAAGAAACGGTGATGCTTTCTGCGATGATGGGTTATGAATTTAACAAACATTGGAAGTTACAAGCCGAAGTGTTTAATTTGTTGGGCAGAAAAGACAGCGGCATTGATTATTACTATGGCTCTTGTTTAAAAACCGATACGGATTGTCCAGCAGGCGGCAACCAAGATATTCACTTTCATCCGGTCGAACCGTTGAGTTTTAGAATGACGTTATCGACCAGTTTTTAAGCAATAAAAAAGGCGCAAAATATCGCGCCTTTTTTCATTCTTACATCAATTTTTTATTTAAAACTAATTTGTAACGCATCTAACGCATGAACACAATCAGGTGTTGCTTGTAATTCGGCGTTACCGGACTCGCCGCGACATTCATTGTTTTTAGCTTGTGCGGCTTTGATATTAGCGGTGTACCAACCCACACTTTTGGCTTCATCGGATTTTGAATCGGCAATGCTCACTTGTTGAAATGCAACAATGGCTGTCAATGCAGAAATAGCCGCCGCGATAATAATTTTGTTTTTGCTCAATTTTTTCATTTTACGTTCTCGATTAAAAGTTGGAATGTTTGAGCCTGTGAATCGATAAACTCACAAGTTGGCAACAGTTTAATCGTAGATTTTAAATTTGAAAATGTGGCAAATTGTCGCGCGACACTTTGTCACGCGGCAATTTGTCGCAGTTTGCGCGATTATTTAATATCACGCACCAAACGAAAACCTATATCACCGGAGCGTGTGCTGGGCAAACCGCTGTAACGAGTTGCCGAACGTAAAAGTGGTGCTTTCGCCACCCAACTTCCACCACGATAAACTTTATATTGTCCAGCTTCTGCACCTTTAGGATTCGTTTCCAGACTGTTTTTGTAATAATTTGGGTCATACCAATCTTGCACCCATTCCCACACATTACCGTGCATATCGACTAAGCCCCACGCATTTGGTTTTTTCTGCCCGACTTCGTGCGTGTCACCGCCATAACCTTCGTTGCCAAACCATGCATAATCTCGAATGGTTTTGGCATCATCGCCAAACGAATAAACCGTTGTCGTTCCAGCTCGTGCGGCAAATTCCCATTCGGCTTCGGTCGGCAAACGATAAAAATCACCTTTTGCACGGTCATTTAACTTTTCAATAAACGTTTGCGTGTCATTCCAAGTCACTTTTTCAACAGGGCGATACATTCCTTTGAATTTGCTTGGATTGCTACTCATTACATCTTCCCATTGTTTTTGGGTAATTTCTGCCTCGCCTAAATAAAACGGTTTATCGATGCACACTTTATGCTGCGGCACTTCGTTTGCGGTTGTTTGCTTCTCTTTGTCGTTCAAATCCGTTTGTTTATCTTGTCCCATTTGAAAACAACCCGCTTCGATTTTGACAAACCGAATCCCTTCAAAATTTTTCATTTCATTTGCTGACACGTTTTTCACTATTAGAAATGCAGCAATTAGCACTATTTTATTTTTATTATTCATGGCTTGACCTCTAAATGTTCACGGTAAATTGACCAGCAACTATTATAATGAACCCCACGAAATTCACTATTTGTTTATGGGCTTACCATGAAAACGATTTTTCCTGCCAGCGCGTTACTGTTATTAGCGAGTTGCACAACAGTCATTACGCCAGCCACTTTGGCGACAACGTTTTATCCAAAAACATCAGTGGGTTTATTGGAAATCAGCAGTTTCGATGTTTATAAAGAAGGTGAAACCTTGCACGCGCTGCTTTCGGGTTTGAAATCTGAACACGATAAAACGCAAACCGTGCGTTATTTACAATCGAACGATTATGGCAAACATTGGTCGTCGCCCGTTGATGTTGAAAATACGTTCGCCCCTGTTCTAGCGGCTCGCGGCAATGATGTTCAGCTTGCCGCAAATCGACAAAATGTCGTTGCGATTTGGCAAACGCAAGGCGAAATTCCAAACAGTGGCGCGTTAATAAGTGTGTATTCGCACGATGCTGGAAAAACGTGGCAAACGGGCAAAAATCCCGCTGTCGATAATGCTGGCGATCAATCGCACGCGGATTTAATTGCCGATAAAAAAGGAAATTTTCACGCCGTTTGGCTAGCCGATCCCGAAGAAAATGGTTATCAGAGTTTGCGTTATGCGCGGTCGATGGATAACGGTGAAAACTGGCAACTACCTTCCAAACTGGATGATTCAAGTTGTTCATGCTGTTGGAATACGCTTGCCGTGTCGCCAAATAACGAACTTCATGTACTTTATCGTGATATGAATCCGCGTGATATGACGTTGCTGAGTTCCAACGATAATGGTCAAAATTGGCAAAGCAAAAAAACAGTCGGCGAATTTGATTGGCATTTTGATGGTTGCCCGCATGTTGGTGGCGGCATTGCATTCGATGAAAATAATGATTTTTACGCCAGCATTTGGACAGGCGAAGCATCGAAATCGGGTTTATACACGGTGAATTCAGTGACGAATTCGCCCGTGAAAATTAGCAAAAATGCTACGCACAGCGACATTGTCGTTTTAGAAAATCGCGTTATTGTCGTTTGGGACGAAATGAGCAAGGATGGAACAGGAATTTTTTTCGCCGAATCGACTGATAAAGGTACAACGTGGACAACGCCACGTCGTTTATCGGCAAATAGCACAAATTCAACGCACCCGCGTATTGTTGCCAGCGAAAATAATGCCTTAATTTTGTGGACAGAAAAACAACCTAAACAAGCCAGTCAATGGGCAATGACGTGGTTAGAATAACCAATTGAAAATAAAAGTAAATTCGGTTACTTTGACCCAGCCAAACTTATTGTGACGTAAGGACGGAAAGCTATAGGACTTTTTGAAATATAAAAAATTGGCTGGGTTACAAATTATTTTCGGTACGCGATGCTCAACTTTCAAAAAAAGACGATTTGAAGTCATGAAATTACTCCTGTAAAGTTCTTTTTCCAAAGAATGACCATGGGAGAACAATCATGCCAGCGGAAAACTTTATCATTTATGTCTTGCTGTGTAGTAGACAACTACGATGCTTTAACAAAAAATTGCCCCTTGAGAACACGAGGTTATCAGCCAAAGTTAAGTGATAGCGAGGCGCGATTGTATACGGCGAATTCAAGTAGCAAGTGCAATTTATTTACCCAGCTATTTTCAATTGGTGTGGTTTATACTTGAAACCCTTTCAATCAAAAATTCCCTGGAAAACATTTTGAGCAAAGAAGCGTACAAAGATTTCACAAACGTCGCAATTAAAAAAGAAAGCGAAGGCTCTGGACGCAAACATCCTGTTTATCGATTTTTCGACAAAGATAATCGATACATTTGCGAAGTTCGATATGGCGGTGCAAATGCAAACGCGCTTCAACGTGGACTTTGGACAAATACTAAAAATGCACTTCCTTATTTCAATAGCGTTACCAACGGTTGGATTGATTATTCACACAGTCACATTTTAGTTCACCTTTTTTCGCACGCGCTTATTTCAAGTTCAAAAGGTCACGAAATTGCGCTTGCCGAAATCAAACAGGATATTTTAAGACTAAAACAAGAAAGTGGCGTTCATGGGTAATCAAACGTTATCGTTATTCAATAACGCGATTATCGACAATCCCAACACGCAAGGCGTGAAATATGCGGGTTCAAAATTAAAACTGATTCCTTACATTCTTTCGCTTTTGGAAGGTATCGAAGTCAAAACGGTGTTTGACGGATTTGCTGGAACAACGCGCGTTTCACAAGCCTTTGCACGCTGTGGTTTCAGTGTAATTAGCAATGATATTTCCGAATGGAGTTATGTTTTTGGGCAGTGTTATTTAAAAAATAAACAGTCGCCCAGTTATTATTGGGAAATCATCAATCATTTGAACGTGGTGAACGGTTATAGCGGTTGGTTTACAGAAAATTATGGTGGTTTGGATTTTAACGGTTCAGCCATTCAACTCGATGGTTCTAAGCGGATTTGGCAAAGCCATAATACGCAAAAATTAGATGCGATTCGTGACGAAATCGACACCTTAAACTTGTCCGAAGTTGACAAAGCCGTTGCATTAACCAGTTTAATTTTGGCGATGGACGAAGTGGATAGTTCGCTTGGGCATCATGTTTCATATTTGAAAGATTGGTCGCCTCGTTCATATAAAAACATGAAATTAAAAGTCCCAAATGTGTGGGTAAATGAAAAAAATAATCACGTTTTGAAAGGCAATGTTTTCGACGCGCTAGAAAATACGGTGATTGATTTGGCTTATTTTGACCCGCCTTATGGTTCCAACAATGAAAAAATGCCGCCATCACGAGTGCGTTACGCGAGTTATTACCATTTATGGACGACGATTATTTTAAACGATAAACCCACCGTTTTTGGTGCGGCAAATCGACGAGCGGATTGTTCAGATAAAGTGGTCAATTCGGTTTTTGAAGATTTTAGACGTGAAAATGACGAATTTGTCGCCGTGAAAGCCATCGACAAGCTGATTGAATCGGTAAATGCAAAATACGTTGCGCTGTCTTACAGTTCGGGTGGTAAGGCGACGGCAAATGAATTAAACACGATTCTCAAGCGTCACGGTAAAGTTATCAAAACCATTGAAATGAATTATAAAAAAAATGTTATGGCTGAAATGAAATGGACAAATGAATGGCTGAGAGAAGCTGAAAAACCCAATCGAGAGTTTATTTTTTTAATCGCTAAATGAATAGCAACAGGAACTTCATGAAATTCACACTTTTCACCAGCCTAATGATTTTCACTTTATCCGCGCAAGCCGCTGATAAACGCATTTATTCAACGGATTCAATTGGCAATCGTCAATACGACAAACCGTCTTTTACCGTCACAGACGAAGGGCGAATTTACGAAACTGATTCAATTGGCAATCGACGTTACGACAAACAAAGTTATCGAATTGAAGGCGATAAAATTTTGCCAACGGATTCAATTGGCAATCGCCAATACGACAAACCAGCATTTGAAATGAAATGAATTTAGCCAAAAAAAGACGCAAACCACGCTTCTTCTCTTAAAACGTCAAACTATAGGGCTACCTCATTGAAAATAGCCGAATATATTTAATTGTATAAGTTACTTTGTTGTTCTAAACTGCTTTCGGGCGATTTAGCCCGAACAATAACAATAAAAATTGGAGTTTAGGCAATGATGACTGGAACCACAACAGATTTAACTTTATTTGAACAACTTGGCGGGGAAGCGGCGGTGAATGCGGCGGTTGATATTTTTTACCGCAAAGTTTTAGCGGATTACCGCATCAATCGTTTTTTCGACAACGTTGATATGGACACGCAAGCGGCTAAACAAAAAGCGTTTTTAACTATGGCTTTCGGGGGTCCCGCGAATTACAGCGGCAAAGACATGCGCGACGGTCACGCAAAATTTGTCAAAATGGGTTTGGACGATAGCCATTTTGATGCGGTGATGGAAAATTTATTGGCGACATTGGCAGAGTTAAATGTGCCACAAAATTTGATTGATCAAGTAGATACGATTGCTCAAACCACTCGCAACGATGTTTTAGGCAAATAAATCAGGCGCAAAAACTTATGACACGCATTAAATTTGACGAACAAACTTTTGAAACTGAAAACGCTGAAACCGTTTTACACACGTTATTGCGAAATAACGTGCAAGTGCCTTATGGTTGCAAAGCGGGCGTTTGTCAATCATGTTTAATGCGTAGTCTTGATAATGCTCCACCTGAAAAATCGCAAGTTGGATTAAAAGACCCGCAACAAAAACAAAATTATTTTTTGGCGTGTTTATGCAAACCAGAAAAGGATATGACGATTACATTGCCAAACACCGAAAGTGTGTGGCTCGAAGCTGAAGTTATCGAAAAGAAAAATTTATCGACGAACGTTATTTTTCTAAAATTAAAATCGAAAGAACCACTCGCTTTTTTTGCAGGACAATTTGTCAATTTGCGGCGTGATGATGGTGTAATTCGTAGTTATTCGATTGCTAACATTCACAACGGTGAACACGAATTAGAATTTCATATTCGCATTTTGCGGAACGGACAATTTAGCCGTTGGGTTGCGGACGAATTAGAAATTGGAATGTCGTTGAGTTTTTCACACGCGCAAGGAAATTGTCATTATGTTGAAAGACAAACGGAACAGCCGTTATTGCTTATTGGAACAGGAACTGGGCTTGCGCCGTTATACGGGATTATTCGAGATGCGCTTTCACATAAACATCAAGGCGAAATTCATTTATTTCACGGTAGCCGTGATGCGTCAGGTTTATATTTAGAAAAAAAGTTAATTGCATTAACTCAACAATATCCTAATTTTCATTACACGCCGTGTTTATCAGGTTCGGACATTTCTGAAAAATATACACAAGGGCGAGCCAATCAAATCGCGCTGGAGAAATTTCCAAAATTGAATGGGTGGCGCGTGTATTTGTGTGGTCAACCAGAAATGGTTTTACATTCAAAAAGAGCTGCCTATTTACAAGGTGCGTCACTCAAAGACATTTCTGCCGATGCGTTTGCTTATTGAAATAAACACTGAAAAAATTCAATTGATGTAATTTGCGGTTCAAACTAAACCTTAAAACTTTTTAATACGATTGATAAATCATAGGTTTGCTCTTCCAATGATTCCGCAGCGGCAGCCGCTTGTTCAACTAGTGCTGCGTTTTGCTGTGTCACATCGTCCATTTGTCGAATCGCTTGATTAACTTGCCCAATTCCCGCCGTTTGTTCAGCCGAAGCCGCCGTAATTTCAGAAATTATTTCTGATACGCTCCGAATGGAATTCACAATTTCAGACATCGTTTGCCCCGCCTCTGCAACTTGTTTACTGCCGCCTGAAACACGCTCAACCGAATCACCAATTAAACGCTTAATTTCATCTGCCGCGACGGCTGAACGCTGTGCTAAATTACGAACTTCTGTTGCCACAACAGCAAAGCCTTTGCCTAATTCGCCCGCTCGAGCCGCTTCAACGGCGGCGTTTAACGCCAAGATATTTGTTTGAAATGCAATATCGTCAATCACAGAAATAATATCAACAATCCGATGTGACGAATGGTTAATATCGTCCATTGTTGTCACGACAGAATTGATGACATCAACGCCGCGCGTCGCGATAGTTGCCGCTTCATTTGCCATGCGATTAGCATCTTTCGCATGACTGTTATTTTGTTGTACTGTTTGCGTTAATTGTTCCATGCTTGCAGCGGTTTCTTCTAAACTCGCCGCTTGTTCCTCGGTTCGATGCGACAAATCATTATTTCCCGCTGCAATTTCTTTCGCGGCATTATTGATTACATCTGCTGCATTATGTATTTCGCCAATCAACCGTTTAAGATTCGTCGCGGTATTATTCATACTCGTGGTCACATCGCCAAAAATCCCAGGATAATTCGTCGGAATAGATTGCGTTAAATCACCCCGCGCCAGAGATTCCGCGACACGCACAATTTCATTTAAACTTTCTAATGCTCTTAACGTGTTATTGATATTATTTTTTAATGACAGCAATTCGCCACGTCCCTCTGCAATGACACGATGCTTTAAATCGCCTATTGCAATGTGCTTCATGACTTGCCCAATATCACTTAACATTTCATGCAGGGCGTTTTGAGATTGAATAGCCTGATCAAACATTTGTTTATACGCACCTTTCACATTTGCAACGATAACTTTAGAAAAATCAACATTATAAAACGAATCCGTTACGTCATTTAAAGCAAACATCGTGGTTGCAAGCTCCTGAACGGTTTCATTTACACTATTTTTCAACCTCGCCAAATCCCCGTTAACATTCACCGTAACACGCATATTTAATTCACCTTCAGATAACGCCTTCATGACGGCATTTACATTCACTAACGCCATTTGTAAGGTAGACATCATGGTATTAAATGCAACCGCTGTTTCACCAATTTCATCATTTGATTGATAATCTAATTTTTTGGAATAATCGCCGGTTTGATTAACATCCATCAAGGTCGTTTTCAATAAATCCAATGGATTCGCAATCGCCCGCGCTACAGAAGAAATCAAAATAAACGTCAGCAGAATAACCAATAATGTGATGACAGAAATGATGGTTAACGTGGTGATTGCTGCGAATTGAATTTTTTTCGCACTTTGTAATAAATCACCTACTAATTTATCTTCGACGGTTTTCATTAGATTGATTCGCGCCGTTGCCATCTCAAACCAATACGCATTATCCACACCTAATGACGTGTTCAAATCAGATTCCATCGCATGTTTACGCATGGCATCAACTTCAATAATGGATTTTCCTGTTACGGTTTCTTTATGAAAATTATTTTGTTTCGGTGTGGCAATTTGTATAAATTGGCTAAAGCTAACGTTATATTCGCCTAAATTTTCTGACAGTTTTAATAAATGCGGCAAGTCCATTTTATCGATGGCAAAGATTCCCGCTAAAATTGCCCGTTCACGTCCAGCTCGTTCTTTCATATTCAAATATGCTGAATAAGTATTTGCACCACGCATAATTTCTACATTGTGTGTAGATTTCGCAACGATGTTTGTGAGTTCTAAAAGTGATTGAATAATACTAGTATATTGTGCAGCGCAAACTAATCCATCTATTTGAAATTCGGTGGCTTTTTGACGCAAATTTTGCAGTTTGGCTAGCGTATCTAAGGTACTTTTAATCGAATCATTGGCAACTCGTGTGTTGATACTGCTCGATAAAATTTGAATACTGGTATCACTGGTAGTTCGTAATTCCGACAATTTATCGCTCATTTTCGCCCCTTTACTACTGACAAATGCGACCGATGCGCCACGTTCTTTTTGCAAGTTGTGAACAGTCGCGCCAATTTCAGCGAAAAATTCTGAATCTTTAATTAGTTGGTTAGATTCGCTCACCTGATTCACACGATCAAAAATGATTATTCCGCTCAGAATAATGACACTGAGCAGCGGTAAAATCAGCATTGATAACAGCTTGTGCCTAATTGGTAAATTTTTTAAAAACATAATCGTGAATTATCCAGTGAGTGAAATTTTTTTTTGTAAAATTTATCGGTACGACAGCGCAATTCTTTAACGCTACTTTGAACTGACTGATCGTACGCTTAAATTTACTGACATAAAAAAGCGGTGCAGTAATTCAATTACTGCACCGCTTTTCTGGTTTAAACCCTCACATGTGGCTCATCACCTTATTTGCCCAATTGATGCTTTCAATATAGACATCACCAATGGTTGATTGATCTACCTTATTAAACGTAATTTCGCCGGTATTCCAATGTTCATAACTGAGTACACAACCCAATGCCTCGCCGCCTAAGCCATTGTGTTCCAAAATTGCTTCAATAATATCGTCGTTTAACGGCAATTGATCCAGTGCATCTTTTAATGTGATGTCCAAAATACTGTCTAACGAAGATAACATTCCAATCAAAAAAAAGTTTCCTGTTTTTTGCCCTGCAATTTTTGCCAACAATTCACACATTTTTCCGCGAATTAACGCATTTTGCATGACGACAACCGGTTTATCAGACAATGACGACAACATTAAAATGTTAATCCATCGTTTTAACTCATTCATGCCTAAATAAGTAATAGCTTGATTGATAGATTCAATCTTTGTGGGAATCGAAAAAAAGGCTGAATTGATATAATGTAACAATTTATAACTCAAACCCACATCTTCCGAAATCACTCTCGTCAGTGTCTCAAATTCAACATTAGGATTGTTGATTGTTGTCAACAAGCGCACGGCTGCTAATTGATTTACGCCGATACGCTTTCCCGAAACTAAGTTCGGCTTACTAAAAAAGAAACCTTGAAAGTAATCACAACCCAATTCACGCAGATATTCATATTCACTATGCGTTTCAACTTTTTCCGCCAAAATTTTTAAATTGTAGGGTTTGAGTTGAGCAATAGCTTCACGCACATTCGCCTCGCCCATTTCCAGTACATCTAATTTAATAATGTCAGTAAATTCAACTAATGGTTTCCACTCTTCCGTAAACACAAAATCATCGAGTGCAATCAAATAACCTTGCTGAGACATTTCACGCAAGTTGTTAATCACACGCAAGTCAATTTTCACATTTTCCAGCACCTCAATAACAACGCGATCTTTTGGCAAAAATAAGGGTGTTTTTTCCAAAATATTTTGCGTTGTAAAATTGATGAAGGCTTTATGTTCATCGACAATATTGTTAATACCAATTTCAATAATGGCATCGGTGATAATTTGATTCGTCGCCTGAGTAGCTTCGTCTCTGTCTTCAAGATTCAAGCCTTGTCCGCGAAATAACAGCTCGTAAGCATAAATGTTCAGCTTGCTGTCCAGAATTTGCTGCCGTCCAATGATAAAATCTGCCATATTATGCTTCACCTAAAAATTGTAAAAAGTAATTTGAAAACACTACGCAAAAACCACGCAATTTGTATAAGCTGTATTATAACTTACATTCATTGATTGACAATTCTGTGCGTTTTAAAAATAGCCCTGACACCTGTTACACTATCGTCACTTTTTAGCGTTACGACGAAGGGCGCGGAAAGTATTTTTTAATTTTAATAGTGAGGATTTTTATGTCGAAAATAGTTAATGAAGTATTACTTGCTAATCGCGAGTATTTCGCCAATTTTAATAAAGGTGATTTAGTCATGCCACCCGCGCGTCAGTTTGCGATTTTAACGTGTATGGATGCACGATTAGATCCCGCGAAATATGCTGGTTTGAGCGAAGGTGATGCACACGTTATTCGTAATGCGGGTGGACGCGCGAGCGATGATGCCATTCGATCTTTAGTCATTTCGTATAAATTGCTCGGCACGAAAGAATGGTTTGTCATTCATCACACCGATTGTGGAATGGAAACGTTTACTGACGAAATTATGCGTAATTTGTTAGCAAGCAGCTTAAAAACGGCTTCTGTCGATGCAACCGGTTGGCATGATTGTTGTGAAGGTGGCGGTTCACACGAAGCGAAACACATTGCGTGGTTGACGATTAGTGATTTAGCCGCAAGCGTTGTGGAAGATGTCACGCGCATTAAAAATCATCCGCTCGTGCCTTCGGATATTCCGGTTTACGGCTATATTTACGACGTAAAAACCGGCGGCTTGGTTGAAGTTTCCGAAGCGTCGAAGATTGGCGCAGTGCGTTAATTTTAGTCGGCGAAATTGCTCATACTTGGATTACCAGTGTGAGCAATCTTTGGTTTAAATCAACCATCCTCAGCGTTTTAGCCACCATTTTTTTAACATTTATTTGAATGCCACTTTTAAAAGATTATATTTTTCAAGGAGATAATTTTATTTTAAAATTGGTATGCTTATCGCTAAATTAGCCATGAAGGCATTGCGGAAGATGCTTTTTTCACAGTTGGTATTATCACTATAATTTTTAAATGGAGTTATTTATGTTTAACAATTACGATTTCAATTCATTATTTAATTCAATGTTTGACTTCAACTCGTTGTTTAATTTCGGCTCGTTTTCGCACAAAAAAAATGCACCTACGACGGCGACTGGCACCGATGTCAATGTCGGCGTTAACCAGTCTTACACCGTTAAAACAAACGGTCTCAGCATTCACGGTAACACGGGTTCGGAAAAAATCACGGTCGCTCAAAATGTCAGTGGCGTTAAAATCGATTCCACCGTGGAATCGGTCACATTAAGCGGCATTAAATTCGATCCGAGTGCATTGGTTTCGTCGCAAGGTACGTTGGTTATCAATTCAGCGGCAGGCAATTTAGCGACACTTAGCGTTGTTGGTAATCATAACGAATCGTTAAATTTTTCTAACGCCGTGGGAACACTCTCGCTGGATAGCTTGGGGAACGGTGTTTTTAATTTATCTCAAATTCAATTAGATAAAAACCAAAGTTTTACCGCCACCACCAATGATTTGCAGGTTTATGGCAATTCAGGACAAGAAAAAATCACGCTGGCGCAAGGTGTAACCGGTGTGGCGGTTTCTAGTGCAGTTGAAACGGTCGTATTGAATGGAAATTCCGGTGATTATTCCTACAATGTCGCAGGTGGAACGGTGGTTATTTCTGACAAAAGTGGCGATGATGTCGCGTTGATTAGCGTGAATAAGGCTTCAACCGGCACGCAAATTCAATTTGCCGATAAGTCGTTAAGCGCGTCGTGGGAAATTACTGGTACATTCGGGCATTGGAATTCATGGGGCGTAATTGTCACTGACCCGAACGCGCCCGCAACACCCACCACGATTTCGGGTGGCACAAATCTTCCGTATTCGGTGGATTTCAGTCACGCTAACTTGGGCAGTAATCTGGCGAATGTGGAAGCGAATGTTAAAACGGCTTTGGATAATATCGGGCAATATGTCAGTTCAAAAACGCCTTTTAATCTTCAAGTTTTAACAGAGCGAACTACGCCGACAACCTTAGCGGAAGCCAATGCCACGATGATTAGCACAACTAATCAAAATGGCGAGACTCAAACGACTGCGTTTCTTGCTGATTCAACTTCTGGCACCAATACCAACGCTGGAACGTTTGACGCAACGTTATATATCAACCTCGCCAATCTTGACCAAATGTCATTTGACGGTACGCCTGCCGCCAGCGAATATGATTTAACCAGCATTTTGACGCATGAAATTTTGCATGGTTTGGCATTTACGGGCAATCTCGAAACCACCGGCGGTTTAACAACCCCTTACGATGCGTTGGTTGTAACGCAAAATAATTTACCGGTGTTCACCGGCAGTCATGCTGAAGCTGCCAACGGGAATAATCCCGTGCCATTAGATTCGGCGAACGCGGGTGATGGCTCGGCTTATTATCACGTTGCAATTGCTAATGATTTAATGTCAGATTCGTTCGGGAAAGGTGAAGTCAGAACGATTTCACCGTTAGACGTAGCGATGCTTCAGGATATGGGACTGACCATGGTCGGTGTCTCGCCTACGGCTCAAGTCGTCTAAAAAACGTCGCCCACAAAAAATATAAAATAATGCGTGTCTTGCTGG
Organism: uncultured Pseudomonadota bacterium; assembly: GCA_903870545.1. Classification (GTDB taxonomy): domain Bacteria; phylum Pseudomonadota; class Gammaproteobacteria; order Methylococcales; family Methylomonadaceae; genus UBA10906. The sequence goes on from CAIQDI010000013.1 coordinate 81,471, forward strand.
CTTATTTGGGAATGGTTTTATTGTGGGCGACGACCCCGTTAGCGATTAAATGGAGCGTTGGCGGATTAGGCGTGTTATCGAGCGTGACATCACGCATGGCGATTGGAACGCTGTGCATGATTTTATTGTTGAATCTCTTTCAAAAACGCCTGCCTTTTTCCCGAATTGCTTGTTTAACTTACGCCGCCGTGGCGTTACAAATTTACGGTGCGATGTCGGTTGTTTATTGGGCGGCACAATTTATTCCGTCCGGTTGGATTTCGGTGATTAGTGGTTTAACGCCGTTAGTCACCGCGTTATTTGCTGCGATTTGGTTACATGAACGTAGTTTAACCACCGGGAAAGTGCTGTCGTATTTAATCGGCATTATCGGTTTAGGCATTATGTTTGGCTCGGCTGAACACGTCGGCTCAAACGCCATATTGGGCATTATCGGCGTGTTAATTTCTATTTCGTTGCAAGCCCTCAGTGCCATTGCTATTAAACGTATTCGTTCACAATTACCTGCGCTTACTCAAGTGACCGGCGGATTGTTGTTTTCCATGCCCTTTTATTTTGCGACGTGGGGAGCGTTCGACGCACACATTCCCATGCAATTTTCACTTACCAGTTTTCTGTCAGTTTTATATTTAGGTATTATCGCCACGCCGGTTGGTTTCATGCTGTATTACTATTTATTATCGCAACGTTCCGCCACGCAAGTTTCACTGGTGACTTTAGTTTCGCCGGTTCTCGCGCTTTGGCTTGGACATCGTGCCAATAATGAACCGATGACGTTAGAAATTATTATCGGCACCACGTTGATTTTATTGGCGTTGATTATTCATAACTTTTTTGATCGTCTTTTTACGCGCCACCACTCTCATCGTTAGGATTTTTCATGTCAGACCACAAAATTTACCCCATCAAACCCAAAATCGCAGAACACGCACACATCAACGTGGAGCAATATCACGCACTTTATCAACAATCGATTCAGCATCCTGAAACCTTTTGGGCGGAACAAGCTACGCAATTTTTAGATTGGCACACGCCGTGGCAAACAGTTTTGGATTACGATTTTTCAACCGCGTATATTCGTTGGTTTGAAGGTGGTAAACTCAATGTCAGCGTGAATTGTTTGGATAAACATTTAGCCACGAAAGCCAATCAAACCGCGATTATTTGGGAAGGCGATAATCCTGAAAACGATAAAAAACTCACTTACGCGCAACTTCATGAACAAGTTTGCAAATTCGCCAATGTGTTGAAAAATCACGGTGTGCAAAAAGGCGACCGCGTGTGTATTTATATGCCGATGATTGTTGAAGTATCGGTGGCAATGCTAGCGTGTACGCGAATTGGCGCGGTGCATTCGATTATTTTTGGCGGATTTTCTGCCGAATCGTTGAAAGAACGGATTTTAGATTGTGATTGTCGTTATGTGATTTGTGCGGACGAAGGTTATCGCGGCGGCAAAATCATTCCGATGAAATCGACCGTGGATAAAGCTCTCGAAAATTGTCCCAATGTAAAAACCGTTGTTGTCGTTCAAAACACGACCAATCCAATCAACTGGCAAAACGGGCGGGATGTTTGGTTTCATGACGAAATGGCAACGGCTTCAAGTGTGTGCGAACCGGAATGGATGGATGCAGAAGATCCACTTTTCATTTTGTACACGTCCGGTTCAACAGGAAAACCGAAAGGCGTTTTGCATACAACCGGCGGTTATTTGCTGTATGCCGCCATGACGCACAAGACCATTTTTGATTATCACGACGGCGATGTTTATTGGTGTACTGCGGATGTCGGTTGGATTACCGGTCATTCATATGTGGTTTACGCGCCACTTTGCAACGGCGCAACCACGCTGATGTTCGAAGGCGTGCCAATGTATCCAACGGCTTCACGTTTTTGGGAAGTGATTGATAAACATCAAGTGAACATTTTTTACACCGCCCCGACTGCAATTCGCGCGTTGATGGCGGAAGGTGATGCATTTGTCACACGCACCGAACGAACGAGTTTGCGGGTGTTGGGCAGCGTTGGCGAACCCATCAATTCGGAAGCGTGGGAATGGTATTATCACGTTGTCGGCAATAATCAATGTCCGATTGTCGATACTTGGTGGCAAACCGAAACGGGCGGTATTTTGATTACGCCGTTAATTGGCGCGACGGATTTGAAACCGGGTTCGGCGACTCGTCCCTTTTTTGGTGTGCAACCCGTGATTTTAGACGTTGATGGACACGTTTTACACGGTGCCGCAGAAGGCGTTTTAGCGATTCGTTATCCAACACCTGGCATGGCTCGCACAATTTACGGCGATCACCAGCGGTTTATCGATACTTATTTTAAACTCTATCCGAATTATTATTTTACTGGCGATGGCGCACGACGCGATGACGATGGTTATTATTGGATTACCGGGCGGGTGGACGATGTGTTAAATGTTTCTGGGCATCGAATGGGAACAGCTGAAATTGAAGACGCGCTCGATTTACATGAACACGTTGCTGAATCAGCGGTGGTAGGATTTCCGCACGCGATAAAGGGGCAAGGCATTTACGCTTTCGTTTCGCTAAAACACGACACGAAACCCTCGGACGAATTGAAAAAAGAGTTGGTGCAATTAGTACGAAATGAAATTGGTGCGATTGCCACAATCGATGTCATTCAATGGTCGCCAAATTTGCCGAAAACACGCTCAGGAAAAATTATGCGTCGTATTTTGCGAAAAATTGCCGCCAACGAACTCGATAATTTAGGGGATATTTCGACGCTAGCGGATTCATCTGTAGTGGAAGAAATTATTGCCGCACGTTTTTGTTAGTTCAAATTGGATAGTTCAATTACAATCCGTATAGAATCACCACAACAGAAAACTTAAAAATAGTATCAGTTTGAATACCTTAACAGGTGGCAACAGACACAATTTATTGAAATGCGATTTTGGTAATGATGCCATTGTCGACGGCAACTTTTTTATATTGGCAAAGAGGATTGAAAAATGCAGATCACGATGAAATTACGAATTTTTTTAATAGCTGTTTTTTTTCTAACTCATGTTGCTGCATTCGCATCTGCGGCAGAGAACACCGCACCTTCCAATGTACCAGCAAAAAAATTAACTATTGGCATAAAACAAATCGCTCCATTTGTCATTAAAAGTCCCGAGGGTACTTTTAGCGGAATTAGTATTGATTTGTGGCGCGAACTGGCCATAGATATGAATTTGAATTATGAATTTGTGGAATATGATTTAAATGGCTTAATTAACGCTCTTTCTGATGGCACTGTTGATATTGGAATTGCGGCATTATCAGTCACGCCGGAAAGAGAAGAAAAGTTTGATTTTTCTCAGCCTTATTATCACACTGGACTAGGTATTGCTGTATCAACCGATAGTTCGTACAGTAGCTCTACATTTTTAACCAGTCTATTATCTTGGGATGTGGCAAAGACTATTTTATATTTAGCCTTAATGCTTCTTTCCGTTGGCTTCTTGGTTTGGGTATTTGAACGCTCTAAAAACCCAAATCATTTTGGTGGCGGAGTTGTTAAAGGCGTAGCAAGTGGCTTTTGGTGGTCGGCAGTTTCTATGACAACTATTGGCTACGGCGATAAATATCCCATTACTCTTGGCGGACGATTAGTCGCACTTTTTTGGATGTTCACCGCAATCTTAATGATATCGACGTTTACGGCTACGATGTCGTCTTCCATCACGGTCAATAAGTTACAATCGGCAATAAATAGCCCCGACGATTTAGCAAAAATAAAAGTTGGAACCGTGAAAAACTCTACTAGTGAAAAGTATTTAAACAAAAATAATAGAAACTATGAGGGTTATAAAACCGCTTCAGAAAGCCTAGAAGCATTATCTCAAAAGAAAGTGGGTGCCGTTGTGTACGACATTGCTACCTTGCAATATCTTGTCAATACGGAATTTAACGGTGTCCTTCGTGTGCTTCCTGTTACCTTTGAAAAACAAAATTATGCTATCGCTCTACCATTAAACAGTCCTATGCGAAAACAAATTAACCATGCGTTACTTAACAAACTTTCTCAGCCAAATTGGCAAAGTATCCTTTATCGTTATTTAGGCGATGCAGAAAAAATGTAATCGTAAATTTCCGCTGCACAGGTACGCTGTGTGGCGGAAAAATCCATGGCAATAAATCAACGCATTGAACAAAAACACCCGCAATGACGACGAAGAAATTCGAATAATTCAATTATTATTCTATAATCATGTTTTATCTAATAAATGTTAAACCACGAGTATCGAATTATGTCAGCAGTAATGGAAGAAAAAAAGTTTCGAGGTTTACGCGAAGTCGCATTATTAAGCGTCATTGCCGGGGCATTATTTTTTTTGATTTCACTTTTGACCTTCAATAACGACGATGCGGGTTGGACGCACAGCGGTTCCGTGCAAACGATTTCAAATGCGGGCGGTGTATTTGGCGCGTGGCTCGCTGATTTCATGCTTAGTTTTTTTGGATTATGTGCGTACACTTTTCCATTTATTATTGTTTGGCAAGGTTATCTGAATTACAGTCAAAAGCGATTGGAGCAGTCACGCACACTCATGACGCTGCATTGGCTTGGTGCCATTGTCACGATTATTTCTGCCGATGCGTTGTTTAATTTTTATTTGTTACACACAGGCATTGAATTACCGCGTAATACGGGCGGTATTTTAGGACAAGAAGTCGGTACCAGTTTAGCCATCGCATTTGGTAATTCCGGCGCAACGCTTTTTTTATTAGTGATATTATTTGCCGGTTTACGTTTGGTCACCGAAATTTCATTATTAGCGGTTCTCGATTTTATCGGTAAACACTGTTTTGATTTAAGTCGTTCGCTTTATCAGGGCGTTATCGAAGTGTTGCACAAACACGCACCACAACCCGCATTGCAATTAGTCAGCGACGCTGAAAAACCTTTTGCCCGTAAAAAAATTCCCACCAAAATAAAATCCGCGCCCGTTGCAGAAATTGACGACACGGATGTGGAATTTGACGAATTATCTAACGAAATTGAAGCCGAAGACGAGCTAGTGGCTGAAAAAAAAACAGTAAAAAAACCCAAAACGAAATCTGCGCCAGAGCAATTAGACATAGTCGAAAAATCTGTCAAACCCGTTAAAACACCGTTAAGTAAAAAATTCGATAAAATGGTCGAAACCGTCAAGCATGTCAAAGACGAAGTTTTTGAAAAAGCTGAAAAAGTCGCCGAAAAAGTGACAGAACAAAAAGTCGTTAAAAAACCAGCTGAAAAAAAACTTAAAGCCAGTCAATATCCCCAAAAAAATAAATTGCCTACGTTAGATTTACTCGACGAAATCGACACGCAAGTAGTCGGTTATTCAACGGAAGATTTAGAAAATATGTCGCGACTGGTTGAAGATATTTTGGCGGATTTCAATGTTACCGTCACGGTAGTAGGTTTTCATCCTGGTCCTGTGATTACACGTTTTGAATTACAACTAGCGGCGGGTGTGAAAGTCAGTCGAATTAGTAGTTTATCAAAAGATTTGGCGCGTTCTTTGTCGGTCACGAGCGTGCGAATTGTCGAAATTATTCCAGGTAAACCGGTCGTCGGTTTGGAAATTCCAAATCAAAAACGCGAAATGGTGACGTTACGCGAATTGTTTAAATCGGTCGCGTTTGAAAAATCGAAATCGATGCTGACGTTAGCGATGGGCAAAGATATTGCGGGCATTCCGATTTGCGCGGACTTAGGCAAAATGCCGCACGCGCTGGTGGCTGGCACCACCGGTTCGGGTAAATCGGTTGCGATTAACACCATGATTTTGAGTTTGCTTTATAAAGCCACGCCGGAACAAGTACGCCTCATTATGATTGACCCGAAAATGTTGGAATTGTCGGTTTACGAAGGCATTCCGCATTTGCTCACACCTGTTGTGACCGATATGAAAGAAGCTAGTAATGCGCTGCGCTGGGCGGTTGGCGAAATGGAACGCCGTTATAAATTGATGTCCAAAATGGGTGTACGAAATTTAGCGGGTTTTAATCAAGTGATTGAAGATGCGGCAGAACGCGGTGAAACCATTCGCGATCCTCTGTTTCAAATGATAAATCCGCTCGAAGACGACGAGGATTTTCCAACGCTTTCGACATTGCCAAGTATCGTCATTGTGATTGACGAATTGGCAGACATGATGATGATTGTCGGTAAAAAAGTCGAAGAATTGATTGCTAGATTAGCGCAAAAAGCACGGGCGGCAGGCATTCATTTAATTTTGGCAACGCAACGTCCGTCGGTCGATGTGTTGACGGGTTTGATTAAAGCGAACGTGCCGACACGGATTTCGTTTCAAGTTTCATCGCGGATTGATTCGCGGACGATTTTGGATCAAGGTGGCGCGGAAACGTTGTTGGGAAATGGCGATATGTTATTTTTGCCTTCTGGAACCAGCATTCCGATTCGAGCGCATGGCGCGTTTGTAGATGATCATGAAGTGCATCGCGTGGTGGAATTTTTAAAGCAAACAGGGCCGAGCAATTATTTGAAAGAAATTCTCCAAGAAAGTGCAGATTCGAGCGATCATTTTGGCGGTGGCAATACTTACGGCGGCGGTTCAGACTCCGATCCGCTTTATGATGAAGCGGTGCGTTTTGTAACGGAATCGCGCAAAGCCTCCATTTCAAGTGTGCAACGTCGTTTCAAAGTGGGTTACAACCGTGCCGCGTCGATGATTGAAGAGATGGAAAATTCTGGCGTAGTAAGTGCCGCAGAAAATAATGGCACGCGCGTAGTTTTGGCTCCGCCAGCCGGTTAATTATTAAAAAACTTACAAACAAAAAAGCCGCTGTGGCGAATTAAAATTTGTGACAGTGGCTTTTTTGAAATTCAAAATGACAAACACACAATAAAAAACGCGACTTTTCAGGGTCGCGTTTTTTTATTGTTCAGCAAGGGCGGCATCAATCAAAAAATCTAATTTTCCCGAGTTTGAATCGACTTCAATTTTTTTATCCCAACGCGATTGTTCAAATTCGTGAAACCACGCACAAAATTTAGAAAATGAATCCTCGTCTAATGCGCTAACGTGTTGTTCTAATAATGCAACTTCAATCATAAAAACCTCCCCTTGTTTGTGTCCCACCATTATCAAGCAAAAACAAAAAAACGCGACTTTTTAGAATCGCGTTTTTTGCGTCCTTCTGAAACAAAACAATTAAAATCGTTTGAATCGCATAGCGCAGTTAATACCGACTACGCTGTTGCTGCGAATCCATGTCACGCCGCTGCTGATCTATTTGCTGCTGCTGACGATCCTGACGATCACTTTGCATTCTTTGCTCAAACTGAGCCTGCTGCTGCCGATTCTGCTGTTCATACTGTTGCATTCGATTCCGTTGATCTTCCAAAAACTGATCAGCATTCGCTGAGAATGCCATCGTCAGCATGGTTGATGCCATAAAAATTACTTTTTTCATAAACTTTACCTAATTTAAAATTGAGCTTGAATTCTAAGTTTTTGTCTAAACTGCTACAATCAACAAACAGTGGTTACATACCCCCTTTTAGTGTGGATTTATGAAAATACATGAAAAAATACGTTCAATGCGCGAGTCCAAAAATTTGTCACAAGAAGAAATGGCGGAGAAACTCAATATGTCAGTAAATGGTTATTCCAAAATCGAACGTGGCGAAACAAATTCTCATATTCCAAAATTAGAACAAATTGCAAAAGTGTTTGATGTTCACCTATTTGAATTGATGGCTAACGATAGAAACGTTTATTTGATTAGTGATAACGGAAACAACTGGTGTAACGTCATTGGTTCATCCGCCGAAATCGCGTTTGAAATCCAAAAACTTCAAATGACGGTTAGCCATAAAGATGAAGTGATTGATTTTCAAAAAAGAGAAATTGGGCGTTTGGAAGAAATTATTGAATTGATGAAAACGGCACACGCGAATTAAGTTTGTTCAATTATTAAAATTCGCGGGCAATACCGCCTACAATATCCGCTTTATTCCAAATTTACCCTCACTTAATCACACCATGACAGAAACCACTTCAACACCCGCCACCGTCGCCGAATTATCGGATTTTTCGAGTTTCAATTTGCATTCTGCATTACAGGAAGCCTTAAACAAAAATGGCTTTCAGAAACCCACGCCCGTTCAACAACGTACGATTCCAGCGAGTTTGACGCGCCAAAATTTGCTCGTCAGTGCAAAAAAAGGCAGCGGCAAAACCTTGGACATCGAGTAATACCTATAACTTTCGGTTCAATGTACCACTTGAATTTGCCGTGTACAATCGCGCCCATTATGAAAAATTAAAATTTGCTGAGGCTATGTTAAAAAAATATTTTTTTTTGTGTTTGTTAGTCATTATTGCTGCATTAGCTGTTGTAATTACGCAATGGTTGCCCGTTATTGAAAAACACGCGCGTGAAAAACCACCTGCTACTGTTTTCAGTAATGCCGATAATGCGAATGTCGAAAAACCCTGCACGAATGATCACGTTGAGTGGCGCGATGCACAAACGATTGAGGGTGTTGAAATCGCCGCCGCACCAGCTTGTGAACCAGATAATCCTTACACCATTGCGACGGCGGTTAAAGGGACAAATAATGTCTCGATGATGACGTTGATGGAAAGTCATTTAGCGCAAGATGCGGTGGTTATGGGTAAAGATTTGGATGGTGACGGAGACCCCGATGAAATTCATATTAAATTAGAAGTCGTTGAGTTAAACGGTTTTAGTCCGGACGGCGATTATTTGATGAACACTTATAATATCGCGCCAGGTTTACAACCGTCATTGTGGGTTTTTGCGCCGAAAATGCAGGGCATGGCGGTCAAGAATTTTAACTCTCGCGTCGCCCATCCGTTATTGCGTGCGCCATCGCCCGTGATTCGTGTCGAACAAGGCGATAAAGTTTTTATCACGCTAGAAAATACGCATTATTTACCCCATACGATACATTTGCACGGTGTCGATCATCCGTGGCTGACGGCTGCGGGTCATGATAACGATGGCATGGAAGAACACGCTGTTTTCCCTGGCAAACAACACACTTATGAAATTCAACCACGTCATGCTGGCACGATGCTTTATCACTGTCACGTTCAAACGGCTCAACATTTTATGATGGGTTTGAATGGCATGATTATCGTGGAAGAAAATGCGCCGAATAATTGGGTGCAAACCTTTAATATTGGAGCTGGAAAGGTGCGTCATTCGGCTGTCAATGTTAAAAAAAATTACGACCAAGAATACGACTTGCATTATCAGTCGCTCGATAAACAATTAACCAAAATTCCGCAAGAGGCTAACGACCCGCGTTTAATTAGTCAGCGCATGAGTCGTGATTACAATATGACGACTTCAACGGAAAATTATTTTTTACTCAATGGGCATTCATTCCCCTATACGTTGCGGGATGCCATGATTATTGCGGGTGAAAATGAGCGCATTAAGTTGCACATCGCAAATTTGCAGCGTTCGCCAATTGCGGTACATTTTCACGGTCACAAAGCCACGATTATGGCTTATGACGGCGTAGATGTACCGTTAGGTTTGCAACTGACGCGAGATGTTTTTGATATTTCACCAGCCCAGCGGTTAGATTTATCACTCACCACCAAAAATGATGGACTACACAGTTATGGTGCGGGTTTGTGGATGTTTCATGACCACGTCCCAACGGGAACAACAACTGATGGCATGGAGCCTGGTGGCAATATGGCAATTTTGGCGTACAAAAATCTGCTTGATGAACAAGGAATGCCCAAAATGCACGACGAGTTATTTAACGATGTTTTCAACAAAGAATACTATGCAAAACAACGTCCTATTTGGGCAAATGGTGATTTTGCGAATTTCTTTGGTGATGCGGGAAAAGTGATTCCAAATTACACCGAATGGATGGTGTTTTGTACGGTGATTGGATTGTTAATTGGCGCATTTATTTTGACACTACACATTTATTTACAAAATAAAAATCATGAAAAAGACTAAATTTTTACTCGCATTAATATTTTTTATTTCACCAGTCAGTTTGGCGAGTATGCAAATGGATGAAAAAGGTATGGTGATGAATGCTAATTCGGATAATTTACCGAAAGATTGTCCGCAAATTTCTGAAACTGTAGATTTAACGGTTCACGCTGGACACAAATATGCCGCCAAATTTAACGGTAAAATGTTTGCATTTGATCAACAAGAATGGAATGTAAAGCCATGCGCGAAAATTAACATTACCTTTATTAACGACGACCAAATTCGCCATCAATTTATGATTCACGGCTTGCCTGGGTATTTGTATCCTGATGGAATGCTGCATTTAGAACTTTATGGCGAGGGTGAGTTAAAAGCGAGTTTGATTCTGCCAAGTCAAAAAAAGACATATTTGGTGCATTGTGAGCTGGCACAACATGCAGAAAAAGGAATGAAAGCTCAATTAAAAGTGGGTGGAGGCGATGGTAATTTGCCTAGTATTCCCGCAATCAGTGCGCCAATAAAAACCGACAATTATTCGTTCGATTGGACTGTATTAAAGTGGGGCAGTATTATGATTTTATTGACGGTTACGCTAGTGATAGTGAGTGGTCGCTGGATATTATTACATTATTTTTGGTTGCGTGAATGATTGAAATTTTGAGGTTAAATTTAACAACTAAAAAGATTGTGTGTCATTTAGAAAATTATTTAGAGCATTGCTGTTGACAACAAAAAATGAACTGGTAGACTTGCGTTCGACAGATGGAGTTGCGACATTTTGACGCAGTCATTAGGCTAAAAATGCGGGAAAAGGATGTGAAAAACACGACTCCCGAAAAATCGGGGATTTAGTAATTTTAGGAGGTAGAAATGGCAGCTACAACTGAATCAGTGAAAGCTGATGCTGCAGAAGCACCGCTTTTAAACAAAAAAAATATGTTCGCAGGCGCAGCACTTTATATTGTGTTCTATGGCTGGGTTCGTTGGTATGAAGGGGTTTACGGCTGGTCAGCTGGTCTAGATTCATTTGCACCTGAATTTGAAACATACTGGATGAACTTCCTCTACATTGAAATGGTTGCTGAAATTGTGACCGCCTCTGTATTGTGGGGCTATATTTGGAAATCTCGTGATCGCAAAGTGATGTCTATCACACCGCGTGAAGAGTTAAGAAGACATTTCACACATTGGATCTGGTTAGTAATGTACGCAATCGCTATCTATTACGGTGCGTCTTACTTTACAGAACAAGATGGTACATGGCACCAAACAATCGTTCGTGATACCGACTTTACACCAAGTCATATTATCGAATTTTACTTAGCATACCCTATTTACATCATCACTGGCGTAAGTGCTTTATTGTATGCAAAAACAAGATTGCCAGCTTACCAACAAGGTCTTCCTTTGATGTATTTGGTAGCGGTAATTGGACCTTTCATGATTTTGCCAAATGTTGGCTTAAACGAATGGGGTCACACCTTCTGGTTTATGGAAGAATTGTTTGTTGCACCTTTGCACTACGGTTTCGTATTCTTCGGCTGGGCATCTTTGGGTGTGTTGGGCGTTGTGAACATCGAAGTTGCTGCAATTTCAAAACTTTTGAAAAAAGACTTAGCTTAATTTTAAGTCTCGGTTGTAATTACTATCTCCCGCTGCCTTATCACTTTAGGTAAGGCAGTAAGAGGCAGACTGTAATAATAAAAATAATTTAAATCCTTTAGGAGGTAAGCTAATGAGCGCATCTCAATCAGCTGTACGGTCACGTGCTGAAGCAGTAAAAGTTTCACGCACATTTGACTGGATGATTTTGTTTACGTTGTTCTTCGTAGTATTAGGCGGTTATCACATTCACTATATGTTGACTGGTGGTGATTGGGATTTCTGGACAGATTGGAAAGATAGACGTTTATGGGTAACTGTTGCACCAATCGTGTCAATTACTTTCCCTGCGGCTGTTCAAGCATGTTTGTGGTACCGCTACCGTTTGCCTTTCGGCGCGATAGTTTGTGTGTTAGGTTTGTTGTTAGGCGAATGGGTCAACCGTTACTTAAACTTCTGGGGCTGGACATACTTCCCAGTAAACTTCTGCTTCCCATCAAACTTGATTCCTGGTGCTATCGTATTAGATGGCATCATGTTATTAGGTGGCAGCATGACATTAACTGCTGTTGTTGGTGGTTTAGCATGGGGTCTATTGTTCTACCCAGGTAACTGGCCAATTATTGCTCCATTACATGTTCCTGTTGAATACAACGGCATGATGATGACTTTGGCTGACTTACAAGGTTATAACTATGTAAGAACTGGTACACCTGAATACATTCGTATGGTAGAAAAAGGTACCTTAAGAACTTTCGGTAAAGACGTTGCGCCAGTGTCTGCATTCTTCTCTGGTTTCGTAAGCATCATCATTTACTTCTTGTGGCACTTCTTCGGTAGATGGTTCGCAAAAACTGATTTTATCAGCAGCGAAAACCTTTAATCTAAGAATTACATTTACCACATAGGGGGATATATGAAATTATTAAAAGACAAAGTTGCTAAGTTGTCCTTTGTCGCATTGTTAGCTGCGTCTTCTGCTGCAATGCTTTACACACCAACAGCTGCGGCTCATGGTGAAAAATCACAAGCAGCGTTCATGCGTATGCGTACTATTCACTGGTTTGACTTGAATTGGTCAAAAGAAGAAGTGAAAGTAAATGACACAATGACTGTTACTGGTAAGTTCTACGTTTTCGCAGGATGGCCAGAAACTGTTGACAAACCAGAAGTCTCGTTCTTGAACGTAGGTATTCCTGGTCCTGTTTTCATTCGTCAAGGTTCTTGGATCGGTGGTCAACTAGTACCACGTTCAGTGTCTTTGGAACTAGGCGAAACTTATGAATTCAAAGTATTGTTGAAAGCACGTCGCCCAGGCGATTGGCACGTTCACTCTATGATGAACGTTCAAGGTGGTGGTCCAATCATCGGTCCGGGTAAATGGACAACCATTACTGGCTCTATGAAAGACTTTGTTAACCCTGTTACCACTTTGACAGGTGAAACCATTGATCTTGAAACTTACAATTTAGATAACACCTACTTTTGGCACGCTTTATGGTATGCCATCGGTTTAGCGTGGTTAGCTTACTGGATTCGTAAACCAATGTTTATTCCACGTTCAATTGCTATTGAATCTGGAAAATCAAATACATTGATTACGGCTACTGATAAAAAAGTTGGCATGGCATTCACAGCTGGTACTATCGCACTTGTTGCTTTTGGTATGACCTCAACAAATGCTAAATATCCTATAACAACACCACTACAAGCTGGTTTGTTACGCGGTATGAAAACATTTGAAATGCCTGCTAAAACTATCACTGTTAAAGTTGAAGATGCAACTTACCGTGTACCAGGTCGTGCAATGCAAATGACCTTGAAAATCACTAACAACGGCGATTCAGCTGTTCGTTTAGGTGAATTCAACACAGCTTCTGTTCGTTTCTTAGACTCAGCAGTGTTAGAAGATACAACTGGCTATCCAGATGACTTATTGGCTGAAGATGGTTTAACTGTTAGCGATAACAGCCCATTAGCACCAGGTCAAACAAGAACTGTTCAAGTTACAGCGTCTGACGCAGCTTGGGAAGTTTATCGTTTAGCTGATTTGATTTACGATCCAGATAGTCGTTTCGCTGGTTTGTTATTCTTCTTTGATGCAGCTGGTAAACGTCAAATGATTACAGTTGATGCTCCTTTAATTCCTGTATTCATCTAATCGTTTAGCGTAAGCTATCTGAAAAGATAAACCCCCGCTATGTAAATGGCGGGGGTTTTTTTATTGCCCAAATTTTTTCACTGCTATTTTTTGCGATAAAAATAAATACCACCCAAAAATGAAAATAATCCTGCTGTGCCTCCAGCAATCAGTATTTTTCTTTCTTTAAGCCATGCAAATGGATTTTCACCTACATGAAATGAAATTCTTAATTTGTCTTCGTCAGAAATAGCCTCTTCTCCACCAATAAGCAAAATTAGTGTGTAATCCCCCTTTTTATCTAAATTAGCTTGTGCTTCAACTACGCCAGTTGAATATATTTTGGGTTCAACATGAGTTAATTCTCGAATTTCTTTGAAATCACTCGGTTTGGAGCCTGTTTTTTCTATTTCAATTATTCTGATACCAATAGGCGTTTTCCGAATATCACGATCAATTAAATCTGCAGCAAAAAACGCTTTACCCACGTCGGGTAATTCTTGGCAGAATGGTTTTAATAACGCATTACGATCATCACCTTGTTGTGGTGTTGTTGGTTTTAAATATGCGCTAAAATGCACTGCATAAAAGTCGTTTGCAACCAAACAACCAACACTGTTAACGTCAGCAATTTCAGGTGGTGTACCCAGTTTTTCTGACATATCGCAACCTGTCAATGCGCCGGCGACTAACGCGCTTAAAATAAATTTTTTCATGAATTATGGTTTGATGGTGAATTGAAATTTGCCGGTAACAATGTGTGTATCAATCGAAACAACGCGATAACGCACTGTGTAGGTATCAGCAGGTAAATTTGGAATAGTGCAGTATAAATGCGAGCCGTCGAGCATTTCTTGTTGCACATCTTTGTTATCAACGCGATTACCCTTGCTATCTATGACTGCAACGGCTTTGTATTCGCCTCCCACTTTATCGTTAAACCACACATCAATTTGTTTCGGTGAAACGGCAAGGATCGCATTTTGTTCTGGTTGCGATTTAACCATAATCGCGTGAGAAAATGCCGACAAAGATGAAGTTGCAGCAGCAATAAAACACAATGATTGTAAAAGTATTTTTGTTGAATAAAATTTCATAAAAAATGATTACTTGAAGTAGAAAAAGGGTTCATTATAACCCAACTAAACTTCAAACTTTCTAACCTAATCGCTATGAAAACTTTAAAAATAATCACTCTCTTTTTTATCTTACTGAACAACATTTCTGTGCGAGCAGATGATGACACTTTGCCCGATTTTAGTTTTCCAGATAGTGACGAAAAAACGCAGAACATTTCAAAATGGAAGGGCAAAACATTGGTTATCAATTTTTGGGCAACATGGTGCCAGCCATGTTTAAAAGAAATTCCTGAATTTGTGCAATTACAAACGCAATTTTTCAAACAAAATGTGCAGTTTATCGGCATTGCAATTGACGAATTACCAGCTGTGGCACGCTACAAAAACATGACAAATATAAATTATCCCGTGTTAATTAGCAGCGAATGGGATGGTTTTAATTTAGCGCAACAACTTGGAAATAGCGCGAACACAGTGCCTTACACAGTTGTGGTGAATTCAGCGGGGCAAATTATTTATCGTCACGCTGGCGCGGTGAAAAAGGACGATTTAATGGCGATGATTACGTCGAAATAATAAAAAAATCATCAGCATTGGTTGATGCCATAAAAATTACTTTTTTTATAAACTTTACCTAATTAAAATTGAGCGTTCATTCTAAATTTCCCCACAAATTGCTACAATCAACAAACAGTGGTTACACCACACCCAATTAGTGGTGATTTATGAAAATACATGAAAAAATACGTTCAATGCGCGAATCCCAAAATTTGTCACAACAAGAAATGGCGGCAAAACTCAATATGTCGGTGAATGGTTATTCCAAAACTTCAAATGACGGCTAGCCACAAAGATGAAATTATTGATTTTCAAAAACGCGAAATTAAGCACTTGGAAGTAATTATTGAATTGCTGAAAATGGCACACGCGAATTAAGTTTGTTCAATTATTAAAATTAGCAGGCAATACCGCCTACAATATCCGCTTTATCCCCAATTTACCCTACACCTAATCAGAACACCATGACAGAATCCACTTCAACACCCGCCACCGTCGCCGAATTATCGGATTTTTCGAGTTTCAATCTGCATTCTGCATTACAAGAAGCATTAACCAAAAACGGGTTTGAAAAACCCACGCCCGTTCAACAACGTACGATTCCAGCGAGTTTGACCCGCCAAAATTTGCTCGTCAGTGCGAAAACGGGCAGCGGTAAAACCTTGGCTTTTTTATTGCCGACGCTGCATAACTTACTTATCAATCCAAATTATTACGCCGGTACTCGCGCGTTGGTATTAGTTCCAACGCGCGAATTGGCGCAACAAATTTTCCTGCAATGCCAACAATTACTCGACGGCACCGCGTTAAACGTCGGGTTAATTACCGGCGGCGAAGACTTCAAAAAACAGCAAAATATGTTCCGTAAAAATACCGCCGTCATTATCGCCACACCCGGTCGTATTTTGGAATTGCTGACGCTCGATACCGCGCCATTCGAGAATTTAGAAACCTTGATTCTCGACGAAGCTGATAGAATGCTCGACATGGGTTTTAGCGAAGACGTTTTGACGATTGCAAAAAACTGTAATGAAAATCGCCAAACGTTGTTATTTTCCGCGACCTTGACGCACGCGGGTGTGTTGAAAATGGCGGATAAAGTTTTAAAAAAATATGAACTGATTGCGTTAAATACGTTGCGCGATGAATTGCCACACATTCAACAGCAAATCGTTTTGGCGGATGACAACGCCCACAAACAACAATTGTTGGCGTGGTTACTGAAAAATGAAACGTTTGAAAAAGCTCTGGTGTTTTCAAATAGTCGGCTGCAAGCCACGGCGTTATGCGATCCATTGCGGGCGGCAGGGGTTCGCGCCACGGTTTTACACGGTGACATGGATCAAAAAGAACGCCAGCGCGTGATGAAATTATTTCGTGATGGCGTGGTGAATGTGCTGGTCGCCACCGATTTGGCGGCACGCGGTTTGGATATTAAAGGCATTCAAATCGTGATTAACTTTGAAGTGCCGCGCAACGGTATTAACTATATTCATCGCATTGGACGCACGGGACGCAGCGACGAAACCGGTTTGACTATTACGTTGGTAAAACACACCGAATGGAATTTGATGGCGGGCATTGAACGCTTTTTGCGCCAAAGTTTTATTCGTCGCAATATCAAAGAATTGGCGGGAAAATTTCAAGGGCCGAAAAAATTGAAAGCCTCCGGCAAATCCGTCGGCGGTAAAAAGAAAATCGAAGATAAAAAAGAAAAAGTCGAAAAAGTGAAAGTGCGTGATCGTGACAAAAAAAATGTCGGCAAACGTCGTGTGCCAACTATCCCAAAGATAGCGGCAGAATAATCGCAAACACCGTGCGTCCTTTTTCACTGCTGCATTCAATCGCGCCAGAATGTTGAGCAATTAACGTTTGGGCAATCGACAAACCTAAACCCGTTCCTTCGGCGCGTCCAGTAATCATCGGGTAAAAAATCTTATTTAACATATCGGGCGAAATTCCTTCACCGTCATCGATAATTTCACACCGCAACGCCAGTTTATAATGCTGGCGTTCAATGGTGGCATGACGACAAATGCGCGTTTTCAAAGTTACATTTCCCGATTCAGGAATCGCCTGCACCGAATTCCGCACGATGTTCAACACCGCTTGAATCAACTGATTTTTATCGCCTAAAAATTCGGGAATACTCGGATCGTAATCGCACTGAATTTTGATATTTTCACCCACTTCTGTTTGCACCAACCAGCGCACACGCTCCAATACTTCGTGAATGTTTAACCGTTGTTTATTCGGCAATTCATTCGACCCCAACATTCGATTAACTAAATCTTGCAAACGATCCGATTCTTCAATAATAACCTGCGTATATTCTTTAAGTTCCGCGTTGGGCAATTCCAAATCCAGCAATTGTGCCGCACCACGCAATCCACCTAGCGGATTTTTAATTTCATGCGCCAAACTCCGCACCATCAAACGCGCCGTGTTTTGTTGTGTGTGCAATTGTTCTTCTTGTGAAATCCGCAGACGATTATCAATCGGCACTAATTCGACAATCATGTCACCGGCGAATTTTTCAGAATCGGTGGTAATGCTGATATTCACAAAAACGCTGTGATTACCAATGCGATTTAATTCTAGCGCGTAATCAATTAACGATTCGCCCGCCGCGCGACAATGTTTTAAATTGCTGACAAACGCCGTATCGGATAATTTAAACAACTGCTCGGCTGAAATTCCCACCAATTGCCGCGCACTATCCGCCAATATAATCTCCGCCGCCGTGTTCAAATAACACAATTTTAAATCAGCATCGAACAACAAAATAGCGGTATTCAAATTATCTAACAGGTGTTTGTACATAATTTAAGCCAACGTTTGAATGTGTGAAATAGCACGCTCTAAACGCGCCAGCGTTTTTTCTCTGCCCAATAATGAAAGTGTACTGTCAATCGATGGTGAAACGCCTGACCCACACACCGCCACGCGCAACGGTTGCGCGACTTTTCCCAAACCCAATTCCAGCGTTTCGGCGGTATTTTTAACCACATCATGCAAGGCTTCTTTTTCCCAATGTTCAAGCTGTGCAAACGCATTTTTTAGATGCGTTAAAACCGTGTCGCTGCCTGCTGAAAAGGCTTTTTTCGCGGATTTTTCTTCATAATTTTCAAATTCGCGGTAAAAATAAATACTCGCGTTTGCCATTTCCACCACCGTTTTACAACGTTCGCGTTGCGCTTTGACCAATTCGACGACATCAACACTTTTGTCTCTGTTCGCATCAATGCCCAAACCTAATTGCGCCAAATGCCAAACCAAATGCGGCACGATTTCAGCCGGTTCGCCGTGCATTAAATAATGGTGATTCAACCACAATAATTTTTCCATGTTGAACGTGGCAGCCGCACCATTCACATTTTTCAAATCAAAAAATTCAATCATTTCGGCAATCGAAAAAATTTCTTGATCGCCGTGTGACCAACCCAAACGCACCAAATAATTCAACAACGCTTGCGGCAAATAACCTTCGTCGCGAAATTGCATCACGCTGACTGCGCCGTGACGTTTCGACAATCTTGCGCCATCCGAACCTAAAATCATCGGCAAATGTGCGTATTCTGGCAACGGCACATTTAACGCATTGAGAATGTTAATTTGGCGCGGCGTGTTATTGATATGGTCGTCGCCCCGAATAACATGCGTAACGTTCATATCCATATCATCGACGACGACGGTTAAATTGTAGGTCGGTGAACCGTCGGTACGCGCAATCACTAAATCGTCGAGTTCTTTATTCGCCACGGTAATGTCGCCTTTCACCAAATCGGCAATCGTAATCGCGCCATCCATCGGCGTTTTAAAACGCACCACCGTTTTGTCACTTTGCGGTTTATTCGCGTCGCGGCATTTACCGTTGTAACGCGGTTTTTCTTTGGCTGCCATTTGTTGTTCGCGCAAAATTTCTAATTCTTCTTTGCTGCAATCGCAATAATAAGCGTGACCTGTTTCAAGCAATTGTCCAATAATGGCTTTGTAACGCGGAAAATTATGCGTTTGAAAAGTCGGTTCGGTGTCGTAATTCAAACCGAGCCATTCCATACCGTCAAAAATCGCTTGAACCGATTCTTCGGTGGAACGTTCTAAATCGGTGTCTTCGATGCGTAAAATAAATGTGCCAGCGTGTTTACGCGCATAAAGCCATGAAAACAAAGCGGTACGCGCTCCGCCAACGTGTAAATAACCGGTTGGGCTGGGGGCAAATCGTGTAATAACTGTCATTGTAAAAAACTCAAAAAAGTGAAAAATCAAAAAGAAAGTGTCAGCCGTAAATCTGCGCCAACGTGTCGCACGTCGCGCCATTGCAGCATTTTTTTATCGGTCATCGATTGTAATTCGGGCAACGCAAACGCGCCACGTCCTTTATCACCCAACACGCACGAAGCCATGTAAATCAACCATTCATCCACTAAACCGGCTTCGAGTAACGCGCCATTCAAGGTTGCGCCCGCTTCGATAAATACGTTGTTAATTTCTTGCGTGGCTAAAAAATCCATCACGGTGGGCAAATCCAAACGCCCGTTTGATTCGGGCAAAACGTGCGTTTCAAACCCCGCATTTTTTAAAATCGTGTGTTTTTGTTCATCCGTCGAACAGGTCAAAATTAATATTCTTCCCGTCGTGTTTGCCATTGGCGAATCGGGTGGCATTTGTAATTTGGAATCTAACACCACGCGAATCGGTTGCACGATTGGAAAATTCACTCGCGCATTCAACGACGGATTATCCGCCAAAACAGTGCCGATACCCGTAAAAATTGCCGAACTTTCTGCTCGAAAACGATGCACGTCTGCGCGAGCTTCTGGCGACGTAATCCATTGACTTTCGCCATTTGCCAACGCCGTTTTACCGTCCAAACTCATTGCGATTTTGCTAATCACAAACGGGCGATTTTTAGTCATGCGCGACATAAAACCGCGATTTAATTGTTCAGCATCGGCGCGTAAAACGTCGCCAATAATTTCAATTCCAGCGGCGTTACAACGTTCCAAACCTCGCCCAGAAACCAATGGATTCGGGTCACGCATTGCCACAACTAGCCGTTTAATTCCTGCCGAAATCAGCGCGTCGCAACACGGCGGCGTTTTTCCATGATGGCTGCACGGTTCTAACGTGACGTAAGCCGTCGCGCCAATTGCATCTTCGGTTAAATTTTTTAAGGCGTTAATTTCCGCGTGTGCCTGCCCTGCCCTTTCGTGAAAACCTTCGCCAATAATGCGCCCATTTTTCACCAACACACAGCCGACGCGCGGATTCGGGTCAGTGGTGAAACGCCCGCGTTCCGCTAATTGCAACGCTCGCGCCATAAATTCTAAATCAGTGTTCATCGTTCAAATTCGCAATCACGTCGTTAAATTGGCTGACATCTTCAAAGCTGCGATACACCGACGCAAAACGCACATAGGCAACGTGGTCGATATTTCGCAATTCATTCATCACTTTTTCACCCAAAAATTGGCTGGCAATTTCGCTGTCGGTTTTGCCAATTAAACTGCGTTTGATTCGGCTAATCGCTTGTTCGATGGTGTCACGATTCACGGGACGTTTTTCAAGGGCTTTTACAAAACCAGAACGTAATTTGTCATCGTTAAAAAGTTCCCGCGTGCCGTTATGTTTGACCACGTCCGGCAAACGCAATTCGGCGACTTCGTACGTCGTGAAACGCGCTTTGCACATGCCACATTCGCGGCGGCGACGCACTTGATCACCTTCGTTTGCGAGGCGCGAATCTAACACGCGGGTTTCGTGTTCGTTACAAAAGGGACAGCGCATTATGAAATCCTAAAATCTAACATTTATTTTTACTTCCTAAAACCAAAAGCCAAAAAAAATCGTCCAAACAGGCGCATCAATACTCAAACCTGACTAAAATCAGGATGTTCACTAATCCAATCTTTGAGCGCGTCATTCATGCGAGTTTGCCAACCTTTGCCCGTCAACTTAAAAGCATTTAACACGCTATTATCAACGCGCAAAGCAATTTGAGTTTTGTCCGTGCCACAAGGTCGTCCTCGTCCACGCGCCAGAGCTGCGTTTAATTCTTCAACACTGGCGGGACAATCCTCTTCATCCACACCGTTCCAGACAAAATCACGCTCAGGTGAAATTGAACGCACCGCCGCTAACACCGCACTTTTATCCATCGTATTCGTTTTCGAGCCATTCATAATAAGCCTCCCGTTCATTTTTACTCGCTGCGCGAAAACTGATAACTCGAATAGCTTCATTTCGCGCCGTGTGGGCTACACTCAGAACCGCCAAAAATCCCAGTGCATAAGAAATAGATTGTGTTCTTAACTCACCATTACGAATTATTTGCACATCCCAACGATAATGCGATTCAAGCACTTCATTGGCATCCGCAAAATCGAGTCCGTGTTTCAGCAAGTTAGCTTGATGTTTGGTTTCGTCCCAGATTAAATTATTTTTCATGCGGATAATTGTATATGCAAATAATTAGTCGTTCAATAATTACACCCACCCGACAAAATCCACAAGCCAAAACAAAAGGAAAAAACACTGTCATCCGCGCACCAACCGAACACGATTGAAGGAGTTCTTAAAGTCGTAGTACGAATAGCCGACGTTGAAGTAGACATACCACGCATTGTTACTATAGTTAGCATTAGGCGAAGAAGACCAAAACCAATCACTTTGTGTGTTTGGAAAATACGTTGCGTTAATCGTGGGCGAAGTCGTCGTTAAACCATTTTCACTGCTGGAACAAATAAAACCGGAATCACCTTCAGCCAGTGTGTTGTATTTGCTATCGGAACAAAAAACCAAGCCTTTGAGTTCTGCATTGGTCGGCAATCGCCAATCATTGTTGCCGCACAAAGATTGGTTATTCACCGCAGAAACAAAACCATCCGTGTTGGTGCTGTCGCCATATTTGCCAGGATAACTGGTTTCACAACCCGACCAATCACATTTTGGATAATCGGGCGTGTAATTGGTGTAAGTGTTAGCCGAATCGCGCAAGCCACCGTCGGTCGTTTTCACTTCCCAAATCAAGCCCGTTTTGTTGTCTTTGGTACACGCCCAATCGGTGGGATTTGCGCCGAGTTTGGCAGAATCTGAAAGAAGTGAACCGTTGTTGGCAATTTTGGAATAGCCGGTGGTTTTAGTCACGGGCGACACGTCAGCAACTTTGGACACGGTGACGGTTTTAGAAACAGTCAAACTGGTTGCGTCCAGCGAATCGTAAGCGGTGGCTTTCCAACTGAACGAACCGGCAGCAGCATAACTGTGTGAAAACGAAGGCGTTGCGCCGGTTTGCGAATCGGTAAACGTGTCGCCCCAATTGATGTCGGTTCGGCTTAAATTTCCGTCAGAATCGCTAGCAGAAAGTTTGACGGAAACCGCCCCGCCGGTGGTCGCTTTGGTGTCGCCGCTGACAAAATTGAGCGTGGGTGAAACGTTAATCGGCGCAGGTTCCACGACTTCAAAATTGCCGGTGAGTTGATTACTTTTTAACACGTTTTTGCTGTCATAAACGCCGACGGTGTAAAGCCCTGAACCTAAAGATGAAGGCGCGGCGGACAAATTAAAACTTGTTCCAGAACCGTTCATTTGCACTAGCCCGTTGCCGTAATTGATTTTGACAGTGTAACCGGTTGGCAAAGACGCGCTTAACGTGGTTGAAAAGGTGGCGGCGTTGCCTTGCGTGATGAAATTGGGCGCGGCGTTAATCGTTGACACGCTGGGAACTGTCACAGAAATCGGTTGTTTGGTGGTATCGGCGACGGTAATCGATTTAGAAAAATCGTCGCTGCTCGCTTCCGCGTCATCAAAGGCGGTGGCGATTAAATTTTGAATGCCCGCGAATTTGTAAGTGTGTGAAAACGTGAGCGTCGCACCATTCGTGGCGGTTTTAGAATCGTTGGCGGAACCGTCGCCCCACGTCACTTCGACGCGGTCTAAATTGCCGTCGTCGTCCTTGGCGTTCAGTTTGAGCGTGTACGTTTTATTTTTAACAATCGAATCTGCGCCGCTGACAAACGACAACGTGGGCGCAATGTTATTTAATTCGGGTTCAACATTAGCCAAAATGGTGATGGAATCATCAAGCCGTTTTTGTTCTTCGTCGTTTTCGTCAAACACCGCGATTTTAAAAGAAATCGGCGTGTCGTGAATGCTGGTCGGTACGGTGAAAGCGTGTTGATAACTGTAATCCAAACCCGTTCCCGTCATGATTTTCCAACCGTCGCCCACATCAATTTTGACACTTTGACCGTCAGGCAATTCGTCCGTCAACAACGCACTAAAATTAAACGTGCTACCGTTCGCAGCTTCGTGTGGCGCAACGTCAATGCTGTCAATGTCTGCAAATTTTTGCACCACTGAAAATTGATTGATATTGACTTGCTTTCGGACAACTTGACTGCCGGTGCTGGCGTTTTCAGAACCTTGAAAAATCAAACTTCTGTCGCCGGTTTTGCCAATCGCGACCACTTGCCAGAAATACGAATTTTCCTTTTGCAAAAAAGCGTGCGTTTTCGCCATCGGATAACTGGTGGCTTGAGTAATGAAATCCGCGCAAGGCGTGGCTTTCACACATTGACCTTTGCCCAAATCGTAATTTGAAAACCGTTCATTGTTTGAAATAATTAAATGATATTGCTTGATAGTGGTGGGATTTTTCGCCTGCCAACTAAATTTTAGCGGCTGTTTGAGTCCGACAATTTCATTATTTTGCGGCGTAATCAACGACGGCGACAATATTTTCGCGTGCGCGAGGGGCGAAATACTAACCAGCGAAACCATCGTGGTGATAATGAGTTTATTCATAATTTTTAGCCGTTGCCGTTCATGTTGTAATCAATAATTAGTGGCGCGTGATCGGAAAAACGCTGGTCTTTGTAGATACTGACGGTTTTAACGCGGTTTTGCAATGACGCGCTGATGATTTGATAATCGATGCGCCACCCGACATTTTTTGCCCACGCTTCGCCCCGATTTGACCACCAAGTGTATTGTTCTGCGTCCGAATTCACCAATCGAAACGCATCAAACCAATCACCATCGGCAAAAACGGCATCCAGCCACGCGCGTTCTTCAGGCAAAAAGCCGGAATTTTTTTGATTGCCGCGCCAATTTTTTAAATCAATCGCTTTGTGGGCGATGTTCCAATCGCCGCAAATAATGGTTTCGCGACCCGTTGCCGCGCAGCTTTTTAAATAATTGTTGAAACGTTCCAGCACGCTAAATTTAAAATTTTGCCGTTCTTCCCCCGACGAACCCGAAGGCAAATAAAGCGAAATCACGCTTAAATTACCGAATCGCGCTTCGATAAAACGCCCTTCGCGGTCAATGTCTTCAATGCCCATTCCAACAATAATGTCG
This sequence comes from uncultured Pseudomonadota bacterium, assembly GCA_903870545.1. Taxonomy (GTDB): domain Bacteria; phylum Pseudomonadota; class Gammaproteobacteria; order Methylococcales; family Methylomonadaceae; genus UBA10906. Next base: position 106,190 of record CAIQDI010000013.1, read on the forward strand.
TCGGGTTTTTGGCGACAATAAAGCGCGACACCGCTGTAGCCTTTTTTTTCAGCATCGTGATAAAAACAATGGTACGGTGCGGGAAAAAATTTCTCATCGAGTTGTGAAATTTGGGCTTTCGTTTCTTGAATACACACCACGTCGGCGTTTTGTTGAGCGAGCCAAACGAAAAAACCTTTGCGTTCAGCGGCGCGAATTCCGTTTGTATTGACAGTAATAATACGCATAAAAGTTTGAATCCATTGCGATTTGTGAGTTAAGTCCGTAAAATACGCATTTTTAATATCAACCGCCCGTTGGGGCAATGCGAAAAATAATGAAACCAGAAATTCATCCTAATTATAAACAAATTACCGTTACTTGTGGTTGCGGCAATACTTTTGTGACCGGTTCTGCGTTGGCTAAAGACTTAAACATCGAAGTTTGCTCTTCTTGCCATCCTTTTTATACAGGGAAACAGCGCGTTGTAGATACGGCGGGTCGTGTCGATAAATTTAACAAAAGATTTGCGCGATAAGTTACTACTTTTTGCGTACAAAAAAGCCGATACGTTTTGCGTATCGGCTTTTTTTATGACCGCAAAACGGTGTTTAATTAACCGTCAGTAGGTTCTTTTGCACGGCGCGAAGTTGAACTCAAGCGTTTTTTGCTTTTGTCGCCTTTCGGTTTATCGTCGTCAAATTTCGGAAACTTTTTACCTTCCGATTTAGTTTCTGATTTACTTTCCGACTTATATTCTGCTTTACTGCTGCCGCCTGACACACTCGAAATGTTTAAGAGTTGTCCGGCAACGCGCACTTTCCGTAATTCATTTAACAATTCTTTCGGCATGCCAGCGGGTAATTCGACCGTGCTGTAATTGTCTTCAATCCGAATTCGCGCAATGTGTGCGCCTTCAATGCCGGTTTCATTGGCGATTGCGCCGACGATATTGCCGGCTTTGACACCGTGCGCGTTGCCCACTTCAATACGGAATGTTTCCATTTCGATATTGGACGCACCAAAATCACGTCTTGGTGGACGGCGTTCGCTGGTTTCACCACGATTTGGGCGGTCATTTCGGTCACGCGAATTACGACCTTCTGGGCGAGAATCACGTTCTCTGCCGCGTGAAGGCGGTCTATCATCACGGTCACGCTCGCGTTCAGATACTTTTTTAGGCGGTGCCATTAACAATGGATCGTCGCCTTGCACCAATTTTGCTAATGCAGACGCAACTTCCAACGCGGTGACATTGTGTTCACGTTCATATTGTTCAATCAATTGACTGAAGAAACTCAATTCTTCTGCTGCCAACGTGTCGGTAATATTTTGCTTGAAACGCGCAATCCGTTTGTTGTTAATAATTTCCGTTGAAGGCAAACCCATTTCTTCAATTTTTTGTTTCGTGGCGCGTTCGATGTTGCTCAACAATTTGCGTTCACGCGGCGCAATAAACAAAATTGCGTCGCCAGTACGACCGGCGCGACCCGTACGACCGATACGATGCACATACGATTCGGTGTCGTAAGGAATATCATAGTTTAAAACGTGCGTGATTCTGTCCACGTCCAAACCACGCGCGGCTACGTCTGTTGCAATCAAAATGTCTAACTTGCCATTTTTCAAATGGTTAATCGCCCGTTCGCGCAAGTTTTGCGACATATCGCCGTTAATTGCCGCAGCAGAATAACCACGCGCTTCCAATTTTTCAGCCAATTCAATCGTGGCAGTTTTGGTTCGCACAAAAATAATCATGCCGTCGAACGTTTCAGCTTCCAAAATGCGCGTCAACGCATCGAGTTTATGCACGCCACTCACCAACCAATAACGTTGACGAATGTTTTCCGCCGAAGCCGTCGTGACTTTAATCGTAACGTGTTCAGGTTTGTTCAGATATTTTTCGGTCATTCTGCGAATCACCGTCGGCATCGTCGCAGAGAATAACGCAATCTGACGATTGTCAGGCGTTTGTTCTAAAATCCATTCCACGTCGTCAATAAAGCCCATGCGTAACATTTCGTCGGCTTCGTCGAGAACGAGGAATTTCAAATTAGCCAACGACAACGTGCCTTTACGCATGTGATCCATGACGCGACCTGGCGTGCCAACCACAACGTGTGCGCCACGTTTCAACGAACGTAATTGCGTGCTGTAATCTTGTCCGCCGTAAATAGGCAAAACGTGAAAGTCTTTCAAATGTGACGCATAACGTTGAAATGCTTCTGCTACTTGAATAGCCAATTCGCGTGTTGGAGCTAAAACTAAAACTTGTGGGTCTTTTTGTTTTAAATCGATACGCGACAAAATGGGCAATGCGAATGCCGCCGTTTTGCCTGTTCCAGTTTGTGCCTGACCTAAAACATCTTTGCCGGCGAGAATGTAAGGGATGGTTTCTGCTTGAATGGGCGACGGTGTTTCGTAGCCGACATCTTTTAATGCTTTAAGTAGGGGTTCAATAATTCCTAAGTCACGAAATGACAGTAAGGATGAAGTCTCAGTAGACTCAGTGGTATCGTTAGACATTTATTTACCTGTTGTAAAATTTGAGAAAGCGCGATCGCGCTGGGAGGGTTATTCGTTTTTGGTAGTCCAATTATAGCGCATTTGCAAGCTATTCTGCTAATTTAGCCATTTTTAAGGATTTGCTTGTTATAATAAACGTAACGAAGCATTTATTATCAACCTCATCGAGAGCTTTCATGATTCAAGGTAGTATCGTAGCATTAGTCACTCCAATGGATAAATCGGGTGTCATTGATACCGACAGTTTGGCAGCATTGTGTGAATTTCATATCGAACAAGGCACCGATGCGTTAGTCGCTGTTGGAACAACAGGCGAATCCGCCACATTAAACGATGAAGAGCATTGTCGAGTCGTTAAATTCGTTGTCGATAAAGTGGCTGGACGCATTCCAGTTATTGCCGGCACCGGTTCAAATTCTACCGCCGAAGCGATTAACTTAACGCGCAAGGCAAAAGAAGCAGGCGCGGATGCCTGTTTAATCGTCACGCCTTATTACAACAAACCTACGCAAGAAGGGTTATATTTACACCACAAAGCGATTGCCGAAGCGGTTGATATTCCACAAATTTTATACAACGTTCCTGGTCGAACCGCGTGCGATATGTTGCCTGAAACAATTGGACGTTTAGCCAAAATCACGAACATTATCGGCGTAAAAGAAGCCACAGGTGATTTAAACCGAGTGCAACAAATTCGTGATTTAACCTCCGCAAATTTTGCTATTTACACCGGTGATGACGCGAGTAGCCGTAAATTTTGTTTATTAGGTGGTAACGGCTCCATTACCGTAACTGGCAATGTCGCGCCCCGTTTGGTTCACGAAATGATTGTCGCAGCAATAGCTGGCGATGCTGAAAAAGCCGCCGAAATCGATCAAAAATTGATTGGATTACACAGCAGTTTATTTGTTCAATCTAATCCCATTCCAGTGAAATGGGCGGTGGCGGAAATGGGTTTGATGAAAGAGGGAATTCGTTTGCCATTGACGTGGTTAAGCGAAGATTGTTTTGAAATCGTCCGCGCCACGATGCGTCAAGCGGGTGTAATCTAAAATGAAAGCGTCATTACGAGTTAGTTTTTTGATTGCTTGCGGTCTAAGCGTCAGCGGCTGTAGCACGATTCAAAGTTGGTTTCCCGACAAAGAAAAAGACTACCAATTCACCACTGAATTGCCACCGCTAATTATTCCGTCGGATTTAGCGCAAAAACCGTCCGTACCAAGCCGCGCGACCACCACAGCCGAACCAGTTATTGCGAAAACGGTTGAATCTGCAACAACTCAAAAATCGACAGTGAAAAATGTTTCGCCCACAATTGAACCTATTTCTGAACAAAAAGCCGTGAATCGCCCTGCACTGGCTGACGCGGAAACAGAATTATCACGCAACGAAATTCAAATCAGTTTGACACATGAAAACGCACCGACGTTGAATTTGAATGTGCCAGCGGTGCGAGCTTGGCGAATTATCGGTAAAGCATTAAGTCGTAGCGGTATCGAAATTACAAATCGAAATCAAGAAAGTGGACAAATTTACATTCAAATTCCGAATTCAAAACCGAAAACAGAATCTGAAAAATCATTTTTAACGGACACACTGTCTATTTTCGATGGTTTTGTAAGTGATGAAACAAGTGCGATTTTACAATTCCACGAATCGAACGCAAAAACCGCTGTCACGCTGTTAAATGCCGAATTAAAACCGCTCACCGACGGCACCGATAATAAAGTGTTGACCCTTTTATTCGATGCAATCAAAGCCGATTTAAGCAAATAGGCATGAAAATAAAAACGCCGTTATTTATGGTGATGATGAGCGTTTTTAGCGCGGTAACGAATGCTGAAGCGGTTTATAAATGCGTCACGAATGGGCGTGATGCAAAATATCAAAATTCACCGTGCGACGAAAGCAAACAAATTGCCGCCACCGTTTTTGATATGCCCGTGACCGCTCGAAAACAAATAACGCTCAAACAAAATAACGGTCATTATTTAATCGCGGGGGAAATTAACCGTGTAAAACTGACGTTTCTTATTGATACCGGTGCGTCCACCATCGCAATTCCTCAATTATTCGCCAATCAGGCGCACATTATTTGTACCAATCAATTTGTCACCATGAACACCGCGAACGGCAAAGTTCAGGCGTGCGTGACGACGGTGTCAAAACTAACGTTAAGCCCGTTTGAGTTTAACAACGTCGAAGTTTATATTCATCCGAATTTAGAAACGCCATTACTCGGCATGACCATTTTGCAGAAATTTAATATCGAACAACGCAACGGTGAAATGCACATTTCTGAACGTTGACCCACTCTTACTTTTCCACTCATTTTTTTATTACCTCTTTAATCACCTTCATAAAAAATTCTATGAAAACACTCCACAGCACCTCCGCGTTATTTGAGTTGTACAATGGATAACGATGCTATTGAAAAGTACACCGATATTGTCGAATCCATTCGCGCAGAATATCTATCAGAAAATCAAAATTATCCTTGGATAGTTGGTTTTTCAGGTGGTAAAGATAGCACTTTAGTTGCTCATGCTGTGTTTGATGCGCTACTTTCTATTTCACCGTCAAGAAGAACTCGTGATGTTCACATTATCTCAAATGATACGTTAGTTGAAAGTCCATTAGTTGTCGCGCATTTGCTGGCAACTCAGTCTGTGATGGAACAGGGCGCAAATAATTTAAGACTTCCCGTTAAAGTTGTCACGACACAACCTGACCTTGAACAATCTTTTTGGGTTAATTTAATTGGGCGTGGCTATCCAACGCCCAACCAAACTATGCGCTGGTGTACCGACCGTTTAAAAATTCAGCCAAGTACACGCTATATTCTCAATTCAGTTTCACAATGTGGCGCGGCAATTATTTTGCTTGGCGTACGCTTAGATGAAAGCCAATCCCGTCGTGCTAACATTGAAAAACGTCAAAACATCGTTGATAGCAATCTTACGCCACACAATACGTTAACAGGTGCATTTGTTTATCGTCCGATTGTCGATTTAACAACCGATGAAGTTTGGGAGATTTTAGCGTCTCAAAATCCGCCTTGGGGTGGTACACATCGCGGATTGATTCAGCTTTATCGTGATGCCGAAGGGGGTGAATGTCCAGTTGTACTTTCTAAAGAAGACGCACCAGGATGTGGTACAAATTCAAGTCGTTTTGGTTGTTGGACATGTACTGTTGTTGAAAAAGACAAAAGTCTGCAAGGTTTTGTGGATAGCGGTAAGTTAGAATATAGCGGATTGATTGATTTTAGAGATTGGTTAAAATCGATTAGAAATGATTCCGCAATGCACCAAATTAAACGCCGAAATGGACAAATTAGTTTTAATTTATGGCATAATGATAGAGAAATTAGTTGACGACTATGATAAAAAATTTGTCTTATTATTTGCACTGCTTTGATAATCTTAGACGTGACCGTAAAAATGGTGGTGCGCCCCACAAACCCATATTGCTCATTAGTTTGATTCAATTATTTGAATTGCACCGAATTGATTCCAATGAAATTTTTGTAACACCTGAAATTGTAGGGATGTTTCAATCTATCTGGAATAAATTGGTTAAATCTGAGCATCATATGTCGTTTGCATTACCTTTTTATTTTATGAAAAGTGAGCCATTTTGGAAGTTAATTCCTAACCAAGGCTGTGAAAAATGGGTGGCAGCAAAATCTGCAATGCGAACATTTTCTAATTTAAACATTGCAGTTAAATGTGTAGAAATAGACTTTGAGTTGTATCAATTACTCAAAGAAAAAAGTAACCGTGACGTTTTAATAGCTTTTTTGTTGAATGCCTATTTTTCTATTTCTGAAAAGAGCTATAAGTTTGAACAAGCAGATGATATTTTTTCAATAGTCTCAAAGGACATTATCGAAGGCTCGGCTGAAAATTATGAAAAGACAATCAAAATGCTAGAAAAAAATTTAGACAAAGAATCTTTTGAAGAAGAAATTTTTGTTAGAAGCAGTATTTTTAAGCGAGAGGTGATTAAGCTGTACGACAACACTTGCTGTATAACAGGGTTAAGAGTTGACACGACAATCAACGCATCACTATTAGATGCTTGTCACATCATTCCATTTTCAGTTAGCCATAACGACACGATTACCAATGGTTTATCTCTATGTCCAAATATGCACAGAGCTTTTGATAGAGGCTTGATTTCAATTGATGAAAATTATCGTGTAGCAGTGAGTAATAAATTTAACGAACCTAAAAAATCTGTTTATAGTATTGATCAATTTAAAGGTTCTCAAATTCTTTTGCCAGAAAATGTGAAACACTATCCTTCTCAACAAAATTTTGAATGGCACAGAAAACAGTATGGTTTTTAACTTCTATTTGGATGAGTTTTTTTGAATTCAAGATTTTTGAGCGAAAAAATTAAACTCGATTGGGAGCGGCAAAACACAGGATTAGACGCAACAATTAAAAATGAACGAGCAACTTATGAACGTGAAAATGAAAAATACATTCGAGCAGAACCCGCTAAATCTAATGCGAAGAAAGCTCAAAAAGTCATTCATTTAATTGACGAGTTATTACCACGCTTATTTGCTTTAAAAACGGAAGATCTTTCGCAAAAAGTTAGTTATCGTTATAAACAACTTGCTCACAAACAACAAATTCATACTGTTTCGATTGAAGTCGATGGTCACTGCCGATTACACAGCGAAGACGGTGAGGAAGTAAAATTTGATCGTTCGGCGGGTGAAAATCAAATTTTCGCAACAGCTTTGTTTGCAGGTTTAGCGGATGTTTCTGGCTATCACATTCCGTTAGTAGTCGATACGCCATTGGCACGCTTGGACAGTAAACATCGTAAAAACTTACTTGATTATTGGTGTTCAGACCCGAATAGACAGGTGATTTTGCTTTCACAAGACAAGGAAGTTGACGAAAACTTAATGCAAACTATTCGACCTCATCTTTGCAAAACCTATTTGTTGGAATCAACGTTAGTTGAAGATGGTGTGTATCAAACAGTCGCTAAAGAAAACACCTATTTTGAAGGCAAATTATGAGTGAAATTGAAACAACAAAAGTTTGGCTAGCTAACTTTACCACCAGTGCCGAAGCTGCAAAACTAAGTAAAGATTTTTTAAATCATTTAGGCTTTACCGCTAATTATCAGTCAGCGCGTTTGGCAATTGGGCGTTCATTGGGTGAGGCAAATTTTCCTGAAACGGCACCCGATGCTAAGGGCATGAGCATTAAAGGCAATTTGTTATTTGATGATGAAACCAAAGGTGGTTTACTTTGGTTAGCATTATTGGTTGAAAATATAAATCAACATCAACCCACAAAAACAATCACGTTAGAGTTGTTACAACACACCGTTCGAGACCATTGGCATCGTGGAATTTTCTTGTTGCAAAAAGATTGGGAAGAAGCCGAAAGCGATTACAGCAAGTTTGTTGAATTGTTAATAACACGAAGAGCGGCATTGCCTAGCGATGTTGAGGCTACTCAAAATCATGAAAATGGCGATTACAGCTCTTTAATTGCAAAAGCAATTTCGCTTAGTTTAGGAAAAAATACGGATTCGGGTGAGCCAACAAATTGGATTATTAACGGTCAAGGTTATTCACCAAATGTTGCCATTATGGGGCAAAGTGGCGCGGGCAAAACGCGAATGATGTTAAAACTTTTAACTGAATTGCGTGAATTAACGGGCGTGCCAGTATTATTGATTGACGCTGGTAAAGATGAGTTAGCGGAACGTCCGGATTTAGCAAGTGCATTAGGTGCAACCGTTTTAAAAATCCCCAATCAAGCTATTCCATTGGATATATTTCACGGTTCTACGTTAAGCACAGAAACCGCCCGCGATGTCACTATCGCATTTCGTGAATCATTGGATAAATCCTTGCAAAAAGGTTTGACTGATAATCAAAAAATGCGTGTCTTGGAAGCCTTAAAATCTTTGTTTAGCAAACGTGAAAATATCACGATGGTAGATGTTAAAAAAACTATTGAACGCTATTATGAAGAAAATAGTATTAAACCTGACCGCGTAGTAACTATTCCAAATGAACTTTGCCAATACCAATTGTTTAATCCGACGTTATCACCCGCTGAGTTTTTCAATCAAAGTTGGATAATCACGTTTGGTAGTGCGCCAAATGAAAGTCGCCGATTGACAATGTTTTTATTGTTTGACGCTTTACATCGTTATTTGCAAACGCTTCCCGAATCTCCCATCGATAAAGACGGACATCGCGCTCTTCGCATGGCTGTTGCAATAGATGAAGCTCGTCCGTTGTTAGATGCAAAACATGATGGTTTAAGCAAAATGGTACGATTACACCGTTCGCACGGTTTAGCTGTTTTTATGGCGTCACAAAGTCCTGATGATTATGCGGGACAATCCGATGATTATATGGAACAAATCGGCTTACCTGTTTGCTTTAAAACAAATGCAACCAGCACAGCTGTTTTAAATAATATGTTTAAATCCAAGCCAAATTTTGCAGCATTAAATTCTGGTGTTTGTCTAAGCGTTATCAACAACCAAATGCAGAAAATTACGGCGTTTTAATTATTGCCATTATCTTAATTTCTATTTTAAATTAACAAAAAACCATGCAAAAACTCATCAGCACCGCCGCGTTATCCGATAACGTTTTAGAAAAATTACTGTCTGAACTGCAAACCGTGCAACCTGACATTGAAAAAGTTGCCGCTCGATTTGTTCATTTTGTTTCAGGAACATTGAACGACGAACAACAACCAATTTTGGAACAATTGCTAACGTATGGTTCAACTAAAACCATTGAAGAAACGGGCGATTGTTTATTAGTTGTGCCGCGTTCGGGAACGATTTCGCCGTGGTCAAGTAAAGCCACCGACATCGCGCACCGCTGCGGATTGACTGACATTCAACGCCTCGAACGCGGCATTGAATACTTCATTGTCAGCGATTCGCCGTTGAATGAAAATGTTGCCCGCGTGGTGCATGACCGCATGACGCAAACCGTTATTTTCGACCAAACGAATTTAGATTTATTTGTTCAACATTCGCCGCTGCCGTTACAACACATCGATATTATCGAACAAGGACGCGACGCGCTCGTTTCGGCGAATACGGTTTTGGGTTTGGCGTTATCTGCGGACGAAATCGATTATTTGATGGACGCATTTCAACAGCTTGAACGCAATCCAACCGACGTGGAATTGATGATGTTCGCGCAAGCGAATTCGGAACATTGTCGCCACAAAATCTTTAACGCCGATTGGACAATTGACGGCATCGAACAAGCGCAAACGTTGTTTAAAATGATTCGTCACACGTCCGAAGTCAGTCCGCACGGGATTTTGTCGGCGTATCACGATAATGCGTCGGTGGCTGAAAATGCGTCAACGCAGGTTTTTATTCGCAATCCACACACGGGCGAATATGCGTACACCGAAGAAGCCGCGCATTTGTTGATGAAAGTTGAAACGCATAATCATCCGACGGCGATTTCACCATATTCCGGCGCAGCAACGGGTTCGGGTGGTGAAATTCGTGACGAAGGCGCAACCGGTCGCGGGTCAACACCGAAAGCAGGTTTGACGGGTTTTTCAGTTTCACATTTGCAAATTCCTGATTTCGCGCAACCGTGGGAACAAGCGAACGGCAAACCTGACCGCATTGCGTCGGCGTTAGACATTATGTTGCAAGCTCCGCTCGGTGGCGCGGCGTTCAATAATGAATTTGGTCGTCCGAATTTAACGGGTTATTTCCGCACGTTTGAGCAACCTGTTTTAAACAGCGACAACGCATTTCGCGGTTATCACAAACCGATTATGATTGCGGGCGGTGTCGGCACGATTCGCCCGATGTTGGTGAATAAATTACCGATTCCAGCGGGTTCGTTGATTATTATTCTTGGTGGCCCAGCAATGTTGATTGGTTTGGGCGGAAGTGCGGCATCGTCGCAAGCATCGGGCGAAAGTTCAGAATTACTCGATTTTGCCAGTGTTCAACGCGAAAATCCCGAAATGCAACGCCGTTGCCAAGAAGTCATCAACCATTGCAACGCACTTGGCGACAATACGCCCATCGTTTCCATTCACGATATTGGCGCAGGCGGATTATCAAACGCCGTGCCTGAAATTATTCACGATTGTTCACGCGGTGGACGCTTTGAATTACGCAATGTTCAAAACGCCGATTTAGGCATGTCGCCAATGCAGATTTGGTGCAACGAAGCCCAAGAACGTTACGTCGTCGCCATCAAACCTGAATCGCTCGAATTATTTGAAGCCTTTTGCGAACGTGAACATTGTTTGCACGCGGTCATCGGCGAAGTACGCGACGACGAACATTTGAGCTTGTCAGATAATTTATTGGGCGAAACGGCGGTTGATTTACCCATGTCAGTCTTATTCGGCAAACCACCCAAAATGCACCGTTCAGTTGAACACGTCGCGCCAAAAATCGCGGCGTTCAACACAGAAAACATCGAACTTTCGGAAGCCATTAACCGCGTGTTAGCGTTTCCCGCCGTTGCCGATAAAAGTTTCTTAATTCATATTGGCGACCGTTCGGTGACAGGTTTAGTGGCGCGTGACCAAATGGTCGGACGTTGGCAAATTCCTGTTGCTGATGTCGCGGTGACAACGTCAGGTTTTCAAGCGATAACTGGCGAAGCGATGGCAATGGGTGAACGTTCGCCGATTGCGGTGATTAACGCGCCAGCATCGGGACGCATGGCAATTGGTGAAGCGTTGACGAATTTGGCGGCAGCGCGAATTGATGCTGTGCGTGATATTAAATTGTCTGCAAATTGGATGGCGGCGGCAGGTGTGGCGGGTGAAGATGCGGCGTTATTTGATACCGTGAAAGCCGTCGGTTTGGAACTTTGTCCCGAATTAGGCATTGCGATTCCTGTTGGCAAAGATTCGTTGTCGATGAAAACGGTTTGGCGCGATGAGGCTAGCGAAAAAGCAATGACCGCACCGTTGTCGTTGATTATCACAGCGTTTGCGCCGGTTTTAGATGTGACCAAAACGCTCACGCCTGAATTGAAAGCGGTTGAAAATAGCGTATTACTTTTGATTGATTTAGGCGCAGGCAAAAATCGTTTAGGCGGTTCAGTGTTGGCGCAAGTTTATAACCAACTCGGTGACAACTGCCCTGACGTTGACGATTCAAAACGTTTAAAATCCTTTTTTGAATCGATTCAAACACTCAATCAAAACGATAAGTTGCTCGCGTATCACGACCGTTCAGACGGTGGTTTGTTGGCGGTTGCCGCAGAAATGCTTTTTGCCAGTCGTTTGGAAGTGAATGTAAATTTAAACGGCGACGTTTTAAGCGAATTGTTTAACGAGGAATTGGGCGCAGTCGTTCAAGTCAAAGCCGACGATTTAGAAAGCGTTAAAACGTTATTCGCACACAACGGTTTAATTGATTGTGTGTTTGAAATCGGCACCGTCGGCACGCACGAAAATCAACGTTTGAACATTTCAAATTCTGGCGAAGTGATTTACAGCGAAACGCGAGCGGCTTTACAAAAAACGTGGTCGGAATTAAGTTATCGAATGCAGGCGTTGCGTGACAATCCAGCGTGCGCCAAACAAGAATTTGACCAAATCGCGGATGATTCTGACCGTGGTTTGCATGCACTTTTGACGTTTGATGTGCGTGAAGATATTGCCGCACCGTTTTTAAATTTGTCACGTCCAAAAGTTGCCATTTTGCGTGAACAAGGCGTAAATGGTCACGTCGAAATGGCGGCGGCGTTTGACTGCGCCGGATTCACCAGCATCGATGTTCACATGACCGACATTATCCACGGTCGCGTCAGTTTACAAGATTTCAAAGGTTTGGTAGCGTGCGGCGGTTTTTCTTACGGTGACGTTTTGGGCGCAGGCGGCGGTTGGGCAAAATCTATTTTGTTCAACCCACGAGCGCGGGACGAATTCGCCGCATTTTTTGCTCGTGAAGATACGTTCAGTCTAGGCGTGTGTAATGGTTGTCAAATGTTATCAGGCTTGAAAGAAATTATTCCGAACGCACAACATTGGGCGCGTTTTGCGCGTAATAATTCCGAACAGTTTGAAGCGCGTGTGGCAATGGTGAAAGTAGAAGAATCGCCGTCGATTTTACTCGCGGGAATGGCAGGTTCAAGAATACCAATTGTCGTGGCGCATGGAGAAGGTCGCGCCGTATTTTCACAAAATCTGCAAGCTGCTGTTGAAGCCAAAATGATTGCGCTGTCTTATGTGGATTCGCGCGGCGTTCCGACAATCGATTTTCCTGCTAATCCAAATGGTTCGCCGTTTGGTATTACAGGTTTAACAACAACGGACGGAAAAGTCACAATTATGATGCCACATCCAGAGCGTTGTTTTAGAACGTTACAAAATTCGTGGTCGCCCAATGATTGGGATAAAAATGGCGCGTGGTTACGATTGTTTAGTAATGCGCGTGCTTGGGTAAATTAAGTAAAAAATAAAAAAGGCGATGCTTTAAATAAAAGCATCGCCTTTCTTTTTATTCAAAATTCAACCCATTTTAAAGCCCAATGCAAAACCACCCGTAGCACTTACGCCTTTTACGGTGAAACGTGATAATCGATCTAATAAAAAATCACCTGAACTTTTTGCGGCTTCGGTAGCCACATCTGTGGCGCGTAATAATTCTGTGTCGGTAATATGAACTACTCCGTAGTATTCTGCGATAAACAAAATTACCACAATCCCCCCCCCTAAAAACAATGCAGTGCGAAGCATTTTTTTGGCAAAATAGCCCACCGCAATTCCCAGAAGAAATGGCGCACCAATGTTCGTAAGTAACATCGGTGTAGAAAAAAAATCTTGATTGTCCATGCTTGAATCACCAAATTTCATTTATTGTTAAAACGAAAAAGCCCAAAATCATTAGATTTTGGGCTTTTCGTAAAATTAAGAGCTTGGCAATTCTCTACTTTCGCATGGCAAACTGCCACACTATCATCGACGCTAAGCGGTTTCACTTCCGAGTTCGGGATGGGA
>CAIQDI010000014.1 GCA_903870545.1 uncultured Pseudomonadota bacterium
AGGTAATTCGTAAGTCCATGTTGTACCTTCAACCGTTGCGTCAACTGGGTCAGCACCATTAACAACTACAGCAACCGTAGAACCTTCTTCGGTTGTGCCGGTCACGATAACAGGACTTGTGGCTTCCGTTGCATCGATCTTGTCATCGGTTGCTACTACTTCAATTACGGGTGCTGCGACGACAATAATAGGCGTTAAATCCACGGTCACGTCTTTCGGTTCAGAAGCGTCGCTTGGGTTACCGTTTGCGTCTGTTGCGGTGGCAGTGATTGATAATGTGCCGTCTACAATTACGTCAGCAGGTAATTCGTAAGACCACGTTGTGCCGACAACCGTTGCTTCAGCTGCGTCAGATTCGCCAACAACAACGAAAACCGTAGAACCGTCTTCAGTTGTACCCGTCACGATAACTGGACTTGCTGCTTCAGTAGCATCGATAGTGTCGTCAGTTGTTACTGAGTCAATCAATGGAGCCGCTGCAGGCGTAGCCTCAGTAGCCACTGTTAACGGAGTAGCCGCACCATCAGGTAACACACCTAATGCAAAAGGTGCATCAGTCAAATCAATCGCAACAGTACCCGCAGCGACTGAAGACGCAAGGTCGGCACCACTAAATGTTAACGTTGCTTGATGTGAATTCCCTGTCGTTACAACCAAATCAGCTTGTAAATTATTACCAACGTTAAGACCAATTGCGTTGTCGTAAAAACTATCGCCAGACAACGTCACCACTGCAACGTACGAATCTGTACCATCTATGTTTTTTGTAATCGGAGAATATTTTATACTAGCCATTTTAAAATCCTTAAATTAAGGTGATTATGAATTGAAATCTTACTGGAGAAATCTTACAAGGTCGTGACTTGTTACGACACAATGCTAAACATCCCACCTCTATTTGTCAAACCCGTTTACCGTAAAACTAAAAAAATTTACGGTAACACATGAGATATGTGAACTACGTCACAGTTTTTTATACGATAATACAAATTAGCCACTACATCAAACGATTTACGTTTGGCGCATAACAAACCCAGAAGCAAACTGATTATGCTTTCGCCAAAATCAATTCCAAAACAAATTTACTACCAAAGTAACCTAATAATAGCAGCAAGAATCCCGCCAATATCCAATTTACCGCTACACGTCCACGCCAACCATAACGCATTCGCCCCATTAAAATGGCACAAAAAATTGCCCACGCCAATAAAGACAACACCGTTTTATGCACTAAATGCTGGGCAAATAAATCGTGTAAAAATAAAAATCCCGTTCCCAAAGACACTGTCAACGCTAACACGCCAGCCGCAATCATTTGAAATAACAGTGTTTCCATCGTTTGTAACGAGGGCAATAATAAAATAAAACGTGTCGGCGGATGTCGTTTTAATTGACTATTTTGCACCGCCAACAAAATTGCCTGCAATGCCGCCACCGTCAACAAACTAAACGCCAGCACCGAGGTCAAAATATGCACCGCCATCGCACCAGTATGCACCGGAAACAAGTGTGGCAATGGACGAATGATAGCTTCCAATCCCAAAATAATTGCCGCTAATGGAAATAATACCAAACCTAATTTTTCGACCGGCTTTGTCATCGCCGTCAACAACAACACCAACACAACACCTAATATATTCAGTGAGGCGACGCTCAACACGTCAAAACTAAAACCATTTTGTTGCTGACAAAGTAGTCCAATATATAGAGTGTGTAAACTTGTTGCTAACCACGCAAATAACAACGATTTACGCGGCGCAACAAAAGCGCGAAGTTGCCACGCCAACCAACCCGCGTTAATGCCGTAAGCGAGCATCGCGCTAATTGCAATAAATTTCATCATAATCCACCTCGATTTTTGTTAATGCTTGCGCGGTTTGTCCTACGCCTTTTGCCTTAATTAGCCTTGTGTTACTATAACATTGAACCTCGAGCTGACGCTTTTTGTTAGCTCGTTTTATTATTCGCGTTATTCATTTCGAGTCTCACCATGTTTGATAATTTAACCGACCGTTTAAGCAACACGCTCAAGAAACTTAAAGGTCAATCGCGTCTCACTGAAAGCAACATTCAAGAAACGTTACAAGAAGTGCGCGTCGCGTTATTAGAAGCCGATGTCGCCTTGTCCGTTGTTAATGATTTTCTGGAACGTGTAACCGTTGGCGCATTAGGACAAGATGTCCAAAATAGTTTAACGCCAGGTCAATCGATGATTAAATTGGTGCAAGCCGAACTCATCAAAGTCATGGGCGAAAAAAACGAAACGTTAAATCTTAACGCTCAACCGCCTGCCGTGATTTTAATGGCGGGTTTGCAAGGTGCGGGTAAAACAACCACGGTGGCAAAATTAGGACGTTGGCTGCAAGAAAATAACAAAAAGAAAGTCGGTGTAGTGAGTGCTGACGTATATCGTCCCGCCGCGATTAAACAGTTGGAAATGTTGGCAAATGAAGTCAATTTAGTTTTTTTCGACAGTGACATTACGCAAAAACCGATTGATATTGCGCGGAATGCGATTGAAGCCGCCAAACGCAAATTTTTAGATGTGATTATCATCGACACCGCCGGACGACTGCACATCGATGACGAAATGATGGGCGAAATTAAAGCGTTGCACGCGGCGATTAAACCAGTCGAAACGCTTTTTGTAGTCGATAGTATGACGGGGCAAGATGCCGCAACTACCGCGAAAGCGTTTAATGATGCGCTGCCCTTGACGGGTATTATTTTGACCAAAGCGGACGGCGATGCAAGAGGCGGCGCGGCGTTGTCGATTCGACACATTACGGGCAAACCGATTAAATTTATCGGCATGGGTGAAAAAACGGATGCGTTAGAGCCGTTCCATCCTGATCGTATGGCTTCACGGATTTTAGACATGGGCGATATGCTCAGTTTAATTGAGCAAATCGAACAAAAAGTCGATAAAGAAAAAGCGCAAAAGCTGGTCGATAAACTCAAAAAAGGCAAGAATTTTGACTTGGAAGATTTTCGCGAACAGCTGATTGAAATGCAGCGCATGGGCGGTGTTGGCGCGATGATGGACAAACTACCTGGCATGAGCGCGATGCCGTTGGAAGTAAAAGAAAAAATGAATGACAAATTATTAGCGCGGCAAATTGGCGTAATCAATTCGATGACGATGCAAGAACGTCGATTCCCCGATTTGATTAAAGGCAATCGTAAAAAACGGATTGCAGACGGTTGCGCTCAAGAATTAAGCGACGTAAATCGAATGCTGAAACAATTCATGATGATGCAAAAAATGATGAAAAAACTCAAATCTGGCAATATGGCAAACATGGTGCGGGGCGTGAAAAGTCAAATGCGTAACTTACGACGCTAAGTTTTGTGTTTTATGTTGTTTTATCAATAAAAATGAGTAGAATAACTCGATTTATTTTAGCAAATTATTTTAAGGATTACAGATGGTAACTATTCGACTTTCGAGAGGCGGTTCAAAAAATCGTCCATTTTATCAAATCGTTGTAACAGACAGCCGTAACAGTCGTGACGGTCGTTACATTGAACGTCTTGGTTTTTTCAACCCGTTAGCGCGTGGCAATGAAGAGCGTTTACGTTTAGACAATGACCGCGTCAATCATTGGAAATCAAACGGCGCACAGCCTTCTGATCGCGTCGCGAAATTGATTAAAGATTCGTTAAAAATGGCAGCGTAATTGATTTGAACCAGGAAAAACAACTCCACGTTGGAAAAATATCCGGCGTTTTCGGTATCAAAGGCTGGATAAAAGTGTTTTCGTTTACCGGTCATCGTGAAGATATTTTGAAGTATTCGCCGTGGTTGTTGAAAAAAAATAATTCCGTCAAAACGGTTGAAGTCATTGTGGGTCAATTGCAAAGTAAAGGTGTTGTCGCGCAATTAAAAGGTGTCAATGATCGGAACGAGGCGGAAGCGTTAATCGGCTGGGATATTTTCATTGATTACGCGAAATTACCACCAGCTAAACATGGCGAATATTACTGGTCTGATTTGATTGGTTTACAGGTCGAAAACACCGAAGGCATTTTGTTGGGCGTGATTGATAGTTTGCTTGAAACAGGCGCAAATGATGTGATTATTGTGCAAGGTGAAGCACGCCAACACGCCATTCCGTTTATACGCGAACAAATTATTTTAGAGGTTGATTTAACCGCCCGAAAAATGCGCGTTGATTGGGATGCAGACTTTTAAATGCGTTTTGATGTGATTACGCTGTTTCCAGAAATGGTTAAACAAGCGGCAGCTTGTGGTGTGACGGGCAAAGCGATTGAAAATGAAATTGTGACGCTCAACGTTTGGAATCCACGCGATTACACGCAAGACCGTCACAAAACTGTCGATGATCGTCCTTTCGGGGGCGGACAAGGAATGGTCATGAAATACCAGCCTTTGCACGACGCAGTAACCGCCGCGAAAATTGATTCGCAAAACGATTGTAAAGTGGTGTATTTAAGCCCGCAAGGTAAACCACTCACACAAGCGTTACTCAGCGAAGTCAGCCAATTATCGCAACTGATTTTAGTTGCTGGACGTTACGAAGGCGTAGACGAACGATTTATTCAACGCGATTGCGATGAAGAATGGTCGCTCGGTGATTACGTCATCAGCGGCGGTGAGTTAGCCGCATTGATTGTTATTGATGCCGTGACGCGCTTGTTACCGAATGTGTTGGGCAATGAGCAATCCGCGTTACAAGATTCGCACAGCGACGGTTTGTTGGATTATCCGCAATTTACACGCCCTGAAATGATTGATGGAAATGCCGTTCCAGATGTTCTGTTAAGTGGGCATCATGCTGATATTGAACGCTGGCGCATGAAGCAAGCATTAGGGCGAACGTGGCAAAAACGCCCCGATTTATTGAAAAAGAAAACATTAAGTGCCGAGCAAGAACGCTTATTGGCACAATTTAAAGTTGAAGTAGACTAAGGTTTAAGAATGAATATTATTGATGAAATCAACCAAGCACAAATGAAACAAATTCCTGATTTTAAATCAGGTGACACCGTCATCGTGCAAGTGCGCGTCAAAGAAGGCGAACGTGAACGTATTCAAGCATTTGAAGGTATCGTTATTGCGATGCGTAACCGTGGTGTAAATTCTGCGTTTACCGTGCGTAAAATTTCACACGGAACAGGTGTTGAACGTGTTTTTCAAACACACAGCAACATCATCAGCGAAATTATTGTGAAACGTCGTGGTGCTGTTCGTCGTGCTAAATTGTATTATTTACGCGATTTGACTGGCAGAAAAGCGCGTATCAAAGAAAAATTGGCGGTTAAAGTAGTAGCATAATCGACAAGTCGTGATTGGTAGGAAAGGCAGCGTTGAGCTGCCTTTTTTATTTGTCGCTAAAAATAATGACAACAATCGTAAAATTTGAAAAACTCATTGACCAATTCTTAGATGCCGCGTGGGTTGAACAAGGATTAAGCAAAAACACCCTTTCTGCTTATCGCAGCGATTTAATGATTTTTAGTGCGTGGCTAAAAAAAGATTTGCTAATCGTCAATCGCGAAGACATTACTGGATTTTTAGCTAATCGGTATGACCTCGGCATGACCAGACGCACAACCGCCCGAATTTTGTCGAGTTTACGCCGATTTTACGGCTATTTTTTACGCGAAAATCACATTATTGTTGACCCGACCGCGTTAATGACTTCGCCAAAAAGCACGCCAATTTTGCCGCAAACTTTAACCGAAAACGATGTAGAATTGTTACTCGCCGCGCCAGAAATCGCCGTACCGCGCGGGCAACGTGATAAAGCCATGCTCGAAATGTTGTACGCCACAGGTTTGCGCGTGTCAGAATTGGTGGATTTAAAATTTGAACAAATAAATTTAAATCAAGGTGTAGTGCAAATCGTTGGCAAAGGCGGTCGAGAGCGTTTGGTACCCGTTGGCGAAGAAGCGTTAATTTGCCTTGAAATATATCTCAATAATGGGCGTGTTTTGCTTTTGAGTGGTCGGCAAAGTGATTATATTTTCGTCACTCATCGCGGCAGCAATATGACCCGCCAAGCCTTTTGGCATATTATCAAACGTTATGCGTTCAAGGCTGAAATTACCAAACCCCTGTCACCGCACACGTTGCGTCACGCTTTTGCCACCCATTTATTGAATCACGGCGCGGATTTGCGCGTGGTGCAATTGTTACTCGGTCACGTCGATTTATCGACCACCCAAATTTATACCCACGTCGCGCGTGAGCGTTTGCAAACATTACACGCGCAATTTCATCCACGAGGTTAATTTTTTATGACACAAAATATTCATCCTTCCGCGTTTATTTCGCCTGATGCCAAAATGGGCGACAACGTGACGATTGGTGCCTTTGCGGTGATTGAACATCACGTTGAAATCGGCGCAAATTGCATCATTCAAGCGCACGCCGTCATTCAACCGTTCACCAAAATGGGCGACGGAAATATCGTTCATCCGCACGTTGTGCTGGGTGATTTACCGCAAGATATTCATTTTAAAGCTGACACCGTGACGTGGTTGGAAATCGGCAACAATAACACCTTCCGCGAAGGTTTCACCGCGCATCGCGCCACCAAAGAAAATGGCGCGACGCGGATTGGTTCCGATTGTTATTTCATGAACAACAGCCACGTCGCGCACGATTGCAGCATTGGCAATAAAACAATTTTCGCCAACAACGTCGCTATCGGTGGTCACGTCGAAATCGGCAACAATGTCTTCATAGGCGGCGCAGTCGTCGTGCATCAATTTTGCCGCGTCGGTTCTTTCGCTATCGTACAAGGCACAACCGGTTTAAATATGGACGCAATGCCGTTTATGTTAATTGGCGGACGACCTGCGCGACATTATCGGTTGAACAGCGTTGGTTTACGTCGCGCGGGCATTACTGGCGAGCGTTACGACGTATTATCGAAAGCATTTCGATTATTGCGAACGCGCCAATCGATTGACGATTTGCCCGAAACTGACGAA
This sequence comes from uncultured Pseudomonadota bacterium, assembly GCA_903870545.1. Lineage (GTDB taxonomy): Bacteria > Pseudomonadota > Gammaproteobacteria > Methylococcales > Methylomonadaceae > UBA10906. Next base: position 6,964 of record CAIQDI010000014.1, read on the forward strand.
TTGAAACAATTAAAAGATTGGTTAGCGGTAAAATCAAAACGCGGCACGCATGGATTTGTCGAAATCTAAACACAGTTTCACCCTTTCAACTTTACCTAACTTTAAAAATGCCTCTATTACGTTTATCCAATGTTTCAATCGCTTACGGTACACACGCGCTGCTCAAACACGCAGATTTTCAACTCGATGCGGGTGAGCGCGTCGGTTTATTAGGACGCAACGGCGAAGGCAAATCGACGTTGATGAAAATTATCGCTGGCGACACGCACGCCGATGAAGGCGACGTTTGGCAACAACCTGAACTCAAATTAGCGTGGCTGGCGCAATCGCCCGATTTGCCTGACGATGCGACGATTTACGATGCCGTTGCCAGCGGTTTGGGTGATTTGGGAGCCATCATCGCGCGTTATCACGATTTATCGTTAACGATGGATTATGACGACGAAAAAGCCTTGAACGAATTGGGCGATTTGCAACACGAACTCGAAGCACGCGACGGTTGGGCGTTTCAACAGCGCGTCGAAACCACGTTGAGCAAATTAAATTTGCCACCGGAGTTGAAAATTCAAGGTTTATCGGGCGGCTGGAAACGGCGCGTGGATTTGGCGCGTTCATTGGTCATGGATCCCGAAGTTTTGCTGCTCGACGAACCGACCAACCATTTGGATTTTGAAAGTATTGCGTGGCTCGAAGATCAAGTATTGAATTTTCAAGGCGCGGTTTTATTTGTCACGCATGATCGGGCTTTTTTGCAAAAATTGGCAACGCGAATTGTGGATTTAGATCGCGGAAATTTGGTGTCGTGGCAAGGCACTTACGACGATTATTTAACGCGGAAAGCGGCTGCGTTGGAAGACGAAGCCAATCAGAATGCAGAGTTTGATAAAAAACTCGCAGACGAAGAAGTCTGGATTCGCCAAGGCGTGAAAGCGCGTCGAACCCGAAACGAAGGACGTGTTCGCGCGTTGGAACGGTTGCGTTCGGAACGTTCAGAACGTCGAAACGTGCAAGGCACAGCGAAAATGGGCTTAGACAGCGGTGAAAAATCGGGTAAAAAAGTGCTGGAAGTCAGCAATATCAGCTTCAAATATGATGACAGAACAATTATCAACGACTTTTCAACGCTGATTCAACGCGGCGATAAAATTGGTTTAATCGGTGCGAATGGCGCGGGAAAATCGACGTTATTGAAATTATTGCTCAAACAATTAGAACCGACCAGCGGCACGATTGAACAAGGCACGAAATTAGAAATCGCCTATTTCGACCAGTTGCGCGACCAATTAGATCCTGACATGAGCGTCGTGGATACGATTGCTCACGGCAATGATTTTGTCGATATTGGCGGTCAGCAACGCCACGTTATTTCGTATTTGGGCGACTTTTTATTCTCGCCAGCTCGCGCTCGTTCACCAGTCAAAAGTTTGTCGGGTGGTGAAAAAAATCGGTTATTGTTGGCGCGATTATTTACTCGCCCAGCAAATTTAATCGTGATGGATGAACCGACCAACGATTTGGATTTGGAAACGCTGGAATTATTAGAAGCGAAATTGTTGGAATTTGATGGCACGTTACTATTGGTCAGCCATGATCGCGCGTTTCTGGATAATGTCGTCACCAACATTTTTGTGTTGGATGGTTCGGGTAATGTCGATGAGTTTTTCGGTGGTTATACTGATTGGCTGGAATACAATAAAGCACTGGAAGCCACGGCAGCCTTAGCAGCTAAAAAATCTACTGCGCCCAAAGTTGAAAAAATCGCACCCGTTTCGACGGCAACAAAAAAGAAAAAGTTGTCGTTCAAAGAGCAGCAAGAACTTGAAAAATTGCCTGCGTTGCTCGATGAATTAGAAGCGAAAAAAGTAGCATTAACCGTAGAAATGAACGCGCCCACTTTTTATAAACAAGAACAAACGCTCGTGAATGACGCATTAAACGCATTCAAAAATCTTGAAAAAGAATTGGCGAATTGTTACGCACGCTGGAATGAATTAGAAGAAAACGCCTGATAATCTTGCAACGGGGCGCGAAGTCGATTATTCTTTGCGCCCCTTCAGCAGTAAATCAAAAAGTAGTAAATCAAAAAATTGGAGAGTTGGTCGAGTGGCCGATGGCGCATGCTTGGAAAGCATGTGTACGGTAACGTACCGAGGGTTCGAATCCCTCACTCTCCGCCAATAAAAAATCCCCCGCGTTTAGCTAACCACAAACCGAAAATTCATCGGTAATGCTATCCGTTGAAATACCCACATTTTTTTTCAGTATAATCACAGCATCATTCGAGTTTTAACGTTTATCATCAGCGACACCACTTTCGGAATTTTATAATGCACAAAACCGTAACGCCTAAAAAATATTCTTTAGTATCGATTACTTACGCATTCTGTGGATTAGTAATATTAGGTATTTTGATTTTAACCATCGTGAGTTCCATCAAAGTTGATCAATTACTTCGGCATGAATTGCGCGTAAGAATCGCGGATGTCGTTAACATCATGGCTAAAAATATTGACGGTGATTTACATAGCAAAGTGCAAACAACGACAGATAATAAAAGTCCAGCCTTCACTAAATTAAAAAATGATTTAGTGGCAATGCGCCAACGCAGCACCAACGTCGCCAATATTTACACGATGCGAAAGCTGGACAATGGCGCGATTGTCTTTATTGTTGATGGTTCAAAAGAAGGTCAAAATGAAATCGGTGATATTTATCCAAAAGAATCCATTAGCGAGGCGTTGAAAGACGCATTCAATGCCACCCCAGAAACAACCAAAATTTATGTCGATGCAGAAATTGATCAAGATGATTGGGGAACATGGCTATCGGCTTACGCGCCAATTTTTACGGCTTCCGGCAAGTTCGACGGTATTATCGGCATCGATGTATCGGCTAAAAGTATTCGAGCGCATGAGCTGGAATATCTTGGCACTTTTGGCGCGATAGCAGTGGTCGTTATTTTGCTTGTGTTACCGTTCGTGTTTTGGTTGATGAATTTTATCAAAACAATAAATTTAGAATTGCAACAGGTAAACCACGAATTAGCTGTTCAAAATAATGAAAAAGAAAAACAGGCTTCAGAACTTAGTATTGCTAACGAAAATCTTGCCGCTGTTAATGAAGAATACGAGGTCACCAATGAAGAGCTTATTTTTCAAAATAGTGAAAAAGAAAAGCGGGCTGCCGAACTCGCTATTGTGAACCAAGAACTTATTTTTCAAAACAATGAAACAGCCGCCCGCACCATGGAACTCGCCATTATTAACATTCAAAATGTGGAAAGAGATAAACGCACGGTCGAGCTAACTTTAGCGAACAAAGAATTAGCTTTTCAAAATGCGGAAAAAGAAAAGCGTGCTGAAGAATTGGATATTACGAACGATAATCTGATTGCGCTGTACGATGAGAAAGTCGCTCTCGCGGCGAAACTAATTAAGACAAACGAAAAACTGGCTTTTCAAAACTCAGAAAAAGAAAAGCGTGCCGAAGAATTGGATATTACGAACGACAATCTTATGTTGCTGTACGATGAGAAAATGACTCTCGTCTCTGACCTCATGATTGCGAATGAAGAACTTATTTTTCAAAGTATTGAAACAGAAAAACGCGCCACCGAATTAACCCAATCTTATGATGAAAACGCGCTCTTAAATGACCAAGTTAATCACATGCAAAAATTGGAAAGTCTTGGACAATTAACAGCGGGAATTGCTCACGATTTCAATAATATTTTAGCGTGTATATTGGGTTATAACGAACTCAACCAATGCGTCAGCGAAGACATGACCGATGAAGAATTAAAAATAAATCTCGAAAGAAACACGAAACAAATAGATTTTGCGGGTCAACGAGCGGTGTCACTTATTCAAAAAATGATGACGTATTGCCGTCAAAATGTGAAAACAGCAAACATAAATGTAAAACCCACGTTAGCTATTATTGATGAAGTGTTAGCGATGTTGCGCCCAGCGTTAACCAGCAGAATCAAAATTGAATTAGCCTTAAATCCTCAGCCGTGCCACCAAAATATTGAAATTGATGCGATTGATTTACATCAAATTTTGACTAATTTGGTCGTTAATGCGCGTGATGCGATGAAAGAACGCGGCGGTATTATTACCATTTCGTTGAAAACCGTAACCCGTTTGAATAAGCACTGTGTGGCGTGTGCTGAAATGGTGGACGGCGATTTTATTGAATTAAGTGTAGCGGACAACGGTACTGGAATTGAACCACATATTATCAGCCGAATTTTTGATCCATTTTTCACCACAAAACAAGTCGGCGAAGGCACTGGCTTAGGTTTATCAACGGTAATCGGCATGGTTCATCAGTCGCACGGTCATGTTTTAATCGATTCCAATCTGATTGAACCGAATCAAGGTACTGTGTTTAAATTGCTGTTTCCAATCCCAGCGACTGCGTAAAAAATAGGGCGCGGTGTTGCGGTGTTAACGAATGGAATCAACACCTAAATTCGCTAACGCATCGGCGCGGTCATTGCCCATATTGCCCGAATGTCCTTTAACCCAACGCCAATCAATAGCGTGCGGCTGAATTGCTGAATCTAAACGTTTCCACAAATCTTCATTTTTCACAGGTTGTTTCGCCGCCGTTTTCCAATTCGCTTTTTTCCAATTTGGCAGCCATTTTGTAATGCCGTCCAAAACGTATTTTGAATCGATGTACAAATGCACCACGCACGGTTTTTTTAATCCTTCCAACGCCTGAATCGCTGCCATTAACTCCATGCGATTATTGGTTGTTTCACGTTCGCCACCGTGCAATTCTTTAATTGCGCCTTTATAACGCAAAATTGCTCCCCAGCCGCCCTTCCCTGGATTGCCACGACACGCGCCATCGGTATAAATAATCACTGGATCAGTCATCGTGCTTTACCTTTGCCGCCAAAGGATTGGCGACGACTAAACGTGGCGAAAAGAGTTTCACCGGTGTCATAGGAATAGGATTAAAACGCCTTTTCATGGCTTTCACGGCGTATGCAGTAGAGGTGAACGAAAAACTATTGAGCGCGTTCGTGCCGTTTTCGGTTTTAGTCGAACTCAAATAAAACTCCGTTTTGTTCGCTACTTCAAAATTCAATAATTTCAACCAATCAAACAAACGTGAACGTGAAATAAAATGCCCGTTCCACGAATCCGCCAACCGTTTATCCCATAAAAATTGATAACGCACCCACAAACTCCACGGATTAAAATTCAGCACCAATAAAATGCCTTCCGGTTTTAGCACGCGCTCTAATTCTCGAAACGTTTGAAAGCGAGCGGCATCGAATTCCAACAAATGCGGCACAATAATCATATCAATACAATCACTTTGCAACGGCAGTGCGTACGATTTGGCTTGAATTTTAGGCGCGTCAGGATTGCCCAAAAGTTTGGCATCTAAGACCGAAAAACTTTGATACAACGAACAATCAATAAATTCGTTTTCCCAGCCGAGACCGCCGACTTGTAAAATAGTTTGCTGACAACTGACGGTAATTGAACGCTGTAAATAAGCGACCTCAAGCTCTTTTAATAATTTCCCGCGTGGGGTTTGGTAATAAGCAAATAAAAAATCGCGTTTCATGAATTCCACTCAATTTAAGACTGTTTTAATAATTCGAGGCTAAAAAGTCGCTATAATCAAACCACTTCATAACTACAAAGGTAAAATGAATGCCGATTAAACTAAACAGACACGTTAATTTATTAGTGTTGCTAATGACTCTCGCCGCTGCCGGCTGTTCGCAAAATGCAAAAGATGCGTTGACTGTAAATGAACTCACTCCAGATGTCGAACAACAAAATAACGCTTATGTTGATCACTACTATCACAATTACGAAGCATTGAACAAAGGTGAGATTAACAAAACAGCCGCCGAACATAAAGATACCGTTTGGGCGCGTTTGATTTCTTTATACTCCTTGCCAAAAATTGAAAACGAACGTATTGATCGTGAAATCGACTGGTATTTAAACCACCCTAATACGTTAAGCACCATTCAAAAACGCGCTGAACCTTACTTACACCTCATTCTTGACGAAATTGAAGCCAAGCATATCCCCGGTGAATTAGCATTGTTGCCCGTGGTCGAAAGTGCGTTTGTACCGAATGCCAATTCCCGCGTCGATGCGTCGGGCTTGTGGCAATTCATGCCGGCAACCGGTCGGATGTTTGGTCTGCAACAAAATTCTTGGTATGACGGTCGGCGCGATGTTTACGCTTCGACAAAGGCTGCCACTACTTATTTAAAACAACTCAGCAACAGTTTTGATGGCGATTGGCTGTTAGCACTTGCGTCGTATAATTGGGGCAAAGGCAACGTCAAAAAGTCCATCGAACGCAATGAAGATCGCAATATGCCGACCGATTATTGGTCGTTGAGAATGCCTAACGAAACCGCAAATTATGTGCCGCGTTTGTTAGCAATTGCACAAATTTTTTCTCATGCCGACGAATACAAAGTTAATTTACACCACATTCCAAACAAGCCTTATTTTGAAGTGGTGAATTTAGATTCGCAATTAAACTTGAGCAAAGCCGCTGAAATGGCGGATATGTCGTTGCACGATTTCTTAAAATTGAATCCCGCTTTCAATAAGTCTAAAACTGCGCCCGAAGGTTCGGGGCCACGTCGTTTATTGATTCCTGTAGCGAAAGCTGAATCGTTCAAAGAAAATTTGGCGCAATTACCATTTGAACAGTGGATTTCTGAAGGTTTCAATGAAGACGAAGACGAAAGTACCGCTATTTATGACACAAAACCAGCTGTAGTGAGTCACAAAGAAAAAACTGAGCCGGTGAAAATTATTGCAAAAGTCGTTGCAAAACAAAGCATCAAAGCGTTGTTAACTGCTAAAAAGTCGGACAAAACGGACAAAAAATCGGTGAGTGTGGCTTTAAATAGTAAATCTGAAGCGAAAAATAAATCGGATAAAACTTCAGCTCATATCGTTGCCACCGTGAAAACGTCTGTGAATAACAAAGAATTGTCAGACAAAAACAAAGCCAGCGCGAAAGATTCTAAAGTTAAAGCACCCGTTACGGTTGCAGCGGTGAGTAAAAATACACCACATAACAAAAAATCTAAAAACGCGGGTTAATTTTATAGGGGCGAATAACATTCGCCCTTTCCCGTAAACACCCGTTATTTGTTCTATTTCATCGGCACATTTCAAAACGCATTTTTAACCCACTGCAAATCGCCATCCCCCAAAATTCCCACCACATCAAAACGCATTCGCGGCATTTCGCCGGGCAACGTATTCAAATAAAATTCCGTCGTCGCACTTATTTTCGCTTGTTTTGAATAATTGACACTTTCCAACGCACTGCCAAATTTCGCATTTTTACGATAACGCACTTCCACAATCACCAACGTTTCACCGTCATTCATAATCAAATCGAGTTCACCGTGAACGCAGCGGAAATTACGCGCAATCACCGTTAAACCTTGAGCGATTAAAAAATCACAGGCGTGTTGTTCGGCTTGTTCACCACGCAATAAATGCGCGGCTTTGGGTTTGGTTTGATGGCTCACAAAAAATCCTCAGTTTTATTTTCGCGTCATGCGATTCAAGAAATGCGGTAACATTATGCCCAAATTCCAATTTTTACCGAGATAAAAATGATTCAAGAAACCGGCACGTTGTACATTGTCGCCACGCCGATTGGCAATTTAGCCGATATTACATTTCGAGCGATTGAAACGCTAAAAAGTGTCGATTTAATTGCCGCCGAAGATACACGCCACGTCAGAATGTTGCTGCAACATTATGGCATTAGCAACAAAGTCATTGCCTTACATCAACATAATGAAGATAAAGCGGCTGTGGAAATTATTGAAAAATTACGTTCTGGTTTGTCGATTGCGCTGGTATCAGACGCGGGAACGCCGTTAATTAGCGATCCGGGAATGCCTGTTGTCAAAGCGGTTCATGAAGCAAATTTAACCGTTGTTCCTATCGTTGGTGCGTGTGCGTTAATTGCGGCATTATCGGCAGCGGGCGTGGCAATTACGCCGTTCACATTTGAAGGTTTTACGCCGCGCACGTCGTCAGCCCGTCGCACTTTTTTTGCAGAACGGGCGGCGATTTCGACAACGTGGGTTTTTTACGAATCGTGCCACCGGATTTTAGATTGTTTGCAAGACATGGCGACGGTTTTACCGCCTGAACGTTCGATTGTCATTGCGCGTGAATTAACCAAGTTGCACGAAACGATTGTGAAATTACCGCTCGCTGAAATGCTCACGTTGGTGGAAACCGATGCGAATATGCGGCGTGGGGAATTTGTGGTGATTGTCGAAGGCGCGGCGAAAATCGACGTATCAGAAAATACAATGACAGCTGAACAAGAGCGTATTTTGAGATTATTGCTGACCGAATGCAGCGTTAAAAAAGCCGTGGAATTAGTGGTTGAAATTACCGGCGGTAAAAAGAAACCGATTTATCAAGCCGCGTTAGCAATCAGCGAAGCAAATAATGTGCTAAACTAACAGAGGAAGAGTTGGCTGGGCGGTCGCCGTTTTATTGTAATGATAGAAGGGAGGAAAGTCCGGACTCCATTGGGCAGAGTGCCAGATAATGACTGGGGGGCGTGAGCCTACGGAAAGTGCAGCAGAAAATACACCGCTAAATTTGCTTCGGCAAATCAGTAAGGTTGAAATGGTGCGGTAAGAGCGCACCGCGCAACTGGTAACAGTTGTGGCAGTGAAAACCCCACTCGGAGCAAGATCAAATAGGGAAGCATTCGTCCGCCCTGGCGGCTTCCGGGTAGATTGCTTGAGCGACAGAGTGATTTGTCGCCTAGATGAATGACCGCCCAAGGAAATCTTAGTTTTAATTATTTACTGCTGAACAGGCAGTTTAGAATGAGATAAATGATTGTCCTAGACAAAATCCGGCTTATAGGCTGACTCTTTCACCCAACAATTGTAAAATTTAAAGTAATCTCTAATAAAATTTAATAACATTTTGATATAACGTAGAATTTACTTTCAACCTCGCAAAAAACATAATCTCTTGTCAATACAGTAAGATTTCAGACTGAAATCACCCTTGACTAAGCCTAATTTGAAATCTATAGTGAATAAAATTTAACGCCCAATCGGGCTTTTTTATTGCTTTTTAACAATGGAAGAATCTGTTAATGATTCATTTATCCGTAATGCTCGAAGAAGCATTGCACCACTTAGCAATTAAACAAGATGGTGTTTACATAGATGGTACATTTGGACGGGGCGGACACAGTCAGCGCATTTTAGAAGCCTTGGGCGAAAATGGACGACTGATTGCTTTTGACCGCGACACGACTGCTATTGAATGTGAACGCGCTCAACAATTATCTCAAGATTCGCGTTTTCAGTTAGTTCACATGCCCTTTTCTGAAATGGAACGCTTTGTGACTGATGCCGATTTGAATGGAAAAATTGATGGCATTTTGCTCGATTTAGGGGTTTCTTCGCCACAACTCGATGATCAATCACGCGGTTTTAGTTTCATGAATGATGGCGCACTCGATATGCGAATGGATTGTTCACAAGGTTTATCTGCCGCTGAATGGCTAGCGCAAATTGATGAAAAAACCTTAACACACGTTTTATTTGATTTCGGTGAAGAACGCTTTGCACGACGAATTGCCAACGCAATTGTCACGACGCGAACAACGCAACCCATTGAAACCACGCGTCAATTAGCAAAATTGATTGAGGATACCATTCCTTTTCGTGAAAAACATAAACATCCCGCCACACGCACTTTTCAAGCGATTCGCATTGCCATCAATAACGAATTAGGTGAATTGACTTCGGCTTTAGCGCAATCGGCGAAACTGCTCAACTCTCAAGGTCGATTAGTGGTTATTTCGTTCCATTCGCTGGAAGACCGCATTGTTAAACGCTTCATGCGCGATGAATCGGGCGTAAAACGTAATGTGGGCAAATTACCAATTAAAGAAATAGACATCGAAAAAGGCGTTTTGAACGTGTTAAGCAAAGCCATCAAACCGAGCGACTCTGAAATTTTGCAAAATCCGCGCTCGCGCAGTGCGGTTTTGCGTGTCGCTGAACGAGTTTGATTTTATGGCGCGTTTTTTCGGCATCGGTGTTTTAATTTCCATGTTGCTGGTATCGGCACTTATGGTGATTTATAAAAAATATAATTCACGCCTTATTTTTATCGAAATCCAAAAACAAGAAAAAGCCTTAGACCAATACGAAGTCGCGTGGGGACAATTACAACTTGAGCTGACTACGCTCGCCGAACAAAATCGTGTTGAACAAATCGCCCGCGAACAGCTGAAATTAGTGCTGCCCTCGCGCGAAAAAATCATTTATATCAAACCATGAAGTATCAACGCCATAAAAACGAAGCCACATTATTCACCTATGATTATTCAGCGCGGCGGCGTTGGCTTTTGGGTGTCATTATTGCTGGAATGCTGATTTTAGTTGGTAAAGCAGTCAGTTTGCAGGTTTTTGACAAAGAATTTTTAAAAGAACAAGGCGATATGCGCCACATCAGCGATGTTCCCGTGTTTGCGTATCGTGGCATGATTCGAGATAGAAATGGTGCGCCGTTGGCAATTAGTACGCCGGTTGAATCGATTTGGATTAACCCGCAAGAATTCAAAGTTGCCACACGCCAGCAAATTAAACAGCTCGAACGCTTATTAAATTTAGAAACCGGCAAAGTGGACGATTTATTAACCGATCCGCACAAACAATTTGCGTATGTGGCGCGACAAGTTAGCCCGAATTTAGCGGAACAAGTGAAAAGTTTAAAATTGTCTGGCGTGTATTCCGAACGCGAATTCAAGCGTTTTTATCCAACGGGCGGCGTGGCGGCACATTTAATTGGTTTCACCGATTTAGACGACAAAGGACAAGAAGGTTTAGAAGCCGCCTACGACCATTTACTACGCGGTGTGGCCGGAAGTAAGCGCGTCATTCGGGACGGAAAACGACAAATTATTGATGATGTTGAAAATATCAAAGAACCCGTCGCCGGTAAAACGTTAGAATTAAGCATTGATCAACGTATTCAGTATTTGGCGTATCGAGAATTAGCGCACGCGGTCACAATCAATCACGCAAAATCCGCTTCATTGGTGGTTTTAGATGCAAAAAATGGTGAAATTTTAGCCGCCGTCAATCAACCGTCTTTCAATCCCAATATGCGAAAAAGTTTAAAAGAAAATTTATACCGTAATCGAGCATTGACCGATGTTTTTGAACCGGGTTCAACAGTCAAACCGTTTGTTGTCGCGGCGGCGTTGGATGGACATTATGTTCGCCCCGACGAAACCTTTGAAACCAACGGCAGTTTTGAAATCGGCACGCACGTCGTCAAAGATACGCACAATTATGGCACGTTAGATTTAACGGGTGTAATCAAAAAATCCAGCAATATCGGCGTGAGTCAAATGGCGTTACGAATGCCGCCCAAGTATTTTTGGGAAGTTTATCACCAACTTGGTTTCGGTGAATCAACTGCTTCAGGCTTTCCAACCGAAGCCAGCGGCAGTCTGTTGGATTATTCGCAGTGGAAACCGTTTGACAGTGCAACCCTTTCATTTGGTTATGGTTTAAGTACAACTGCATTGCAATTAGCGCGTTCTTATACCGCGCTGGCGGATAACGGAATTTTACATTCGGTAAGTTTATTTAAACGTGATGAAGATCCGGAACCAAAACGCATTTTCACCAGTCGCACCGCAAAAAGCGTTCGTGCCATGATGGAAACGGTTATTACCAAAGACGGCACGGCATACGAAGCGCGAGTGGATGGTTACAGCGTGGCGGGAAAAACAGGAACGGTTAAAAAAGCAGGCGCAGGCGGTTATGTTGAAAACAGTTATTTTTCAGTTTTTGCAGGCATGGCACCGGCGAGTAATCCGCGTTTAATTATTGTCGTGATGATTGACGAACCTTCGGCTGGTCAGTATTACGGCGGAATTGTGTCCGCACCCGTTTTTTCAAAAGTGATGAGCGGCGCGTTACGAGTTCTCGAAGTTTCGCCCGATCAATCGGACAATATGCCAGTTTTGTTAATGGGTAAAAACTAATGAATATTTCAGATTTTCTCGATTTTGACAGCGATTTAAACGTTTCCGGTTTGACGCTAAACAGCAATGAATGCGGCGAAGGATTCTTATTTGTTGCGTTGAAAGGCACAAATCACCACGGTTTAAATTACGCAAAATCAGCCATTGCAAAAGGCGCAATTGCCGTTTTATTCGACAGCGAACAGGCAGAATTAGCGGACGAAATGCTTGCTGATTTAAACGTTTTGAAAATTCCTGTTACTGATTTGGCAGAAAAATTAGGTGAAATTGCCGCTCGTTTTTATGGTGAACCTTCACACAAAATAAACGTCATCGGCATTACCGGCACAAATGGCAAAACCTCGTGCAGTCAATTTTTAGCGCAAGCCTTAGAAAATAGTGGCGTAATTGGCACCATCGGTTGGGGAAAAGTTGGCGAATTAAAACAAACCTTAAACACCACGCCCGATGCGTTAGCCGTTCAAAAAATGTTAGCCACGTTGAAAAATGAAGGCTGTGAAAACGTCGCAATGGAAGTTTCGTCGCACGGTTTAGCGCAAAGTCGTGTCAATGGCGTGCAGTTCAAAGGCGCGATTTTTACCAATTTTAGCCGCGACCATTTGGATTATCACGGCACGATGGCAGCGTATTTAGAAACCAAATTAAAATTGTTCGACGCGCCACAATTGGAATTTGCAGTTATCAATTTAGACGACGAAGTCAGCGAACAAATCATTGCTGCGATTCCTGAAAACGTAGAAGTTATCGGCGTTACCACGACGGGAAAACAATCGCTGCGCGGTCAAACATTACGCGCGGAAAACATAGAATTAAATTTAAGCGGCATTCAATTTGACGTATTTTGGCAAAATCAAAAATGTGTTTTACACGTTCCATTGATTGGGCTTTTTAATTTAGAAAATGTGTTGTGCGTGTTAGCAGTTATGTTGAAATCAGGCGTTGAACTCGAAGAATCCGCAAAACGCTTAACCCATTTAAAAGCTGTAAATGGACGCATGGAACGTTTTGGCGGCGACAAAAATCAGCCACTCGTTATCGTCGATTACGCCCACACGCCCGACGCGCTCGAAAAAGTGTTACGCAGTTTGCGCTCGCACACATTGGGAAAATTAGGCGTAGTTTTTGGTTGCGGTGGAAATCGTGACAGCGGCAAACGTTCGCAAATGGGACGAGTTGCGGAACAATTTGCCGATTGGGTAATTATCACCGACGACAACCCGCGCTTTGAATTAAGCGAAACTATTGTGCGAGATATTTTAGGCGGTTTTTCTAACTATTATGAAGCTGACATTATTTACGACCGAGCAAACGCTATTCACAACGCAATCGAAAGAGCCGCTGCGCAAGATTGCGTTTTAATTGCGGGCAAAGGTCACGAAGATTACCAAGAAATTAACGGCGTGAAATTCCCTTTTAATGACGCAGAATGTGTCCGCGAAATACTAGCGCAATGATGATTGAAATGACTTTGAGTGAAATCGCCGCTTGCGTGACTGGCACATTGATTGGCGAAGATGTTTTGGTAAATGGCGTAAGTATCGACACGCGCACATTGAAAAATAGACAACTTTACATTGCGATTGAAGGTAAAAATTTCGATGGTCACAATTTTATTGAATTAGCCGAACAAGCTGGCGCGAGTGCTGTTTTAACGCATAAAAAATTAGAAACAAATTTGCCGCAAATTTTAGTCAACGACACGCATTTGGCGTTGGCGAAATTAGCGGGTGCGTGGCGCGAAAAAATGGATTTGAAAATTATCGGCGTAACGGGCAGTAACGGCAAAACGACTACGAAAGAAATGCTCGCGGCGATTTTGAGCGTTAATAATTCGGTGCTTTTTACGCAAGGTAATTTAAATAACGACATCGGCGTGCCATTAACTTTATTGAAATTATCGCCCGAACATCGTTACGCTGTCATTGAAATGGGCGCGAATCACGCGGGCGAAATTGCTTACACCAGCCGTTTCGTAAAAGCCGATGCGGCGATTATTACCAACGTGGGCGCGGCACATTTAGAAGGTTTTGGTGATGTGAACGGCGTGGCACGAGCAAAAGGCGAAATCATTGAAACGCTAAATATCAACGGCGTGGCGGTTTTAAATGTTGACGATGCGTTTTTTGATTATTGGCACAGCGTCGCCGATTCACGCAAAGTTATTAGCTTTGGAATTGAAAATATCGCCGACGTTTTTGCTAAAAATATCGATGTTAAAATTGAAAATCACGAATTCGTCACGCGCTTTGATTTGAAAACTGCGAACGGTGAAATTAGTGTTAATTTACCTTTGGCTGGCAATCACAACGTTTTAAATGCGCTAGCGGCAACAGCGGCAACGTTAGCAATCGGCATTTCACTCGACCAAATCAAACAAGGTTTAGAAACGATGTCGCCCGTCAACGGACGATTGCAATTGTTGCGCGGACGTTTAGGAAGTTGGATTATCAACGACACTTACAACGCTAACACCGCGTCATTAAAAGCGGCATTAGACGTTTTAGCAAAATGCGACGGCGAACTTTGGGTAATTTTGGGCGCGTTTGGTGAATTGGGCGACGACACCGAAAAGTTGCATTTTGAAATGGGCGAAACCTTGAAAAATTGCGGCGTGAAACGCTTGTTTGCGGTGGGTGAATTAACCAAACAAACTGTCGCCGCTTTTGGTGAAAACGCCCAACATTTTGCGTCACAAACTGAATTACTCAACACCATCACACCTTTATTAACAGGCAATGAAACTATTTTAATCAAAGGTTCACGATCGCAACGTATGGAAAATATAACAACCGCTTTAGTTGAACCCACAGGATTTTAAGCCCATGCTATTTTATTTCGCCGATTACCTAAACAGCTTCGATAGTGGTTTTCACGTTTTCCATTATTTAACATTTCGCGCCATTTTGGCGGTTCTGACTTCACTGATTATTTCATTTATGATTGGTCCATGGATGATTCGTAAATTGAGTCGTGAAAAAATTGGGCAAAGCATTCGTGTACTGGGCCCCGAAACGCATTATGAAAAAGCGGGAACGCCGACGATGGGTGGCGCGTTAATTTTAGTGGCGATTACGATTACGACCTTGTTGTGGGCGGACTTGAGCAATCGTTATATTTGGGTAATTTTGCTAGTGACGCTCGGTTATGGCGTAATCGGTTTTATTGACGATTATCGAAAAGTGATTAAAGGTAACAGCGACGGACTTTCAGCACGATCAAAATATTTGTGGCAGTCGATTATTGGTTTTTCCGCCGCGTTATTTTTGTTTAAAACGGCAACTTTGCCTGCTGAAACACAGTTGATTGTGCCATTTTTCAAAGATGTTGTGTTTGACATGGGCTGGTTTTATGTGGTTTTTGTCTATTTCGTGATTGTCGGCACAAGCAACGCGGTTAATCTCACCGATGGGCTAGACGGTTTGGCGATTATGCCAACGGTCATGGTGGCGACGGGGTTAGGTGTGTTTGCGTATTTGTCGGGACACGCGACATTTTCGCAGTATTTAGCCATTCCATCGTTGCCGCACGCGGGCGAATTAGTGATTTTTTGCGCGGCATTAGTGGGCGCAGGACTAGGGTTTTTATGGTTTAACACTTATCCCGCGATGGTTTTCATGGGCGACGTGGGCGCATTATCGTTAGGCGCGGCATTAGGCGTGTTGGCGGTTTTAGTTCGCCAAGAAATCGTTCTCGTCATTATGGGCGGCGTATTTGTGATGGAAACGTTGTCGGTCATGATTCAAGTTTTGTCATTCAAATTAACCGGAAAACGTGTTTTTAGAATGGCTCCAATTCACCATCATTTTGAACTGAAAGGCTGGCCCGAACCGCGTGTGATTGTGCGTTTTTGGATTATCACCGTGATTTTGGTGCTGATTGGTTTAGCTACGTTGAAATTGAGATAAATCATGAAAAATATCTTAAAAGAAAAATTCGATTTAACCGCCAATTCTAAAATAATCGTCGTTGGCGAAGGCATTACCGGAACATCCGTTGCAAAATTTTTAGAATCGCTCGCGTTGCCTTTTTCGATTGTCGATAGCCGAAAAGCGGCTTTCACGTTTGAAACGTTCAAAGGTGCGACACATTTAATCGTCAGCCCAGGCGTTGCGCTTTCTGAACCGACCATTGCCGACGCTTTAAATTCTGGCACGAAGTTAATCAGCGATATTGATTTATTCGCAGCGGTTGTAAATGTGCCAATCGTTGGAATTACGGGCGCAAACGGCAAAAGTACCGTGACCACCATGCTCGGCGATATGGCGCGAACTTGTGGCAAAAATGTTGGCGTGGGCGGAAATTTAGGCAAACCCGCTTTAGATTTATTAGACGACACGGCGGAATTGTACGTTTTAGAATTATCGAGTTTTCAACTTGAACGCTCGCACGTTTTGAACGCGGCAGCGGCAACGGTTTTGAACATTTCCGCCGACCATTTAGATCGTCACGACGATTTGGAAAATTACGCAAAAGCCAAACAAGCCATTTTTAGCGGCGACGGCGTGATGATTTTAAATTCGGATGATGAAATGGTTTCAGCAATGTTCAATTCAACGCGCAAAACGATTACCTTTTCAATTAAACAAAAAGCGGATTTTTATTTAGCTAACCATAATTTAATGCACGGCGAAAACGTTTTAATGTCGCTTGCGGATTTACCACTCGAAGGAAAACACAATGCCGCGAATGCGTTGGCAGCGTTGGCATTAGGCACTGCAATCGGTTTAGATTCTGTGTTGTGTGTGACCGCTTTAAAAAATTTCAAAGCCTTAAATCACCGAATGCAAAAAGTCAGCACCAAAAATGGTATCAACTGGGTGAATGATTCCAAAGCCACGAATATTGGCGCGTGCATTGCCGCGTTGGAAGGTTACGACGAAAAAGTTATTTTAATCGCGGGCGGTGAAGGCAAAGGGCAAGACATGAACGAACTCGCGCCCGTCATTTTCGCTAAAGCCAAAGCGGTCATTTTAATCGGCAAAGACGCTCCACAAATTGAAACCGCAATTGAAATGATGTGCGAGGCGATTGCAACGACTTCGTTTAATTTACTGCCGAACAGGCAGCTTAGAAATGAAATTGTGCCTGCTTATCACGCCCAAGATATGCAAGAAGTCGTTGCAATCGCGTCGCACATTGGCAAATCCGGCGACACGGTTTTATTATCGCCAGCCTGTGCTAGCCTTGATCAATATAAAAATTATCAAGACCGTGGCAACCAATTTGCACAAGCGATTGAGGCGTTACCAGCGTGATAAAACGCGAAAAATCAACAACATTTCGTTTCAAACTTCACACAGATTCCGTTTTGGTGTTGGTGAGTTTTAGTTTGTTATTGATTGGCTTTGTGATGGTTTCATCTGCGTCGTTGCATTTGGGCGCGAAAATGAACAGTGATACGCTTTATTATCCCAAACGCCAATTCGCGCACATGGTTTTAGGCTTAATTTCTGCCATTTTTGTGGCATATCGCCCCATGCACTTTTGGAAAACATACGGCGGACGTGCGTTCATATTTAGCGTATTTTTGTTACTCGTCGTTTTGATTCCAGGTTTAGGCGTAAAAGTAAACGGCAGTACGCGCTGGTTAAATATCCCCGGTTTTAGGATTCAAGTTTCTGAAATTGTGAAATTTTTCACCGTCATTTTCATGGCGAATTATGTCACGCTGCAACAAAAAACCGTGCAAGAATCGCCAATGGCATTGTTACAGCCGCTGGGGATTTTTACCGTCGTCAGTTTTTTGTTGTTGCTGGAACCTGATTTTGGCTCGTCTGTGGTGATTTTAGTTATCGTGATGGGAGTCATGTTTCTAGCGGGCGCACGACTTTTACAATTTATCGCATTACTGTCCATCGTGGGTGCATTGGCGGGCATGCTGGTGTATTTTTCACCCTACCGCTGGCAGCGTGTCACCAGTTTCATGGATCCGTGGGCTGATCCGCTGAAAACAGGTTTTCAATTGGTGCAAGCCTTGATTTCATTTGGGCGCGGCGAGTGGTTTGGCGTAGGTTTGGGAAATGGTTTACAGAAATTATTTTATTTACCCGAAGCACACACCGACTTTTTATTCTCGGTGGTTGCTGAAGAATTAGGACTGGTCGGCGTGGTGACAATTATCGGATTATTTGCCACATTTGTTTGGAAAGCCTTTGCAATCGGTGTGGCGGCTGAAAAAACAGGTGAACGTTTTTCTGCTTTTATCGCTTACGGCATCGGTATTTGGTTTGGCTTTCAGGCATTTGTAAATATGGGCGTAAACATGGGTTTATTGCCCACGAAAGGATTGACGTTGCCGCTGATGAGTTACGGCGGCGGCAGTATGATGATTATGTGTTGCGCGGTGGCGTTGTTATTTCGGATTCATCACGAAATCACCGAACATAACGCAAATTTACCAAAGGGTTATTGGCATGACTAAACGCATTGTGATTATGGCGGGCGGCACAGGTGGGCATATTTTCCCTGCTCTGGCGGTCGCGCAATTTTTACAAAATCAAGGCTGGCAAGTTTCGTGGCTTGGCACAAAAGCAGGTTTAGAAAGTCGCATCATTCCTGAAAATGGCATTGAAATCGACTGGCTTTCGGTTTCGGGTGTGCGCGGAAAAGGCGTGTTGAGTAAATTCACCGCGATTTTTAAACTCGCTAAATCTTGCGTTGAAGCTCGACGAATTTTAAAACAACGTAAGCCAAATGTCGTTTTGGGAATGGGTGGATTTGTTGCCGCACCAGGTGGTTTGATGGCGAAAGTGTTAGGAATTCCGTTAATTATTCACGAACAAAATCGTGTCGTTGGCACAACCAATCGTTTGTTGGCAAAAATTGCCACGAAAGTTTTGCAAGGTTTCCCGAATAGTTTTGCGCCAAACGTTGAAGCGATTTGTACCGGAAATCCGCTTCGTGAAACATTAAAGCACATCCCCCCTGCCCCCCTTCAAAGGGGGGAAAGCCTGAGAATTTTTGTTCTGGGTGGAAGTCAAGGGGCGAAAGCCTTAAATGAAAATGTACCGAATGCAATTTCGTTATTTGCTTCTCCCCCCTTTGAAGGGGGGCGGGGGGGTTGTGCTGTTCGTCATCAAACAGGCGCGGCAATGCAAAATGAAGTTGCCGAAAAATATAAAACGTTAAACTTAAACGCAGAAGCCAGCACGTTTATTGAAGATATGGCGGCTGCGTATTCATGGGCGGATTTAATCATTTGCCGCGCAGGTGCAATGACCATCAGCGAAGTTGCCGCAATGGGCATTCCCGCGATTTTCATTCCGCTGCCGAATGCGATTGACGACCACCAAACCGCCAACGCCAAATATCTAACTGAATCCGGCGCAGGCTTGTTAGTAAAACAAAGCGACTTAACAGCTGAAAACTTAGCGCAACAAATTGAAAAATTGTGTGAAAATTTACCCGGACGACGCGCCATTTCTCAATCATTAGCCTATTTAAACGCAACCGAAACCGTTGCTCACATTTGTATCGCGGAGGCGAAAGCATGAATTTTCCAAACAGTCCTTTAGGCTCGGTGCAACGCATTCATTTCGTTGGCATCGGCGGCACGGGCATGAGCGGCATCGCCGAAGTGTTATTAAATTTAGGTTATGCGATTTCTGGCTCGGACATCAAAGAAAGCGCGACGACGGAACGCCTTATAAATTTAGGCATCAACGTCATCATTGGTCATCAACGCGAAAACATCACGCAAGTTGATGTGGTGGTAGTTTCAAGTGCCATTGACCGCAAAAATCCCGAAGTGGACGAAGCGTATCAACAACGTATTCCTGTGATTCCACGCGCGGAAATGTTGGCGGAATTGATGCGCTTTCGGTTTGGAATTGCCGTTGCCGGCACACACGGCAAAACCACCACGACCAGTTTAACCGCGAGTTTGTTAGCAGAAGGTGGTTTAGATCCGACATTTGTCATTGGCGGAAGGTTGAACAGCGCAGGCACAAACGCTCAACTCGGTTTAGGAAATTATTTGGTTGCCGAAGCGGACGAAAGCGATGCGTCGTTTTTGTATTTGCAGCCGATGATTGCCATTGTCACCAACATCGATCACGATCACATGGCGACGTATGAAAATAGTTATTCCCGTTTGAAAGAAACGTTCGTCGAATTTTTGCATCATTTGCCTTTCTACGGATTGGCCGTTTTGTGTTTAGACGATGAAGGCGTGCGTGAAATTTTGCCATCGCTTTCAAAACCAATGGTGACTTACGGCGTGCATGAAGATGCAGATTTTCGGGCAACGAACATTCGTCAAGATGGAATGCACACGCATTTTACCGTGAAACGTCGTGGCGATTATTCGCCGCTTGAAGTCACGTTAAATATGCCGGGTTGGCATAACATGTTGAATGCGTTGGCGGCAATTGCGGTGGCCACAAAATTAGCAGTGGGCGATGCGGCAATTCAACGTAGTTTGAGTGCATTCAAAGGCATCGGTCGCCGCTTTCAAATTCAAGGCGATTTGCCCGTTAGAAGTGGTATCATCACATTAGTGGACGATTATGGTCATCATCCGCGAGAAATTGCGGCAACCCTTGAAGCCTTAAAACAAGCCTGGTCAAATCGTCGTTCAATTATCATTTTTCAGCCGCATCGTTACACCCGAACCCGCGATTTATTTGAAGATTTTGTGCAAGTTTTAGCGGGCGTGGATGTGCTAATTTTGATGGACATTTATCCCGCTGGCGAAAGTGTCATTACCGGCGCGGACGGGCGTTCATTAAGTCGGGCTATTCGTTTGCGTGGTCAAGTCGATCCGATTTTTGTGGAACGCTGGGAAGATTTACCAAAGTTGCTCGCAGGAATTATTCACGAAAACGATGTGGTTTTGACGATGGGCGCAGGAAATGTGGGGCAATTTTCAACGCAATTACCGCAGTTACTTTTGCAGGAATTGGCGGGTTAAATCGTGAGCCAACCGACTGGACAAATGCGTTATAACGAACCGCTTGCGAATTATACGAGTTGGCGCGTCGGTGGCGTGGCGGATAAATTTTATCAACCCACTGACAAAACCGATTTGATTCGCTTTGTGCAAAATCTGCCCGAAAACGAACCGCTATTTTGGATGGGTTTGGGCAGTAATTTGTTGGTGCGTGACGGTGGAATTCGTGGCACGGTAATCAACACTAAAAATCGATTGAAAGTCATGCAATGCTCTGACGACGAAACTATTTACGTTGAAGCCGGCGTACCGTGTGCGCTCGTGGCAAAATTTTGTGCTGAACAAGGTTTGATTGGCGCAGAATTTTTAGCGGGAATTCCTGGCACAATGGGTGGCGCATTGAAAATGAACGCAGGCGCATTCGGCGGCGAAACGTGGAGAATTGTGCAAAACGTTGAAATGTTAAATCGGCGTGGCGACGTTTTTATAAAATCAGCCGACGAATTTAAAATCAGTTATCGCTATGTTAATTTGAATGTGGACGAGTGGTTTTTAGCGACCACGTTGAAATTACAAAAAGGCGACACCAGCGAAAGCCAACAAAATATAAAAATGTTGCTGGCAAAACGCGCCAATTCGCAACCTACCAATCAACCGAGTTGCGGTTCGGTGTTTAAAAATCCAACGGGTGATTATGCAGCGCGTTTAATTGAAGCGGCGGGTTTAAAAGGTTTCAAAATCGCGGGCGCACAGGTTTCTGAAAAACACGCGAATTTTATTATCAACATCGGCAACGCAACAGCGGCAGATATTGAACAATTGATGGCATTCGTACAGGCGCAAGTCGCGCAAAAACACGGTATAAATTTACAAACGGAGGTCTGCATTGTGGGGGAAAAGTTGAATACAAAACGAATCGCACGCGCCGAAGATTTTGGCACGGTCGCCGTCTTAATGGGCGGAAATTCAGCAGAACGTGAAGTGTCATTGCGAAGTGGCGCGGCGGTTCATGCCGCTTTAATGGCACGCGGCGTTGAGGCAATTGCGGTTAATATCAAAGGCAATGTGATTGAATTTCTGACGGATTTGGATGTTGACCGTGTTTTCAATATTATTCACGGACGCGGCGGTGAAGATGGCGTGTTGCAAGGCGTTTTGGACGTTTTGAATTTGCCTTACACGGGCAGCGGCGTTTTAGCGTCTGCCCTCGCAATGGATAAATTACGCACAAAATTATGCTGGCGTGGCGCGAATTTACCGACTCCAAATTGGTTTGTGTTGAAAAATGAAAATGATATTGATGCCTGTATCGACGCATTAAATTTTCCGATTATCGTAAAACCGTCGCTCGAAGGTTCAAGCGTCGGCATGAGCAAAGCCAAAAATCGCACTGAATTGGTTGCCGCGCTAAACATTGCGCTCGCGTGTCACTGCGAAGTTTATGCCGAAGCGTGGGTGACGGGCGATGAATACACCGTCGGAATTTTACAAGGCAAAGCGTTACCCATTATTCGATTGGAAACACCGCGTGACTTTTACGATTACGAAGCAAAATACAATTCAACCACCACGCAATACTATTGTCCATCTGGTTTGAACGCCGAACGAGAATTACAGTTGCAACAATTAGCATTGCAAGCAAATGATGTTATCGGCGTGGAAGGTTGGGCGCGAGTGGATGTATTTATCGACCAAAATGAGCAAGCGCAATTGATTGAAATCAACACCGTTCCTGGTATGACGGATCATAGTTTAGTACCGATGGCGGCAAAACAGGCAGGCATAGATTTTAATGAACTTGTGTGGCGAATTTTGGAAACGAGCGTTCGGTTGAGCTGATGGGCTTGGTAAAAATCATCGTGATTATGGCGTTATTGACGAGCTTAGTTTATTCTGTGAAAGAATTAGTGCCAATTAAGCATGTACGAATTGAAAGTACATTTCAGTACATTAGCAAAGACGAAATTAAAACGTTATTGATACCGCTAGTCGATGTCGGATTTTTTGACGCAAACGTGCAAGCTATACAGGAGCGTTTGGCGCAATTAGTTTGGGTTGAAAGTGCGACCGTCAATCGCGTTTGGTCTGATACATTAACGATCAAAATTAAAGAAAAGCGTCCCTTCGTGCGCTGGGGGGAGCAGAATCTAATCAGCGGTCGCGGCGAAATTATTAAACCCGCCGAAATCGAACCGTTTGTTAATTTACCGGTTTTGAATGGCCCCGAAGGTCAGCAAGTTAAATCATTAGAAATTATGAAAGGTGTGAATACTGCGCTGGCAGATCAGGCGATGCAAATGGCAGAATTTAGCATTAACAACCGCTGGGCGTGGAAAATTAAATTAACCACGGGATTAGAAATTTTGCTGGGACGAAATGATCAGTTAAAAAAATTACAGCGTTTTATGAAAACATTGGATGTTTTAGGACAAGAACAACTAAATTCCATGGCGGTAGTTGATTTGCGCTATCCTAATGGTTACGCTGTTTCTTGGAAACAAAACGCCCAACCAATCGATTGGAAAAACTTAGCCGCGCAAGCTGCAAATAGATAAAATAGGCTGCAACAGAGTAAAAAATGGCAAAAAAAACAGAACGTAATTTAATCGTCGGACTCGATATAGGTACATCAAAAGTCGCGGCTATCGTAGGCGAATTGACAGGAGATGGTCATCTCGAAGTCATTGGCTTTGGCTCTACACCGTCACGAGGATTGAAAAAAGGTATCGTCGTTAATTTAGAAACTACGGTACAGTCGATTCAACGGGCGATTGAAGAAGCGGAGTTAATGGCGGGTTGCCAAATCAAATCCGTTTTTGCAGGTATTGCTGGCAGTCATATTCGCAGCCGTAATTCATTAGGCGTGGTGGCGATTAAAGATAAAGAAGTGTCACAATATGACATTGACCGCGTCATTGATTCTGCGCGAGCTGTGGCAATTTCGGCGGATCAAAAAGTATTACACATTTTGCCGCAAGAATTCATTATCGACACACAAGAAGGTATTAAAGAACCGATTGGTATGTCAGGCATTCGTTTGGAAGCAAAAGTTCACATTGTGACTAGCAGTGTCAGCGCGTCACAAAACATTATTAAATGTATTCGCCGCTGTAATTTAGAAGTCGATGACATTGTGCTGGAACAACTCGCTTCATGCCACGCCGTTTTAACGGAAGATGAAAAAGAATTAGGCGTGTGCTTAATTGATATTGGTGGCGGCACAACCGATATTGCAGTGTATGTTGAAGGAGCCATTAAACACACGGCAGTCATTCCGATTGCAGGTGATCAAGTTACCAATGATATTGCGGTCGCGTTACGAACGCCAACAGCCAGCGCGGAAGAAATCAAACAGCGTTATGCCTGTGCGATGACCAAATTGTTAAGTGACGACGAAGATATTATCGAAGTGCCAAGCATTAGCGACAACAAACCATTTCGTAAAATTTCGCGTCAAACGCTGGCTGATATTATCGAACCTCGCTACGAGGAATTGATGTTATTAGTCCAATCCGAATTGCGGCGCGTGGGTTATGAAGAACAAATTGCCGCCGGTATTGTCTTAACCGGTGGAAGTTCCCAAGTCTGGGGTCTCATCGAATTGGCGGAAGAAATTTTTCACATGCCAGTCCGAATGGGAAGTCCACAAAATGTCAGCGGTCTAACCGAAGTCGTGAAAAACCCGATTCATTCAACGGGTGTAGGTTTATTGATGTATGGACGCGATTATCATCATCAGCAAGGTTTGCATCGCACAACCGATTACGACAGTGGTTCAACATTATTAACAAAAATAAAAAGTTGGTTTCAAGGTAATTTTTAAACACATACTTTTTATAATAAACATTTTTAAAGAATAAATTTAAAGGATAAATAAACATGAAAGATACATTTGAATTGATTGATACTTATAGCGAAAGCGCAGTAATCAAAGTCATCGGGATTGGTGGTGGTGGTAATAATGCAGTCAGCCACATGGCGGGCAATCATATTGAGGGCGTAGAATTCATTTGTGCCAATACCGATGCACAAGCGTTACGCAAATTGAATTTCGGCACAATTATTCAATTAGGCGTGGAATTAACCAAAGGGTTAGGCGCAGGCACCAATCCAGAAGTGGGTCGTTTAGCAGCAGAAGAAAATAAAAATCGTATTCGCGAAGTGTTGGAAGGCGCAGATATGGTATTTTTAACCGCTGGAATGGGCGGTGGTACTGGAACGGGTGCCATTCCCGTGGTGGCGGAAATCGCCCGCAGCATGGGAATTTTAACGGTTGCCGTTGTCACCAAACCATTTTTGTTTGAAGGCAAGAAAAAACAAGATGCCGCTGAAAAAGGTATTATCGAATTAGAGCGTTTTGTTGATTCGTTAATCACGATTCCAAACCAAAAATTATTACCTGTTTTGGGTAATAAAGTGTCACTTATCGATGCGTTTCAAGCGGCAAATAATGTGCTATTGGACGCAGTTCAAGGTATCACGGATTTAATTGTTCACCCTGGAATGATTAACGTGGATTTTGCAGACGTTCGCACCGTCATGTCAGATATGGGCGCAGCTATTATGGGAACGGGAACGGCAACCGGTGAACATCGGGCGCGTGAAGCCGCTGAGAAAGCAATTGCTTGTCCGTTACTGGAAGACATTAACCTGAAAGGCGCACGCGGTATTTTGGTGAATATCTCAGGATCCAACATGGGGTTAGCGGAATTCAGCGAAGTGGGCGACATCGTGTCACAGTTTGCTGCGGAAGATGCAACCATCAAAATCGGCATGTCGATTAACCCCGATTTAGACGACGAAATTAAAGTCACTGTTGTGGCAACGGGAATGGGAATGCCAGCGGTTGAGGTCAAATTACCCACTAAAAATGCAAATACCGCGCGTCACCTTTCCGGCGGTCAAATGAATTATGATGGTTTGGATACACCTGCTTTCAAACGTCAACATTCAGCACAGCCAACTCGCACGGAAGGTCGTGAAACTCGTTTTGGCGCACAACCTAAACAAGGCGGTGATATTGAGTATTTAGATATTCCCGCTTTTTTAAGACGACAAGCCGATTAACTTATTTTTCTGTTGCAGATTTTTCTGCAAACAACCCAACTAACGCGCTCAATTGGGCGCGTTATTTTTAACGGGCAATTCACATTATGATCAAACAGCGTACTTTAAAAAACACCATTCGCGCCACGGGTGTTGGCTTGCACACTGGCGAGCAAGTTTATTTAACACTGCATCCCGCCGAACCTAATACCGGTATTTGCTTTCGACGGGTCGATTTAGAAACACCCGTCACGATTCAAGCTAAACCTGAAAATGTAGGCGAAACTACGCTTTCAACCACGTTAGTTTTAGGTGATGTGAAAATTTCTACCGTCGAACATTTGTTGTCCGCCTTTGCCGGTTTAGGAATTGATAATGCCATTATCGATGTTACCGCACCCGAAGTACCGATTATGGATGGCAGCGCAGGCCCGTTTGTATTTTTGTTGCAAGCCGCCGGCGTACAAGAACAAGATTGCCCTAAACAATATCTACGAATTAAACGTGCCGTGCGCGTCAATGATGGCGATAAATGGGCGGCTTTTGAACCGTTTAACGGTTTTAAAGTCACTTTCACGATTGAATTTGAACACCCCGCCTTTGAAAATCATGTCAAAACAGCCACGATGGATTTTTCGTCCACCACGTTTGTGCGCGAAGTCAGTCGAGCGCGAACGTTTGGCTTTATGAAAGATATTGAATCGTTACAAAAAAATAATTTGGCGTTAGGCGGCAGTTTAGACAACGCTATTGTGGTTGACGATGACAAAGTGATTAACGAAGACGGATTGCGTTATGCCGATGAATTCGTCAAACATAAAATTCTCGACGCAATTGGTGATTTATATTTGCTTGGTCACAGTTTAATCGGTGAATTCACCGGACATAAATCGGGACACGGTTTGAATAATCGCTTATTACGCGCGTTATTAGAAGATAAAGAGGCGTGGGAAATGGTCAGTTTTGACAACGAAGACGACGCACCCATTTCATTTATGCGTTCCGCTGAAACACCGCGCCATCCAGAATAAATGATTATCCACGAATTCGATGTGATTGTTGTCGGTGCAGGCGGCGCAGGTTTACGCGCTACGCTTGGCACGGTTGAAAAAGGCTTAAAAACCGCGTGTCTCACCAAAGTTTTTCCGACACGAAGTCACACGGTTGCCGCGCAAGGCGGTATCAGTGCGGCATTAGGAAATATGGGCGAGGACGATTGGCGATTTCATTTTTACGACACGGTGAAAGGTTCAGATTGGCTCGGCGATCAAGATGCGATTGAATATATGTGCCGTGAAGCGATTCCCGCCGTGATTGAATTAGAACATTATGGCGTACCGTTTTCGCGCACCGCCGACGGCAAAATTTATCAACGCGCGTTTGGTGGCATGACGACGCATTATGGCGAAGGTCAAGCGCAACGCACTTGTGCGGCGGCTGATAAAACGGGTCACGCCATTCTGCATACGCTTTATCAGCAAGCGTTAAAACATCACGCCGAATTTTTCGTTGAATATATTGTCCTCGATTTAGTTATGGAAAATGGCGAATGTCGCGGTGTGATTGCGTGGTGTTTAGACGATGGTTCGTTGCATTTATTCAAAGCGCACGCTACGATTTTGGCAACTGGCGGTTATGGTCGGACGTATTTTTCGTGTACGTCTGCACACACCGTGACGGGCGACGGCAACGCGATGGTTTTACGCGCAGGTTTACCGTTGCAAGATATGGAATTTATTCAATTTCACCCAACGGGCATTTACGGCGCGGGCTGTTTAATCACCGAAGGCGCACGCGGCGAAGGCGGTTATTTAACGAATTCCGAAGGCGAACGTTTTATGGAACGTTACGCGCCCACCGCCAAAGATTTAGCCTCGCGCGACGTGGTCAGTCGCGCCATGACGATGGAAATTCATGCGGGGCGTGGTGTCGGCGAATTGAAAGACCATCTTTATTTGCACCTTGAACATTTGCCCCCTGCCCTGCTTCACGAACGTTTGCCTGGAATTTCTGAAACGGCACGCATTTTCGCGGGCGTTGATGTCACCAAGCAACCAATTCCCGTTCTGCCAACCGTTCACTACAACATGGGCGGCATTCCAACCAATTATCACGCCGAAGTTGTGACATTGGACGGCGAAAATCCCGATTCTGTTGTCAAAAGTTTAATGGCAATCGGTGAAGCGGCGTGTGTTTCAGTTCACGGCGCAAACCGTTTGGGTTCAAATTCGTTGTTGGATTTAGTTGTTTTTGGACGTGCGGCGGCGTTGCGGTGCGCCGAATTGATTGCGCCCAATCAACCACATTCCGATTTAAACCCCGAACATTATGCCGAAGCGTTGGCGCGATTTGAAAAAATCAGAAATGCGAACGGTGATTCTAAAACCGCTGAAATCCGTTCCGCGATGCAAAAAACCATGCAAAGTAAAGCCGCTGTTTTTAGAACGCAATCGACGTTAGACGACGGCGTGACTGAAATGAAATCGGTGCGCGAATCATTTGAGAATTTAGGATTAACCGACCGTTCGTTAATTTGGAATACGGATTTAGTCGAAGCCTTGGAACTCGACAATTTACTTTCTCAAGCGACGGTTGCGATTCATGCCGCCGCCAATCGCCACGAAAGTCGGGGTGGTCATGCGCGAGAAGATTATCCGTTGCGTGATGATGAAAACTGGCTGAAACACACGCTGACGTGGCTGCAAAAAGACGAGGTGAAGATTGATTATCGTCCCGTTCATTTGTACACGCTCACCGATGAAGTTGAAATGATTGCACCGAAAGCGCGAGTTTACTGATATTTTTTATTTTTTTGAGGCATTTTCATGACAATCAAACCCACTGATTTATCCGAATTATTACGCGGCACGCACGAAGTTTTGCTCGAAGCCGAATTGATTAAAAAACTCGCTGAAAATCGTCCGTTACGCATCAAAGCCGGATTCGATCCCACCGCACCCGATTTGCATTTGGGACACACTGTTTTAATTAACAAACTGAAACAATTCCAAGATGCGGGACACGAAATTTTATTTTTGATTGGTGATTTCACTGGCATGATTGGCGATCCGACGGGCAAAAATGTCACTCGTAAACCGTTGACGCGCGAAGAAGTGGCGGCAAATGCGGAAACTTATCAAACGCAAATTTTTAAAATTCTCGATCCTGAAAAAACCACCGTGATGTTCAACTCAACGTGGATGAATGCGATGTCGTCAGCGGAATTGATTCAATTAGCCGCAAAAAATACTGTGGCGCGAATGTTAGAACGCGACGATTTTCACAAACGTTTTACCCATAATCAACCGATTGCGATTCATGAATTTTTGTACCCACTGATTCAAGGTTACGATTCAGTCGCAATGAAAGCGGACGTTGAATTGGGCGGCACCGACCAGAAATTTAACTTGTTAATGGGCAGACAATTACAGGAAAGTTTTGGGCAAAAACCCCAAGTTGTGATGACCATGCCGATTTTGGAAGGATTGGACGGCGTACAAAAAATGTCCAAATCGCTCAATAATTACATTGGCATTGCCGATACGCCCGATGAAATGTTTGGCAAAATTATGTCGATTAGCGACGAATTGATGTGGCGTTATTTTGAATTATTGAGTTTCCGCCCGATGCGTGAAATTGCCGCGTGGAATGGTGATTGTCAAAATGGCGCAAATCCGCGTGATTTTAAAGTCAAACTCGCTCAAGAACTTATTACTCGTTTTCACGATGAAGCCGCTGCGATTAAAGCATTGGACAATTTTGAAGCGCGTTTTCAACGCGGAGCCATTCCGGATGAAATGCCCGAAGTAGCATTAAACATTGAGGGCGCGTCGTTAGGCATTGCCAATTTATTAAAAGAAGCGGATTTAACCAGCAGCACCTCTGAAGCAATTCGGATGATTAACCAAGGTGCAGTAAAAATTGACGGTGAAAAAGTAGAGAATGCGAAATTAGAAATTGCCGCTAATTCACAACACGTTTACCAAGTAGGCAAACGCAAATTTGCGCGTGTGAAACTTATCAATACTTGAAAGAGGAATGACGATGCAAACCGTTAAAATAAAATTAAAACAAACTATCCATTTGATTTTTTTAGGCGTTTTACTTTCTTCAAATTCTGTCATGGCTGTTACCGATCAAGAAGCGCGAGAAGGTTTTGCTAAAGCACGAGCGATGAACCATCAAGAAGAATCGGATCGCGCTGCCCATCTAAACCACGTCGATAAAAATCAGGAATTCCACGGCGTGTTTTACGGTTTTCTGCCTTGCAATCATTGCAATGGCATGAAAGTGACGTTGTCGTTAAAACAAAATAATCATTATCTGATGGTCACGCAACCCGCCAAAGAATCTTCACGAGAATTTTTTGAAAAAGGCAAATACAGCTGGGATGACGACATACATGCTGTTATTTTAACGCCGCGTGACAAGGAAGCAGAAGTGCGCGAATACCTTATTAAAGACGAAGGCACACTGATCCAGCTCGACGGTAATGGCAAACAGATAATTGGGGATTCAGCGGAAAGTTACGTTTTACGCAGAAGCGACACCGTAAAATCACGAGAAGTTCATATTCACTAAAATAAAAGTCAATTTTAGTAAAGTTGCGTTATAGAATTAAGTTAAACAGCTGTTATTATCGCAACACGCACGATGGTGCGTAATTTCCCTAAACATACCGAGGATTTCACAATGATTAAAGTAGGTGCTTCAAAAAGTGAAAAAATTATAGGTTCAGCAGGCACGGACAGTATTTCTGGCATGGCAGGTAACGACACGTTGCAAGGCATGGCAGGTCAGGATACGTTAGACGGTGGTACGGGTGATGACAGTTTAGATGGCGGCAATGATAACGATATTTTAATTGGTGGTGACGGCAATGATAAATTGATTGGCGGCAGTGGAAATGACAAATTAGACGGTGGCAAAGGTAATGACTTCCTCACCGGTGATTTGGGTAACGATATTCTCAACGGCGGTGCGGGTGTCGATACCCTAGACGGCGGCGCAGGCAACGATTATTACTATGTCGATAACCGACTTGATGTTGTGAAAGAAACTGATAAAAACGTCAAAATTGGCGGGAACGACACGGTCGAAAGTACGTCTAGTTATGTGTTAGGCGACAACGTAGAAAACCTGATTCTTGCCGGTATTAAAGGCACGAGCGGCACAGGTAACGCCGGTAATAATTACATTAAAGGCACCGTCGGCGATAATTTATTAGTCGGATTAGCGGGTAATGATTGGTTAATCGGTGGCGAGGGTGTCGATACACTGGACGGCGGATTGGGTATCGACACGCTGGACGGTGGAAATGGTTCCGATGTTTATTTTGTGAATAACAAAGAAGACAAAATTATTGAAACCGCTGACAGTGGCGACGAAGATCAAATTGTTTCCAGTGTGGATTACGATTTAGGCACCACACCAGAAGTTGAATATCTGACTTTATTTGGCAGAGCGACTACCGCCACGGGCAACGATTTAGATAACTTATTGCAAGAACAAAACGGTGGAAAGAACGCAAACGTCTTCAATGGCGGCAACGGTAATGACACGCTCGACGGACAAGGCGGCAATGACACATTAGAAGGCGGCGAAGGTAACGACACGCTCAACGGCGGCGACGATATTGACACGGCTATTTTCAGTGGTTCGCAAGACGATTATCAAATCACCTACAACGCTGATGCAAATGAAATTATTGTGAGCTTTGCGGGTGGCGCAGATTCAGCCAGTCTCGATGAAGGCACTGATACGTTACTCGACATCGAATTTATTACATTTTCGGACAGCGATATTACGATTCCCGTCGCCGAATTACCCGCCGTTATTGAAGCGAGTGACATCAAGCCTGTTATCATCATTGAGCCACCACCGGTTGCAGAACTCCCCGCCCTTTTCATTTCTGAACCCAACGTATCCATCGTTGAAGGTAATGATGGCAAAAAATTAGCTGCCATTAACGTTTCACTAAATGTAGCGAGCAGCGAAGCAGTCACCGTGAATTATAAAACGAACGATGGCAGTGCTATGGCAGACAACGATTACACCGGCACAACCGGCACCTTAACGTTTGCGAAAGGGGAAACAACCCAAACGATTAACGTTGAAATCGTGGGTGACAATCTGATGGAAGAGGATGAAAATTTCACCGTCACATTAAGTGCGCCAACTAACGCAAAGTTAGCGAATGACCGGGCAACAGTGACCATTATCAGCGACGATTTCCCCACTGAAAATGATGACAAATTGATTGCTCCCGCCAGTAACGACAACATCGATGCACTGAATGGCAATGATAATGTTAATGGCGCGGACGGTAATGATACGTTGTTAGGTGGCGCGGGCAATGACACGTTAAACGGCGGCAATGGTGATGATTTATTATCGGGTAATGATGACAATGACATACTGATTGATAACAGCGGCAAAGATACCTTGAGCGGTGGCACCGGTGACGACGTATTCAAACCCGCTGGCGATAATGGAACCGCGTTTATTGAAGATACCGGTGGCTCCGATACGCTTGACGCGAGCAATGCGTCTAAAGGCGTGCAAATCGATTTAAACGCCGGCAAAGAAAGTAATCTCGGTGGACGCATTGTCACCATGAACGACGGTGGCGAAATCAGCGACCCGTTAGATGTTTTCTTTTTACAAGATTTAACCGGTTCCTTTGGTGACGATTTACCTAATGTGAAAGAAGTCGTTCCGCAAGTGGTGCTGGCGTTGCACGAATTTCAAAAAAATACCCAAATCGGTTTGGGTTCATTTATGGATAAACCCAATGGCGTGTTTGGCGATGCAAAATCGGATTATGTTTATCACACCGATTTAACCATGACAACGGATCCAACTGTATTTTCAATGGCGTTAAGTACATTGAGTTTGGGTTATGGTTACGATTTACCCGAAGCGCAATTGGAATCACTATTACAAGTTGCACTGCACAGTAATGACATTGGTTTTCGTGACAACGCAGTAAAAACAGTGGTTGTAACAACCGATGCCACTTATCACAAAGCCGGCGACGCGCTTGGATTACCCGCGAATAATGGTGATGGCGTTTTGGATGGCAAACCAGCCGGAACAGGCGAGGATTATCCGAGCATTTCAATGTTATCAAAAGCCTTAACCGACGCGGGCATTGTGCCTATTTTCGCCGTCACCAGTGACGTTGTGCCAGCTTACAACGATTTAGTGGCGCAATTAGGCACGGGATCGGTCGTCACATTATCAAAAGACAGTTCCGATTTAGTGTCTGTTTTAAAAACGGGGATTAACAAAGTGACTATTGCCACAGTTGAAAATGCGATTGGCTCAGATTTTGCCGATACGTTAATCGGTGGTGCTGGGGCAAATTCGCTGAATGGCGGCAAAGGGGCTGATAGTTTGACGGGCGGCGCGGGCAAAGATATTTTTGTTTTCGATACGATTGAAACCGGCGATGTGATTACTGATTTCACTAAAGGTGACAAAATTGATTTAACCGCTTTGGATGTTAGATTCAAATTCGTCACGGCATTTAATGCCGCCGACGCGACGGCACAGCTGCGTTTTGATGCGGCAACCAATACGCTGTTCGGCAGTATCGATGCCGGCAATGAAGCCGAATTTTCGGTAAAACTCAACGGCGTAAAAACGTTAGCGGCTGACGATTTAATGTTGTAACAATCACGAATAATCAATGGCTGGCAGAAAAATTTTTCTGTCAGCCATTGATTTCGCTAAGTCTGCGTAATATCCAACCGTTAACGCACGTTGACAATATGCCCGTCATCCATTTCAGCAATGCGGTCGGCAAAGCTGAAAATGCGAGCATCGTGCGACACAATCACCAACGCGCGGTCTTTATGTACCGCAACTTCTTTCAATAAATTCATCACATTTTGCCCGCTGACGTGATCTAACGCGCTGGTCGGTTCGTCGCACACAATCAAACGTGGACTGTGAATTAACGCGCGAGCAATCGCCACACGCTGTTGTTGTCCGCCCGAAAGTTGGGACGGAAGTGATTTCCAACGGTCGCCCAGCCCGACCCGTTCCAACACCTCAATCGCTTTCTTTTTTGCCACATGACGATTTTCACCGTTAATAATCAGCGGCACCGACACATTTTCAGCGGCATTCAACGACGGCAATAAATTAAACGCTTGAAACACAAAACCAATTTGCGACGCGCGAAACCGCAATTTATCTTTGCTTTTCATGGTCGATAAATTTTCGCCAAACAATTCACACACGCCTTCGTCCTGGTCGAGAATTCCAGCGATAACGGAAATCAACGTCGTTTTACCACAGCCAGACGGCCCAACAAGCATCATCAATTCACCCAACAAGATATTCAAATTCACACTATTTAACGCGATGACTTTCTGTTCACCGGTATCGTAAGTTTTGGTTAAATTTTCACAGCGGACGGCGATATTCATAATTAACTTTTAAACACAATGGCAGGCTCTAAACGTATCACTTTGATGATGCTGATTAGCGCGGCAAACATACAAATCAAACTCACGCCAGTGCCGCTAAACACCAGCAATTGCCACGGAAATTTAAACGCCAAAATCGAATGGCGCATCGCAAAACCAAATAATGCTGTCAACCCAACGCCCATGCCATAACCGATACTGCCAGCCACCAACGCTTGCAATAAAATCATTCGCAACAATACGCCATTACTCGCGCCCATCGCTTTTAACACCCCGAATTGACGGATATTATCGAGCGTAAAATTGTAAAACGTCTGTCCCGCAATCGCCGCGCCGACAATAAATCCTAGCAAAACCGACACGCCAAAGTTAATCGGAATGCCGGTGTTTTTCATCAAATACCAAAACGTTAAATCCATAAATTCTTGGCGCGTGTAGGCCGCTAAACCCGTTTGGGCATGAATCCGTTGGGTTAATTCGTGTAAATCTTGTCCGGATTTTGCTTTCACCAGCACAAACGACAGCAATTTTCGTTCACGCGGCGCAAAACTGATGGCGCGAGAATAGGTCGTGTAAATAATCGGTTGCGATTGAAACGTGCGCGTCGCTTTTGCAATGCCCACCACAATTGCGCGGCGATCATTCAGTTCTAAATTATCGCCAATTTTGAGCGGAATTTTTTTGCCACCTGTGACAAGCGCAGGTTTAGCGAGCTTTTCATTTGCGCCGTCAAAATCAACAATCACGCTGTCGCTACGGCGTAAATCTTCGACTTTACCTTCTAACATAATCGGCGGTGCGCCAATCAACGTCGTGTCGTCCAGCCCAATAACGTTGCAGGTTTGAAACGTGCCATCCGTCATGCGTGCTTTCAACATTCCTTTGTACAACGGCATCGCCCATTCAATTCCTGAAATGCCGCGCACACGATAAAGCTCGGTATCTTGCAACGGTTTAACATCGTCGATAAATTGCACTTTCGTATCCATTACCCAAACATCCGGCAACCCTAAATCGGTAATAAAACTGTAAGAACGCGCGATAAATCCCGTAAAAATCGCTGGTTGCTGCGTCATAATGAGCGACGCAAATGTCAGACCTATTACGATGCCGATATATTTGCCGGTGTCGCCCATCAACATTTTTATGGCAATGTAATTCATTTTCAAACTCCCTTAAATAAATTCGCCAACGCAATCAGTTTGTCACTCGCCGGCTTCGTTTCAAAAATACCACTTAACGGCACATTCGGTTGCATTCCGCGCACAAACAAATAACGCACGCCGCCAAAATGTTTGTCGATGTCGTAATTTGGCAAACGATTTTGTAAATATCGATGCAACACCGCGCTATAAAGCCAATACTGCAAACCGTAATTGTGTTCGCGCATCGATTGCAACAGCGTTTCGGGTTGATAATCTGGCAAGAAATTCGTTTTATAATCTATGACGTAATAACGATTTTCATGCACGCAAATCAAATCGATAAAGCCGGTCAAATAACCGTTAATCGTTTTGCTGTCCAACGTTTGATAACTCGGTTCATCGGCTAAAATTCGGTTAATCGCGTCGGTGTTAATTTTTTGCGTCGCCAAATAAAACGGCATTTCTTTCAAATAATCCGATTCCGAAAAATTCATTAAACAAAAATTCGCGTCATTCGACAACGGCGTTTGCACGACCGCTTGCAATAATTCATTCAAAACTTCAGGTCGCGCCACTTTCAAACCGTAACGCAAACAGGCTTTATCCCGTGACACGCTTATATCTTTGCCATTCGCTAAATCCGCAAAACTGTGTTGTTCCAACAAATCATGCACCACGTTTCCGGTGTGCGAACCGCGTGGTAATTCCAGCGTAATCGGCGGCGCATTTTCAAACGGCTCTTGCGCTTTATCTTCGGGTAAATCTGGCGTAAAAGTGCGGCTTAACGCAGAAAGCGCGGTGTAACTGCTCATTTGCCACGGACTCAAACGCAAATCACGGTGGCGTGTGTGATGATGGAGAATTTCCGTTTTAATTTCGGGCGAATAATGCCCGTCGGGTTTTTCACCTTCAAACAAACATTGGTAATCAAAACATTCTGGCAGCGTTCGTTTCAAATCTAAAAACGTATTTTGCTGACTTGCCGCGTCGGAATTCTCAAACTCAAACAAATGCGCGAATGCAGAATTATTGGGTTTGTCTTTCGTTCGTACATCCGCCCACGCCAAATAACATCGATATTTTGCCCGCGTCACCGCCACATAAAACATGCGGCAATCTTCGGCACGTTGTTCATCTAACGCTAATTTTTGATGATTTTTAAAATCTGCCGACCCCAAATCGACACACATTTTGTCATCAATATGACATTCGGCGCGGTCGTCATGCCACAATTCGCTCGACATCCAAAGCGACATACAAAAAACAATCGGATATTCCAGCCCTTTTGATTTGTGCATCGTGACGATATTCACCGCATCTTCGTCACTTTCAAGACGCAATTGTTGCGCGTCATTGGCATTAGTTTTTTTCGCTACCGCATTGGTAATGGCAATTCGTAACCAGGCCACTGTTTTTTGCGGCGACAAATGTTCATCGAGTGCGGCTTGTTGCAACAATTCCAACAAATGATGAATGTTGGTTAATTGCCGTTCAGCGAGAGAATTTTTCGCCAATTGTGACGTGACATTTTCAGCCGCCAAAAATGTGTGCATCATCGCCATCAAACCGATTTTTTGCCATTGCTCGTGATAATTCAAACACTTCGCCAGCCACGAATCTAAAGCGGTTTCATCGTTTATCAATTTGTAAAACGCTTGTCCGTGCGGAATGTTGGCGAACCAATTCAACGTCAGCGCGTGTTTCAAGGCTTCAATATCGGTCGGATTCACCAGCGCGTTTAAAAGCGTGTGCAAATCGGTGGCTTCGCCCGAGGTGAAAACCGATTCGGTGCTATTCAAAACAGAGGGAATGCCGGCATCGCGCAACGCAGTTTGAACCGCTTTAGCTTGTTTATTTTTACGAACCAAAATCGCAATATCTTTCGGTTTTAAAGCGCGTCCTTCATTTTTTTGAATCAAAAAATAATTATCTTGCAACAGTTTCAAAATTTCTTCGACCACGGCAAAACACAGTTGTGCCTCAACTTTTTTATTCGTTCCTTTATTCGCCGTCCAAGAATC
The DNA here is from genome assembly GCA_903870545.1 of uncultured Pseudomonadota bacterium. Lineage (GTDB taxonomy): Bacteria > Pseudomonadota > Gammaproteobacteria > Methylococcales > Methylomonadaceae > UBA10906. The sequence goes on from CAIQDI010000014.1 coordinate 44,576, forward strand.
GCCAGAATTCGGTAGTGCATGCCACAACATCAATGGCGGCAACGGATTTTTTTCCAAATAAATCGCACCTTTTTCGTGTGCATTGGCGGCAGAAACAGCGTTGAATTCCAACTCGTCAATCAAAAAAGCCTGATCACGTTTGAACGTGTGATTCACCGCTTGAACTAAATTCGGATGCGAACGCCAATTTTGCGCGAGCGTAAAAGACGCATTTGCGCTGTGTTTTGCGTCCAAATACGAGTAAATATCCGCGCCACGGAATTTGTAAATCGCTTGTTTCGGGTCGCCAATTAAATACAAATGCTGACTTTCAGCGGCGAAAAGCGTTTTGAAAATAAACCATTGGCTGTCGTCGGTATCTTGAAATTCGTCAATTAACGCCACTGAAAAACGCGCTCGTAATTCTTCAACTAATTGTTCTGATTTATTTTCGCCACGCAACGCTTCATCGAGGCGAATAATTAAATGGTCGAATGTTAAAACGTTGCGTTGTAGTAAGCGTTGGTCGATTTCACGGCGTAACGATTCCAGTAATTCCCGTCTCAATGAAACGCCGCATTGGTCGAATGCTATTTTTAAATCGTCAAAAATTTGAGTATTTAAATCTAATTCGCTAAAAAAAAGCGGCTGTTTTTTGATCGAAACTTTTTGTTTATTTAACGCTTTCAAAATGCCGATTGTCGTTAAAAATTCCAACGCATTTTTATCAATTTGAAAACTTTGCGCGTTTAACCATGCGTCAAGCGCGGTGAAATTTTTATCTGCGCCCTTGTTAAATTTATCCAATTCATTTTCTAATTTTTCGCGGCAACGATTAAATTCAGCCTTCGCCACCTCGAATAATGTTTTGAGTTCAATTAAAAGCGCGTTAATTTCTTTTATTTCAGTCGGAAAAATCGTGACGTGATGCCCTATTCTGTCAACGCTTTTAAGCAATTCATCAGGCGTTTTGTAACGCGCCGTTAAAATCGCTGCTTTCCACGCACTTCGTTCATAAAGTTGTTTTCGCCAAAAATCATCGGCGCAACTTTGGGTAATTTGCGCTAAATCGTCCGTCAATTCAGCGTTAAAAAGTTGCCCACTTTCAAGCGCGTGTTCACGCAATACTTTTTGGCAAAAGCTGTGAATCGTAAAAATGCTGGCTTGGTCAATTGAAAGTAACGCAATTTGCAAACGGCGTTCGATTTCGCTGTTTTCAATCGGCAACGCATCGAGCCAGTCGAAAAGCTCATTTTCTCGCAACTTCAAAGCCCGTTTCGCTTCCGTTAATCGTAAACGCACGCGCTCTTTCAGTTCTTCGGTCGCGGCTTTGGTAAAGGTGACGACGAGAATTTTTTCAATCGGTAAATTTTGCTCCACTACAAAACGTAACACCAACATCGCTAACGTGTACGTTTTGCCTGTGCCTGCGCTGGCTTCAATTAAATTTACACCATTCACCAGTGGCGTATTGAGCGCGTCGAAACAATTTTTTTTCATTTTTTTGTGAGGGTATGGTTGAACAAAATAAAATGACAGTGCCATGACAGTTTCATCAAAAAGTCACAAATTGATTGTTAGAATGATTTATTGATTGTTAGAATGATTTATAGCAATTGCATCAATGTTAACAAGTCCAACGGATAATAAGGCATGAAAAATAACACGGTGAGTTTTAAAACAAAAATCACGTTAGGATTTTTTTCTATCATTGGTCTAATGGGCGTATTGATTATTTCTACGCTGATTAACTATGCACGCACCGAACAAGATTTGCAAAAAATTAAAGATGTTTTTTTACCAAACGCTTTGCTGTCTGGGCAAATGGCGCGTGACACTGTGCAGGTTCAACAATTTTTAAATAATGTGTCCGCGACACGCAATAAAGCCGGTTATGTTGACGCAGAACGGTCACGAAACGATTTTAAAAATGGGCTTGAACAATATCGGCAACACACCATCGACGATGCCAACAAATTAAAAGCGATTGATACGTTAGAATTAGGCTTTGATGCGTTTTATATCGATGGAAAACGCATGACAGAAGCCTATTTGAATGAAGGTGAAGAAGTTGGCAATCAAATCATGGGCGATTTCGATCACGCCGCGAGTAAATTATCGTCTCAAATGATTCGGCTTAGAAACAGTGAATCGAATGGTGCAAAAACCAGTATTCAAAACATTTTTGACGACACGCAAAAAATGCGGCGTACCTTGTGGATGATGGCTTCGGTGATTATTGGTTTAGCGGTTTCGATTGCGTTGTTACTCAGTTATTATTTGAGCAAACAATTGGGTATTGATCCGTATCACGCCAAAGGCATTGCCAAAGAAATCGCCGACGGGCATTTGTCGCGTGAAATTACGCTCAACAAAGGTGATGATGACAGTTTGTTGCATTCGATAAAAAATATGCAGGAACATTTATTGATTCGTCGCACGGAGGAACGACAAGCCGCTAGCGAAATTTTACGCATTAAATTGGGCTTGGACAACGCCAGCAAAGGCATCATGATGGCGGATAACAATCGGAATCTTGTCTATTTGAATAATGCGGCGAAAAAGATATTGCAACAGTACGAATCTGAAATCGAAGATTCATCTGCCCATTTTGATATTGAAAATTTGATTGGTTTAAATATCGACCGGTTTCACCAAAATTCGGCGCATCAAATGGAAGTGCTGAATTCATTGACCGAAAGTATGTTTTCGTACGCTAAATTAGGCAATCGAACCATGACAGTCGTGGCAAGTCCGATATTAAATGAAAGTGGGGAACGCTTGGGAACGGTTGCAGAATGGTATGATTGCACCGCTGAAACCGTCGTTGAGAAAGAAGTGGCTAGCATTGTAAAAGCCGCCAGTCGCGGCGATTTTTCACAACGGTTTAATCTGGAAGGAAAAGAAGACTTTTTACTCGATTTAACGCAAGGTTTGAATCAGCTATTAAACACCTGCGAAATGGGCTTGAAAGATATTTCTCAAGTGTTATTTTCGATTTCACAGGGCGATTTAACACAAAAAATCGAAACGGAATATGAAGGCACGTTTGGCAAACTTAAAATCGATACCAATATGACGGTCGAAAAACTCAAGGTGATGATTGAGCAAATCCGAAGCGCGACCGACAGCATTTATAGCGGTTCAAAAGAAATTGCAGCGGGTAATAATGATTTATCGCATCGAACTGAAATGCAATCTGCACGCTTGCAAGAAACCGCCGCAAGTATGGAACAACTCACGCAATCGGTGAAAAATAACGTCCAGAACGCCCATCAAGCGAACGGATTGGTGACAGATTCCGTGAACATTGCACTGGAAGGCGGCAAAGTGGTCAAGAATGTAATCGAAATGATGGCGGGCATCAATCAATCGTCACGTCGAATTGAAGATATTGTTGCGGTAATTGACGATATTGCGTTTCAAACTAACATTTTAGCGTTGAATGCTGCTGTGGAAGCTGCCCGAGCGGGTGAACAAGGCAACGGTTTTGCGGTGGTGGCAGTCGAAGTTCGCAATTTAGCCCAGCGTTCTGCGTTGGCAGCAGCGGAAATTAAAAAACTCATTGCCGATTCGGTTAAGCAGGTGAATGGCGGTGGTCAATTAGTCGAAGAAGCAGGGCAAACCATGAATAAAATCATCGATGCCATTCAAGGTGTGACGCAAATTATGGGCGAAATTAGTGGTGCGTCCGCTGAACAAAACGCCGATATTATTCAAGTCAATCAAGCGATTAACCAAATAGATAATACTACACAACAAAATGCCGCATTAGTTGAACAATCAGCGGCGGCGGCTGAATCACTCGAAGAACAATCGCAAAATTTAGCGGTTGTCATACGCAATTTCAAAATATAGAAAAACGTTTTGAAATTTTCATTTTTTAACTTTTAATTTTTAACTATGCCTAATTTTATTATTCTCGTTGTTGAAGACGAAGACGCAATCCGCGAAATGTTGATCGTTGTGTTAGAACAAGCTGGCTTCAATGTCCACGCGGTTTCCACAGCAGAAGAAGGACAACATTTTTTAAATGATACCTTACCCGATTTAATTTTATTAGATTGGATGTTACCGAATATCAGCGGCATAGAATGGGCGCGTCGCTTACGCAAAGAGCCAATTTATCAAGAATTGCCGATTATTTTATTGACTGCTCGCGGCGAAGAAGAAGATAAAATGCGCGGTTTCGGCTGTGGCATTGATGATTACATGACGAAGCCTTTTTCGCCGCGCGAATTAGTGGCGCGATTGCGTGCCGTGTTACGTCGTAGCAGCAAACATCAATGGTTGCCGCAAATTACGGCGGGCGATTTAACGATTGATACGGAACAACATCGACTAACAATTGGTGATCAAGTGGTTGAAGTCAGTCCGACTGAATTTCGCTTGATGCAATTTTTTATGACGCATCCTGACAAAGTGTTCAATCGCACACAATTACTCGATCAAGTTTGGGGGCGCAGCGTATATATTGAAGAGCGGACGGTTGATGTTCACATTCGCCGGTTACGCAAAATTTTAGAAATTTATAACCGTGAAGATGTCGTGCAAACCGTACGAGGTTTTGGCTATCGGTTTTCAACTAAAAAAATAAACGAGTAACATCATGGGCATTTGGAAACGTGAATTCATTATTTTTCTACTGCTTTTTTTAGTCGTTTGCATCATTGGTTCGTTGACGAAATTATTTGAACCGCTTTTATTAGCCTTGACCTTATTTTCATTATTGCATCATTTGTATCAAATCAATCGTTTTGAAAAATGGTTGCGTACTGGCGGGGAATCGAGTTATCCCAAGACCACTGGCGTGTGGGAAGAAATTTATTATCATGTTTACCGTATCAAAAAAAATAATAAACGCCGTAAAAAGAAACTCAGCAAAATGGTTAATCAATTTCGTCAATCAACCGAAGCCTTACCCGATGCTGCTGTGGTTTTAAACGCGAGTGACGAAATTGAGTGGTCAAATAAGGCGGCTAGCGATGTGTTGGGATTAAAACGTTCTGACAAAGGGCAGCGCATTCCGAATTTAATTCGTTTTCCCGAATTCATTCAGTATTTAAAATCCAAGCAATACAATGACCCTGTCATTTTGCCGTCACCGTTAAATCATGAAATCATGTTAGCCGTGCGGATTACCAATTACGGTGCGGGTTTGCGGCTACTTTTAGCGCAAGATGTGACACAATTAAAACAAATGGAACGAATGCGAAAGGATTTTGTGGCGAATGTGTCACACGAATTACGCACGCCGTTGACGGTGATAAAAGGCTATTTAGAAACACTGGAAGATTTGGATGATGGAGCATCGCCTCTGTTAACGACCTCGTTAAAAAATATGCAGGGACAAGCCAAACGCATGCAGCATTTGATTGATGACTTGCTATTACTCGCGCATTTAGAAACAAAAAGTAAAAAACACGACATCATCAACATTCCCGCATTACTCACGGAAATTTGCCATGAACATGAAGCGGCACTCGACATTGGACGAATTGAATTAACGTTAGATTCGGACGCAATGTTGGTGGGTGAAGAACATGAAATACGCAGCGCGTTTACGAATTTGCTGGGAAATGCGTTGAAGTATTCGCCCGACGATACGCCAGTGAAAATTCGCTGGCATCAAACTGAAAAGGCGTTGTTACTCGATGTGATTGATCAAGGTGAAGGTATTGCGACAGGCGATGTTGCGCGGATTACGGAACGTTTTTATCGTGTGGAAGCAAAACGCGCCAAAAAAATAAATGGAACAGGCTTAGGATTAGCGATTGTGAAACACGTTTTAATGCGGCATGATGCACAACTCATTATTCGCAGTGAATGGGGCAAAGGAAGTTGTTTTCAGTGTGCTTTTCCACTGAATCGTTTGGCCACAAAAGACTAATTTTTTTCACGCGAAAATGTTTAATTATCGTTATTTTTGAGAAAGGATGGCACCATGAAAGAAAAAATAAAAAAGCTCTTAAACCATTTTTTAATCGGTATTTTTGCGGTTATTCCGATTGCACTGGTGATTCAAATTCTATTTTTCGTGAAAGATTTACTCGCCGATATGGTTCGTTTTGTTTATAGCTACGCTGATAATACGATTTACACGATTTTATTTTTGACCTTGAGTTTTGTGGTTTTAGTGTCGATTGGACACAAATTAGCGGCTGAAGGTCGAGTTTGGTTTATTACGTTGATTGATACTGCGATTGAAAAAATTCCTTTTTTGAACACGATTTACCGCGTTCTGAAAAAAGTAATTAGTATGTTTTCAAGTAGCGACAAACAATTTGCGAAAGAGGTGGTTTATGTTGAATATCCTAAAGAAGGCATTTGGGTTCCCGCATACGTCACCAACCGTTTTGAGAATAAATATGTGTTGTTTATTCCTACCTCGCCCAATCCAACGTCAGGTTTTACGGTAGTTGTAGATAAAAACAAAGTGGTGAAATCGCAAATGAACATCGAAGAAGCAAGCAGCTTTATTGTCAGTATCGGTGTGGATTATGACAAAGTTTCTGAACTAAAAAATTTACCTTAAACAAAAAACGGGGGGACTGAAAATTTCAATTCACCCGTTTCTGTGCCAATCTATCGTCTTTTATTTCAAGCGTAAGTATCGATAGACCCGCCACACGATGTTCCAACGCTCGGTGCGCTCGAGCTTGCATCGCTTTGAACACAAGAAATGTTAGCTGCACACGCTTCAAGATTCGCGGTACCGATACTAAAATTGATTTGCTGCGGATTATTCAACGACAAAATCATTTGTGAAATGGTGGGGCTTGCAGCTGCATTTATCATTTTCATCACCTTCAATGTAGTATTTTTAGGATTCAAATTCTGGCTTATCGGATATAAACCCAGTTACGTTAACGGTCAAATTATCCGACTTTTAAATTTATAATTTTGGTGGCTTCAATATCGATTCCAGCACCGTTTGCTTTTCAGGTTCCGCGACACGCGCTTCATTTTGCCATCCACCGCCCAACGCTTTCTGCAACGCCACAAATTGTTGTGCAACGGTTGCTAAACTTTCGACTTGCGCGGTTTGCGTTTGATACAACGCTTGTTGCACCTGCAAAACGTCAATAAATCCCGTTAATCCTTTTTCATAACGTGTGTTTGCCAACGCCAATGCCGTTTGATTTGCCGTCACCGCTTGCGATAAAGCGTCATAACGTTGCGATTCATTGTGTTGCGCGACCAGCGCATTTTCGACTTCTTGAAACGCCGTCAACACAACCGATTGATACGTTAAAAACGCTTGTTCATATTGCGCGTCTTTCACTTTGATATTGGCTTGCAACTTTCCCCAATTAAACAACGGCATCGTAATCGTAGACGCGCTCGACCACGATTTTCCCATCGGCGTAAAGTCGGTCATTTTCAAATTTTGCAGCCCAATAAACGCCGCTAAATTCACTTTCGGATACAGTTCCGCCGTAGCAATACCGACGTAAGCATTGGCAATTGCCATTTGCCGTTCAGCGTGGCGAATATCAGGGCGACGTTGCAATAATTCAGACGGTAAATTAGTCATCGATACTTTCGCGTTGGGAATCGGTTTTGAAATAGTAAAACGCGGCATCAACGCATTCGGTTCGCGTCCCAACAATACGCTCAACGCATGAATTGCCTGTTTGATTTCCGTTTCATAACGCGGAGAATTCGCCGCCGTGTTGTCGAATTGCGCTTGTGCTTGCGCGACTTCTAACGCATTTGCCAGCCCACTTTGTTGGCGAATTTGCGTCAATTTCACCGTTTCTAATTGTGCGGCAAGTAACGCTTGATGCGTGATTAACAACTGCTGATTTGCCCGCAACGTAATGTATTCACGCGCCACGTCGCCTTGTAAAGTCAGCAATACATCGCGACTATTTTCTATTTCAGCATCAATTGCCGCGTCCGACGCTTCAACCGCACGTTGAATACCGCCGAACAAATCCAATTCCCACGTTGCATCAAAACCCAATTGAAAAATGTTAATCGCTTGACTGCCAACGGGACTGCCGCCGCCTGTCGATGAATTATTAAACCGCCGACTCGCTGTATTTTTGCCGCTCAAACTCGGTAAACCGGTCGCAATCGTTTGACTGCGTAAAATTCGTGCTTCTTTTACTCGCGCCAAGGCTTGTTTTAAATTCAAATTCGCAGCAATCGCTTCGTCAATCAAACCGTTCAATGTCGCGTCATTAAAAGATTGCCACCATTTATCCGACGTTTTTTGTGCGGCGATATTTTCGCTCCATTTTGCCGGCACCGCTATTTCAGGCGGTTGATAATCTCGCCCCACCACGCAAGCGGCTAATGCTAACGGCAACGTCAAAATGAAACGTTTCATGACCCCGCACTCGCGTCGCTGGCTTCAATAAATATATCCATTTGCTGCCCAACGTAAGCGGGTAATTGTTGCGGATTAAATTGATACAATGCCTGCAAAACCCGTGTATCAACTCGTTCCGTGCTGTCGCCGGTCAACGATTTTTTCGGCACCACCAGCGGCTCAACATACGCGAGTTGTAAATCGATTTTAAACCGCCGATTGCCGCGCAAATACGCCACCGCTTTGGCATTTTTATCGAATCGCCACGCATCATTTTCATCAATATCCACCCGAACATGAAAATGGCTTAAATCGCCAATAATCAACAACGGCGAGGCTAACACGCCCGCGCTGGCAAATTCACCCGCTCGAATGTTGACTTGCAACACGTCGCCATCAATGGGCGCACGCACAATCAAGCGTTCCAACGTGGTTTCGGTGTTGATAATCGCCGCTTGCGCCTGTTGAACAAACGCTAACGCACTTTCTAATTTCGCTTTGGCAATCGCCAACGTGTTGCGACGTTTTAAAATTTCTTCGCCGCTAATCGCCCGCGAATCGGCAATCGAATTCGCCAAATCAAACAACGATTGTGCGTCCGATAAAGTGGCTTTGGCGACCAAAACATCGGCTTGCGCTTTGGCGAAATCCGCGCGACGCGACGTTAATTCAGCTCGATTTTCGCGGTCGTCCAAATAAAATAACGGCGTACCTGCGCTGACTTTATCGCCAACTTTTACTGCGACTTTGCTGACTAATCGCGCCAATGGTGAACCGATGGCGATATTTTCATTTTTCGCTTCGATAATTCCCGCGCCGGCAATGAAATTCGTAAACGGCGCGGATGCGGGTTCAACTAACGCCGGCGCAATGGGAACGGGTTGATTGCTGCTCACAACCGTGTAAGAAGCAAATAAAAATCCGGCAGCGGCAAGTAATGGAAGTGTATATTTCATGGTGTTTTATTTATCAAAACAGTTAAAATCGGTGGTCTTACTTTATGACATTTCAGCAAATTTTGTTGAAATTTTCCACAATCTAACCGCTGATAATCATGGCTTCTTCAACAAGTGTTTTACGACACAAAAATTTTACGTTTTTCATCACTGCCCGATTTCTCGCGACGATTGCAGTGCAAATACAAAGCGTGGCGGTCGGCTGGCAAATTTATCAGCAAACGGGAAATCCATTGGATTTAGGTTTGATTGGCTTGGCGCAGTTTTTACCGTTTGCGTGTTTGATTCTGATTGCCGGTCATTTTGCCGACCAATGGAATCGCCGTTGGATTGTGTTGGTGTGTTTTTTTATCGAATTAGTGTGCGGTTTATTATTACTTTTATTTGCGCGGCACGGACTCGATTCGATTCTGCCCATTTTCGCGGTTATGGCGTTATACGGGGCGGCACGAGCGTTTATGATGCCGGCGAGTCAGGCAATTTTGGTGAATTTAGTTCCCACCGAAAGTTTAGCGGGTGCGGTGGCGTTGAATTCGTCATTGTTTCACATTGCTGTTATCGCCGCGCCACCGTTGGGCGGCATGTTATATTTATTCGGCACCGAAACGGTTTACAGCGTCGTCACGGTTTTATTATCGTTGGCGGTTTTGTTGATGTTGCCGATTCGCGTCAACGTTTCGCCGAACAAACGCACGCCGATTTCGTGGCACGGCGTATTGGAAGGTTTACGTTTTGTGCGTTCCCGTCCGATTATTTTGGGCGCGTTGTCGTTGGATTTATTGGCGGTCTTATTCGGTGGCGCGACGGCGTTATTACCGGCTTATGCGAACGATGTGTTGCACGTTGATTCGGTTGGTTTAGGTTTGTTACGCGGCGCACCCGCATTAGGCGCAGCACTCACCGCGATTACGCTGAGTTTTTCCCCAATAACTCGCCGTGTGGGCGCGTGGATGTTTGCGGGCGTGTTACTTTTCGGAGGCGCGACGGTGTTATTTGGCGTGTCGGAAAATTTGTATTTGTCACTTTTCGCATTATTTTTAATCGGCACCGGCGACATGGTGAGCGTGTATATTCGGCATATTTTGGTGCAATTGGAAACGCCTGACGATATTCGTGGGCGCGTCAGTGCGGTGAATTCGGTATTTATTGGCGCGTCGAATGAATTGGGCGAATTTGAATCGGGCATCAGCGCGGCATTTTTGGGCGTGGTGCCAGCGGTGATTATCGGCGGCGGCATTACGATTGGCGTGACGTTATTGTGTATTGCGGCGTTTCCGGTTTTACGCAAAATGGATCGTTTCCCGCGTGTGACGACGTGAACCGTTGACGAAAAAACTCCTTTAGAAATTCCACCGTTCGGTTATGCTAAACGCATTACTTTTATTCATCGAGAAAATATTATGATTACCGAAATTCAACTGTCACGCGAACTGACCACGCAATTATTACATTTGGCGCAAATTTCACCCGATGCTGAAATTTGTGGTTTGGTGAGCAGTCAAAATAATATGCCGGTGCGTTGTTATCCGATTGAAAATATCGCTGAACAACCGCACGCGCGTTTTTTACTCGACCCAAAAGAACAGGTTGCCGCAATGAAACAAATGCGCGAACGCGGTGAAGAATTGTTTGCGATTTACCATTCACATCCTAGCGCACCGGCGATTCCTTCGGCGATTGATTTACAAGAAGCGACTTATCCCGAAGCGTTGATATTCATTATTTCGTTAAACACGAAAGGCATTTTGGAATTACGCGCTTTTCAAATCGCGAACCAAAACGCCACCGAAGTTCGCATCACGCTGTAAGCAAACCACATTTTTAACTCACTGGAAAACACGTTTTACATTATGAAAAAACTTTTATTACTTTCGCTCGCGGCGTTATTGCTTTCGGGCTGTGCCGACAAAAATAATTACGAAGCGGCGATTATCGCTAACCTTGAAAGCGATCAAAAAAATCAAAGCACCAAAGATTACAAAGTACCCGCAGATAAAATGGCGGCGTGTATCGTAGACGCTTCATCAAAAAATATGGCGGGAATTTTTCCATTAGATCCCGCGCGATTAACGGCGTATCGCAACTACACTAAAATGCTTACGCTGACCCAATCTGCCGATCCTAAAAAAACGTTGGAAGAATTGCGTAACGAATTTGGTTCAGCTAAAGAATTGATGGAAGCGCGAAGTAATTACACAGAAAGTGAGTTGGAATGTTTGGCGTTATTTGTGGCAAATACCGAATCAGAAAAATAATTCGATGTGACAAAAGAGGTGGAAAATGAAACGATTACTGCTCATGAGTGTTGGTGCGTTATGTTTGACAGGCTGCGTCTATCCTAGTCCGTACGGTTATTCGCGTTACACCACCGTTACGCCCCTCTATCGGCAATCGCCACATTATAGCCGTGATTATTATGTGCCACAGCCGCGTTTTCATTACTACGAACACGAAGGGCATCGTCCGTATTTTCGAGATTCTCATCGACATTGGTAAATACAAAAAGGGTCGATTGCTTAACCAGCAATTGACCCTTTTCTGTAGTCACAATGTGTACTTTATTTCAATACACGCAGTGACGGTTTCGCTTTTTTCACGGGTTCAGGTGGCGGTAGCGGTTCATTGGGTTCAGATTTCTCTGCATCAAACACCATACCTTGACCGTTTTCTTTCGCGTAAATCGCTAATACCGCTGTGACTGGCACATAAATATAGGTCGATTTGCCACTAAAACGGGTATTAAACTCAATCGCCTCATCGCCTAACGATAAGGCTTCAATGGCAGCGGGACGAATGTTCAAAACCAATCGCCCATCCTGCACAAACTGCATCGGCAACATCGCGTTTGGATTATTGGCATCGACCAGTAAATGCGGCGTGAGATTATTATCCAAAACCCATTCGTAAATTGCACGAATTAAATATGGCTTCAACGGTGTCATTTTGGTAAATCCGCCATGTCTTTTTCAGCTTCGCTGAGGCTACGTCTAAAAGCAGAACGATTAAACATTCGTTGAGCATAATTGTTAATCACGTCATCAGGCGCGGCAGTTAAATCAATGCCAACACTCGGCATCCGCCATAATAACGGCGCAACGACGCAATCAATTAACGAAAATTCATCACTCATGAAGTAAGGACGCGCTGCAAAAATAGACGCCGCGTTTAACAAACTCTCACGCAATTGTTTTTTCGCTTTAGCAGATTTTTTTTCACCCGTGTGCAACACATCATCCAGCAATACATACCACTCTTGATCAATGCGTTTAATCACCATGCGTGCGCTGGCACGCGAAACGGGATCCATTTGATGCAACGGCGGATGCGGAAAACGCTCATCCAGATATTCCATAATGATGCGTGAATCATAAAGCACTAAATCACGCTCAATTAACGTCGGCGAAACGCCGCTCGGATTGTCTTCTAATAAATCTTTCGGCGGATTTTCGGGGTCATAATATTCGATTTCGGCAGCGATGCCTTTTTCTTGTAATACAAAACGAGCGCAATGGCTCATCACGCAAGTCGGCGAAGAATAGAGAGTCATAACGGATTTACGAGCAGCGATATTTGTCAAAATAACAACCTTAAATTTAAGAAAATAAAAAACCATGAAAACGTAGTCGCAGTATACACGATTGCATTGTATTCGTGGCGAATGACGAAAAACATCCTTGTTTTTCAATTCGATACGGTGTTAATGCACGTCTTTCCAGTATTCTTTTTTCAGCAAATACGCAACAACTAAGAAAATTAACAGGTAAAAAATCACATATTTACCCATTTGCTGACGTTCCAATTGCACCGGTTCACCGACGTAAACTAAAAAATTAACCAAATCGTTAACTGTTTTGTCGAAATCTTCAGGCGATTGCGACCCCGCGCTCGAACTCACCAATTTTTCAAGCACCCGTCGTTCACCGTCTATTTCATAAACCGGTTGTTGTTCGCCTTGCAATTGCCACAACGGATTGGGCATTCCTACGTCTTCAAAAATCGCGTTATTCACACCGAACGGACGATTTTTGTCCGCGTAAAAACCCTTCAAATAACTGTAAAGCCAATCTGCGCCGCGTGAACGGGCAATCAATGATAAATCAGGCGGTTGCGTGCCGAACCATTTTTCCGCGTCGTGTTTATTCATCGCCGAATGCAATTGTTCATAAATTCCCGCGCCTTCTGGGGCAATGTCTTTTAAAACGTGCTTTTCGTCCAAACCCAAATCGTTGGCAATGCGTAAATACCGAATTTGTTTTGCCGAATGACAACCCAAACAATAGGTTACAAAGTTTTTCGCGCCACGTTGTAATGACACTTTATCGGTCAAATCAATATCCGCCGATTGCAAATCCGCCCCGCCCGATGCAAACACATTGAGCGAGAGTGAAAATAAAAGAAGTGAAAGTAATTTTTTCATATCAGTCTAAGCTCTCTTTCAAATTTTTTGCCGTGCGAACTAACACATTTTTCGCGCCTGTTGGATTGAAACCGCGTTTTGCATTTTCGCCTTCTGTGACCAATGTTACTTCATCAAATACGGCTTTTAATTCTGGAATACGTTCTTCCAAAGTCGGTTGCATCGTAATGTGACTTGGAACAGGTTTGAGTTTTTCCCAGCGTGTGTAAATTGGCATCAATAAGAAAAATCCAAAATAAATCGCGGTGAAAATACGCGCCATATTGGTCGCCAAAGGTGTGACAGGTTGCGTGCCTAAATAACCTAACGCAATGAAACTAATCACGAATAACATCAACGCTTTTTTGTAAATGCCACCACGATAACGGATTGATTTCACTTTGCCACGATCCAACCACGGCAATAAAAACAACACCACAATTGAACCGCCCATGCCAATTACGCCGGCAAATTTATCAGGAATCGCCCGCAAAATGGAATAAAACGGGGTGAAATACCAAACTGGCGCAATGTGTTCCGGTGTTTTCATCGGATCAGCCGGAATGAAATTCGCGTGTTCTAAAAAGTAACCGCCCATTTCTGGCATATAAAAAATCACTGTCGCAAAAAATAGCAAGAATACCGCCACGCCAACCACGTCTTTCACCGTGTAATAAGGGTGAAAAGGAATTCCATCAACAGGATGTCCCCAGGGATCTTTTGATTTTTTGATGTCTACGCCGTCTGGATTGTTTGAACCCACTTCGTGCAACGCGACAATGTGCATAAATACCAATAACACTAAAACCAATGGCACCGCGATAACGTGAAACGCAAAAAAGCGGTTCAACGTTGCATCAGAAATAACGTAATCGCCGCGAATCCATAACGCCAAATCGTCGCCAATAACGGGGATTGCGCTGAATAATGAAATGATAACTTGTGCGCCCCAATACGACATTTGTCCCCAAGGCAATAAATAGCCCATGAACGCTTCTGCCATTAACGCGACAAATAACAACATACCGAAAATCCAAATCAATTCGCGTGGCTGTTTGAATGAGCCGTAAAGTAAACCTCGGAACATGTGCAAATAAATCACAATGAAAAACGCCGATGCGCCCGTCGAGTGCATATATCGCACCAGCCAGCCCCAATTCACGTCGCGCATAATGTATTCAACCGAATCAAACGCCAATTTCGCGTCGGGTTTGTAATTCATCGTCAACAAAATGCCCGTTACGAATTGATTTACCAAAACCAATAACGCGAGCGAACCAAAGAAATACCAAAAGTTAAAGTTTTTCGGCGCGTAATAATGCGCCATGTGTTCATTCCAAACTTGTGCCAACGGGAAACGGTCTAACACCCAATTGCCGCACATTCTTAAACGAGTCGGTTTTAAATTCATGCCGATTTCTCCTCAGCCGCTTCGCCGATGATAATCTGCGTGTCGGTGATATAACGATAAGGGGGAACTTCTAAATTGGTGGGCGCGGGAACGCCTTTATAAACCCGACCCGCTAAATCAAACCATGAGCCGTGACACGGACAGAAAAAACCGCCTTTCCAATCTGAGCCTAAATCATGTGGCGCAACTTCCGGTCTAAACGTGGGCGAACAGCCTAAATGCGTACACAAACCCACAGCGATAAAAATTTCCGGTTTCATTGACCGGGCGGGATTTTTACTCGATTCGGGTTGGCTTGATTCATTCGATTGTGGATCACGCAATTGACCGTCTAATGTTGTTAATGTCGCTAACACTTCTGGCGTGCGTTGCAACACCCAAACGGGTTTACCGCGCCACGCCACACGAATCAATTGCCCCGCTTCTATTTTGCTAATATCTACTTCAACCGGTGCGCCCGCTGCCATTGCTTTGACGCTCGGTTGCATTTGCGATAAAAAAGGAACGGCTAAATAGCCTGTACCGACCGCCCCGACTACGGTTAATGCCGTCGTAAGAAACTGTCGCTTCGACTTATCAACGCTTTGATCAATCATTAAAAACTCTCCTCTTTAATTTGGTATTTTTATTGTTTTTGTTCACCGTCAATATACCACTAGAACACCGTCTATTTGAAGCGTTCACATGGATTTATGTCGAAAATCTAACAATTATTTAATTCTTTGCTTCAATGTATTTGGAAATGACACAACCTGTCATCGTTCTGTTTTATACTGCTAAATCAATAAAACTAACGAAGAATTTTCAAATGGCGATTTCACTGAAATAAAGGTGGGAATGGCGCGTTATGATTTAAGCGAAGAATGGAAGTTTAAAGCAGTTGGGCAGGGTTACGCGGGTGGATTAGCTCCGTTGGCGCGTCAATTTGGTATTGATGTTTAAAACACTTTTGAGGCGGATTTGAATTATTGAATCCGCTTTTGTATTGGTACCGTTATAATCAGCGCAATTCTAAATCGAACTAACTAAAAAAATAATGATAAAACTAAACACCCTGCTCAAAGATTCCGCTTACAAACTGACGCAATTTAGCCTCGCGCAAATTGAAGCGTTAGAAAATCGCATTTTTGAAAAATGAACAATCAATCAATCAACCTACCTTCATTGATTTATTTTCAGGAATTGGCGGCTTTAGAATCGGCTTTGAAAAAGCAGCTGAAATCATTTGTGATCGCGCCGATGTTAAACAACCAAATATGGGATTACAAACTTGGAAAAAAGCACCTGACGGTAAAATTTTGAAAAGTGATGTTTCGGTGGCAAAAAATTATTTGATTGAGCTTGAAATTAAAGAATTGGAGCGAATTGTATCGATGTATCTCGATTATGCAGAGAATCATGCGGCACGACACATTCCGATGAAAATGGCGGATTGGATAGAAAAATTAGATGCTTTTTTGAAATTTAATGAGTACGACATATTGCAAGATGCAGGAAAAGTTCGTCATTCAGTTGCTGTTGCTTTAGCGGTTAAAGAATATGAAAAATTTCGTGTTATACAAGACAGAAATTTTGAAAGTGATTTTGATAAAAACGTCAAAAAAATAGTTAACTAAAAAAAGAAATGCGGCGTTAAATGAATTAGATAACGATGGTTTTAACTTGAATTCACTATTTGAATCCGCCAAATGATTAAAGATACATTCAAAACAGTGCAATTCTCACTTACCCGCTGAATTCGCCTATTCCTTTTACACATTTCTTACGCAATGTTAGACTTACCCGCATAATTTACCGCCCCTTTTTCACTTTAATTTTAAATCAAACCTACATGGACAATGTCGATTCCACAGAAAACAATTTAGTTAGCGTTCACAACTTAACGTTTTCACGCGGCGAAAAGAAAATTTTTGATGATATTTCACTCGAATTCGAGCGCGGCAAAATCACCGCAATTATGGGGCCCAGCGGCACCGGTAAAACTACGCTGTTAAAATTGATTGGCGGACAACTTTTCCCAGAACGTGGCAACGTCATGGTGAACGGACGAAATGTGCATCATTTGAAACGTGCCGAACTTTATGCCTTGCGAAAACGAATGGGAATGTTGTTTCAAAGTGGCGCGTTGCTGACCGATATGACGGTTTACAACAATGTGGCATTTCCGTTGCGCGAACACACGACATTACCAGAATCGATGATTCGCTCGTTGGTGTTAATGAAATTAGAAGCTGTTGGTTTGCGCGGCGCACGCGATTTAATGCCGAATGAATTATCAGGCGGAATGGCGCGACGGGTGGCACTAGCGCGGGCGATTGCATTAGACCCGATGATGATTTTGTACGACGAACCGTTCACCGGACAAGATCCGATTTCAATGGGGGCATTGGTATTGTTAATTAAATCATTGAATGCCACATTGGGTTTGACTAGCATTATTGTTTCTCACGATGTTCACGAAACGTCCGCGATTGCCGATTATATTTATGTGCTGGCGGACGGTAAAATAGTCGGACAAGGCACGCCGCAAGAAATTACACAATCGTCCTCCGAATGGGTTCAACAATTCATGAACGGTGCTGCTGATGGCCCGGTACATTTTCACTATCCGGCAAAAGAATATATGGATGATTTGTTACACAGCGAAAAACCGTTATTTCCACGCAGTCGGCTTCCTGATGACAGAACTGCAAAACGTAAACGGTATTCATAATGGAGTTTTTTCGTTATTTAGGCGCAAGCACTCGCGCCAGTTTTACCAAATTAGGACGCGCCAGTTATTTTCTGATTGAAATTCTTTCAGGGCTTGCCAGCGTTATCGTGCGTCCGCGTTTGTTGTTGAAACAATTGCATTCCGTTGGCGTGCTGTCATTTTTGATTATCGTTATTTCAGGCTTATTTGTCGGCATGGTTTTGGGCTTGCAAGGTTTCTATATTTTGTCACGCTTCGGCGCAGAAGAAACGTTGGGAGTCATGGTTGCCGCTTCGTTAGTGCGTGAACTCGGTCCCGTGGTGGCTGCGTTATTATTTGCCGGGCGTGCTGGTTCAGCTTTAACGGCTGAAATCGGTTTAATGAAAGCCACCGAACAATTGTCCGGCATGGAAATGATGGCAATTGACCCTATAAAACGCATTATTTCGCCCCGCTTTTTAGCAGGTTTTTTATCCATGCCATTACTTGCCTCATTATTTAGCGCGGTCGGAATTATCGGCGGACAGCTTGTTGGATCGGGCTTATTGGGCGTTGATGACGGCGCGTATTGGTCACAAATGCAAGCCACACTCGATTTCAAAGATGACATTATCAATGGCATCATCAAAAGCGTGGTGTTTGGTTTTGTCACCTCGTGGATTGCGTTATTTGAAGGTTACGACGCAATTCCCACCGCTGAAGGCGTAAGTCGCGCCACCACGCGAACTGTCGTCAATTCGGCATTTAGTATTTTAGGATTGGATTTTATTTTGACCGCGCTTATGTTTGGAGAACATTGATTTATGCCGTACACCCACACGCAAGACACGTTAGTCGGGTTATTTGTCGCCACTGGAATTGCCAGTTTATTTTTTCTTGGTTTACAAGTGAGTAATTTAAGTTCGCTTTCGCACGGTGACACTTACGAAATCACCGCGCGTTTTTCAAATTCGGGTGGCTTAAAAGTGAAATCGTCCGTTTCGGCGGCGGGCGTGAAAATTGGCAACGTGAAAGCCATTACCTTTGACCCGAAAACGTATGAATCCGTTGTCAAAATGGATATTGATGCCCAATATAAAACGTTACCCGACGACAGTTCAGCAAGCGTTTACACCGCTGGTTTATTGGGCGAACAATATGTGAGTTTAGACGGCGGCGGTTCAAGTGAATTTTTGAAAAACGGCAGTAAAATCGAAATCACCAATTCCGCGCTGGTTTTAGAAAAAGCCTTGGGGCAATTCTTATTCAAATCTGCCGAAGAAAAGAAAGCCGCGCCCGTTGACGATAAAAAAGGTAAAAAATGAACAGTAAATTAAACATCGTTTTCAAAGGCAGCGGACGGTGGTTAATTCACGGTGAACTCACGTTTGCCAGCGTTCACGGTAAATTAGTCGAATCACCGCCTTTTTTGCGCGGCGGCAAAGATATTATTTTGGACTTAGCGCAAGTTACCAACACAGACAGCGCGGGACTTGCGTTGATGATTGAATGGATAAAACTCACGCGCCATCAACGGATGCAATTACATTTTAAAAATGTGCCAAAACAATTGCTCAATTTAGCCAAACTCAGCGGGTTAGACAAAACCCATTATTTTTCACTCAAACTAAATAAAACGACTTAATTCATGGATAAATTGATTATTACAGGCGGCGCACGACTGGACGGCGAACTACGAATTTCAGGCGCGAAAAATGCCGCATTGCCTATTTTAGCAGCGACTTTATTGTCACACGCGCCCGTTAGCATTGGCAATGTGCCGCATTTGCACGACATTACCACGACGATGGAATTACTCGGGCGAATGGGTGTAAGTTTGACCGTTGACGAAAAAATGAACATTCAAGTCGATTCCAGCACGATTAACAGTTTTGTTGCGCCGTATGAATTGGTGCGGACGATGCGAGCGTCGATTTTGGTTCTCGGCCCTTTGTTGGCGCGATTTGGTGAAGCGCACGTTTCGTTGCCAGGCGGTTGCGCGATTGGTTCACGTCCGGTCGATATTCACATCAACGGGCTGATTCAAATGGGCGCGGATATTACGCTCGAAGGCGGTTTTATTCACGCAAAAGCGAAACGTTTGAAAGGTTGTCGTTTGATATTGGAACAAATCACTGTGACGGGAACTGAAAATTTGTTGATGGCGGCAGTTTTAGCGGAAGGCACCACCATCATGGAAAATGCTGCGAAAGAACCCGAAGTCACGGATTTAGCGCATTTTCTAAATAAAATGGGCGCGAAAATTACCGGCATTGGCACGGACGTTTTGACGATTGAAGGCGTGGAAAAATTGGGCGAAACAACGATTCATCACAATATCGTGCCTGACCGAATTGAAACGGGAACGTATCTTTGCGCGGCGGCAATTACAGGCGGACGAGTGAAATTAAAAGATACGCGCCCTGATTTGCTCGATGCTGTTTTGGCAAAATTGGTTGAAGCGGGTGCAGAAATCACCACCGGCGAAGATTGGATTGAACTGAATATGCACGGCAAACGTCCGAAAGCCGTTTCGGTTCGTACTTTGCCTTATCCTGCGTTTCCAACCGATATGCAAGCGCAATTTTGTGCGATGAATGCCGTTGCGGAAGGCGTTGGTATTGTGACGGAAACGGTTTTTGAAAATCGGTTTATGCACGTTAATGAATTGCAACGCATGGGCGCAGATATTCGCCTCGAATCGAATACCGCAATTTGTACTGGCGTGAAAAAATTAACGGGCGCACCTGTGATGGCAACGGATTTACGCGCGTCGGCAAGTTTGGTGATTGCCGCATTAGTCGCAGAAGGCGATACGGTCGTCGATAGGATTTACCACATTGATCGCGGTTACGACCACATCGAAGAAAAATTGGCACAACTTGGCGCGACCATTCGTCGTGTCCCGAAATAAGGCGGCGACGATGATTACCATTGCAGTTTCAAAAGGGCGAATTTACGAAGAAGCCTTGCCGTTGTTGGCAAAAATGGGCATTTCACCGATTGATGACCCCGAAACCAGTCGGAAATTGATTTTGCCGACGACGCGCGACGATGTTCAACTCGTGATTATTCGCGCCACCGATGTCCCAACTTTTGTGGAATATGGCGCGGCGGATATGGGCATTGCGGGAAAAGATGTGTTGATTGAACACGGTGCCGAAAATTTGTATGAACCGCTGGATTTAAACATTGCCCGTTGCAAATTGATGACGGCGGCTCACAAAGATGCGCCTGCGATTTCGGGACGGGTTCGCGTGGCGACAAAATACGTCACGATTGCTCAACAGTATTTTGCGAGTTTGGGCGTTCAAGCGGAAATTATTAAACTTTATGGTTCGATGGAACTCGCGCCGCTCGTAGGTTTGGCGGATTGCATTGTGGATTTAGTCGATACAGGCAACACGTTACGCGCCAATAATTTAGAGCCGCGCGAGTTAATCATGAATATCAGCTCGCGTTTGGTGGTCAATAAAGCCTCGATGAAAATGAAAAATACCGTGATTGCGGATTTATTGGCGCAATTTGAGCAGGTTTTGGCAGAGCAAAAATAAGACATCGACGATAATTTTCTGAAAAAAAACCACCGCTGATTTTCAATGTCGGCGGTGGTTTTTGTGGCTAATAAATTTAACCGTACCCTAAGTGTCAAATCGTGTTGAACACACAAATCCAAGAGAACGTTCAGCTATTGAATCAGGTGTATTTGGAATTGACTGCCTATCGCCTCCTTTAACGCCAAACGTATCAACTACGAGACCATTCTTTGTGTATTCAACAGCTTCGTCAAAGGAGATTTCACTTTTATCACAGCTAAAGTACCCATACATAATCTTGTATGTCGCTTTTCCTTTTGGTTTTTTGTAATCAAGGCGCATCCACCATTGATACTCACCATTTTTATCCTTGAAAAGGCTTTCATGATGATTCAAACCTACTGCTCTAAGACTAAAAACACCGATGTTATTTGAGCCTATATTCACCCATTTTTTAAGTGCATTTTCTAAGGATTCTTGAGCAAATACCGAAGATGTTAATACGACCATGACCAATGTAATTATAAATTTCATCATCTCACCTCACTTATGTATCGTTTTAGCGTTTTCGCCCGTCCATCATTAAAATCGGTTAAACAACTTGTCCGTGCATCATCGCTATATCCTTCTCCTTTGTATGTTGCTGCAACATAATCACAAGTTGATTGCATAAATGTTAGCCAATCGGCTTGGGCTTTTTTACTCGCCTTAATCGCCTCGCTGTTAGCACCAAGCGATTTGATTAACGCCTTGTAATTCGCTTCCACAGGGATGTAACTTTCATCAAAAAGGCACTGCCTTATCATCCCCATATTATCTGCACCTTTTTCGCAATCTTTGGCATGAGCCGACAGACTAGCTATCAACATCAATCCTAACAAAATTTTTTTCATATCAATTCGCCTTTATTGTTTGTTACCGTTGAAATTACTTTCCTATTTCAATGCGTTATAAGCCTGTTTATTTCCTGCACAAAAATCTTTTTTACCCATTACATCTTTTCGGCTATAAGTGTCGCTAGTAACTTCGCGAGATACCGCGTCAAGTGTCTCTCCGCTTATCAATGGTACGCACCCACCTTCTGCATACATATTTTTTAGCTTGTCTTTAACTCCGCCTTTAAATCCGCAAATTTTCTCAAGCAATCCGTTGTACATTCCCGTCTGTAACACGCTTATGCACGCATTCGTTTTCTCATCTGCTTGTACGGTTACGGGCAGAACAAGTGCAAGTACCAAAACTAATTTTTTCATGATTTTTCTCTTTTTCTTTTTTCAAATTAAGCGCGGCGGCTTTTTCGCCGCACCATGCAACGAGCGTTAGGCATGAGAGGGTAGCAAGCCGCGCTTTTTGCGGCGAAGCGACCGAACCGCCGATAGCGAAGGGGCATCTTTTAGGCAGGCGCGGCTGCTTTTTGCCGCATTAGCCGTGTCATAACGTAACTTTCGCAACTTGCCGATTACGTTCAAATGCGCTGTAAGTTTTTTTCAATCGCTAAACCTTCGTCTGTTTTCAGTTTGAACATCGTGAGTCTAAATTTCAGATTTCGATTACCGATGATTTTTTTTATTGTTTTTGCTGACAATGGAGCAACACGCGAATAATCACTTAATACCTGTTCATGAACCTCACCATTTTTTATGGTTTCACCGCTCGCAGTTCCAATACCGATAATGCCAACGCGATTTTCATAAATCAAAACCTGATCTCCTTTGCGTAATCGATCTATATTGTGCTTTCGCGCTTTGAAGGCGGCGGCAATTCCTCCTGAAATATATCTATGATCATCCATACTGTGGCGTTTATTTGAGTTCAAAATGACAAATCTTTTTGCCGCTGGTTGTTCGTCGTCAACCCACAAATCTTCTGCATTCCCGTCTACGTCGTTTTCGTATATATCCAGAGCTGTTTGCAATCCTTCA
Organism: uncultured Pseudomonadota bacterium; assembly: GCA_903870545.1. GTDB lineage: Bacteria > Pseudomonadota > Gammaproteobacteria > Methylococcales > Methylomonadaceae > UBA10906. Next base: position 67,767 of record CAIQDI010000014.1, read on the forward strand.
GTAATTATTGCAGACAACAACTGATTCCGTGGAATATCCAATGAAAAAGCAAGTTCCTCGATGTCTACAACGATATTTGTTGGCAATCGAACGGTTATCTGACTTTCTGCTTCGTCGGTAGACGTTATGTTTTGCATTTGCGCTTCAATCAAACTCTTTATGTTCATGTTATCACCTTTTAATTTAGTTAAAATCACAACAAATCCTAAAATGAATCGTACATGATTTTTTAATGAATGCACGCATTTATTTTTTATCTTTGCAATATCGTATCTAAACAAATACAATTTAACAATGGCAAATATCAAAATTATCGAAACCAAAACCTTTTCCCGTTGGTTCAAAAAATTCAACGATTTAACAGCGAAGACAAATATCCTGACGCGCTTTGACAATGCGAGACTCGGACATTTAGGCGACGTTGATTCTGTTGGCGGCGGTGTTTTTGAGATGCGGTTTTTCATTGGCGCAGGTTATCGCGTTTATTTTTCTCGACGACGCAATGGTGAAATCATTTTGCTGTTGGGTGGTGGTGATAAAACGAGCCAAGACGACGACATCAAACAAGCTAAGAAACTAAACAAGAAAGAATTACTGAGCGAATAAAATCATGAAAGAAGAAACCCGCGAATTCGATACTGCCCGTTATTTAGATAGCGAAGAACTCATTACCCAATACCTTAATGCCGCATTGGAAGACGGAAACCCTGATTTATTGCTGATGGCGTTGGGCAACATTGCCAAAGCACGGGGCATGACGAAAATTGCCAAAAGCACGGGGCTTGGGCGTGAAAGTTTGTACAAATCGCTTTCAGTTGGTTCAAAACCACAATACGAAACAATTATGAAAGTGATGAAAGCGTTAGGAATTAAACTTCATGCGACGGCAGCAACGGTTTAATTCTGTCGCTTTTAAAATTGACAATCAAAACACAAACAGTATCATCGAAAGCACTATTTAAAGTGCGATTACGAAAGCGAGTTACAAAAATGAACACGATTAACGCTAATGAATTAAAAACAAGAGGTGTGACCGCGATTGAATCGGCGTTGCTAAAGGGTTCGGATGTGGCAATTACAGTTAGGGGCAAAACACGCTTTGTTGTGGTAAATGTCGATTATTTTCAGCAGTTGCGCGAATGTGAATTAGAAAAAGCGGTCAGAGAATCAAAAGAAGATATTGCGGCGGGTCGTTTTGTGGTTGAAACTGCAGCACAGCATAAAGAAAGGATAATGGCAAAATATGGCTTACAACTTAGTGATAACGGAGCGGTTTGAGGAAAAATTAGCGAGGTTTCTAAAAAAACATCCTGAATTAAATAATCAATACTGGGACACGATAGCTTTGCTCGAAGTGAATCCGTATAACAACTCGCTTAGGCTTCATAAATTAGTGGAGAAACTGAAAGGTTTATCAAGCGTATCGATAAATGACAAATATAGAATTACGATTGAATTCATAATCGATGATAAGGAAATTATCCCCATAGATGTCAGCAATCATTACAAATAGATTCTTCATCCTGTCGCTTTCAAATCGGCGGTATTAACCGTAAAATTCGCCCATCAAATCCACTTTTAAACTCAAAAAATTATGACAACTATCACCATTAAAAAACTGAATGCCAGCGATGCCAATTTCACCACGCAATTACACGATTTATTAGCGTGGAACGAAACGGACGATTTAGCAATTCATCAACGTGTTTTGGATATTATTTCTGATGTGCGAAAAAACGGTGATGCGGCGGTGATTGAATACACCAATCGATTCGACCATTGCGCTGTTTCTGAAGCGAGCGAATTAGAAATTCCGAAAGAAAAATTAAAAGCGGCTTGGGATAATTTACCGACTGAGCAATCGCACGCACTAGAACAAGCGGCACAGCGTATTCGGGCGTATGCCGAAAAACAAAAAATGGAATCGTGGCAATATACCGAAGCGGACGGAACCGTTTTGGGTCAAAAAGTCACGCCATTAGACCGTGTGGGATTGTATGTGCCAGGTGGAAAAGCGGCTTATCCGTCGTCTGTTTTGATGAATGCCATTCCGGCAAAAGTGGCGGGCGTGCCAGAGTTAATTATGGTGGTGCCAACGCCAAACGGTGAAACGAATGAATTGGTTTTGGCAGCAGCGTATTTAGCCGGTGTGGATAGAGTTTTTGCGATTGGTGGCGCACAAGCGGTGGCGGCATTGGCTTATGGAACGGCGACCATTCCAGCGGTGGCAAAAATTGTTGGACCAGGCAATATCTATGTGGCGACAGCGAAAAAAATGGTTTTTGGTCAAGTCGGAATCGATATGATTGCAGGACCGTCGGAAATTTTGATTATTTGTGACGGCAAAACAAATCCCGATTGGATTGCGATGGATTTATTTTCGCAAGCCGAACACGATGAAGACGCGCAAGCTATTTTAATTAGTGACGATGCTGCATATTTGGAAGCGGTTGAAGCCAGTATTAACCAGCTTTTGCCGACAATGGAACGTGCTGAAATTATTCGTACTTCATTGGTAAATCGTGGTGCGTTAATTTTGGTTAAGGATTTAGAACAAGCCGCCGAAGTTGCAAACATTATTGCGCCGGAGCATTTGGAATTGTCGGTTGAAAATCCAGAAAGTTTGTGTGAAAAAATTCGTCACGCAGGTGCAATTTTTATGGGTCGTTATACCGCCGAAGCGTTGGGCGATTATTGCGCGGGGCCGAATCATGTTTTGCCAACTTCAAGCACCGCACGTTTTTCATCGCCATTGGGAGTTTATGATTTTCAAAAACGCTCAAGTTTAATCAATTGTTCAGCCGATGGCGCGAATGCTTTGGGTAAAATTGCGTCGATATTGGCGCGAGGTGAAAGCCTGACTGCTCACGCGCGTTCGGCGGAATATCGCCTTAAATAACATCAAAATGCGTTAATTTGTCGTGAAAATGTTCGGTTTGAACCATAAAAACACACAAAATGTAAATTTAAACTGGACATTAAACTCAAAACCTGTAAAATTCGCGTCTCAATACGGGGCTATAGCTCAATTGGTAGAGCGCAACACTGGCAGTGTTGAGGTCAGCGGTTCGATTCCGCTTAGCTCCACCAAGTATTAAAAATCTAAATCTAGTCCCCATCGTCTAGTGGCCTAGGACACCGCCCTTTCACGGCGGTAACAGGGGTTCGAACCCCCTTGGGGACGCCATTTTTAGATTTACATTTCAAAATTTTCAGAACATCTAGTCCCCATCGTCTAGTGGCCTAGGACACCGCCCTTTCACGGCGGTAACAGGGGTTCGAACCCCCTTGGGGACGCCATTATCTTCGCTGTAAATTCTCGCTTTCTTAAATAAATTCCACTTTTACTACGCAGGAATTCTGTCATGAGTCTTTTACCTGAACACTTAAAATACGCTTTATCCCACGAATGGGCGCAAGTCGAAGACAATAGCGTTGTGCGCGTTGGCATTACTGATTTCGCACAAGAGGAATTGGGCGATTTAGTGTACATCACCTTACCTGAAATTGGTCAACACGTTACCGCAAACGAAAGTTGTGCCACTATCGAATCCGTCAAAACTGCTTCCGATATTTCGAGTCCCGTTTCTGGCTTGATTGTCTCCATCAATCAAGCTGTAATAGATGATCCAGAAAAAATTAACGATTCCGCTTACGAAGCATGGTTATTTTGCGTCAAAGCCGATGATTTACTTGAAATCGAAAAACTTCTTTCACATACCGCGTACGAAACCATGATTGCCGCATAGTTATGGCAAATCAAAACGCAAAAGGTTTAAAACGCATTTACAACGCCGCTTTTTTTTCAGCTGCAGGTTTCAAAGCCACTTGGCAACATGAAGAAGCCTTTCGGCAAGAAGTTTTGCTGCTAATCATTTCCGCCCCCGCTGCAATTTATTTAGCTAAAACATCGATTGAGCTGTTGTTGTTAATTGGCAGCGTGATTTTAGTGTTGCTCGTTGAGCTATTGAATTCTGCCGTTGAAGCCGCAATTGATCGAATCGGTTTGGAGCATCATGAACTTTCTGGACGCGCCAAAGACATTGGTTCAGCTGCCGTTATGCTGTCACTAATTTGGGCGGCTATTACTTGGTCTGTTATTTTAATTTTTTAAGAGGTAGTTATGAGTGCGTTAATTTGCGGTTCGATGGCGTATGACACCATTATGGTGTTTCACGATAAATTTAAGCACCACATTTTGCCCGAAAAAGTTCACATGTTGAACGTGTCATTTCTTGTGCCGACAATGCGCCGAGAATTTGGTGGTTGCGCGGGAAATATCGCTTACAATCTGAAATTATTAAACGAAACCCCCTTGATTATGGCGACCGTCGGACATGATTTTGAACCTTACGCCAAATGGTTAAATAAACACCAAATCAACGATCAATATATTCGTCTTATCGAAAATCAATTTACGGGACAGGCGTATATTACTACCGATGAAGACAGTAATCAGATTACTGCGTTTCACCCGGGCGCGATGAGTTTTTCGCATGAAAATTCAATTCCAACAGATAAAAATTCTATTCGTATTGGCATCGTTTCACCGGATGGTAAAGATGGAATGCAGTTGCATGCCAAACAATTCGCCGAATTAGAAATTCCGTTTATTTTTGATCCAGGTCAAGGCATGCCCATGTTTGATGGGGCGGAATTATTGACTCTTATCGAACAAGCGACATGGTTAACATTGAACGATTACGAAGCCGAATTGATGCAAGAAAAAACGGGGTTATCGTTGGCGCAACTGGCTGAAAAAGTGAAAGCGTTAATTATCACACAAGGTGGCGAAGGCTCGACGATTTACACCGATGGCAAACAAATTAAAATTCCTGTGGCACCCGTTACAAATTTAGCGGATCCAACAGGTTGCGGCGATGCGTATCGCGCGGGTTTGCTGTACGGTTTACTGAATAATTTAGAGTGGGAAATCACCGGTCGGATTGCATCGTTAATGGGCGCAATCAAAATCGAACACCCCGGCACACAAAATCATTCGTTTAGTTCTGATACGTTCAAACAACGTTATCAAGACAGTTTCGGCAGCAGCTTCTAAACATTCATGCTCAAAAATACGCAAAATCTACTCGATATTATGGCGCAATTGCGTCACCCAGAAACCGGCTGCGCGTGGGATGTAAAACAAGATTTCGCCAGTTTAATTCCTTTCGTTATCGAAGAAGCCTACGAAGTCGTTGACGCAATTGAACGCGAAGATTTAGACGATTTGCGCTCAGAATTAGGTGATTTATTATTACAAGTCGTATTTCATTCGCAAATTGCCAATGAACGCGGCTTGTTTTCGTTTGAGCAAGTTGCTGAATCGATTGCCGATAAATTGATTCGCCGTCATCCGCACGTTTTCGCAGATGCTGTTTTTGAAACCGATGCCGAACGCCATGCCGCGTGGGAACAGTCCAAAGCTGATGAGCGCAAAGAAAAAAATCCTGAAATAAAAAGCGTTTTATCTGGCGTAGCGCGTTCACTCCCTGCCCTTTTGGAATGCGAAAAAATTCAAGATCGCGCCGCTCAACATGGTTTTGATTGGAAAACAGTGCCGCCCGTTTTCGACAAAGTTTTAGAAGAATTGGACGAAGTCAAAGAAGCGTGGGAATCCGGAAATCAAGCGCACATTCAAGAAGAAATTGGTGATTTATTATTGGTCGTGGTGAATTTGGCGCGACATTTAAACGTCAATCCTGAAATCGCTTTAAAACAAAGCACGCAAAAATTTTCTAAACGTTTTCATTACATTGAAAAACACGTCGCCGCATCCGGGCGTGTTTTGAAAGACTGTGAATTAGACGAATTAGACGCACTTTGGAATGAGGCGAAACGCGCCAAAGCGAGTTAATTTTCAACGTACGGTTTTTCGTGTGGTATAGTTTTTCTCAATTTTTTGATTGAGAGCGTACAAATGAAAACATCAACAAACTGGCACGCATTAACTGTTGAAAAAGCCCTCGCACAACAACAAACCACACAAATTGGTTTAACCCAAATCGAAGCGGCGGCCCGATTAAAACGTGACGGCGCAAATCAACTCCACGAAAAACCACCTAAATCTGCCTGGTGGTTTTTTTTCGCGCAATTTCAAAGCATTTTGATTTTAGTGTTAATCGCCGCCGCATTTTTAGCGACATTTATTGGCGATAAAATCGATGGCGTAGTGATTATGACGGTGGTTTTTATCAACGCGCTGCTCGGTTTTTATCAAGAATTTCAAGCTGAAAAATCCCTCGCCGCACTGAAAAAAATGTTGTCGTTACAAGCAAAAGTGCGCCGCGAAAATCAAATCAGCGTTTGTGCCGCAAAAAATCTCGTTCAAGGCGATATTGTGTTGCTCGAAGCGGGCAATAAAATTCCCGCTGACGGGCGGTTGCTGAAAGCGTTTGGACTAGAAATTGACGAATCAGCCTTAACGGGCGAATCGTTGCCCGTTTCTAAAAATACGAATGAATTGCCCGAAAATACGCTGCTTGCCGAACGTTCAAATATGCTGTTCATGAACAACGTCGTGACACGCGGACGCGCTGAAATGCTCATCACCGCGACTGGCATGAACACCGAAATCGGCAAACTCGCGCAACTTCTCACCGAAACCGAAGAACAACCTACGCCGTTACAAAACCAACTCGACCGCTTGGGCAAACGCTTGGCGGTATTGGCGTTGCTGATTGTGTTGGTGTTATTTGCCAGCGCGTTGTGGCGCGGCGAACCGTTAATTGAAACCGCGTTTACCGCGATTGCTTTAGCCGTTGCCGCGATTCCCGAAGGTTTACCCGCCGTTGTAACGGTGACATTAGCGTTGGGAATGCACCGAATGGCAACACACAAAGCCATCGTCAAACGGTTGTCAGCCGTGGAAACGCTCGGTTGCACCACCGTAATTTGTACCGATAAAACGGGTACGCTAACGTTGAATCAAATGGCGGTGCGGCAGTTTTTTTATCGTGGCGAAACGCATTTTGTGAACGATAAAATTTTGCCGCAAAATGAATTATTGTTGCCGCTGATATTGTGCAACGACAGCCAATTTCACGATGACAAAATTATTGGCGACCCGATGGAAGGCGCGTTGTTAAAGCTCGCAGAAAAAGGCGGCTTGAATTACGACCACGCGCGAATGAACTTTCCCCGTTTGGCAGAAATTCCGTTCGATGCCGAACATAAATTTATGGCGACGTTTCACCGACAAGGCGACGAAATTTTGATTTTCGTCAAAGGCGCACCCGAAGTCATTTTAGAGCGGTGCAATTTGACCACCGAAGAACACGCGGTGTTGTTGGCGCAAAATACTGAAATGGCGCAAACCGGTTTGCGTGTTTTAGGAATTGCAACGGAAAAAATTCCAGTTTGTGACTTTGCAGAAAATGATTTTTTTAGACATATTGAAAAGTTAAATTTCATCAGTTTAATTGGTTTACAAGACCCTCCGCGTGCTGAAGTTCGTGACGCAATTCGGTGTTGTCAACGCGCTGGAATTGCCGTCAAAATGATTACCGGCGACCAATCGACAACCGCTACAGCAATTGCGCGAGAATTGGGTTTGCCCGGTGAAACTCTGGAAGGACGTGCTTTAGCGGAATTAACTGACGATGAATTAGCGGCACGCATTGACCAGATTGGCGTATTTGCCCGAACTGCACCCGAACAAAAAATGCGCCTCGTAAACGCGCTGAAAAAAGCAGGTCATATTGTGGCAATGACGGGCGACGGCGTGAACGATGCGCCCGCGTTGAAAAGTGCGGACATTGGTATTGCGATGGGAAAAAGTGGAACCGATGTCGCGCAAGAAGCAGCCACGATGATTTTGACCGACGATAATTTTGCCGCGATTGTGAACGCCGTCCGCGAAGGGCGTGGCATTTACGACAATATGGTGAAGTTTATTCGCTTTCAACTTTCGACCAACATTGGCGCGATTTTGTGCGTGGCGATTGCGCCGTTGTTGAATTTGCCGTTGCCTTTTACCGCGATTCAATTGTTGTGGATAAATATCATTATGGATGGCCCGCCCGCGATGTCGTTAGGCGTTGATCCGGTTCGCGCCAATACCATGAACGAACCGCCCCGTTTGGCGACAGCGCAATTATTATCGTGGCGACGCTTGGCGCAACTGCTTTTTTACGGCGTGATTATGGCGAGCGGCACGTTAGGAATTTTGTTTTATGATTTGCAAATTCATGACGCTGAACACGCCAAAACGCTGGCTTTTACCACGTTTGTATTGTTTCAAGTGTTTAATGTTTTCAACGCACGCACCGAAAAAGGCACGGTTTTTAATCGCCAATTTTTCAAAAATAGCTGGTTGTGGTTGTCGCTAATTTTAGTCGTCGCGCTGCAAATCAGCATGGCGCAATGGGAATTCGCGCAAACGCTTTTCCACACGGCGGATTTGGATTTGAATGATGGTTTGTGCGTGATAATGGTCGCGAGCAGCGTGTTGATTTTGGAAGAAGCGCGAAAACTTTTTTGCTTGATTTCCCCGCTGAAACGCAACGGGAAAATCAACCATTCATAATCTAAAAATCGGCATCCAAAACAATGCGATAACGCGCATTACCTGCGACTAAATGCGCCAATGCGTCATTCACGCGACTCATTGGAAAATGTTCAACTTGTGGCGCGATGTGATGTCGCGCGGCAAATTCCAACATCGTCGCTATTGCCGCAGGCGAACCGGTTGGCGAACCTGAAATGCTTTTTTGCCCAAGAATTAAATCCATCGCAGGAATTGGCATCGGTTCCAGTACCGCGCCCACAACGTGCATGCGTCCGTTTGGTTTTAGCGTTTTTAACAACGTCGCCCAATCGAGCGGCGCGTTGACCGTTACCAACAACAAATCCAACGAATTCGCGGCAGTCAAAATCGACGCGCTGTCATAACTAGAAATCACGTTGTGTGCGCCCAACGTTTTCGCTTCTTCGATTTTCGATGGTGAACTGGTAAACGCCGTCACTTCACAGCCCCACGCCTTGGCAAACTTCAAACCTAAATGCCCTAAACCGCCAATTCCCACCACGCCAACGTGGTCAGTCGGTTTAATATTGAAATTCAAAAACGGCGCGAAAACAGTAATTCCACCACACAACAACGGTCCCGCAGAACGCAAATCCAGTTTTTCAGGCAGTGGAATCACCCAAACCCAATGCGCTCGCATTTTATCGGCAAAACCGCCGTAATGTCCGCCCGCTATCGTCGGCAATGCTTGGCTGCAAAGATTATGTTGTCCGGTCACGCATTCGTGGCAGTGCATACAACTGCCCGAATTCCAACCCACGCCAACCGCTTGCCCAATTTTCAAGCCTTTCACATCTTTGCCGATTGCGCTAATTTTGCCAATCACTTCGTGTCCCGCAATCAGCGGATAATTGGAAAATCCCCAATCGTTGTTCAACATCGATAAATCTGAATGACAAACGCCACAATGTTCTACAATGATTTCAACTTCTTCCGCGCCTAATTCGGGCAGTTCAACCGAAATCAGTTCCAGTTTTTCTTTAGAGCCGTGCGCCGCCCAACCTTGAATATGTGTCATCTTTTTCCCTCGTAAAAATAAAAGCTGTTTTGTAGCCGATAAAGTCGTGTAATTCAAGCGTTTCGTTTGTTACACTTTAATTTGTTTAGATTTAATGATTATTCAATAAAAGTCCTTATATGAAATTATTACCCACTGATTTATTATGAAAATGAGCGACATCGCGGCACAAATTCCACATTATCGTTTACTTGAAAAGTTGGGCGAAAGTTTAGAATCAATCGTGTTTAAAGCCGTTTCCAAACAAAATGTAACGGATTGTTACATTCTCAAACTTTTTAAACATCCCTTAAATCAAGAAAGTCAGCGGCGTTATTTACGCCAAAAAATTGAACGCTTGAAAATTATTCACGACGTGAGCGTGATTACGCCGCTTTCGTTTGAATGCTTTGCTCAGGTGCAGTTTATTGTGATACCTTATTTTTCAGGTTACGTTTCACTCAATCAATGGTGCATGAAATCACCGATTTCGCTGCCTGATTTTTTTCATTGTGCCAGTGCGTTGGCGCAAATTCTCAACGTGATTCACCAAGCCGGTATTATTCACGGCGGCATTAAACCGCACAACATTTTAATTCAACCTGACACGCTCGACGTTAAAGTGACGGATTTCATTACGCCGATTGATATTCATGAAATTAGTCATTTTATTTATGACCCCGGTTTTATTGAAGGCACGCTGGCTTACACTTCACCGGAACAAACGGGACGCATCAATCATCGGGTCGATTTTTCAACCGATATGTATTCGTTGGGCATTGTGTTTTATCAGTTATTGACCGGCGAATTGCCGTTCAAAAATACCGATCCGCTGGAGTTAATCCATTCGCACCTCGCCGAAGAAGTTCCGCTCGTTCATCACGTTAATAAAAATATCCCGCCCATTTTGAATGATATTATTGCCAAAATGTGTTTGAAAGAACCCGAAAAACGCTATCAAAGTGGTTTGGGACTTTACGCAGATTTACATCGTTGCGCGGAAGAATACGCCGCTTCGGGACGAATAATCCAATTTAAAGTCGGTTTGCAAGATCATCAACGGCGCGTGGTGTTTATTTCCAAAATGGTTGGGCGATTGGCAGAAGCTAAAATTGTTTTACAGCAATACGATTTAGTGACGCGCGGCGGATTTGCATCGGTGTTTATTTCAGGTTTGCCTGGCATTGGTAAAACTCGTTTAATTCAAGAATTACAACGTCCACTGGTTGAACATCGTGGTTATTTTACCTCCGGAAAATTTGACCAATATCAAAAAAACATTCCGTACAGTTCGTTGTTACAAGCGTTACGAAATCTAATTCGGACGCTGTTAACGGAAAGTGACATGCAAGTTTCCTATTGGCAAGCACGGATTTTAGAAACGCTTGCGTCGCAAGGACGGATTATTTGTGATGTCATTCCAGAGCTAACAATTCTCATCGGTGAACAACCTGACGTGCAAAATTTACCACCCGTTGAAGCGCGGCATCGTTTTAATAACGTGCTGGGGCAATTTTTAGCGTGTTTAGCGCAACGGAATTATCCGTTAGTTTTATTTATCGACGATTTGCAGTGGTGCGACAGTGCCACGTTTGGCTTTCTGGATTATTTATTCGCGAACGTAGCAGACTATCCGTATTTATTTTTTATTGGTGCGTATCGGAACAATGAAGTGGATGAACATCATCCGTTAAGTCAGCTCATGCAAGCGATACAGAAAAAACATTTACCGTTACATGATTTACGTTTAACGCATCTCAACGCCGAAGATTGTCATGAAATGGTGGCGTATATTTTAGATTTGCCCCTTAATAAATGCATCGAATTATCGCATTTCTTAGTGAAACTGACCGAAGGAAATCCGTTATTTGTCAGTGAAAGTTTGTCGTGGTTGCACAATGAAAAATTGTTACACGTCAACAAAAACGGGCAATGGGGTTGGGATATGATGAAAATCAGCCAATCCAATATGCCTACCAGCGTAGTGGAATTATTCAGTTCAAAAGTGAATCAATTGCCGGTCGAAACCATTGAAATTCTGATGCTTGGCGCGTGTGTCGGCAATCGATTTTCGGCGGAAGAAGTAGCACAGATTCAAAAAATATCGTATCAAACCTTGTTTGAACTGTTAAAACCGGTGTTAAGTTTAGGTTTGTTGATTGAAAGTAAAGCCAAATTGCAATTTGTTCACGACCGCGTGCAAGAAGCGGTGTTACGTTTTTTGGATTCTGAACAACGCCGCGCGATTCATTGGCGTATTGGACAACATTTTTTGAGCGACACACCGATTGACGTTGAATTGGAACAAAAAGAAAATTTATTCACTCTTGCCGCGCATTTAAATTTGGGTCGTCCCGAAACGTTGACGGAAAACGAAACGTTGAATTTAGCGACGCTGAATTTTCACGCTGGAAATAAAGCCTTAAATGCGTTGGCAACACACGCCGCCAATGAATATTACCGCCAAGGTATTGATTTATTAACCGCCGATGCGTGGGAAAGTCAGTACACCCTGACATTTCGGTTGCATCAGCGATTAGCGAAAACGGAATTGATGACCGGACGTTCTGATTTGTCGGAAAAATTATTGGATACGCTGTTATTTCGTGCCGTTGATGATTTAGATTGCGCCGAAGCGTTAGCGGAACAAACAACGTCGCTGTCGTCGATTGGCAATTTTCTCAAAGCGATTGAAACCGCTAATCGGGGATTGAATTATTTCAATCAATCGCTTCTTGAGGATCCCATTCAAGCCGAGTTAAAAACCGCCGAACTCGTCGCGCAAATTCATCAAAACAACACCGACGTGTGGCAAAAAATTCTGGAAATGCCTTTTACTCAAGAACGGCGCAATAAAATTGAATTGGCGTTTTACAGCGAATTGATTCCAGATTTATACATGACGGGGCAAGTTTCGCAGCTGTATTTAGCCGCCGCGCAATCGACTTCGCTTTGTTTGCAAGGCGGCATGGACGAATCCGTGATTTACTCGTTTTCGATTATGGGCTTAAATTTAGGCGAAAAAGGGCAGTTTGAATTAGCGTTTCGTTACGAAGATTTGGCGCGTGAATTATGCACGCGCTATCCCGATACGTTTGGCGCGACGCGCGGCATCAATGGCATTGCCTGGTGTAATATGCACTCACGCAGTCATCCCGCCGACATTGTCGCTTATTGCCAAAAAGGAATTCAAAGCGGCAAAATTTGTGGCGATTTGTACAATGCCGGCTTGATTTACGCGCCATTGATGTGGAATTTACAGGTTCAAGGTGCGAATTTTCAGGCGATTGAAAAAGCCGCATCGGCGTGTTTTGAATTTTCACAAAAAAATCAATTGAGTTTTTCAGTCGGTCTCGCCCAAGCGATGCAAGCGGGTTGGATTGAACCCATGAAAAATGCATCAGCTCCGTTAATTCAAATGGATGAAACGTTAAACTTGTGGGAAAGTTGCAATTACGTTGCGGCAGCGGGCAGTTATTTTGTCCATTTAGCAATGAGCAATTATTATTACGGGCGTTATAACGCGGCAAATGACAATTTAAACAAAGTGAAATGTTATTTGACCGGCTTAACTGATAACGTGTTGAAACGACAATGGTATGTGTTTCAAGCCTTAAATTTGTTGCGATTACATCGACAAAATGGCGGCAATGAAAACATATTGCGGGTGAAACTGGAGAATTTCATGCTGCCCGTTGAAGAATGGGCAAAGTTAGGGGTTTTATTACAACCGTATTTACAGTTTTATCGGGCAGAATACGCCGTCGTTTTTTTGCGTTTTGAAGACGCTTGCAGTGCTTATTTAAACGCGATTGAATCGGCACATCACTTGGGTTACACGTTTCTGGAAGGTTTTATAAACGAAAATTTTGGCGCATGGTTAAGCGAATTGGGTTTTCAAAGTGGCGATAATTATTATCGTGAAGCAATGCGTTTATATCAAAAATGTGGCGCACAAGGTAAAAAAATAGAGTTATTGGAACGCTACCCAGCCTGTTTTGAAAATGAATGTGAAGCTGAAAATGATGACGTCCAAAGTGTCGATAATTTAGTGTTACCGAATTTGGATGTTGATTATTTGGTGCAATCTTCGTTGGTGTTATCGGCAGAAATCAATCAAGAAAAATTGCTCGATAAAATTATGGATATGGTGCTGCAATCGAGCGGCGCACAACACGGTTATTTATTAGTACAAAATGAGGACACTTGGTCAGTTGTCGCAACCAGTCATGTGAGCGAAAAAATACAGTTGGAAATTCAACCGTTACACACCATGACGGAATTGTGCCAAGGCATTGTGCATTATGCCTGTCGCACCATGGAAACCGTTGTTATTTATGATGCTCAAACTTCGCTGGAATTTAAAAATTCACCCGAAGTTCAAAAATTTGGGTTGCGCTCATTACTTTGTGTGCCGTTGCGCCGCCAAGGAAAACTGGTCGGTTTGCTGTATTTAGAAAACCGCCTTGCATCGAATATTTTTACGATAAACCGCGTCCGAACCATCGAATCGTTAAGTCAGCAAGCGGCGATTTCATTGGAAAATGCGCGATTAGTGGCGAAAATTGAACAGTTTAATGCCGATCTGGAACGGCGCGTGGAAGAAGAAGTGGCGCATAACCGTGAAAAAGATCATTTGCTAATTCAACAATCGCGTTTGGCGGTGATGGGTGAAATGATTAACAATATCGCACATCAATGGCGACAACCGTTGAATGCGCTGGGGTTGGTGCTGGGGAATTTGAAAGATGCTGCACGATTTAATGAATTGACCAACAGCTATTTAGACAGTCAAGTTACCGATGGCTGGCAGTGCATTGAAAAAATGTCGAGTACGATTAACGATTTTCGGAATTTCTTTCGTCCTGACAAACAGAAAGAACTTTTCAGTTTGAAACAAGCCATTCAAAGCGCGATTGCGTTGGTAGATGCCAGTTTTAAAACCCACAATATTGAATTCATAGTGGACGCGCCAGACGATATAAACGTAATAGGTTTTCCTAATGAATATTCTCAAGTGTTACTCAATTTAATTACGAATGCCAAAGAAGCTATTTTGGCGCCTGGTCAAAACAGCGGATACATTACGGTGCGGTTGCACAGTGATGATGATTTCACGCACACTATTGTCACGGATAATGGCGGCGGGATTCAAGAGGACGTTTTACAACGTTTGTTTGAGCCGTATTTTTCTACCAAAGAAGGTGGCAGCGGGATTGGGCTTTATATGTCAAAAATGATTATTGAAAACAGCATGAACGGAAAAATTAGCGTACGAAATGTGCCGCAAGGCGCGGAGTTTACAATTTCTACGCCCAACAAATGCAACATTTAACACCCTCTTTAGAAAAAATATTATGAATGAAAGTAATGACCACGACGATTTAGCCTTTTTAAAAACCTTAAATATCCTTTATGTTGAAGACGAAATCATTATTCGCAAACAATTGGCGCAATTTCTTAACCGCCGATGTGCGAATTTATATATTGGCACAAACGGCAAAGAGGGTTTAGCGATTTTTCAGGACTGTCAGCCAGACCTCGTCATTTCAGATGTGTTAATGCCCGAAATGGACGGTTTGAAAATGGGTGAAGCTATCCGTGCCATCAATCCGAAAATACCGATTATTCTGACCACCGCCTTTGAAGAGCCGCGCTATTTTCATCGCGCTATTGATTTGAGTGTTGATAAATATGTGGTGAAACCCATTGATTTGTTGATATTAGAAGAAGCATTATTAAAATGCGCTCGCACGTTGCGGGCAGAATTAGCGTTATACGAACTGCAACAACGCACGGCTGAATTGATGGAATTACAACGCATTGCAGCGGTAGTTTTTGAAGCCCAAGAAGGCATGTTTGTCACCGATGCCGACACCACGATTCTTCGCGTGAATAAGGCTTTTAGTGAAATTACCGGTTATCCTGCCGAAGAAATGGTGGGAAAAACGCCTCATGTATTACAATCAGGTCGTCAAGATTGTCATTTTTATGAAGAAATGTGGAGTGGCATCAATCAGGACGGTCATTGGAAAGGTGAAATTTGGAATAAACGAAAAAACGGTGAAATTTATCCCGAAAATATCTGTGTTACTGCGGTAAAAGATGACGATGGCAACGTCACAAATTATGTTGCCACGTTTATGGATATTACGATTAACAAAGCCATTGCCGACGAAATTAAACATTTAGCTTTCTATGATCCGTTGACCAATTTACCGAATAGACGGTTACTTTTTGATAGATTAAAAATCGCTTTCGCAAGTAATAAACGTAATGGCAAAAAAGGGGCGGTGCTATTTATTGATATGGATAATTTCAAAACGCTTAACGATACATTGGGACATGACATGGGCGATTTACTTTTGAAAGAAGTCGCGGAACGTTTACATCATTGCGTGCGCGATTGCGACACGGTGGCGCGTTTTGGTGGCGATGAATTTGTGATTATGCTCACTAATTTAAACGAAGATGAGGATATGGCGATAAATCAAGCTGAAATTATTGGTCAAAAAATTCTCGTCACGTTGAACAAAAGTTACCAGCTCCGCACGCAGGATTATTCCAGCACACCCAGCATTGGTGTGGCGATTTTTACCGGTCATGAATCATCCATTCACGAACCGGTCAAACAAGCCGATACGGCGATGTATCAAGCCAAAAAAGCGGGGCGAAATACGCTTCGTTTTTTTAAAAATATCTAATTTTGATATTCACCCAGCCCACATAACGGGGAAAATTTTTCCTTGAATTGGCGGTCATTTCGCCCCATTGTTAAACTAAATCAAATCACTTACTTTCTAGGAGTTACCGCGCATGAGAATGGACAAATTAACCAGTAAATTTCAAGAAGCCTTAGCTGACGCACAAAGTTTAGCGTTGGGTAAAGATCATCAATTTATTGAAGCGGCACATTTATTATTGTCGTTACTCGACCAAGACGGCGGCAGCATCAAACCGTTACTCGCGCAAAGCAATATCAACGTGCCGAGTTTACGCGCTGACACGTTCGCAACAATCAATCGTTTAGCCAGTGTCAGCGGGACGGGCGGTGACGTGCGATTATCAAATGAACTCGACCGTTTATTAAATATCACCGACAAACTCGCGCAAAAACGCAACGACACCTTTATTTCGAGCGAATTATTTTTGTTGGCGATTGCGGACGAGAAATGTTCATTAACGGAAATTTTCAAAAAATTCGGTATTTCAAAAGCGTTACTCGAACCGGCGATTGAAAAATTACGCGGTGGTGAAGCCGTCAATGAACAAAATGCCGAAGATCAACGTGGCGCGTTGAATAAATACACGCTGAATTTAACCGAACGCGCCGAACAAGGAAAACTCGATCCTGTGATTGGTCGCGATGATGAAATTCGCCGCACGATTCAAGTGTTGCAACGTCGCACCAAAAATAATCCGGTGTTAATTGGTCAACCTGGCGTGGGTAAATCGGCAATTGTCGAAGGTTTGGCGCAACGCATCGTCAACGGCGAAGTGCCAGAAGGCATGAAAGGCAAACAAGTTTTGTCACTCGATATGGCGGCGTTGATTGCAGGTGCAAAATTTCGCGGTGAATTTGAAGAACGTTTGAAAGCCGTTTTGAACGATTTGGCGAAACAAGAAGGACAAGTTATTTTGTTCATCGACGAATTGCACACCATGGTTGGCGCGGGCAAAGCGGAAGGCGCAATGGACGCAGGCAATATGTTAAAACCCGCATTGGCGCGAGGTGAATTGCATTGTGTTGGCGCGACCACGTTGGACGAATATCGTAAATATATTGAAAAAGATGCCGCGTTAGAGCGACGTTTTCAAAAAGTGCTGGTCGATGAACCGAGCGTGGAAGACACGATTGCGATTTTGCGCGGCTTGAAAGAAAAATACGAAGTCCATCACGGCGTAGATATTACCGACCCCGCGATTGTGGCGGCAGCAACGTTGTCGTACCGTTACATTTCTGACCGTCAATTGCCCGACAAAGCGATTGATTTAATCGACGAAGCAGGCAGTCGAATTCGGATGGAAATCGATTCCAAACCCGAAGTGATGGACAAATTGTATCGTCGATTGATTCAACTGAAAATTGAACAAGTTGCGCTGAAAAAAGAAAAAGATGCCGCTTCAAAAAAACGTCTGCAAGTTTTAGAACAAGAAATTGGCGAACTTGAAAAAGAATATTCGGATTTAGAAGAAATTTGGAAAGCCGAAAAATCCGCGTTGCAAGGTTCCGCCGCGATTAAAGAAAAACTCGAACAAGCGCGTTTAGATTTAGAAACCGCGCGGCGCAGCAACGATTTAGCCAAAATGTCTGAATTGCAATATGGCATTATTCCAGAATTTGAAAAACAAATTGCCGCGTCCGCCACGGTCGATATGTCAAAAATGACCTTGTTACGCAACAAAGTGACCGAAGACGAAATCGCCGAAGTCGTGTCGAAATGGACGGGGATTCCGGTTTCAAAAATGTTGGAAGGCGAACGCGAAAAATTGCTCGAAATGGAAACGTATTTAAAACAGCGCGTTATCGGACAAGAAGAAGCATTGAAAGCCGTGAGCAACGCCATTCGTCGTTCACGCGCGGGACTTTCTGACCCGAATCGCCCGAATAGTTCGTTTTTATTTTTAGGGCCAACGGGCGTGGGCAAAACGGAATTGTGCAAAGCGTTAGCCGAATTTATGTTCGACACGCCCGACGCAATGGTGCGAATCGATATGTCGGAATTTATGGAAAAACATTCGGTGGCGCGTTTAATCGGTGCGCCTCCCGGTTATGTCGGTTATGAAGAAGGCGGTTATTTAACGGAATTAGTGCGTCGCAAACCGTATTCGGTAATTTTGCTCGATGAAATTGAAAAAGCGCATCCGGATGTGTTCAACATTTTGTTGCAAGTCCTGGACGACGGGCGTTTAACTGACGGTCAGGGTCGCACGGTGAACTTTAAAAACACCATTATCGTGATGACTTCCAACATGGGTTCGGACATTATTCAAGCGTTGTCGGGCGAGGCGATGTATGACGTGATGAAATCGGCGGTGATGGATGTGGTGGTGACAAAATTCCGCCCTGAATTCATCAATCGCATCGATGAAACGGTGGTATTTCATTCGTTAGGACGTGAGCAAGTTCGCGCCATTTCAACTATTCAAATTGATTATTTGCGCGGGCGTTTACAAGAACGTGAAATTGGTTTTGAAATTTCCGATGCGGCGTTGGATTTATTGGGCGAAGCGGGATTTGATCCGATTTATGGCGCAAGACCGATGAAACGTGCGATTCAACAATACTTAGAAAATCCTCTGGCGCAACTGATTTTAAGCGGCGAGTTTGTCGCGGGTAACGTGATAAAAGTCAGCGAAGAAGCGGGCGGATTGACCTTTTCAAAATAGATTTTAAAAAACTGAAACGCCTTAAAATCACCCTGTTTTAAGGCGTTTTTCTCGTTCAACATTTCAGCTTACCACGCGCAACTGAATCACCGAATTTTTCTGATGCAAATTGTTTGCCTCAAACACTTCTATTTTTTTAGCACTGTAGCGATGATTCACAAAATAACTGTTACCGTCGATTTTCTTCGCCATTTTTTTCGATGACGACGCTAAATCAGCAATATCAACGTGAGACTGACAATGAGCGGTAATCGTTGGTGGCACTAAACCCACTGATAAACTGGTCATCGGAAAAAAACATTTATCGCCCTTGCGGTTTTCAGCATGAATACCGCCCGCTTTCACATCAGCAGATTTGTAATAAGTGGGTGCTAATTTTTCAAAAACATCCAGAATTTTTTGACAGCGTTCTAGCCAATCTTCACAAGTGAAAATCACAATAAAATCATCACCGCCAATATGTCCAATGTAGCCACTTTCAGGCGGCAAACATTGCCTCAGCGTAGTCGCTACCGCTTTAATAATATCGTCGCCCGCACTGTAACTGTAAATATCATTAAACGGTTTAAAATTATCCAAATCAAAATAACCAAATGCAAATGGCGTTCTATTAGCAATCAATTGATTCACTTGCTGATTCATCGGCACGCTACCCGGTAGTAAGGTCAGTGGATTCGCGTGTTTGGCGTTGTCAATTTGTCGCTGTGTAATTCTTTCCAATAACGACAAAATGGTCACTACGCCCATATATTTATTATCGCGGGAAATAATAAACGCCTGTTCATGGCGCACACTGGAGGTCACTTGCTGGCTTACCAATTCAATCGGTGTATCGCAATCGACACTGAGCGGCGGTTGATCAATAAACGTTTTAATCGGTTTGCGACCGTACAATTCCATACCGTAACGACTTGAAAATAATTTCGATAGAAAAATATCTCGAAAAATAATGCCCGAAGCCACGTCGTGATCCACCAGCGGTAGAATCGTTAATTCGCTTTGTTGTTGAAATAAATTCATCACGTCGCTAATCGGTGTTTCCGCTGAAATGGGCAAAATAAAACGGCTGATGCTGGCTACGGATGTTGAATTTAAATCCAGCGTTTTTTTCTCAGGCAATAATTCTTCCGACAGAAAAATTGCCTTATCGATGTTGAATAAGGGCAACACAGCGGGACGCGCAAAGTAATAACCTTGACCTTGTGAAATACCCAATTTTTCAATCAATTTGAATTCAGCTTCGGTTTCAATTCCTTCGGCAATCACGTTGCAATTGAGTGAACTGGCAATCCCTTGAATTGAACGTACAAAATTCAGTTTGACCGAATCATTCTGCAATTCTCGAATAAAATGCTGATCGATTTTGACGTATTCCGGCAGTAATTCTGACCACAAACGCAAGCTCGAATATCCCGCGCCCAAATCATCTAACGCAATCTCAAAACCCATGTTGCGATAGTGCATCACAGCTTCTCGCATCAATTCATAATCATCAGTAGGTTTGTGTTCGGTCAATTCAATCACGACATTATGCGGATTCACACCAAATTCATCTAAATACCGCAGCGTTTCGCCGGTTTTAAATTCAGGCTCCATCAAAATGTTTGGGCTGACGTTGAGAAATAATTTGGCATCTAAATTAAATTTTGCGTAATGCTTAATGCTCAATTCACGGCACAAAAATTCTAAATGCGAACTTAAACCGTGGCGTTCAGCCACATCAAATAAATTAAGCGCACTGTGTAGTGGACTATTGGAAGGGCCACGAATGAGAGCTTCATAACCAATAATTTTCTTTTGAGCAAAGGAAACAATCGGCTGAAAATGCGGTGTAAGTTTTTTGTGTTCGAGGATAGCAATTAGTTCTTTTTGCAATGAGGACATGGAAAGCACCTATGCGAATAAATAAATTATCAGCATAGGTTATTTCTATGACAATTTTGTTACGTTGGGGAAATGCCCCGCGCATATTGTTCCGCAAGCCAAACACGCGCCTCGATTATCTAAATTCCATTCCGATAATTGATACCAATCGCGCCCAATCAAACACGCGCCACACGCATGACAATAAGTGCTATCAGCGATTTTGTGATGAACATTGCCAACGTAGGCGTAACGAACACCATTTTTTAACGCTATATCTCGCGCCAATAATAAAGACGCAAGCGGCGTGGGCGGCGTGTTCCGCATTTTCCAGTCGGGATGAAATGCGGTAAAGTGCATGGGTACATCTACGCCTAATTTTTCCACTACCCATTGCGTCATCGCGTCCAATTCGGCTTCGGAATCATTTTCGCCTGGAATAATCAGCGTGGTTAATTCCAACCACACCGATGTTTCGTGATAAAGATATTCCAATGTATCCAAAATTTCGCCCAAATGTGCGCCAGTCAGTTCATGATAAAACCGTTCGCTAAAGGCTTTTAAATCGATATTCGCCGCATCCATATATTGATAAAATTCGGCACGCGGTTTCGGACAAACATAACCCGCCGAAACTGCAACCGATTTGATACCTAATTCTCGACACGCCATCGCCGTATCAATCGCATATTCATGAAAAATAACGGGGTCGTTGTAAGTGTACGCCACACTTTTACAGCCCAGTTCTAACGCTTTTTGAGCAATCATTTCGGGTTCGGCTTTGCTCATTAACGTGTCCATTTCGCGTGATTTGCTAATATCCCAATTTTGGCAAAACTTGCACGCTAAATTACAGCCCGCTGTGCCAAATGAAAAAACCGCTGAACCTGGATAAAAATGGTTCAACGGTTTTTTTTCAATCGGGTCAATGGCAAAACCACTTGAACGCCCATAACTGGTTAAAACAATTTGGGCATTCTGATTTTGCCGTATAAAACACAAGCCGCGTTGCCCTTCGTGCAATTTACAAAATCGCGGACACAAATCACATTGCACCCGTTTATCGTCGAGTAAATGCCAATAATCGGTAGTGACCGTATCTGAACTTAATCGTGTTTTCATGAAATTCTCCAAAAGTTTCTAAGATAGATTCTAATTTTACGTTGCACTATTCATAGATTACGGCATATTATCGAGACGCAAGAAAACTCATTTTCGGAGAGCAATCATGGTTTTAATTCGTCAACCAGCCGTCGCTGGAACATTTTATCCTGCTAATCCAGAAGTATTGCGAAAGATGCTTAACGTTTTTTTGGACGCAGTTCAAAGTACCACTAAAGTTCCCAAAGCCATAATAGTTCCCCACGCAGGTTATATTTATTCGGGTGAAATCGCCGCCAGTGCTTATGCACGTTTGAAAGCGGGAGCCGATAAAATTAAGCGCGTGGTTATTGTTGCCCCGTCGCATCGCTTGGCGTTTGACGGTTTAGCCGTTTCTCATGCCGATTTTTTCAACACGCCACTTGGCGATATTCCCCTCGATAAAATAGCTATTCAAAACTTAGTGGTGTTGCCGTTTGTCAATTACAGCGACGAAGCGCATCACGCTGAACACAGTTTGGAAGTGCAATTGCCATTTTTACAAACCGTATTACATGCTTTTAAGTTAATTCCGATTGTCGTTGGTAACGCGACGGCAGAGCAAGTTTCACAAGTGCTGGAATTATTTTATGACGATGATGAAGCCGTCATTGTGATTAGCTCAGATTTAAGTCATTACCACGATTACGCCACGGCGCAGGAACTGGATTTGGAAACCAGCCGTAAAATCGAACAGTTAGATTATCAACATTTAGATTACGATTCGGCTTGTGGTCGAGTGGGTGTAAGCGGTTTATTAGCATTAGCGCAAAAAAAATTCCGTCAAATTGAAACCATCGACTTGAGAAATTCAGGCGACACGGCGGGCGATAAATCACAAGTTGTGGGGTATGGATCTTATGTTATTGACTAACGAACAACAAAAATTACTGTTAAAAATTGCGAGAGATTCAATCCAGCATGGTTTGACGCACGGTGTGCCGTTGCCCATAAATCTGGAAAATTATCCCGACGAATTGCAGGAAATTCGAGCGACGTTTGTCACATTAGAAATTAGTGGACAGTTGCGCGGTTGCATCGGAATGTTGGAAGCGGTTCAGCCGTTGGTAATGGATATTGCAAAAAATGCGTTTTTGGCGGCGTTTGATGATCCTCGTTTTCCGCCTGTTTCCGCGACCGAATTTGCAAAATTAGAGATTCATCTTTCAATTCTTTCGCCTGCTGAACCGATAAATTTTAAATCGGAAGAGGATTTAATTCGTCAATTACGTCCGCAGGTCGATGGCTTAATTATGCAAGAAAGCCATCGACGCGGCACATTTTTGCCATCAGTTTGGGATTCTTTGCCCGAACCGTGCCAGTTTTTACAACACTTGAAATTAAAAACTGGCTTGCCAGAAAATTATTGGTCGGACACATTGCAGGTGCGTCGTTATGGTTGCGAAATGATTCGTTAATTCGCCGCCAATTTTTCCTCTGTTTCTAGCACCAATTGCGTCGTTTTTAACACGGTATCGGGATTTAAGCTCATCGAATCAATCCCGATTTCCACCAAAAATTGCGCCATTTCAGGATAATCGGACGGAGCTTGTCCGCACAATCCACAATGTTTGCCGTTACGTTTTGAACCTGTCACGGCAAGGCGAATCATCTCTTTTACGCCATCGTCACGCTCATCAAAATCTTCTGCGAGAATCGCCGAATCACGGTCAACGCCCAGCGTAAGTTGCGTTAAATCATTCGAGCCAATCGAAAAGCCGTCAAAATGTTCCGAAAACGCATCAATCGAAATCACGTTATTCGGAATTTCGCACATGACGTAAATTTGCAGCCCATTTTCGCCGCGTTTCAAACCCAATTCCGCCATGTAATCCAACACTTTTTTAGCTTCTTGCACTCGCCGACAAAACGGAATCATCAAAATAACATTGGTCAAACCCATGTCGTCGCGCACTCGTTTCATCGCCGCACATTCCAACGCAAACCCTTCCGCATACGCGGGATGCGTGTAACGTGACGCGCCACGAAAGCCAATCATCGGATTTTCTTCGTCGAATTCAAACCAACGTCCACCCAATAACGTCGCGTATTCGTTGGTTTTAAAATCGGACATTCGCACCACAACCGGTTTCGGATAAAACGCCGCGCCAATGGTGCCAACGCCTTCCGCTAATTTGCTGATAAAAAATTCTTGCGGCGTGGCGTAATGGCGCGTTAATTTTGCCAATTGGTCACGCTCATTGGCATCTTGCACGCGCTCCGAATGAATCAACGCCATCGGATGCGCTTTGATGTATTCGGTAATGATGAATTCCATCCGCATCAAACCCACGCCGTCATTTGGCAAAAAGCTGGTTTTGAACGCCACTTCTGGATTGGCAATGTTGAGCATGATTTTAGTTTTCGGATGTTTCAAACCCGACAAATCCGTGGTTTGAATATCAAAGGCTAATTCTCCCGCGTACACTTTGCCGACATCGCCTTCCGCACAAGAAACCGTCACGGACGTATTATTTTTGATTGTGGTCGTGGCATTTTCACAACCGACCACCGCTGGAACGCCCAATTCGCGCGAAATTATCGCAGCGTGACAGGTTCTGCCGCCGCGATTTGTGACAATTGCCGACGCGATTTTCATCACCGGTTCCCAATCAGGCGTGGTCATATCGGCGACCAAAATATCACCCGCTTTAAAACTGCTGAGTTGTTCCGCATTTTCAATAATACGGACGTTGCCGGTGGCGATTTTGCTGCCGACCGAATGCCCGGTGATAATTGGCACAGCGGTTTCTGTCAGCGTGTATTGTTCCAACATCATGCCGCGCAATTGCGAAACCACCGTTTCGGGTCGCGCTTGCACAATGTACAACGTGCCGTCGAGTCCGTCTTTCGCCCATTCCATATCCATCGGTTTAGCTTTACCCGCTTTCGCGCTGTAATGTTTTTCGATTTTTATCGCGTAATCCGCCAGCGTCAACACGTCCGCATCGCTAATACAAAACCGATTTCGTTCGTCGTTGGACGTGACAATATTGTGCGTCGATTCGCGCGTGCTGCGGTCGCTGTAAATCATTTTGATTTTTTTCGCGCCCAAGGTTCGGCGTAAAACGGCTCGATGTCCCTGTTCAAACGTGGGTTTGTGAACGTAAAATTCGTCGGGATCGACCGCGCCTTGCACCACGTTTTCACCCAAACCGTAAGAACCGGTGATAAACACCACGTCTGAAAAACCCGATTCCGTGTCTAACGAAAACATTACACCGCTGGCGGATAAATCGGAACGCACCATTTTCATGATGCCAATCGACAACGCGAGTTTGAAATGGTCAAAGCCTTGATCGACGCGGTAATGAATGGCGCGGTCGGTGAATAAACTGGCAAAACAGCGTTTGCACGATTCGAGCAACGCCGCCGCGCCACGAATGTTGAGATAAGTATCTTGTTGACCGGCGAAACTAGCGGTGGGTAAATCTTCGGCGGTGGCAGAACTGCGAACGGCAACACTTAATTCGTCACCATATTGGGTTTGTAATGTTTGGTAAGCGGCGAGGATTTGCCGTTCTAAATCTTCGGGAATGGGCGCGGCATAAACAATTTCGCGGGCTTTTCGAGCGCGTTTTGCCAAATCATTTACGTCTTCAGGATTTAAATCATCTAATGCTTCGTGTAAAGATTCCCAGCCATTTGAATTATCCAAAATATAACGATAGGCTTCCGCCGTCACCGCAAAACCGTTTGGAATTTGTACGCCTTCCGACCCCAATTCACGGTACATTTCACCCAACGACGCATTTTTTCCGCCCACGAGCGGCACGTCTTCAAGGGTTAATTCATTAAACCAACGAATGTAATTAGTTTGTTCTGTCATGGTGTTCTCCTTGGAATAAAAATAAATACTGAGATATATTTTCCGCGCCACTTTCTGCCGAAAGCGTCTGTTTTTGTTCAGCCAAAGTCAACGGTTGCGCGGTTTGTAATTGGTACTGCAACACGGTTAATGTCGCTTCAGACGCATCATGACCGAATTGCTGCCGTTGAATAATACGGCGACTTAATTCTTCCTCCGTTGCTTGAAAATCCAAAATCAAAAATTTCACCTGTTTTTCAGCGGCTAATTTTTGAAACAACACGCGCTGTTCATATTTTAGAAAGGTCGCATCGACGAACACCGAAAAACCCGCGTCAAGAATTGGGGCGGCAAAATCAGCCAGTTGCTGATAGATTTGTTGCGACTTTTCCGTGCTGTAATTATCCTGATTTTTTGATGTCGCAAACAACCGTTGCCGTTCCACATCCGAACGCAAATGAATTGCGCCAAACATTTCAGCGACTTTGCGACTCAACGTCGATTTTCCCGAACCTGAATAACCGTGCGTAATCAACAACACCGGCGTTTTCGGTGTGGTGAACGCTTCTGCTAAATTTGCATAATGTTCTGCTTCCTGAAAATCGGGCGGATTTTGATGTTGTTGCCAACGCAATAACGCAATTTTGGCGCGAACTAACGCACGATAAACCAAATAATAACGCAACAAACTCAAACCGGAATAATCGCCGGTTTGGCTTAAATAGTGATTTAAAAAGCGCGTCGCAAACGGCTTCAAATTGCGCTGCTGCAAATCCATTACCACAAACGCAATTTCATTCATCACATCAATCCAGCGTAACGCGGGATTAAATTCAATGCCATCAAACGGCAACACGCGATTCTCAAACAACGCGACATTGCCCAAATGTAAATCACCGTGACATTCACGAATAAAGCCCAATTGTTTGCGGTGCTGCATCAACGGCGTGATTTTCGACAATTCCTGCTCGCCCCACAATTCTAATCGCGCCAGTTGTTGCAAAAATTCCGCATTCTCAACGAGTGAACGAATTGGCGCGAAATTACCCAAAAACCAGCGGTGAATTTCGTCCGCCGTGCCGTAATGATTGCTAGAAATAGCAACGTTCGCGTCACGATGAAAATTCGCCACAATGTCGGCGAGTTGGTCAATCATTTCGGCATTTAAACAACCGTGATTTGCCATTTTACTCAAAAGTTGATGCGCGGGAAATTGCCGCATTTGCACCGCGTATTCAATGATTTCACCGTCGCCATTGATTTTCGCGTTTTCAATCGTTCCGGTAATCGGGACAACTTGCACATAAAGTTCCGGCGCAAAACGACGATTCAACCGCCATTCTTCTTCGCAGTAAAATCGGCGTTTTTCCAGCGTCGAAAAATCTAAAAAATCGAACTGCACCGCTTTTTTTATTTTATAGACAAATTGCCCAGTCAATAACACCCACGAAATGTGCGTTTCGATTAGTTCAATCGCGCTCACCGAATGCGGGTAAGCGGTCTGTTTTAAGAGTGATTGAATCAAACGCATCGCAATACCTGGTTTTTAAGAAAAATTAAAGAACGGGAATAGTTAAATCAATTTGTTTCAATAAATTATCGACACGAGACGAATGTGTTTCTATCAATTGTTGTAACGCATCGTACCAATAACCAGCTTCTGCTTTTTGTTCGACGGTGGACAATGGGATTGCGGGGGATTGATAGATAAGCGTGGCACTGGTATCTTCCAAACAGTGTTCCGCATCACTGATCGACCATTTATATTTCTTACCGGCTTGTAACACTACGTCGTAATCCGCCAAATGAATCCGATTCAAACCCGCTGTAGTCAGGGATAAACTTTTTTCCAGCAATGGTTCGTCCGCCCCTTCCTCAATCAGGATAAAATCCACTTTTTGTTGAGCAGCTTCGTATAAGTACCAATATAAAACTGGCTGAGATTGGCTGGTTAATGCCGTATGCTTTGGTGCTAAGACTTGAATTTTCGGCGTAGCTAAATTCAAATTGCGTGTGCCACCGCCAATGCGTGTTTGAGGAGCGTTTATTTGGGGCGGTTTATACGTTAATAGTCCTTCTGCACTGGCGAACGAAGACAACGATGAAATGAAAATAACGAGCAGGATAAATTTTTTGTTCATAAGAGACTCCAAAGATTTAGCTGAAATTTTTTATCGTAACGTGATGATCTGATAAATTTTTGAGTATTCGTTCCTGCCCTTTAATTGGTATTCCCCGACAATTTTTGTTTCGTAAAGATAATTCACACAACGATAAGTAGTTTCACCAATTAAAATACGGCACGGGTGCTGACTATCAGATTGAGCAACGGTCTTGTCGAAACTTTCTAAACGTGAGGCAGCATTAACTGTGTCGCCAATAACAGTGTACTCCATTCGTACTGCACCACCAAAACTACCTGCCACTAACGCCCCCGTATAAATACCGACTCGCATAGTAATTTCAGGAAGCCCTTGTGGTTGCCATTTTTGATTAAGTTCACACAAACGTCGATTAAATTCAATGGCGCATTTCACCGCATGTTGCGCGTCGGCAGCAATTTCTGTTTCTGTTTCGCGTTTCACAGGCACACCAAAAATCGCCATAATCGCATCGCCAATATATTTATTCACCATGCCGTTATGATTTGTGACGATTTTGCTCATTTCGCCCATGTATTCATTCAACCATTTCATTAAAATGAGCGGTTCCATTTTTTCGGCAATCGTAGTGAAATTCGTAATGTCGGTGAAAAGTACCGTCGCGGTCAATGTATCAGGACGTACACCGCCTTCACTAAAAAATTGTTCCCTCGCGTCCCATAAACGTTTCGCAACTTCGGGCGAAACGTGACTGGCGAATAATTGCATTAACTGGCGGCGTTCGGCGCGTTCTTGACTGGAAAAATACAGAATGCTCAATGCCAGTGAACTCGCCCAACCTAACATCGGTGCAATAAGTGGTGCCCACCAACCTTCATTTAAAAATACGATATTCCAAACGAATAAAAAGGCGAATTCACCTACTATCAAGATGAATAAACGTAGTAGGCTCCCTCTGTGTAAACCTGTGAATGCACCAACTAAACACAAAAGTAACATCCAAAGGCATTCGTTGTAATTTGACCAAGCGCGTAAAGGTTTGTTTTGTTTGATTGCCGTGTTGAGTAGTTGGCTCACGAAATAGGCGTGGTATTCAACGCCAAAGCGTTTCATTTCATTGGGTAATAATCGGTAATCTTGAAGACTTGGAGCCGTTCCGCCGATTAGCACAATTTTATCGCGTAACATCTCGCTGGAGATTTTGCCATCAAACAAATCCGACAAAGTGAAAAATTTAAACGACTGCGACAGCCCTGGATAATTGAGCATTATTTGATAACCGCCCGTATTAGCCGCTATATAAGCACCAAAATTTGAATCTATTGGCGGCAAACTCACACCGTTCAAACTTAAATTGCCTTGTGCGTCACTTTGAGCGGAGATGTTTTCAGCGGCTAAATAATGCAATGTCAGCAATAACGGAAAAGAGTAATAATTATTACCATCAATACCCATAAACAATAAACCTCGACGTGAAACACCGTCCGAATCTTCAACTAAATCATTAAAACCGACTCGCTCTGGATTATTTGCTAAAATTTCTGGCGCAGGAATAAATTCTTGTTTGGAATTCCCCGTAAAAAAAATCCAAACGATATTGTCGTATGTTTGCAACACGTTTTTGAGTTCTTTTGTTTCCACGCCAACTGGCACATCGCGGTATTTATCCACGCCAATTACTCGTGCGCCGGCGTTCTCAATTTTTTGCAATGCTTCAGCAAGAATTTTGTCGGATAACGGATATTTAAAACGGCGAATATCTGGCTCAGTTTCGCCAATAATAATAATTCGATTGTCGATTTCAACAGCGGTATTTTTTGAAAGTAATTGGTCAAACGTTCGTAATTCTGCGCCTTGCAAAATACCGACATATTGCACGGCAGCAATGAAAATTGAGGCGAATAATCCCAACGACATGCAACTGAAAATGGGATGACGTAGCCATTTTTTAATGGTCAATTGCAAACTATTTCACCTGCAAATTCTTCGCTCGCAACGGCAAACCGCCTTTGCCTTTCCGTGCCAGCGAACTGCTTTGACCTAATTCGCAATAATCGCGACTAATCAGGCTGTTATCGAAATTTGAATAACCGCTATTCGCCAACACGCCACTCAAGTTCAATTGTGGCGCGGTGTTTGTAATCGTGCCGCTTACGCCTTTGTCAGAAGCCGCTTGAATCACGTTTATCGTTTCAGGTGAGCTGTTCCATTTCACGAATTTGCCGCCTCTCACCAATATATTTTCACTCGGAATGAGGGATTTCAATGCTAAATTGATGTTGCCGCCGTTGCCACTTTTGGCATTCGCTTGAATAACCGCCGTGTCCATGATGAGTGTTTCGGCTTTGGTTGAGATATCACCGCCGTTGCCATTTTCACCGCTGACTGTGGTGGTGAAACCAGAATCCTTTAAGTAAATCAAGTCACCAGTATCAACGTTAACTTTTCCCCCGTCGCCCGTATTCGCTTCGGTGGTAATAAACGAATGATCCATGTTTAAGCGATGCGCCACGTTTACGGCGATATTTCCTGCCGCAACATTGCCTGTTGATTGGCTGGTGATTTTGCTGCTGTTTTCCATGTCGATGTTTGGTGCGGTGACGGTGATTTGACTTGGTTGAATAGTGGTAGCGGCATCAGCAGATAAATTCGCTTGATTCTCAATGCTGATTTTTCCCGAATTAGACAAATGAATTGAATCGGTCGCAGTGACCTTGACATCGCCAGTTTGACCGCTTGAATTAACGCCAGCTAAAGCTGAAATTTCGGCTTGTTTATTTAAGGATAGGTTGGCGGCAGTCACCGTGACATCACCTGCTTTTCCCGTACCAAACGTAGAGGAATTGATAGACGCTAAATTATTAGCAGTTAAAGATTTCGTTGCGTTGACGTTGACAGAACCTGCTGCACCCGTTGAATCCTTTTCAGCAGTGGCTTTGATAGTAGCGTTATCTATTGAAACTACGGGGGTGGACACAAAAACATCGCCCGCATTGCCACTGCCAGAAGTTGCAGAGCTAATCTGCGAAGCGTTGGTTTCTGTTAAGGAATTTGTCGCATTAACATTGACAACACCTGCATTCACATTGCCGCTGGTAGCCGCAGTGATAATGCCGTTATCCAATTCAATTTGTGGCGCATTAACAGTTAAAGTGCCTGGAATAATGCGGGTGGGATCACCTGATTTTCCCGCGTTTTCAATGCTCAATTTACCTTGATTTATCAGAGCTAATTTATCCGTTGCGTTGATAGTGACATAGCCCGTTTGACCTGTTGATGTTTTTGCGGCTTTTGCAGAAATAGTAGCGTTATCTAAGGTTAAAGTGGTTGCTTTCACATTTACATTGCCTGCACTGCCCGCACCATCAGTATTGGTACTAATAACACCACCATTGGTCATATCAAGGTTGTTTGTTGCCGCCACCACGATATTTCCAGCATTTCCTTTTAGTCCCTTAGAATCAGAAACAAACCCTGTTTTATATCCAGTGGTGCCATCTATTTTTAACTCGTTGGCGTTGATGTCGATATTTCCCGCATTGCCTGTGCCATAAGAATTATTGCTACTTATAATTCCACCAGTAGTCATGTTTAATTCATTCGCCTTAATGTCTATATTTCCTGCATTGCCAGCACTACCGTAAGCGGCATCACTGCTAATAATTCCATGATTCATGATTTCCAATAATCCTTTTGATTCAATACTGATATTGCCACCTTGACCGCTTTCGCTTCCACCTCCCATTGATTCTGAAGAAATTCCAGCTCCAGTACCGTCAATTTTAAAACTGTTGGCAATTAGCTTGATGTTTCCACCATTGCCTGAACCCCAAGTATCCGCTGAAATAGTCCCCTTATTGAGAATCTCTATTTTTCCACCAGATTCCACGCTTATATTTCCAGGCTTTCCAACACCAGATGCTGGTGATGAAATACCGCTATCTTGTCCGTCAATTCTCAAACTACCTACTTTAATATCAACACTTCCTGCCAATCCTTCGTTTGCAATACCACCAATTTGTCCACCATCGAGAAGTTCCATTGCTCCAATAGTAGTTATTTTCATTTTACTGATATTGTCATTATCGGATCCATTTAAAGAAATTCCTGTAGATTTACCTTTTCCGTCAATAATTAGGGTATCAGCAATCACCGTTATTCTTCCTAGCGGGCTAGAACCATTAGCGTTCACGGAAATATCACCACCATTAAGAATTTCGATACTTTTGGCGACTTGCACATCAATAACTCCAGCATCATGTCCCGAGCTTCTGATAGTGTCTGCGTTAATCCCCGAATTGCCATCAATTTTCAATGACTCTGCTTTCACTTTGATAGCACCAGCACTGCCTGAACTAGAGACAGCATTCGCAGTAATATGTGCATCACCTAGTATTTGTATCGCGCCAGTTGATTCCACATTGACCTGTCCCGCATCATCTTTATCGTCGAAAGCGGCATTAGCACTAATATAGCTGTTGTTTTGCAATGTTAAATCGCCATTTGCTTTAATTGCGATATTACTCGTAGCATCGATTTCACTTGAATTATCGAATTGAATTGCACCACCGTTAACACTTACTGAGTTCGCATAAAACTTACTTGAACTGACTGAAATAGAACCTGTTGCCGTTTTGGTCATACCATCAACAGGCACATATTTTTCACCTGTACCTGCCGCAACTAAACGAATATCGCCTGTTTCTATTTTCGTCGATTTTTTTATTTCAATATCGCCAGCCACTACATCTATTGATTTTTCTAGTTCATCAATAGTTAATTGTGTCCTGCGGAAATCAATCAGCCCATTATTCGCTTTCGATGTTCCCAAAAATCCAAAAGCCGCAGGTGCATCGCTACTAAGCTTGCTGTCTTTACTTAAATCGGCATAAAACACACCGCCATTTTTACCAAAATCCATTTTATCGGCGGTGCTAACGTGAAACGCTGCTGGCACATCAACGTGAGCATTCGCACCAAATGTAATGCCGTTGGGATTGATGAAATAAAAATCAGCATTTTTAATGTCAGATTTCAATGTACCGTCAATATTTGAAGCATTGCCGCCCGTCACACGAAAAATCACATTTTGGTAATTCACGTTACTGGTATTTGTAAAAGTGATAGTTTGATCTGTGTTGATATTGAAATCGCCGAAACTGTGAAACAAATTACTTCCTTCTGTTTTGCCTAAAGTTTGCGGGATGGTGACGTTGGCGCCAGTTAAAGTTTGAGCTGCGCCCATCGTGCCATCAGTTACCACATCTGCATTTACTGAACTGCATACCATAACGATTAAATAACGTAATAATTTCATAAATTTCTCGATTTTGGGATTAGTACACACTTTGGAGTACAAGGTACGTTTTACACTCCAAAAAGAGATAGAACGGCTTAAATCACCACAAAATCCGCATTGGTTAAGGCTGCATGTTCTGTTACCCCAATTAAGGCAATTTGTGCTGCCGCACCTGAACCATTTGCATCGGCATCGTAAAACAATTGACCCGTCTTCGAGTTGTAAATCAAATAATCATCAGCATCGACTGCTTTTGTGACTCCCGCACCAGCTTTAAACATAGAACTAACCAATGTTCCAGGTGTTTTGAGAGCTGTAAAAAGACTATTTTCAAGCTGAATCGTGTCATTGATAACATCAAAATCGGTAATCGTGTCGCTTTTATCTTTGGTCGTAAAGTGAAAGATGTCCTTACCATCACCACCTGTTAAGGTATCTTGCCCACCACTGCCATCGAGTAAATCATTTCCTAACCCGCCATCAAGTTCGTTATTACTTTTATCGCCAGTTAGAATGTCGGCAAAATCGCTACCCGTTAAATTTTCAATGCCGATGTAGCTGTCACCTGCCGAGTAATCAGCACTCTCGTCAGCCATTTCCTTCATCAAAGCGTTGTATTCTTTTGTCAAAGCACTTAAATAGGGATCACCCGAATCATCAATCATGTAATCAGGACTGCCAGTGTTATAACCCACGTTTTTTGTCGGCGTGCTTAAATTGGCATTCACTCCAACTGTAATAACTCCAATTTTAGGGTCGTCAATAGAAATTGATCCAGCGGCGGCATAGGATACAGTATCGTTTCCAGCTCCCCCGTCTAGTCGATCAGCTCCCCCTCCGCCTTCCAAAGTGTCATTGCCAGCACCACCTTCTAAAGTGTCTGCACCGTTCCCAGCACCGCCCATCAATAAATCATCACCTGCCATTCCTTGCAGTAAAGTAGGCGTGTTTGTATTGCCACCTAGAGCATCCGTGTTTGCCGTACCGATTAAGGTATTAAAATTCTTGATGTCATCAAGTATCTGCAAACCATATTTGCCCGCTGAAACGTACGCCGTGTTATTTACAATCTGTATATTTGCCGTGTTTGGAATACTGTAAGTATCCGTTTCAACATATATGGCATAAGTCGCTTTAGGAGAAATGTAAGTGTAGGTGTTAGTTTTAGGATCGACATTGCTATTGCTAACATCAAGTACGGTCAATCCCAAGGTCATATCTACCACATAAGCATCCGTATTTAACACTTGCACGGCATAAGCATGAGAAAACGTCGAATCGCTTCCCTTGAATTTAGGGGCGGCAGGATTACTTACATCAATAATTTTCAAGCCGCCATTATCGTCAACAACATAAGCTGTATTTTTGACGACTTGCACACCCACAGCAGAACCCGACGTATCAAAAGAACCTTTAAAAGCAGGCTTCACTGGATTACTTACATCGACAATTTGCAAACCAGAATTACTGTCAGCAATATAGGCTAATTTATTGACCACTTGCAGATTGACCGCGTAATCAGAAGTCTCATAGGTAGCCTTGAGCATTGGTTTGGCTGGATTACTAACATCCAGAATTTTTAATCCTGAATCACCATTTGCAAGATAAGCCGTGCTTCCTATGACTTGCAAGCCCCAAATGTTACTCGTTGTGGCAAAAGTGCTTTTAAGAACAGGCGTAGCAGGTTTGCTAATGTCTACGATTTGCAAACCTGATTTTTCACCAATGTAAGCAAATTTTCCCGAAACTTGAACATTGTAAGCATCACTCGCCGTGGCGTAATGCCCTTTCAGAATAGGTGCTGACGGATTGCTAATATCCAAAATTTCTAGCCCTGAACTACCATCAGCAATATAAGCCAGATTTCCTACTACTTGAGTTGCCCAAGCAGTACCTGTTGTATCGTATGAACCTTTTAAAAACATGGTGTTTCCTTCTTAATCGAAAATAAAATTTTTAAAAAAGAGGTCGCCTTTACACTTTGCAACCACTCAGGCTTTATCATAAACAACAAACATTACACTCGTACCGCCAATTTTTAAATTTTATAACCAACTCCCCGCCAAAATAAATGGCGACCAATAAAAAGGATTTTCGAGGTCTTTTTGTTTGATAAGCATAATTTGCGCTTGTCGCAAGGCTTGCACTTTGCTGATTCCAGGTTGTGAAAGGGCTTTGTAAAATTCCGCCATCAACAACGACGCGGCATCATCCGAAACCGGCCACAATGTCCCTAACACACTACGCACTTTGGCTTTTAACGCAATCCCGCTTAATCCCAACGGCGCACGGTCATCGCCTTCCGCCGTTTGGCACGCGCTCAACGTCAACAATTCCACCGGCTGTTTCGCGAATTTTTCAGATTTCAAAAGCTGTTCGAGCGCGTCCATATTCAGAACGCCATCGTAAGCCATCACAAAACTACTCTCCGCCGTTTTGCCAAAAACCCCGTGCGAAGCAATATGCACCACCGAATAAGGTTCTTGAATTGCTTGATGTTTAAAGCCTTCCACTGTGAAGGCTTCATTCATGAGCGACGTATTCGGAACTTCTTTTTGCAGCGTTTTAATTTCAGTCGCCACGCCTGGCAAACTTAATTTTTCTTTGAGTTGCTGACGAAAAACAGGCTCTTTTATCATCCGTTCCAATTCGAGTTGACGGCTTTTCATTTCTGTTTCGCTCATGTCGTCAGGATTCTCTCCGCCGCGATTTCCCGTCATCGATTGCAAAAAAGCAGGCGGCAAATTATCGATGACCGAACCTGGTTCACTCATTCCGACTAACAACGCTTTAATTCCGTGTTGTTGCAACGGCGCAGATTCCAATAACGTCAAACCTGGCGAAGTCGCCAGCGCATAATTTTCAATCAAATAATGTTCACCGTCATATAAAACGGCGGGCGGAATCAAACGTAAAACCCCATCTGGAACCATCACCAGCGTTTTGATATTTTGTTCGTGCAACCACGGTTCAACCGGCAAAATCAACAATTCATAAAGTTGTTTGGAAATCTTTTTAGCGTCATATTTGCTGGTTCGCAAACTGTGCGCGAGTTTTTTCGCCAACGTTTGCACCGTCTCCGCGCGAATTGGTTGCGTATATTGGCGAATTTCATTGCCGCTGCTGACCAGAATTTCCAATCTATCCGACAACAAAATCGGATAAATAATTGCCGTGGTCGGTTCAACCGCTTCCAATAACGCATTTTTATTGCTATGAACTGAACACCGTCCGCCTAAAAATTCTTCCAATTCCGATTGTTTAATCAATTCCACGGTGGCGCGGGCATGACGCAACAAATCGTTTTTAGTTTCGCCGCTTCTTTGGCTGGCTTGCAGCAACAATAAATCTG
Organism: uncultured Pseudomonadota bacterium; assembly: GCA_903870545.1. Taxonomy (GTDB): domain Bacteria; phylum Pseudomonadota; class Gammaproteobacteria; order Methylococcales; family Methylomonadaceae; genus UBA10906. Next base: position 104,245 of record CAIQDI010000014.1, read on the forward strand.
CCAATCCCAAATAAACCGGTTCTAAAATTTCTCGAAACGAAGAACGCCCGTTGTGATATTCGACCGGAATATCTTGGCGAATCGCTTCAATATGTTCGACAGCGTGTTGATACGCAGTTGTCGCGTCGGGTAATTGTTGTAACACACGATGCAAACGCCCTTGCCGCCATTCCAATTCCAACAATAAATCGTGCGCGTCCACTTCTTTTGCGGCATCAATCGCGTGAGAATTTAACACGAGAGATTCATTGAAACGATGTTGTTCTTCGTACAATTGCGCGAGTTGTCCCGCCGCTTCAGCTGTTAAACGCGGTTGATTTTTGGCAAGGTCACGCGCTTGCTCAAAACTTTTAAACGCCAGTTCTATCGCGCCAATTTTGTGGGCTTGTTCACCTAAATTGATTAGCAAACGAGATTGCGTTTCAGGATTTTCAAGCGCGACCACACTATTTTTAATCGTTTTTAATGCGGCTAATTGTTCCGTTAATGGCAACGTTTCGACTTGCCCCAATTGCAAACCGGCGACTAATTCGGCATCATTTTCAGCTAACGCCAAGGCTTGTTCATAAAGTGGACGGGCAATTTCAAACTTGCCTTTGTCTGCTTCCAAATCCGCGAGCGTGCCTAACCACCGAGCGCGTTCTAAAGGTTCACCAACATTTAACGCAATCGCGTCACGCAATAATTTGGTTGCTTGTTCCCAGCGTTGCATTCGGTAATACGTTAAGCCCAACGTTCCAGCGGCTTGCGCTTGTTCTTCTGGCGTGGATGCGAGTTGTTGCGCGTCATTTAACGTTTGCACCGCCAAACCATATTGCTCTTGTGCTAAACGACTTTTTCCTTGCTGATATGTTTCATCAAAATTCGCGCTGTGAACCGCGTTAGCCCACAAACCACCGGCAATCATCAATACATGAAATTTATTCATTTCAAACGCTCCAAAAAGTTAAAGTACGTCCAAACGCGCTCGAAAATGAATGCCTGCATCTTGTAAATCACCTTGTTGATTTTGTGTCGGTTGATTCAAAGCGTAACCGTAATAAAACTCGCTATGAAAGGGCTTCCAATCCAGTTCAAACCCCGCGCCAACTGAAAACAAATTTTGCGTTTTTTCGCCTTGATTCCACGCACTGCCATAATCCACAAACGGTACCAGATAAAGATGCGCCAACGCATTCAAGTTTGTGACTGCCAAAACCGGATAACGGTATTCTGCCGACACGTTATAACCCTCGTCGCAGACTAATTGATTTTCGCGATAACCGCGCACCGTTCCCATGCCGCCAATCGCCATGCGTTCTAACGGCAATAATTTATCTTTGCTTAATTGACTGTTGCCACGCAAAACTACTTGCGAACCGTCTTCATTTACCCGATAGGCATATTGCGCCTGACCTAACCACGCAAAAAAATCGCTATTCTTTTTCGGCGTTGCGCCAAGCGTATTCAAACCCACGCTAAACGTCGAACGTAACGACAGCGCGTGATTTTCCCAGCGTTGCACATAATCTTGAAAAGCACGCCAAACGGTCGCTTGCGTATGACCGGTTGAATCACCGGCGACAAATGAAAACGGTTTGCCGTCTAAATAGGTTTGATTTTCGCGAATGGCGAGCAACGTGCCGAAATTCAAACGTTGTTTTGACGTGTTAATTAACGGATGACTGATGCCACCTTCTAAATTATGCACTTGGCTGGTGACGTTAATTTTGCGAATCGGTTGCTCTTGAACCGACGAATCGCCTTCGTCAAAACGAAAAAAAACTTGCGTGTCTTGGTCAGTAATCGGCACGTTAAAACCGCCGGTGTAACGATTTGAACCCGCGCTGGTATAAAACGTGAAATCCAATAAATCGCCAAAACCCGTGAGATTTCGCGCCCAACCATTCACGCCAAAGGCTTCTGCGCCAATCGACGGTGGACGTTGATTATTGCCCAGCAAACTGAGTTGATAAGGTTGGGCGCGGGTCACATCGACATCGAGAATACTTTGCCCCGACGTGCCTGGCAAAATGCGTCCGTTCATTTGTTCAATCAGCGGGTCGGTCAAGAGCATTTGAAAGCGGTCTTGTAACGCTTGTAAATTCAGCGGTTGTTCCGAATCGCCACGCAAACGATTGGCAATATAGCCTTCGCGCAAACCGTTTTGACCGTGAATTAGAATTTCTTCTAAACGTCCTTCTAACATTTTGAAATGCAAAACGCCGTCTTTGAAAGCGTCCGCCGTCAAAATCGCGCCCGAATTTACATAACCTTGGTCGATATAACGTTGCGTAATTTTCAAACGCAAATCTTCTACTTCCATAAGCGTCACATCGCGTCGTTCAAAAGGTTGCACCAAGTCGCGCAACGCTTTTTCATCCAAAACCGTATTGCCATCAAATTCAATTCGGCTTATTTCAAAGTGGCGTTGTTTGCTGGTTTGTTGGGGGATATTTTCAGGGACGGCGGGAAGTTTGAAATCAGGGAGTTTTTGTTCGACGGCGGGCGGTTGAAGTAAGGGTCGCATATTTGGGCGATCCATCGATTCAGAACCGCCGCCTTCTGCCCAAGATAAAATCGGACAGCCCAAAGCAATAAAAATAAGTAGTCTTTGCATAAATTAAGACCTCTCAAATTAAGTTACGACGCAAAACGACGATTGAGGCGCAATGCTTCCTCGCAATAAAATCGTCGTTTTTCGAGCGTCTAAAAATCTAAAAAATCAAACTGCTGTGCGTTTCGATAAGTTCAATCGCGCTCACCGCAATACGCCGGTCGAACTGGAATAACTATCTAAAACCTGCACATAATTCGCGCGTTCATACGCACTCGGATCAATGGCGTTTTGTTGGCTAACACTGCCTTTGAGCTGTTCAATCGATTTATACTCATGCGCGATTAGCCAGTGTTCCAATTCCGTCAAAATTTCGGTTAAGCGTCCCACGCCTTGTTTTAACAAAACGCTGCAAAGTTGCACCACATCTGCGCCCGCCAATAAGGCTTTCACAATATCGGGCGTTTCATGAAAACCGCCAGTCACGCCAATCGAAAGCGTTGTCCGACCGTACAATAACGCCGTCCAACGAATGCGTAATAAGGCTTCCGACGCAGTTGATAATTCTAATTTCGGCACGACTTGCAAGGTGTCCAAATCAATATCGGGCTGATAAAAACGGTTGAAAATGGTGATGCCATTTGCGCCCGCCGCTTCCAAACGTTTAACAAAATGAATCGGCGAACTAAACTGTGACGAAATTTTCATCGCAATCGGAACGCTAACGTGGGCTTTCAATTCGCGCAAAATGTCTAAATAACGATTTTCGACCGCGTCGCTACTTTCTTTGCCATTTGCCGCCAGATGATAGATATTCAACTCTAACGCATCCGCGCCCGCTTGTTCTAATTGCTGACCGTAATCCACCCAACCGTTTAACGACGTGCCATTCAAACTGGCAATCACCGGAATCGATAACGCCGATTTGAGTTTTTGCAGATGCGTCAGATATTTTTCTTGATAGGTTTGAATGTTATTCGACACGGGATGAAACGAATCCGCTTCACCGTGTCCAATCGCTTGCTGATAAAAAAAGCGTTCCATTTGCTGCGATTCCGATTCGATTTTTTCTTCAAATAGCGAATACACCACCAACGCCGCCGCGCCGGCATCTTCCAAACGCCGCGCACTGTCTACGTCTTTACTCAACGGCGACGCGGAAGGCACTAACGGATTCGCTAATTTCAAACCCAAATAATGTGTCGTTAAATCAATCATTGCCGTTCTCCTGTTTGAGTTGAATTTTCAGGGCAGAAACGCTCGTGGTGTCGCGCCACTCCAAATCCGCTAATTGTTTGTAAAAATGGTAGCGATTTTTCACATCTTGTTGCGCTTGCGCTAAAAATTGTTCTGCCTCGTCGGGATGCGTTTGCCATAACATGCTAAATCGAGTTTCAGTTTGCACAAAATCGCGGTACGGAATCGATGGTTCAGCGGAATCCAAGTGCATCGGATTTTTACCTTGTTTAATTTTGCTGGGGTCAAACCGAAACAAATTCCAATGCCCACTTTTTACCGCTAAATTTTGTTGGCGATGATTATTCGACAAATCCACACCGTGCGCGATACAAGGTGCGTAAGCAATAATAATCGACGGACCATCGTGCGCTTCAGCCTCTAAAAACGCATTGAGCGTTTGCGTATCTTTGCCTGCATACGCAACGTGCGCGACATACACATTGCCGTAATCCATCGCTAATAATGCCAAATCTTTTTTGGCGGTTGCTTTGCCGCCTGCTGAAAATTTTGCTACCGCGCCTAATGGCGTTGATTTCGATGTTTGTCCGCCGGTGTTGGAATAAACTTCGGTATCCAAAACCAAAATGTTGACGTTGCGCCCGCTTGCCAAAACGTGATCTAAACCGCCGTAACCAATGTCATACGCCCAGCCGTCACCGCCAATAATCCACACGCTTTTTTTGCATAAACTATCGGCGATTTGCGCCAATATTTGCGCGGCTGGATTGGTCAAAGTGGGTAATTGTTGTTTGAGTTTTTCGACGCGCTCGCGCTGTTCGTAAATGCCTGCTTCGTCGGATTGGTCAGCGTTCAAAATAGAATCGGTGAACTCTTCGCCGCACGATTCACGCAATGAAGCCAATAATTCTTTGGCGTATTCCTGTTGTTTATCGAGAGCAACGCGCATGCCTAAACCGAATTCGGCGTTGTCTTCAAATAGCGAATTACTCCACGCCACGCCACGTCCTTCGGCGTTTTTCGTCCACGGCGTGGTCGGTAAATTACCGCCATAAATCGACGAACAACCTGTTGCATTAGCGACCACCATTCGGTCGCCAAATAATTGTGACGCAAGTTTAATGTAAGGCGTTTCGCCGCATCCAACGCACGCGCCGGAAAATTCAAACAACGGTTGTAACACCATCGCGCCTTTGATGGTATTGGTTTTCAACAAACGGCGGTCATATTCAGGAATCGTTAAAAAGAAATCCCAATTTTCGCGTTCAGCTTCACGCAAAGGCGGTTGCGGCTGCATATTTAAAGCCTTGCGGCTGGCGTTGGATTTATCGCGAATCGGACAAATATCGACGCACAAATTACAACCGGTGCAATCTTCGGGCGCAACTTGATAACTGATTTCCAAACCGTCGGGAAAATCTTTGCCTAACATTGGCGCGTGTTTGAAGGTTTCGGGCGAATTTTCTAAAAGGTCGGTTGAATAAATTTTGCTGCGAATCACAGAATGCGGGCAAACCATGACGCATTTGCCGCATTGCGTACACAAATCAGTTTCCCAAACGGGAATTTCTAACGCTAAATTGCGTTTTTCAAATGCCGCCGTTCCCGTTGGAAACGTGCCATCAATCGGCATCGCGCTAACCGGCAACGAATCGCCACGACCCGCAATAATTTCACCCGTGACCCGTTTCACAAAATCAGGCGCAGAATCGGGAATAATAGATTTAATTTCAAACGGCGTACAAACCTTGGTTTGTAACGGAATGGCGTGCAAATTCGCCAGCGTTTCATCAATCGCGTTCATATTCAGTTCGACCATACGCGACCCTTTTTTACCGTATGTTTTTTTAACGGCGTGCTTAATCGCGGCAATCGCTTCGTTTTCTGGCAACACGCCCGAAATCGCAAAAAAACAGGTTTGCATAATCGTGTTAATGCGTCTGCCCATGCCGGTTTTTTCAGCGACGGCGTAACCGTCAATCACATAAAACCGAATGTTTTTATCGAGCATTTGCTGCTGCATTTTATCGGATAACGAAGCCCAAACGTGTTCGACTGATTCGGGTGAATTCAGCAAAAAAACCGCGTCCTTTGCGGCATTGGCGAGCATATCGTAACGTTCTAAGAACATCGTTTGATGGCAACCGATAAAATTCGCGTCGTTTTCAGCGATCAAATAGGTTGAATGAATGGGTTTCACGCCAAAGCGCAAATGTGAAACGGTAATCGCGCCGGACTTTTTCGAGTCATAAACGAAATAACCTTGTGCGTTTAAAGCGGTTTCTTCGCCGATAATTTTGATGGTGTTTTTATTCGCGCCAACGGTACCGTCGCTTCCCAGCCCGTAAAACATCGCCTGAAAAGTTTCCAACAGCGCGTCCGTTCGATAACTTGCGTCCCAATTCAAACTGGTGTGCGTGACATCGTCGTGAATGCCGATGGTGAAATTATTTTTGGGTTGCGACTGTTTGAGTTCGTCGAAAATCGCTTTAATCATTCCCGACGTAAATTCTTTGGATGACAAACCGTAACGTCCGCCGACCACTTTGGGTAATTCTGAAAATTTCGACGCGCCACTGATATAATTTTGAGCAATCGCCGCTAACACGTCTTTGTAAAGCGGTTCGCCGTCTGCGCCCGCTTCTTTGGTTCGGTCTAAAACAGCAATTTTTCGACACGTTTTCGGCAAGGCGGCAAGCAAATTTTCGGCATCAAACGGACGATATAAACGCACTTTCAATAAGCCAACTGATTCGCCTTGTCGATTCAAATACTCCAGCGTTTCGGTGACAGCTTCTGCACCTGAACCCATGATAATAATCACGCGCTCGGCGTTTTCTGAACCGACATATTCAAACAAACGATAAGCGCGACCGGTCAACGCAGCAAATTTATCCATGGCATTTTGCACAATCGCAGGCATCGCGGCGTAATGCGAATTGACCGATTCACGCCCTTGAAAATACACGTCTGGATTTTGTGCCGTGCCACGCATGACAGGTTTATCAGGCGTTAACGCACGGTTTCGATGCGCGATAATCCACGCTTCGTCAATCATGGCGCGAAAAACGTTGTCATCAAATGTGTGAATTTTAGCGACTTCGTGCGAGGTTCGGAAACCATCAAAAAAATGCAACATGGGAATGCGACTTTCCAGTGCGACAGCATGAGCAATCAACGCAAAATCCAAAACTTCTTGCGGCGAATTGGAACACAACATAGCAAATCCGGTCATTCGCGCCGCCATCACGTCGCTGTGATCGCCAAAAATCGACAATCCCTGATACGCCAACGAACGCGCGGCAATATGAAAAACGGTCGGCGTTAATTCACCGGCGATTTTGTACATATTCGGCAGCATCAATAACAAACCTTGAGACGCGGTGAATGTCGTAGCAAGAGAACCTGCTTGCAACGCGCCATGAATGGCTCCCGCCGCGCCCGCTTCACTTTGCATTTCAATTACTTGCGGAACGGTTCCCCACAAATTGGTTTGACCTTGTGACGACCATTCGTCTGACCATTCACCCATTGGCGTGGCAGGCGTGATAGGATAAATAGCGATGACTTCGCTGAGTTTGTGCGCGACCGTCGCGGCGGCTTGATTGCCATCGATGGTAAGAGTGTGCTGATTTCGCATTGGACAATCCTCATAATTTAAGTAAAAAGAAGTATGACATTTTGCTTTGCATTTTGAGTCTTGAGTTTACAACGGCAACGAAAAATATGTTAAATTTTTTAGGAGAAATTTATGAATAAATCAATAACAGGCTGCATTTTCGTCATATTGTTCATGATGAGTTCTGTTTTTAATGTTGGCAGAGCGAATTCGGATATAAAACAATCGAATCAAGTAACTGAAATGATTGATATAGAAGCGTTTGTGCGCTCGAATTGTCCGCACTGCGCGGCGGCGGAAGAATTTTTAAATGTGTTACAACTGGAACAACCGAATTTGCGAATTGTTATTCATAACGTGACTCAAGATTCGGCGGCGTTGGAACGGTTGGAATTACTCGCGCAATCGCAAAAAATAGGCGCGATTCGTGTCCCCGCCATGCAAATTAACGGGCAATTGATTATTGGTTATTCCGATGAAACGACGACGGGGAAATTGATTCGCAGTATTTTGGCATCGCCGCAAAAATCGACACCTCAAAATGAGGCGGGAAGTTGTGAAATTGAAACGGCTTTATCGTGCGAAGCACCACAGGCAAACATTCCTGAAACGTTTGAATTGAATTTTTTGGGACAGAAAATAACGCTTACCGAAATCGGTTTGCCGCTGTTCACAGTGACGATGGGATTGCTCGATGGCTTTAATCCGTGTTCGATGTGGGTGTTGATTTTGATGATTTCGTTGCTTGCGCCAATGCGTAATCGCTGGCGAATGTTGGCGATTGCGGGAACGTTTGTGGCGGTTGAAGGCATTGCTTATTTTGCGTTTATGACGGCGTGGCTAAATCTTTTTTTGTGGATTGGTTTATCACGAATTTCTGAAATTGCGATTGCGCTGATTGCGTTGGTTGCCGGCGCGATTAACCTCAAAGATTTTTGGCGTTTTGGTTGGGGCGTATCGTTGTCGATTCCGAATGCGGCAAAAACAGGCATTTATGCTCGACTTCGCACTATTCTCACGGCTCAAAATATGACGGGGGCGATTATCGGCACGGTGATTTTAGCGATTTTGGTTCAGATGGTTGAGTTCATGTGTACGTCAGGCTTTCCAGCACTTTACACACGAATTTTGACGCTGCAACACTTGAGCGACGCGGGTTATTACGGCTATTTGTTGTTGTACAACGTGGCGTATATGTTTGATGATTTTGTGATTTTAGGTGTTGGAATTTTAACGCTGAGTCAACGACGTTTACAGGAAAAAGAAGGACGTTGGCTTAAATTGATTAGTGGTTTAGTGATGGTTGGTTTAGGTGCATATTTATTGGCGGCTCATTAAACGTGGGCATATTTGAATTGGTATTTACTGCGGAGGTATTGGGTGTTTTTTTATTTGTGTATTTAAGCATTTAATGGCGGAGAGTGAGGGGTTCGAACCCTCGATGGGAGTTAAAGCCCATACTCCCTTAGCAGGGGAGCGCCTTCAGCCGCTCGGCCAACTCTCCGGAACTTGTGTTACTAATCTTCGATTTTAGATGAATCAGATTGCTCTTTTTTGATTCTATCGTATATTTCTTCTCTGTGTACAGATACCTCTTGCGGGGCGTTTACACCTATGCGAACTTGATTGCCTTTTACGCCTAAAACAGTAACGGTTACTTCGTCACCAATCATTAACGTTTCCCCTACCCTACGAGTCAAGATAAGCACAACTAACTCCCTTTAATAATTTGAACTCTTCGCCGTCTGATACGGCGAAGAACAATCAAGATTCGAAAATTATAACAAATTTTGAAAAATAATAAAGCTCAAATCACGTTTATACATGTTCTAAACCAAATGCACTGTGCAAAGCGCGAACAGCTAACTCTAAATATTTTTCATCTACTACAACCGAAATTTTAATTTCAGAAGTCGCAATCATCCGAATGTTAATCCCTTCGTCAGCTAACGTTTTAAACATCGTGCTAGCAATTCCGGCGTGTGAACGCATTCCAACGCCAACAATCGACACTTTCACAATATCGTTATCGCCCGTCACATGACGCGCTCCCAAGTCGGTGCAAATCGCTTCTAAAATCGTTTTTGCGCGTTGAAAATCGTTGCGATGAACCGTAAAAGTAAAATCCGTTGTCGCATCGTCGGCGATATTTTGGACGATCATATCGACTTCGATATTCGCATCGGCAATCGGTCCTAAAATTTTATAAGCAATGCCAGGCAAATCTGGCACGCCCGTAATGGTTAATTTCGCTTCGTCACGATTAAAAGCAATACCTGAAATTAACGCACTTTCCATTTGTGATTCCTCATAAGTAATTAACGTGCCGTTACCTTCTGCAAACGAAGACAACACGCGCAATGCAACATTGTATTTTCCCGCAAATTCGACGGAACGAATCTGCAAAATTTTTGAACCCAAACTCGCCATTTCGAGCATTTCTTCAAACGTAATTCTATCTAAACGCCGCGCTTTCGGTTCAACGCGCGGGTCAGTCGTATAAACGCCATCCACGTCAGTATAAATATGACATTCATCGGCTTTCAACGCCGCCGCTAACGCCACAGCGGTTGTATCTGAACCGCCACGACCCAGCGTTGTGATATTGCCGCCTTCGTCAACGCCTTGAAAACCCGCGACCACAACCACTTTGCCTTCGGCTAAATCTGTCCGAATGCGCGTGTCGTCGATTTCTTTGATTCGCGCCTTGGTAAAACTGCTGTCCGTTAAAATCCGAACTTGCGTTCCCGTGTACGAACACGCGGGGCAACCGATTTCATTTAAACGCATACTCAACAACGCAACCGTGATTTGTTCGCCCGTTGAAACCATCGCATCGAGTTCACGTTCATTCGGTTCATCTTGCATTTCTTTCGCTAAACCGATTAAACGATTAGTTTCGCCGCTCATTGCCGAAAGAACAACGACTAAATCGTCGCCGGTCTCGCGGACTTTTTTAACACGTTCGGCGACGGCTTTGATGCGTTCGATTGAACCCACCGACGTGCCACCGAATTTATAAACATAAAGTGCCATTTCTTTTGAACTCTCTAATCTAAAATGTTTTCTACACTACTTTTTTGACGAATTCTGATTTCAATTGCATCGCGCCAATGCCTTCGATGCGGCAATCAATATCGTGGTCGCCATCGACCAAACGAATGATTTTTACTTTCGTGCCGACTTTGACAACGTTGGATGAACCTTTGATTTTTAAATCTTTAATCACGGTAATCATGTCGCCATCGTTTAAAACGTTGCCGTTTGCATCTTTGACTACTTTCACGTCGTCCGTTTCAGCGGCAGCGTTTTTGTCCCATTCGTGTCCACATTCTGGACAAATAAACATTTCACCGTCTTCGTAAGTGAATTCTGAACTGCATTTTGGACATTTTGGTAAGTTGCTCATGGTTTTTCCTTAGTTGTAATAATAAAATTTTTTGGTATGTTAAACCTTGTCCGCCAATCGCAAAATCAAGCCTGCAATTAACGCGACCTGTAAAAATCCTGCGCCGATAACCCAACGCACTAATTCAGATTTTGATTGCTCAATTTTTAGTTCAACATCTTTGATTCTGTTTTCTAGCTTGAGTTCCAACTCGCGCAAATCGCGTTTTGTAGCGATGTTATCGAGTTCATAATCATGACGCGCTTGTTCAACTGCAGCGGTTGCTGTTTTGCCTTGAATGTTAGCAATCACTTCGGCTTGTTGTTCGTTAAATCCAGCACTTTTTAGCGCGTTATAAAACTCATGAATGTTTAAGGCGGAAGCACTCATTTATTTTCTCCTTTATTGCACTTAAAAGTTTTTAAACTGTTCAAGCTCTTTAGCGCGAGCGGCTGTCATAGAAAGAAAGTTATCATTTGAGCTAATTCGCGCCATTGAACCACCGTCAGGGTCAGCATAAAAACTGCTGTTTGCGTCCCTGTACTTTATCCATAAACGTTGAACTTCTTGTAATTCTTTTTTTCGCGCAGCTGAAAGTGTAGGCATTAGTTCCTTGTAGGCTTTATTCAAACGCACATCTTGCAATTTTACTTCCGCGCCAATGCAATCAATAACTTCAGTGGTTATGCCGCCTGATTTATCCATGCAAACGGCAAATTGTTTCGCTAAACCATCATCTTCAGCAAATATGACTGGTGAAAAACAGGATAAAAATAATCCTGTGATAAAAATTTTCTTTAACTTCATAGCAAATTCTTTAAAAATTCGGGCGCAAAATCTGCCCCGTTGTTCCAGCTTAATGTGTGACCTTCAACGACAAACGATTGAAAAAATGCTTTATCTTTTAACGGTTCAAAAACTTCACCGTCTAATTCATTCGATAAATCGACTTCGCCGTTTGAACCATCGTTAAACGAAAGTTGTACGCGGTAATCTTCAACATATTTTGCGGCGGTAACGTGAATAAACATAATCACTCCAAAGGTTTAATTTTTGCTAAAGGCTGCTTGTTCATGGCAGATTGCCAGTTATTCAACAATTCTTCTTTGTGCAACAAATACCATTCGAGTACAACCATCAACGCACGTCTTGGAAACTTCCCCGTCACAACGCCCGTTTCAATTTCAACCGTGATTTCGTACTCGCCATATTCTGCGTGAAAATGTGCGGGTGGATGGTCACGCAAATACATCCGAATAACAATTCCTAAAAATCGACTAATTTCTGGCATTTTTTACCTCGTCATCGGTCAAATTCGCCTCAAGCCAATCACTGTCTAAAATTTCTTGCCCGTGCGTTACAATCATTGATTCAATTGATGTTTTCCAATTTTCACGCGGCATTTTACTCGCTATGGCATCGTCAAAAGACAAAATCACTCGCACAGAAACACCGTCTGGAATGTAATCAGGAATACGAACCGTATGTTGAAAAGGCATGGCTTCAAATTCGATTTGTTGTTGCATCATTTTCTCCTTCAAAAGCAGAAATCAATCTCGTGGGTAATTTCATGATTTTTCAATGAATCAATGCAAAAGGATTAAAAACTTCCAAGCCGACAATTTTAACAAAATCATCTTCATTTCGAGTCATCAACGTTTGCTTTCGCACTAATGCAGTCGCCGCGATAATCGCATCGGGTAGTTTTATTTTGTAAGTGTTGCGTAATTGAATACAACACTCAGCAACGGCTTGATTCAGCTCTATTTCTTCAATCAATAACAAAAGTTCGCGAGCGGAAATCAAAGATTCGTTTGTGTGACCTTGCCAGCCTAAAACTTCAATTTTGGTAATAATCGACATAAAGCCATCACCCGATAAAATACTTTGATCAACGTACATTTTGACGGATTCAGGTAATTGTCGATTTAAATAATAGATGAGGATATTCGTATCAAAAACCATTTTGACGCTCATCCCATTCACCACGCATTTGAGCAATATCGTCATCAATACTTTCAATTGTGCTGGGCTTTTCAACACAACCCCACGCGCGTTGTAAAATCTGTTGCGCTTGAGTTAGCGGTCTTTTTTTAGAAGGCTGAACAAACGTCACAATCACCTGCACATTCTCTTGTGTCGGCGCATCGTCAAGCCATTCCAAATGACCTTGTTTATAAATTGCAGCATAACTTTGTAACATTCGATTCAACCTCTCAACATAAATAACAAATCGCCTTCGAAAGCAAAAATCAATCTCGCGGATAATTTCAGGATTTTTTATTGAATAGAAACGCGAATTTCATAACCATTTCCACTCAACCAATCTTCTCTAACGATGTCCACAGAAACAGCACCTATTTTGGTAGAAAAATTCTGTCCTTTTTCGATTGCTTTTTTTAAATCAGTAGGCAACTTTCCTCCTGTAATTTTTGCAATTAAATTGGCTGATACTTGCAATAACTCTTTGTGTGCATTCGTTGCAGATGCGTTATCGTTTATGTTCAGAACTAACTTAATTTTTTTCACAGAATTATTGTCACCATCTGCGTAGAAGGCGATATTGTTGGCAACTGGAGAACCCGTTAATTCTTTGTATGGACTTAAGCAACCGTATTCATTGTCATAACGATTTTTCCAGCTCCCCGTTATTAACCCCGACTCCGTCAGATAATTACAAACTTCTGATGGCACTGTAGTTTTCAATTCAGCGTTTGCATTACCGAATGTAAAAATTGAAAAACCAATTAGTACAGCTAATAAAACTTTCATAAATTCCCTTATGTTATGCGCTTAATTGCGCTTGAACTAACTCACCAACCTCAACCAAAGCCCCCGCCAACGCCGCAGGATTATTCCCGCCAGCTTGTGCTAAATCAGGTTTGCCGCCACCTTTACCGCCGATTTTTGCGGCAACAAAATTCGCCAATTCGCCTGCTTTGACTTTTGCAGTTTGGTCTTTTGAAACACCTGCAACCACGCTGATTTTTTCACCTTCCACCGATGCCAACACGATAACGGCGTTATGTAATTTGTTTTTCAATTGTTCGACGATTTCACGCAAAATTTTGGCA
>CAIQDI010000015.1 GCA_903870545.1 uncultured Pseudomonadota bacterium
CTGGCTCATTACCATGATTAACGAATTATTGGATTTAAGCCGAATTGAAGAACGCGCCGGCGCGGATTTTGTGATTGAATCGTGTCCGTTAGCGGATTTAATTCAACAAACGATTGCGGATTTTGCAATTCCAGAAGGACGCGATGCGATTATTTATGTGCCATTTGAATCTGAAATTAGTTTGAATGTAGATAAAAATAAATTCAAACAAGCGTTGTTGAACATTATCGATAATGCTTACAAATACTCGCCCAATGGCGGCGCGGTTTCTATCAATGTGAATTACGATGCCGTGCCACATTTTGTTGAAATTGAAACAAAAGATTGTGGTTTAGGATTAACCGACGACGAAATTGCTCACGTTTTCGAGCGTTTTTTCCGTGTCGATAAAAGCGGCAACGTGCCGGGTGTGGGGCTAGGATTATCACTGTCAAAAGAAATCATTAACTTATTCAACGGCAAGATTTACATTACCAGTGTTCCAAACCAAGGCAGTTCGGTTTTTGTGCGTTTTAATTTGGATTAACTAAAACTTCAAACCCGTCCGCAAAATGGCGTAATCGCCGGCGATATGATTATTCACGTCGTATTCATGCAGCCATTTTGCGGAGAATGAAATATCACGGTCGCCCATTTTGACAGTGTAAGTCACCACCGGGCCGATGCTGCTGTATTCACCATTGATGGCATCGGCTGGAACGCCTGTTCCTGAATCTGCTGTGACTTGGCGATAATACGACCCCGTTACGCCAATGCCTAGAGACGGTAAAACGTAATAACCTGCTGAATAATCGACATGAACTTCGTCGCCCGTTCGATACTTTGTGGCGTTGTTTTCGGTATTGACCATATAACCAAACATCATTGAAAAATCATATTTGCCATCATCAGGATTCCAGGTTACGCCAAAATTATTATCGAACGTCCAAGTGTTGCGTCCCGCATTTAAAAAACGATCTTTATCATACGCGCCCGTTGGAACGACAATTCCTTCAAATGCGACAAAAGACAATTCTTGCCATTGCCACGCTAAGGAAATCGGTACGCCGTACATATCACCCGCGCCACCCCGTTCCATTTCACGTTTGATTCCGTCATTTTTCGTCGTATAAGTGCTGCGTAACACATAAGGAAAAAATCCCGCCGAATACGTTCCGCCCAAAATCTTAGTTTCGCTGACGTGCATCACGCCCGGTAATTCAAATACTAAAGTGCTTTCGTCGGTTTTATTTTCTGCCCAATTGTAACCAAAAAAATTACTTAAATACGTCCCCGAAGCCGATGTTGTTGCCATACCAAAATCACCGTAAAAACCCGGTAAATATTGACTACTTCCATATTCGGCGGCATTAGCAGTGATTGAACTTGCGAGACTCGCGACGACGGTGGCGCGTAATAAAAAGAAGGTTATTTTCATGTGAAATTTTGGGTAAGTGGTGAATTTGGATTCGCTTAAACGTGGATTTCAACGTTAAGCGTGTTCGGATATGATTTTAACTTTTGTACGTCGCATTGCAATAATTCCAACACACATTCCGCGACATTTAAACCCAACGCTTTTTCAATGCCAACAAACGAAGTGGTTAAACGCGGATTGATTTCTAACACAAAACAAGCATTTTCGGTTTCGATTAAATCAATGCCTGCATAACCAAATAAATCGGGAAACGCTTGAGCAATTTCAGAAACGAGTTTTTGATAACGTCCGTCGTCGAGTTTGCAATTAACTTTTATATTTTGCAAAACGTATTGTTGATCGATCACCTCGAAAATTTGCACATTCACACACACTAATCGGGCAAAACCGTTTTTGAATAAACAGGATAAACTGGTTTTTTCGCCGTGTAAATGCGGTTGAATAATGTAGTTTTTGTCGAGCGCGGGCAGATTATTCCACTCTTTTGGCGACGTAAGCAAAAACGTATTTTCTGCGCCCACACCGTCAATCGGTTTAATAAGCCATTCTTTTGTTTGGTCATAATTGAACACAGAATTAAAAATTTCAGTCGGAACAGTTTGAATTTGCGCCGCGTTTAGAATCTGAAACGTGCTGAATTTATTGGCGGTGAGCGCAACGGCTTTTGCTGGCGACGTGAGCAATTGTTTGTTTTGGTGTTCAACATAACGACAAAAACGCTCTAAAATTCCGTCGCATTCCGGCGCAATCAGCCAAATGGCATCGACGGTTTTTAGTTGGTTTTGAAAGTCATTTTTTGTCGCAACAATCACTTCAACGGGCAATTTCGCAAAGTTAGAAAGCAACGCATCAAGTATCATTTGACCTTCACGCGCCAAACTTTCTGATGCTTCGCCACTTGCCGTAATGTATTCAAAAATTAAGACTTTCATTCGCTGATTAACGCCGTCCAGATAGGCGAAAATTTCAAACATTGTTGCTCAAAATCGTCATTCAAAATGCGCTCAAAATCCGTTTCATCAAAAAAACGTCGTAATTCTGGTTCATAATCTTTTCCTAAATCGTAAATTAAATTATCTTTGGCGGCTTTCAATTTGTCTTTTTTACCTTTCAAATAGGCAAATGTCGCTTCGGTAAAAAAGGCTTCTGGATGTTGTAAACCATTTTGATAAATAGCCAATAAATCCGTCAGGAATTCATCGTTCGCGAGTTCGGGCGCAAAAATCAATTCGTTCAATTTTGGTTCTTTCGCGTCATGACTAAACAAATGCGTGGATTGCGGCGAAACTTGATTGATAATTAAATGATGCAACAATGCGCCCATAAAATCTTTACCTTTCAAGCTGGTATAACGATAAAACAAACCGCCATTTTCGTGGCAATTCGACAATTTTCCCACTAATCGACACTCATCAAGATGCAAATCAATGACTACGTCTTCGATGCGTTCGCCGATATTTTTCGCGTTAATTTTTTGAGCAAATTCAGAAATAGCGGTGTTTTGTCGGTCAAATTCCAAATTGCCTAAAATGCCTGACAGCCACAAACCTTGCGCTTTTAAACGATTTACCGAAACCGATTCACCTTGCAAATGCTTTTGCAACCATTCGTGCTGAACTTTATATTTGTCCAATTTATCAATTTGAAACGGTTCACGTTCTTCAATCACGCTGTCCAATGTTTTCAGTTTCACGCCGAGTTGGCGACGCAAAAAATGGCGTTGTGGATGACGAAAAAAAGAAAACAAATCGCTTAATTCAATCACCGGCTCCCGTTCAGAATTTAACGTCCCCGTCCACCAAGAAGTGGGCGCGAATTTATTCGCGTTTAACGCTTGCGCGGTGTAAAAATCGCGATGCGAATAACTGACTAAATTTAAATTTGAACCGTCAAAATAACGGCGACTAAAGCCGTGTAACGGATGAAAAATAGTCAAATTATCGAGCGCGTACGATTCACGCAACACATCCAATAATTCGCTAACAATTACGGACGGCGGGATTTTATCGTTGTGATTCAACGATTGCCCGAGATACGTCAAAATCAATTGGTGGCGCGTCGATAATAAAATTTCCAAAAACTGATAACGGTCGTCATTCCGTCGTGAGCGGTCGCCTTTTCGGAAATGTTGCGCGATTAAATCAAAGGTTGGTGGACGGTCAATTTTCGGAAATTCGCCCTCATTCATACCGAGCAACGCAATGATTTTGAACGGAATCGAACGCATCGGCAGCATCGAACAAAACGTTAATTGTCCACGCAAAAAACCATTCGACGATTTCCGCTCAGAAACGCGACTGTCTAACCAACTAATAATCACTTGTAGTGCGACGGTGGCATCCGCTAAATGGTTGAGTTGGTCGGGCAATTCGTCGAGCAATTCGTTGACTTGTTGACGTTCGACACCGTCGGCATTGCTCAATAAAATTTCGGCGTAATCGTAAAGACAAGTGCGCCACGCATTCAACGGTTGCGCGGTTTTGAACGTGTCGCTGGCGGTAAAAAGTAGCTGTAAAAAATCATTCAACCCGCCTAACGCCAACGCGGTCGAGCCTTCAATATCGGGATATGGCAAAATATCTTGCACAAAATCGCTGTCATCGCCCACCGCGTAACCCATAAATAAACGATTCAACATCGCTTGCCATGTGTTCGCGTCTAAATTGGGCAAATCTAATTCGGCTTTATGGTCGCCCGATTTTCCCCAGCGAACTTGCGTATCTTTCACCCAATGGCGAATCAATTCTAAATCAGTTTCGGACAAATCAAAACGCGGATGTACCAACGGTTGCGCCAATAAATCCAACACACTTTGCCAGCCAAAACGACTTTGCGATAAATGTAAAAATCGAATGAAAATATCCAGCGCGTGATTACTCAAACGTAAACTTCGGTCGGCAATGGTGTGGTGAATATCGTCGAAAACGGCAGAAATAAACGGTTCATAATCTTGAATATCGGGCGACATGACAACGATGTCGCGCAATTCTAAATTTTTGTCATTTTCCAGCGCGTGAATGAGCTGATTTTTCAACACTTCCACTTCGCGCATTCGAGAATGGCAGGCGTGAACTTGAATCGAATTATCAGGTTTTAATTCATATTCTCCCGCCTCGTTATTTAATAAATCATTTTGTAAGTGCTGCAAATTGGTCACGTCATCCGCGCGTTCAAACGACTCCAAATCTAAATCTATGTCTAAATTTTGTTCCAATAATAACGCTTGAAACTCCCGCCCTTGTTGACCTAGCGAGGACAATAACGGATGGGAATCGTATTGTTCTTCGGGCGTTTGTTTTAAACGTTTTCGCTTGCTGGGAATATCTGCCCAATAATCTTGCGAGGGATTCAGTAAAAATAAATGCAATTGACAATGTTTTGACAAACCGTGCAGAAACGCCAAAAACAACGGCGGCATGGTGTTAATCCCAAACACAATCACGCGCTCTGGTAATTTGTCCGCATAAAAATTCGCGTCTGCATTCAACAAGTTATCAATCACTTTTTGCCACAACGCGCCCCGATGTTGTGTGCCGATTTCGGCGGTAATGTTGCGCCACAACGCTTTTTGCCAGCGTTCAGCTGCTGTGTCGTACAGTAATTTATTGGCTTGCCACGCCGTCAATAAATCCGGGCGCATCATTTGATATTGATCGAATAATTGCGCTAATTCTTGCGCGAGTTGGTAACGTTTTAACTCTGGACTTTCGCCCGCTAAATACTGTTTCAACGGCAAAAAATCGTCGTCATTCAATTCGCGCAACACGTTTTCAATGCGCCACGTCATTTTGTGGCGGTCAAATGCCGCATCGGTCAAGCGACTGTCCAAACGTTGCGCGACGGTGCTAAAAAATTTCGTCGGAAACAAAAATTCGTAATTCGCCCACACTTTAAACGTTTGTGCCAATTGTTGTGACAACCAACGCTCCATGCCCTGGCTTTGAATTAAAAAAACTTCTTTGCTAAATGGTGAATCTAGCGGCAATGTTTCAATGACCACGCTTAATTGTGTCGCTAAATTTTCGGTTTTATTGGAACTGTGAAGAATAAACATGAGTGATTTAACGTAAAAGTAGAAAAAGTTGAATTTGACGAAATAAACCTGTCAAACGATTGGCATTTTTGGCGGCATTTTTAGCTATTTCATTGTTATTTTTATACTTTTTAAAAGTTGGCGTTTATTGTGCTTTTATTTTAGTAACTGATTTTACGCAGTAATTTTAGCGCGTAATTTGTTTTTCCGAGAGGCGAATTACACGCTAAACGATGCTGCGTACTGTCAGAATAATTTTGCCTAAAACAGACAGCAAATGAACAGTATAAAAAATATCGCCTTGAACTTGCCGAAAATTATTTTCAGACATTTTGACAGCATTGAGATACGACTGCGCTTGTTTTATTTAGAGGCACTTATTTTGAATAACTTTTAGGAGTCAATAATGGCACTCGTAATCAATACAAATTTAGGTTCAATTAACGGGCAGCGCAACCTAAATGGAACGGCATCCGCTCAATCAACTGCCATGCAAAGGTTATCGTCTGGCATTCGTGTTAATTCGGCAAAAGATGATGCCGCAGGATTAGCAATTGCAGATCGTATGACGACGCAAATTCGCGGTATGACCGTGGCGACTCGAAATGCTAACGATGGTATTTCATTAACGCAAACGGCTGAAGGCGCGTTGGGTTCTTTAACCGATACATTACAACGTATGCGTGATTTAGCGGTGCAATCATCCAGCGACGCAGGCGTTTCTGATACCGATCGCGCCAAAATGCAAACAGAATTCAAGGCATTAAACGAAGAATTATTGCGCGTGGTGGGCAACAGTGAATTTAACGGTAAAAAAATTCTCAACGGGGATTTAGCCGGTGGTTTGAACATTCAAGTGGGTGCGACAACCGACACCAGTAGTCGTATTAGTGTGGCAGTTTCTAATATGGCGACGTTATTAACACCGGTCACAAAGGCAACTTTATACCCTAAAAGTGAAGCGGTGGATTCTACGTTGTCATCAACTGTTGCTAATGCCGCGACATTTGCATCAACCGATGTTCAACTGAAAGAAGCTAATAATGCCGCAAAACTAGCTAACACAGCCATTGTCGCGGCAAAATTAGCGGCAGCGGAACCGAATGACATTGCGTTAGCAAAATTAGCGTCGGTCGCCAATGTAGCGGCAGCCACCGCCATTTCTAGTTCATCGACAAATATCTTAGCAACCAGCACCACAAATAAAGGTTTGGGCATTATTTCGGATGCGTTTTTGAATGTGGTTACTACGGCGAACAGCGCGAATGTTGCCGCTGCGGGTGCAATTGCGACAGCAGATGCCACGATGCAAGCGTTATCGGTAACAGATTCAAGTCAAGCTGCTTCATTATTGACGACGGCAACGCAATTGGCCGCATCCGCAGCAGGTGATATTGATTCAGCGGGACGAAATGTTTTAGCGTCAACCATGAACGCGCTCACAGGAGACACCATTGCGACAGCTGATTCTAATGCGACGATACCGCCGGCGGATAGCGCATTTAACGCCGCTGTAGCGCGATCACAAAAAGGCTCTTTTGGCGCGGATAGAGTGGCACAAAAATCTTTAGCTGCCGCCGATATTGCCCGAGTGATTGCGGCAGCATCGTATGTTGACGACCCGACTAAAACACAATCTGCCAACGAGACCGATAAATTTTCTTTCGTTAATAACAATCGGATGGTGACTGAAACCGTCATGGCAAATAATGGCGTGGCGACGGATTATGCCTTGTCGTCCATTGATTCTATTGACGCAGCAATTGCGTCGATTGACACGGAACGTTCAAATTTAGGGTCAACCCAAAATCGTTTTACGACGACAATTTCGAATTTGCAAAACGGAGTTGAAAACCAATCAGCGGCACGATCACGCATTATAGATGCTGATTTTGCTCAAGAAACCGCGAATTTAAGTCGCGCTCAAATCTTGCAACAAGCGGGTACGGCGATGCTCGCGCAAGCGAATCAAACGGGGCAAACGGTCATGACATTGTTGAGGTAATCGTCAACGACTTCGCTGCGTGAATGGAAAGAATGGCGCATTGCTTGTTTTTATTTAGAGATAAGAAATGCGGGAACAAACTTTTTATGAATAAGTGAAAATTGGTAAATAAAAAATTAAAGTAACGAAAAAAGGAGCCGATAACCCACGCGAGTTTCGAATGTTACAAACTTTTTTGCGATACAAAAAAACTTTTCTTAGTCGTTTTAATTTAAATCACTTTTGGGCAATTTCGCTTCAAAAGGCTTTTGGAGATATATCATGGCACTCGTAATCAACACTAACCTTGGCTCAATCAACGGTCAACGTAATTTAAATAGTTCAGGCAACGCACTTTCTATTGCAATGAACCGTTTGTCATCTGGCGTTCGTGTTAACAACGCGAAAGACGATGCGGCAGGTTTGGCCATCGCAGACAGAATGACTTCACAAGTTCGCGGCATGACAGTTGCTGTCAGAAACGCTAACGATGGTATTTCATTGACGCAAACTGCTGAGGGCGCATTAGGCTCTTTAACTGACACATTGCAACGCATGCGTGACTTGGCCGTTCAGTCATCAAGTAATGCTGGCGTGTCTGCTACAGATCGCGCCAAAATGGACACTGAATTCAAAGCATTAAACGACGAGTTAATTCGTGTGGTGCAAAACAGCGAATTCAACGGCAAAAAAATCTTAAACGGTGATTTAGCAGGTGGCTTGAACATTCAAGTTGGCGCAACGACTGATACTAACAGTCGTATCAGTGTGAACGTTTCAAATATGGGTACTTTGTTGACTCCTGTTACCAAAGCCACATTGAGTCCTGCTCTTCAACCAGTTGATTCAACGCTAGCTTCTACCGTCGCGAATAGTTCAAACACGGCATCATTGGATCCTACTTTGAAGGCTGCAAATGATGCTGCAAAATTGGCTAACGCGGCTGTTGTGGCAGCAAAAGCAGCGGCAGCAACACCTACTGATTTGGCGTTAGCAAAAGCGGCTTCTACGGCAAACGTTGCAGCGGCAGCCGCTGTAGCAGCGTCATCAGCCGTTACGCTCGCAAGTAGCACAACAAACAAAGGGTTGGATCTTGTTTCCCAAGCGTTTTTAGATGGTGTCACAGCCGCCTCGTTAGCCAATACATCAGCAACCACCGCTATCGGTTTAGGTGATGTGACGATGCAAGCTGCATCAGTGACTGATTCAAGTCAAGCCGCCTCTTTACTGACAACAGCTACACAATTAGCCGCCGCCGCAGCAGTAGATATAACCGCTTCGGGTCAAAATGTGTATGTCACCACGCTGAACACATTAACGGGTGATACGTTAGGTACAAAAGCAACCGCAGCAGATGCTAGCAATCAGTTGACCACTCTTAACACTTTAAACGATGCCGTGAACAGAGCGCAAAAAACGGGCAATGCTTTTGGAGCGGATAGAGAAGCACAAAAAACATTGGCGGGTTTACAAATTGCAAAAGCTATCGCTGGCGCATCGTATGTTAACAATCCATTAGCGACTGCTACGGCAAACGAAACAGACAAAGCGTCTTTCGTGAGTGCGAACAAATTGGTAAACTCCATTTCAACAGCAGCTGATGCTGTTGCGGCAGACTATGCGTTATCTGCGGTAAACTATATCGATGCGGCTATTGCTTCAATCGATACAGAACGTTCAAACTTGGGTTCAACTCAAAACCGTTTCACCACAACGATTTCAAATTTGCAAAACGGTATTGAAAACCAATCTGCTGCTAAATCACGCATCATGGATACTGATTTTGCTCAAGAAACTGCAAACTTGAGCCGCGCTCAAATCTTGCAACAAGCTGGAACAGCGATGTTGGCGCAAGCAAATCAGTCTGGTCAAAGCGTAATGACTTTGTTGAGATAAGGTTCTATACTCACGGCAAACCGGTCGGAGCAAGGATTATTGGCTTTCACTGGTAAGTTCTCTGTAATGTTCCTAATCAAAATCTGCGTGTGAGTTTCAAATGAGATTCTCACGCAAGATTAAAAACGAGGGTGTCATGAATAATGTAAGTATAACGCCTACGCCACCTGTCCAAGTTCTAAGAAGTCCATCAGTTCAGTTTGTAGATGTGTCGAGTAAAGCGGTTCCAGTCACTGAAAATGTCGCAGAATCGTTAGTAACAGAAATCAATGCGTCAAAAAGTAAAACTGAACAGCCTTTGAGTGTTGATACTGTAAAGGCGGCGGTAGTTGCAGGAAATACGCTACTTGAAAGTGTGAATCACAATTTGCAATTTCAGATTGATGATGCAACCAAACAGGTGGTGATTAAAATTGTCGATAGCAAAACAGGCGAGCTAGTTCGTCAAATTCCAACCGTTGAAATGCTCGATTTTATTCGACACATGAAAGAGTTGGAAGGAAAGTCCGGATCGATTTTGAGCGGGCAAGCGTAAATTTAATTTTTTTGAGTGAGGAAGCGAGTCATGGCTATAACAACTACATTAGGTGTCGGCAGTGGCATTGATATTACCGGCACAGTAAGTCAATTAACGGCTGCCGAAGGTAAACCCCAACTTGATGCTATTGCAGCTAAAACAACGGTCTCGCAAACTAAACTCAGCGGATTAGGCACTTTAAAAAGTGCCTTGTCAGCGTTTCAAAATGCGGTTAAAGCACTTGATAAAAGTAGTGCGTTTGAATCACAGGTCATTACATCAAGCGATGAAAAAGTTCTAAAAGTATCCGTTGCACCTGGAACAACGGCGGCATCACATATAGTTAAAGTAAATACATTAGCCTCAGCACAAAAATCAGTTTCTACTACAGAATTTAAAAGTACAGATGTTGCTAAAGAAGGTGTGCTTATATTCAATGATAATACGGGCGCACCCAAATTCTCAGTTATTATTACAGCTGGCACGAATGACACACTGGCTGGCGTTCGTGATGCGATTAACAGCGCAAAAGGAAATAATAGCGTGGTGGCCAGTATCGTAAATGTCGATTCAAAAACCACACCTGGCACAACGGTTTCCAAATTAGTATTAACCTCCAAAACAGCAGGCGTGGCGAATGCCTTTAGCGTGGATGCGTCACTGGGCGATGCACGTTTTAATTTAAATACGTTAGAAACACCTGCCAATTTCAGCACAACAACAGCCACCGACACAAATGTCACTATCGATGCACAGCCTGTTTCGGCTACGGCTCAACGCAGTGTAGCAAGCAAAGAATTTTCGGCGGCGGATGTTGTTGCACCCGGTTTACTTTCATTTAAAAATGCAGCGGGTATTGAACTGTTTGCAGTGACTATTAAACAAGGCACTAATGATAAATTGTTTGCGACCATGGACGCGATTAACAATGCAACAGGAAATACAAGCATTACCGCGAGTGTTATTAACGTTGACTCCAAGATCAATCCCGGTACAACTATTTCTAAATTAGTTTTTACGGCGAAACAACCCGGCAACGATAATAAATTTACGATTGATGCGTCTCAAGGCGACACCCAGTTTACCCTAGATTCTTCACCGCCTAACGCACAAAAATCAGTGGCGGCTGTAGAATTTTCAGCCACTGACAAGGTTGCTGCGGGGACAATTAGCTTTAAAGATGCGTCTGGTGTCGCTAAATTTTCAGTGACGATTGCCGCCGATACTCAAACAACGTTGCAAGCCGATGGTTCGCCGCTAGCTATCGATGAAAGTGGAAATCCAATTCTGGTTGATGTGAACGGAAATGCCATTCCCACTACTACGCTGACGACAAAAGGTAATGACACGCTAGAAAATTTACGCGACGCAATCAATTTTAATCCTGAAAATAAGCTAGTGGTCGCAGATATTGTCACGACTAAAACAGACGCAATAACCGTTGATACAGGTGAAGTGGACGCAACAGGGAAACCCATTGTCACCATTACACCAGCCAAAACAATGTCAAAATTAGTATTAACAGCGTTGGCAGCCGGTGTAAATAACGGCTTTAAAGTTGATGCAAGTACCGGTGACACTCGATTTACACTCGATTCAGCAGTAGAAGCCGCCGCGTCTAATTTTACTTCAACAACGACTACCGCGACGTTTGATACAACGGAGGCGACTAACGCCAATGATGGCGGGCAGTCTGTGACGCGCACATCCAATTCAATTAGTGATGCAATTCCCGGCGTGACGTTAACATTGTTAACGACAGGCACTTCGACGATTGACAGTCATTCAGATTCTGCGTCTATTGTTAGTCCAATCAGTGGTTTTGTTGATGCGTATAATAAATTAAACGATTCACTCAAACAATTAACGAATTATGTTTCGCCTGGCAGTTCGAGTAATGGTGCATTGTTAGGTGATGCAACTGTTCAAAATATTATTTCTCAGGTTAAACAAACTATAAATAGCACGGTCAGCTCGGCGACAGGTGATTATAACTCTTTGAATCAATTGGGTATTTCATTTGATAAGAAAGGGGTAATGTCACTAGATAGTACCAAACTGAATACGGCTGTAGCTGGAAATCTTACGTCTGTAGCCAACGTATTTACTTCTACCAGCGGTGTGGCGACACAGTTAAATACTAAAATTACCCAATATTTAGACACGAAAGGTGCGCTTAGTGTACAGCAAGACACGCTGAATAAAACGCTAACGGATTTAACGACGCAAACGACGGCAGTCAATACACGATTAGCCGCTACGCAAAAAAGTTTACAGGCTCAGTTTGTTGCAATGGATGCCGCTGTGGCACAGTTTAAAAATACCGGGACTTATTTGACCCAAGCACTTACACCGAAAACAACTAATTAATTGAGAATGAATCATGGCAGCAGTAATGAGTAACAGAAAATATGCAAATCAGTATGCCTCAGTGCATACGGAAAGTATTGTGGACGAAGCCACGCCTCATGCGTTGATTCAAATGTTGATGAGTGGGTTTTTGATGCAGGTTAACGCAGCGAAAGGCGGTATTGCACGAGAAAATTTTGAAGAAAAAAGTACCCATATTTCTCGCGCAATTTCCATTGTCGGCGGCTTGATTGATGGCATTGATTTAGAACGCGGTGGTGTTATTGCTGAAAATCTAACTCGACTTTACGAATATATCAACACGAAATTATTTCAAGCCAGTGCCGAAAATAGCATTGAGATTTTGGATGAAGTGGGCGATTTAATGAGTTCGGTGAAAGAAGCGTGGGACGCAATTCCCGCAGAGCATCGATAAGGTCTGAATCAATGTTGTTGCAAGAATTAAATGCTTTTTCACTACGCATTACCCAAGCCATTGAACTCGGCGATTGGCAACAACTTACGAGTGTTTTGACAGAGCGTCAATCAAGATTAGAGTTGCTGTTAAGTTCGTCTTTGTCTGACGAAGATCAACGCACGATTCGAGGGGTTTTGGAGTCTGTTCAAGCGATGGATAGGCTTTTTATTGATGCAGTTCAGTCTAAAAAAACTGAACTGCTCAAACAATTTCAATCAGTCGCGCAAGGTCAAAAAGTGATTCGCGCTTACGGTCATTACGCCGAAAATTAAACCGACGGTTTAATCTTCGTTTTATCTTCTTTCTTTTCAATAATCGGTGCGGCTGGAACAAACGCTTTAGGCTGCAACCAGGTGTTCACTTCCTGAATATTCTGTTCCGTAATCATTCCCACCGACCGCATGAAACGAGCGCGATGCTTAATATAGGCATATTTCGCTTGTGATAATTCCCGTTTCGCTTTGTATTCTTCTTGTTGCGCGTTCAAAATATCCGTCACGGTTCCAACGCCCAATTTAAAACCGCTGTCTGTCGCTTCACTTGATTTTGCTGCCGATGCGACGGCTTTACGCGATGCCGCAATTCGGCGCACGCTGGCGTTTGAACTCAAAAAGGAATCGCTCGTTTCTTTAATCAACGCGCGAACTTTGGCTTCATTTTCATTTTTGGCTAATTCCAAACGGTGTTCTGATTCAAACAAACGGTGAATGCTCGAACCGCCATCAAATATCGGTACAGAAACGTTAATCGCCGCAACTTGTGTGCTGACGCTACCATTTTTAGATATTTGTGAACTTTGATAGCCCGTATTAGTGTCGTAATAATTCAACTGCAAATCGACAACCGGCATAAATTTCGATTTTTGTACTATCACACCCGTTTGTGCGGCTTCAATCGCTTTCAATTGTGCCGCTAAACTTGGATTTTCACTTTTTGCAACTTCTAACCATTGTTCTAATTGACCATCTAACGGTTTGTAATCCACGTTATCTTTAAGTTTGTATAATTCTGAAAAAGGCGTATTCGTCAATTCTTTCAAGCTTTCTTTTGCCGTCACCACAATCGTTTCCGCTTCAATTTCCGAGGCTTTAAGTTGATCTAGGCGGGCTTCAATCGTGTAAACATCAGTAATTTTGACCAACTGTTTAGCAAATTGTTTTTGTGTTTGTTCCAAACGTTTCGCCATTGCATTTTTTTCAGTTTGATAAAAATACAATTGATCTTCCGCTTCCAAAACCCCAAAATATTTTTCAACTACTTTGTGCATTAAAGCGTGTTGCGCTTCGATATTTTCGGCACCGGATTGTTCTTCAACGGTGTTTGCCCGTCGCCAATTCCAAAACTTCCCAAAATCAAATAAGGATTGATTCAACGAAACATAGTAGCGAGTTCCCATATATTTACTATTTTCTGGTTTTGCCGCAGGATTCGTAGAATCGTTTCCTGACCAG
This sequence comes from uncultured Pseudomonadota bacterium, assembly GCA_903870545.1. Lineage (GTDB taxonomy): Bacteria > Pseudomonadota > Gammaproteobacteria > Methylococcales > Methylomonadaceae > UBA10906. The sequence goes on from CAIQDI010000015.1 coordinate 14,126, forward strand.
TTCGCGCTACCGCTAATTTGCGGCAACATTTCACTTAACGCTGAACCCGTTTGCTCTTTGGTAATCGCCATGCTGATTGCCGCTGCTTTCGATTCAGGATCCGCTTCTAACGCTTGTTGATAAATCGTCATTAAATCTTCAGCAAAAACGTTGGGAGCTTGCGCCAAAATCATACAGGCGACTAAATGTTTTAATTTATTCAATTTCTTCACAGTTAATCCTCAATCATCGCTTTTGCCCAAGCGTTACTAATCGGTTGCAACAAGTATTCAAACACGGTGCGTTCGCCTGTGTTAATCAATACATCTGCGGGCATACCGGGTAATAATTCCATATTTCCCAATTTGACGTAGCTTTCAGGCGTAAGTTCAATTTTTGCACTGTAATACGGTTGTCCCGTGCGTTCATCAGTAATTTTATCGGCTGACAGCCCGATTAACTTGCCGACTGTTTTTGGCACAAGAGCTTGTTTAAACGCACTGAAACGCACTTCCGCCACCAAACCAACGTGAACACGGTCAATATCCATCGGCGAAACTCGCGCTTCAACCACTAATTCTTCACCTTGCGGCACGATGTCTAAAATCGGTCTTCCCGGTGTAATCACACCACCAACGGTATAAATTGACACGCCCATAACACGACCTGCCGCCGGTGATTTAATTTGAATTCGGCTCACTTTATCGTTGGTCGCCGTCATGCGCTGGTTGATGTCATACAACTGCGCTTGAACTTCGCCCAATTTATCCGCAACTTCTTCTTGGAATTGCTTTTGAATTTGTAAAATTTGCAAACGAGTTTCCCCGATTTGCATTTCACTGCTGGCAATTTCAGAACTTAACGATGCAATTTCACCCGTCGTCGCGGCTAAATTACGTTCCATGTCGCGCAAACGCTGTTTATCGGCAAACCCCTCGGCGAGTAATTCGCGTAAATCTTTCGCTTCGTCAGCGTAAGAGCGGTGCAGTTCTTGTTTACTGGTTTTTTGACCTTGCAAACCTTGAATGCGTGAATTTAATTGGCTTATCCGTTGATTTAAAACCGAAACTTCACCATCATGCGCGTTTTTACGAGCGTTGAAAATTTGGTTTTCACCTTGTCGCGCTTCAATCACTCGCGCATCGTTCAAATTTTGTACTTCTTTCGGATAACTAACTTGACCAGCGCGATCCCGTTCGGCATTCAAACGAGCGACTTGTGCCGCAAGCGTGATTTGTTGTCCGCGTAAAATTTCTAATTGCGCTTTGATTTCCGTGCCATCTAAAATCAGCAATAAGTCGCCTTCTTTGACGATGTCACCGTCTTTCGCAATCAATTCTTTCACAATGCCGCCGTCTAAATGCTGGACGGTTTTACTGTGCGATTTGACCGTTACAAAACCTGGAGCTGCGGCGGAACTGCTGATTGGAGCCAAATAACTCCACGCGCCTAAAATGCCAACGGTGCTAATTACAACTGCAATACCAAGGGTACGAATGGGCATATCGTTTGTAACGAGCGAAACGTCGGCTTCTTTTTTTAATTTATCAGGATGAATTTTTGCTGTTTCTACTTTCATAATTTTGCCGCCTTAGTTGGCAAGCGTAGCAGACTGCGCCGCTTGAGCTTGAGCTTGCTGTTGTTGCAAATGCGCGATTACCTGATCTTTCGGGCCATAAACCGATACTAAACCATCGTTTAAAATGAGTAATTTATCGACGTTCGCTAACACATTGTTTCGGTGTGTAATGATAATGACGGTGGCTTGATTTTGTTTTAAACGTTGAATTGCATTCCCTAACGCCGCTTCGCCGATTTCGTCCAAATTTGAATTTGGTTCATCTAAGACGATAATGCGCGGTTCGCCATATAACGCACGCGCCAAACCAACACGTTGACGTTGTCCACCTGATAAATTACCGCCACTCGCGCCAATCATGGTGTCGTAGCCTTCGGGTAAATGTAAAATCAAATCGTGAACGTCTGCCATTTTCGCTGCATGAACCACTTTTTCAGGATCAATGTCACCAAAACGGGCAATGTTTTCGCTGATGGTTCCTTCAAACAATTCAATGTCTTGCGGCAAATAACCAATGTGTGGCCCTAATTCGTCACGATTCCAAGTAAATACATCCGCGCCATCTAAACGAATTTTGCCTTGATTACAGGGCCAAATTCCTAATAATGCACGAGCAAATGTCGATTTACCGGCACCGCTGGGCCCGATGACACCAATCACGTCACCTTTTGCAATGTTGAGTGTGATGCCTTTCAATACGGCAGTTTTTGCACCTGGTGGCGCGACAACCGCAGATTCAAATTGAAAACTGCCTTCGGGAGTGGGTAAGGACATGCGTTCAGCATCGGCAGGAATTTGACGCAATAAATCGTTCAAACGTGAATATTGTCCGCGTGCGCTGATAAATCCTTTCCATGAACCGATTACAATATCGATAGGTGCGAGTGCGCGACCTAATAACACCGAACCACCAATCATCAAACCAGACGTAATTTCGTTTTCAATAACCAAATATGCGCCGACGGCAAGAATTAACGATTGTGATGAAAGACGAATCAATTTTGACGTGGCACTGATTAAACCGGCGCGTGAACTGGCGGTGGCTTGTAAAACTAAAACTTGATTGGTACCTTTTAACCACCGTTTTTGAATGTTAGTCAACATGCCCATCGATTCGATAACTTCGGCGTTGCGGAGATTTTTATTGACCAAACCACGTCCTGCCATCGCCAAATTATTGGCTTCACCAAGCATTTTGCTAGTCGCTTTTTCTTGCACGATGGCGACGATAATGAGCAAAACGGCTGTAAATACTGCCATCCAGCCGTACATTGAATGGAAGACAAACATCAATGCGATATAAATCGGCAACCAAGGTGCGTCGAAAAAAGCAAACAAACCATTGCCTGTCATGAATTGACGTAGCGCAGTTAAATCATCGAGCGGTTGCGACGAAGCGCGTTGTCCACCGGTGTAAAGAGCTTGTTTATAAGCCACTTTGAATAAACGTTCATTAAGTAACGTTTCTAAACGGGTACTTACACGCACCAAAATTTGCGAGCGCACCCATTCCAGTGTACCCATCGTGACAAACAACACCATCATAATCAGCGTCAGCATTATCAAAGTCGAATGATTACCGGTTGGTACGACGCGATCGTACAATTGCAACATATAAATAGTTGGCACGAGTTGCAAAATGTTAATCACTAAACTGAAACCAGCGGCGGAAATAAACGCGCCTTTGCATAATTTTAGTGCTTCTTCTAAGTCAGACTTGTTGAGTGTTTTCATATTGTACAAAGTTAGAATTTACTTATAAAAGGGGGCATTATGGCATATTTTATAAGCACATTCTATAAACGGCGTGCTTATAAAAGAAGCCTGTTATTACCGATAATGGTGTATATCACGTTTAAAACAAGGGCATTATTTGGAAAATTAAAATAAATGACTTTCTGATTTCTCACTTAAAATAATAATCAAAGTGGTCATCTGGTTTTATTTAACCAGTCATGTACTTTGCCAAAACATCGCAATATAATTTTCACAAGCAATCACCGCGCCATTTTTCGTGATAAAGCTAAATTTCACTCTTTGCAACCTTGTTTTTCAACGAACTATTTTTACAAAATGCTGACTAAAATTTATTCTAATGATGCGCTGTACACGCAAGTTTTTAAAGTCACGATTCAAAATGGCGAGAGTCACAGTTACGGTTCGGGCGTTTTGCTCGCAGGTGGTCAATATATTTTAACCGCTGCCCATTTGTTTTCTGGCAATCCAGTGTTGGCGAATGTGCATATTATTAACGCGGCAGGTCAAACGATTAGAGGTGCGGCGGAAATTTATTCGCATCCCAATTGGGAAAATAATCCCACCAGCTACAATAATGATTTAGCGATCATTAAACTCGCCCAACCGCTCGCGCCAACTATGGGTTACGAAATTTATCGTGCGAACGCCGAAGTCGGACAAACTTTTATTCGCGCAGGTTATTCGGGAAGTGACGTGGTAGCGGGTAAAAATACTTACGACGCATTCACCGATATTATTAACACGTCATTCGGCAGTCATATCGAAGCGGGTTCGCAATTACTTTACGATTACGATGACGGTTCGGCACAACATGATGCGATTGGACAATTGTTTAATTTGCCAAATTTAGGATTGGGCAGCGAAGAAACAATGTCGCAAAATGGCATGTCGGGCGGCGGAACGTTTATCGATGGCAAAATTGCCGGCATTGGCAGTTTTATTTTTCGTTCCAATGTGTCGGACGTGAATAGCGTGACGGATTCATCGGTGGGTGAACTAGGTTCGGATACGCGCGTTTCGACGCACGCCGATTGGATTGATTATGTGACGCAAGGAAATTCCGTGTATAACGCGCCAATGTTGGCTTCAGAAGTGATGAAAAATGTGCCAGAGCCGAATTACGGGTCGGTGGTCAATTATTTCCTCGCGGCATTCAGCGAACCGTTGACGCAAGCGATTTCGTTTAATTTTCGTACGGTAAACGGCACCGCGTTGTCGGGTCAAGATTATGTGGCGACACAAGGGCAAATCACGTTACAAATTGGACAAAATCACGTTGCCATTCCCGTCACTATTTTGGGTGACAAAATCGCTGAAGTCGATGAAACTTTTTCGTTGGAAGTGAGTAATCCCATCGGGTTTAGTTTGCCCAATAACGCGCTTGTTTTAACGGCGACGCATACCATTATCGACAACGACAGACTTTTATTTTGAGCGTTTGCAACGATGGAATTATTAGCCTTTTTCAATAAACGTCAGCGTCCGTTCGGGCAAAATATCCTTCGTTTCCCCTTCCAAATACAGCCGTGCATCTTCGTGAACCGTTGACATAAAACGAATTAACTGAATTTCACGACGCATTTTTTGTTCAAATTCGGTGGTTTCCCACATTTCATTTAGCAGATATTTGGCGTGATGATGAATCGTAAACGCCACCGCTTCGGGCAAATGCGTATAACTGCTTTGAATCGAGTGTTTAAGCTGGTCGAGCGAGGCGAGATACTGCTTATAATCTTTCACGTCTTGCTTACATTTTGTTTTAAACATCAATAATTCGGCATCGTGCTGAGTTTGTAAAAGCGTCAATTCGTGTTTTAACTGCTGCCCGCGCTTTTTTAATTCGGCAATCATTTTTTTTTCGGCTAAAACTTGGGCAAGTTTCAACGCCGCTTGCTGTTCTTGATTATCGCGTTTCCACGTTAAATTTTCAGTTTTAAGCGATTGAATAGTGGTGACGATATTTAAAAGCCAATTTTTCAACATAATTTAGTTACGATTCAATTTTGAAATTTTATGGTGCAATTTTACCAGAGCCTGTTCATTGTGTTGCGCGAGATAACGTCGGTTTTCCTGTTGCCATTGCAAAAAATCCGCTTTAGAAATTCGGGCTTTCATTTGCTTTAAATCTCGTTCAATGGCTTCGGAAAGCGCGTTAATCTGCGCTTGATTGTTTATTTCAAGAATCTGTTTGCGTTGCTGCTCTTTGAAATAGGTTAATTGTAATCGCTGAAAATAAAATAAACGATGTCGGTTTTTGTGTTGATTTTCGATAAATAAAATGCGACGTTGTCCACGTTGTTCTGCTGAAAAATAACGCTGCAAAATGAGCCACCACTTTTTAAGAGAAAAAATTAAACCTGTCAAAATCAACAGCATAAAACCCGCTAACAATGCAAATGCTGAAGCGTACATCATGAATGTGGAAATCACTAAAAATGTAAAAATCAACAGCATTTTCGCCAAAAAAAACAATGGCAAACACAACAATATCATCCAAAATGCGATACGAATCAGCATCGAACTTTAATAATGGGGCGGCAATTCATACTGTGGCGACGCATCTTCAGGTATTTTTGAAGACAAATTATCAACCCGTTCGTGCATGGCGTTGTACACCCGTTCGAGGCGATCTATTTGTTGCTGTTGTTTCGCGATAATATCGTTCAATGTTTGCAATAAATCATCCTGATACGCCATTTTAATTTCTAATTCAATGACTCTATTTTCCATCGTGGCACATCCTGTTTGGCTGGGCTAAAACGAAATCGACCACCTTTTGCTGCTCTTGTTCGGGCAACATTAAAAATTGAGAATTGATTTCTGGAGCGGATAAATTCATTTTTCTAATTCCTGCTCCAACAAATTGGTAAAAGGCTGGTGATTTTTCCAGCGGTAAGTATGAAAATCGCGTTTGTCAGTAGATAAAATGCGCCCATGTCCTAATTCTTCCGCTAATAACACCAGCGACGCATCCGCTAAATCCATTGGTAAATCGGCGTATTGGGTCATGAATTTTGCTATGCGTGGCAAATGCGATTCGCTGATGGGAAATAAACTAAATAAACCCGCCCGTTGCCCATTTAAAAAAGAAACAGATTTAAGTGGATGACAGCGTTTTTGCAATAAATAACAAACTTCTGTCACAACAGGCAACGTGGTAATTAACGGTTCGTTAATCGTCAGTGCATAAGCGCGAACTTTTTGATGATGCGTATCTCGTGGATTAAATAACGCCACCCAAAAACCTGTATCGGCAATAATCATTCATTGCCCCACAAATGCTCTTTATAATTTTCTGATAAATTTTCATCACCACCTTCCATGCAACCTAAAAGCTCAACTCTTTCTAAAATCGCCAAAATTTTCTCACCTTCAGTTTGTTGAGTTGCTGGATTTTCTAAAAAACGTTTAGCTTGCCGACGCGCGGATTTGGCTTTTAAAAATTCAATAAAATCAAAAACCTCTTGTTGCTCTTGTTCTGGCAACGTAAAAAGCTCGGCGGTGATTTCTTGAGCGGATAAATTCATTTTGTTAATTCCTGTTCCAGCAAATTGGTAAAAGGTTGATGATTTTTCCAGCGGTAAGTATGAAAATCAATTTTGTCTTTGTAGGTTGTTGAAAGTTGCTCGTCTGTTTCGATACAACCAATTAAACCCGCTTGTTCAAAGGCTTTGTAAATCGGTGAAACATCTTGTGTTTCTAACAAAGCCGTTTCGTTAATCGGTTTTAAGCGTTTTCTAACGTATTTTGTTTGCTGTGCTAAAACGAAATCGATCACTTTTTGCTGCTCTTGTTCGGGCAACATTAAAAATTGAGAATTGATTTCTTGGGCAGATAAATTCATTTTGTTAATTCCTGTTGTGCGTATTTTTTCAAGGCTTCATTCATCAAGGTTTGATAATTTCCGCCCACCATTTCAGCACGCGATTTAAAAATGTTTAATGTGTCTTTATCGACGCGAATAGTAATGCGGGCTTTCGTTGTTTCAGCAAGCGGTCTGCCGACGCGCTTTAATTGCCCTGTTTCTTTAATGTTCATGTTACGACTTCTCTTTTTGCTTCAATCAATTCGATAATCCGTTTTAACAACGCAATTTCTTTGTCTTTTTCAGAGTTTAGAAGTTGGGATTTTTCAAATTCGCTTTTGATTTGTAAATAATCTATCGATTGGTGAACGTTGTGCCAATTATGTTGATTATTTTGAACTCCCACTTCTGCAAAATTATTAACGATATTCGTTTTTCTATCAAAAAGGTCAGCAACATCAATTTCAAAAACCTCAGAAATTTCCTCTAATCGAGATAAATTCACGTCTGTGTCCCCACGTTCAATAGAACCGTAAGCATTTACCGATATTTCTAATTTATTTGCTAGCTCTTCCTGTGACCAGCCTTTTTCTTGACGTAATCGTTTAATTTTTTCGCAAACTTTCATAAAAACAAGTCCAGTGGTTGAAATAACAAGTTGGGCTTGATTGTAGCAGGATTGGTGAGAATTTAGAATTTGGCGAACCTTAAACTTTAGGTTTTGCTATTCCACTGGAGAAATTGTATGAAAAAAGTAATTGTTCCATTTTTATTTGCCTTATTGCTTGGCGTTTCAAGTGCGAATGCTGGTGATACAACAGCTAAACAAAGTAATGCTGGCAGAGCAAATTTAACATCTGTTTTGGGAAGTTATGAAAAAAGCGATGTTTTATTTCTGGCAGGTGGAACAGGTTGGGACATAATAAACGCAATAGCAAAATGCAGCAGAATGTGTGCAGCAAAATATCCAGGCGACGCGATTATGATGAGTCGCTGTGAAAAACTTTGCAACGCCAGTTAGGAATTTAAAATGGCTTTATGCAGATGTCAGATTTGTGGTGTTAAAAAAAGCAGAAGTAAAAAAAATTATGTGACGACTGTTGACCCGATTGGTTATCCAAATGCTGCTGTAATTTGTGGAATTGCTAAATGCACGAATCCTGCAAAAGTTTGGTTAGATGACAACGATTTAATTGATTATCAAAATGGTCTTAGATTATTCGGTAAAACTGTAACTAGCATGGTAAAAATAGGTGTTGTTTAAATAACACCTATGTTTCAAAAAAAGCCCCGACTTGCATCACAGCAAAGCGGGGCTTTTCTTATTCCAACACCACATAATTCTTCAAAATTTCCTCATGAAAAGAAACGGGCAATCTCGCCCAATCGCGTGCTTCAACCAAAATTGGAATGTTTGAATCGTTGAGAGCTTGCAAAAAATCTTCTAGCGCATCAATTGGAATTTGACTTAAATCTGTCGAACGCAACACAAGATTTAAATCGCTAGCTTCGTGCGCTTCACCTTTAACCCGCGAACCATAAGCCCACGCGGTGACATTTGGCAAATAATCCGCCAGCAATTTCAGCAAACGTTGTTTGTCTTTGTCGCGTAAATAAAGTTCACTCATAACTAAAAAATAATCCCCATCGATTTACAAACCAGCAATAATCCACCCGCTGCCACCCCCGCCAACACATCATCGAGCATAATTCCAAACCCACCGTGAACGTGTTTATCGACCCATTTAATCGGAAACGGTTTCAAAATATCGAAAAATCGAAACAACACAAAACCCAAAATTACCGCTTGCCAACTGAACGGCACAAACCACATCGTAATCAAATAACCGGCGATTTCGTCCCACACGATGCCATTAAAATCATGTTCGCCGAGCAAATTTGCCGCATCATCACAAATTTTAATGCCGACCCACGACACGATAATCATCAACACGCTATAAAACCAAAACGGCGTTTGCGCGAATAACAAATAAACGGGAATCGCCGCCAAAGTGCCGCACGTTCCAGGAGCTTTTTTAACTAAACCCGAACCAAAACCAAACGCTAAAAACAAAATCGGATGCGTCAGAATCGTTTTGCGAGTGAGTTTATTATTGCCGTAATGTTCAAGAAAAATGTTCATAACCTGTCGCCGTGAATGTTTCAATATGACCGGATTTTTTTAAACGAAAACCCGCTTCTTTTTCGATGATGCCAATCGCCGTGCAGTTTTCAGGGACACGATGCACCGCGTGTGGTGGCACGGTAAAACACAATTCATAATCGTCGCCAGAAATTAGCGGCATGAATTCGTCGCCCGTGTTTTCAATGTACATTTTCACGTCATTGGAAAACGGCAATTTATCGAAATCGACACACGCGCCCACGCTGCTTTGTTTCAAAATATGCCCTAAATCGCCAACCAAACCGTCCGAAATATCAATGCACGCGCTCGCAATTCCGCGCAATGCTAAACCAATTTCAATGCGCGGCATCGGTTCATGAAAACGAATTAACGCATTTTCAGATTGGCATTCGTAACCTTGTTTAATTTTTAGCCCTAAACCCGCTTCGCCCAATAATCCGCTCATGTAAATTAAATCGCCGACTTGTGCGGTGGAACGTTTTATTGCTTGCCCTTTCGGCACTAAACCCATCGCTTGCACGGTCAACGTCAATGAGCCTTTCGTGGTATCGCCGCCAATTAAATCGACGTGGTAACGTTGCGCGAGTGTTAAAAATCCTGCCGAAAATTCGCTTAACCACACTTCATCGACACACGGCAACGTCAACGCAAGCGTGACCGCCAACGGTTTTGCGCCCATCGCTGCCAAATCGCTCAAATTCACAGCCAGCAATTTATGTCCCACAGACGCTGGATTCGCGTCGGCGAAAAAATGCACATTTTCGACCATCGTGTCGGTCGTGATTGCCAATTCATAACCGCTCGGAATCGACAACAACGCACAATCGTCGCCAATTCCTAAACGAGTTTCTGGATTTTTCAACGCAGTTTTTTTGAAAAACTGGTCGATTAACGAAAATTCAGAAAGCATCATGTGCCGATTATTCCCATTCAATCGTGGCGGGTGGTTTGCCAGAAATATCGTAAGTCACGCGCGAAATACCAGCGACTTCGTTAATAATGCGGCGTGAAATTAAATCCAAAAATTCATACGGCAAATGCGCCCAGCGTGCGGTCATGAAATCAATCGTTTCCACCGCACGAATCGCAATCACATAATCGTAACGTCGCCCGTCGCCCATTACGCCGACCGATTTCACCGGTAAAAACACCGCGAACGCTTGGCTGACTTTGTCGTACAAATCATTTTTATAAAGTTCTTCGATAAAAATCGCATCGGCTTGGCGCAATAAATCGGCAAATTCTTTTTTCACTTCGCCTAAAATCCGCACACCCAAACCAGGCCCAGGAAATGGATGACGATAAACCATGTCCGCTGGCAAACCGAGTTCCACGCCTAATTTGCGTACTTCGTCTTTGAACAACTCACGCAATGGTTCGACCAATTTCAAGGTCATATTTTCAGGCAAACCGCCGACGTTATGGTGCGATTTAATCAAATGCGCTTTGCCGCTTTTCGCGCCCGCCGATTCAATTACGTCGGGATAAATCGTGCCTTGCGCGAGCCATTTTGCGTTTTCGAGTTTTGACGCTTCGTCGTCGAAAATTTCAATGAACAAATTGCCGATGATTTTACGTTTTTTCTCAGGGTCATTTACACCCGCTAACGCCGTTAAATAACGTTCTTCGGCATTCACGCGAATCACTTTCACGCCTAAATGTTGCGCGAAAATTGCCATGACTTGGTCGCCTTCGTTCAAGCGCAATAAACCCGTATCGACAAACACGCAGGTCAATTGTGTGCCAATCGCTTTGTGCAATAATGCCGCGACAACCGACGAATCTACGCCGCCCGATAATCCTAAAATCACGTCATCGGTGCCGACTTTTTCGCGCACGGCTTTGATGCTGTCTTCGATGATATTGTTGGAATTCCACAACGCTTGGCAGCCGCAAATTTCCAAAACAAACCTCGACAAAATGCGTCCGCCTTGTTTCGTGTGCGTGACTTCGGGATGAAATTGTAGCGCGTAAAAATTTTTGTCTTCGTTCGCCATTCCCGCAATCGGTGCGCCTTCGGAACTGGCGATAAGTTTGAAACCTTCGGGCAAATCTACCACGCGGTCGCCGTGGCTCATCCACACGTCAAGCAAGCCAAAACCTTCCGCCGAAAGATGGTCTTCGATGCCGTTCAATAATTTGGAATGTCCACGCGCTCGAATTTGTGCGTAACCAAATTCGCGGTGGTCGGACGTTTCGACTTTGCCGCCGAGTTGTTCGGTCATGGTTTGCATGCCGTAGCAAATGCCCAAAACGGGTACGCCTAATTCAAAAACACTTTGCGGCGCACGCGGCGTGTTGCCTTCGGTGACGCTTTCGGGGCCGCCCGATAAAATGATGCCGTTGGGTGCGAAGGCTTGGATTTCTGCGTCCGTGCATTCGCACGAATAAATTTCGCAATACACACCGATTTCACGAATGCGGCGAGCGATTAACTGCGTGTATTGTGAGCCGAAATCGAGAATTAAAATTTTGTCTGAATGAATGTTTGTCATGAGGTTTTAAAGTGAATGGTAAAAAGGCTTTGAATTTTAGCGAAAACGACTGCGTAATAATAGGCGCGGGGCGTATTTTACGTTGATGGACGTGGATTTAATGCTTTCATCAATTCGATAATTTCTTTGAGATGAGCGATTTCTGAACGTTGCGCTTCAATAATTATCTGAGATTTTTCGAGGTCGTGTTTAAAATTGGCAGATGCGCTTGAAGTGTGGGTAATAATGCCAACGTTATAAACGTGATTTTCACCGCCAGTTAAACAAACAACATTCCGTTCGCCAAAACTCATCAATTCCATAAAATCCATTTCAAATACTTCGGCGATTTGTTCAATTCGGGACATTAACGCATCGGTTCCGCCACGTTCAATGTTGGCGTAACCGTTAATCGATAAGCCCAATTTTTCTGCCATTTCTTCCTGCGAAAGTGATTTTGCTTGCCGCATAAATTTAATTTTGTCGCAAATTCTCATCAAATACCCACTCAGACTATGGAAAACACCAGTTTGGCTTGATTGTAGCAGGTTGAAGGCGGATTTATAATTTCAGGCATGAAATTTTAATGTACAAAACTAAGGTTTGAATGAAATGTCTAAAGTAAAAACGTTAATTTTTGTTGGTGCATTGGCGATGAGTTTTATTGCATCAGCAGCAAACACAAATACTCAAAAGCCAAAAACGATGGTTATGTCTTTTGAAATAGATAAATACAAAAGAGATGGAAAAGAATGGGACAACATTCCATTGGCATCAAATCCACCTCCAGATGTTTATGGAAAGGTTACGCTCCCAAATGACCGCACTGAAGATATTCCATTACACGAAGATTCTTATCAACTCAAAATTGTCATTCAAGATGTGGAATTAAAAGTTGGCGATCTTGTTCATGTTGAACTTTTTGACAGGGATAGAGGTAGACAAGACGACGTTATTGCAACTGGTGATATTCTCTACACTGGTGAAAGAGAAACAAAAGAAAATCTGGGTAAAGCTACCGTTAAAGTAACCTTTTTAGAGTAATTCCATGCTTAACTTTTTTTTACATTTAGATGTGGAATTAGCCAACTTGATTGCAAATTATGGCACCTGGATTTATTTGATATTGTTCGCTGTCATATTTGTTGAAACAGGTTTAGTTGTTATGCCGCTTTTACCTGGTGATTCTTTATTGTTTGCGGCAGGAACTTTTGCGGCTGTTGGCACGTTAGACCTTTATTCTTTATTGGGATTGCTTTTTATAGCCGCTGTTTTAGGGGATTCATGCAATTACGCTGTTGGCAGATATACAGGACTGAAAGCATTATCTTGGAACTGGCGGGGGAGAGTTTTAGTCAATCCCACTCATGTTGAAAGAACTCAATCGTTCTTTGCTAAATACGGTTCAAAAGCTGTTGTACTCGCTCGATTTGTTCCCATTGTAAGAACTTTTGCACCATTTATGGCAGGCGTTGGACGCATGACCTACCGTGAATTTATCACTTATAACGTCGTTGGTGGTTTTGTATGGATATTGAGTTTAACTTTGCTCGGTTTTTTTGTGGGTCAAATACCTTTGATCAAAGATAATTTTGAGAAAGTAATTCTCGGTATCGTCGCGTTATCAATGTTTCCGATTATTATCGAATTGATTACATCAAAACGTAAGGTAATTTAATTGTGGTTTTGTGTTTTTTGAAAAGTCTTGGAGTTGTTTATGTCTTACCGTAAAAAAGCAGTTACTGTTTTTATTGCCATGCTTTTAATTTTTTCTCTTAACGAAGAAGCCTCAGCTGGTTGGTTTACATCTGCAGCTGAAACAGCCGCTAAAGTAGCTTATAAAGGTGGCAAAGCATACGCGAAAGATAAAATAAAAGGTGTTTTTGCCCCGAGCGATGATAAGAACAATTCCGCAAATAAAAAGAAAAAATAACCGTAGTTGATTCCATTCCATTGCGAGTCAGTCAATGATTTTATTATTTTGTGTAGCGTGGTGCATTTCTGCTGCTTGGTTCTATTCTGGATTGAATACGGAATACGCTGATGAAGGATTTGAACCAAATAAAGTTTCAAATTTGGTGGAAAGTTTCCTAATGTCTGCTACTTTGGTTCTGGTTCTGTCCGCGTGGATTTGGTGAGTAAGGTTATGTTTAAAATCAGGTTTAATATGTTGGGGTTAGTTTGTTGGATGACTCTTGTTGGGGCGTTAATCGGGGACTATGTGGGATATATTTTTGACAGTGAAGGTAATTCGTTAGTCTGGATTTTTGCCGCCTCTGGCTTTATAGCTACAGTTCTCGATTGGTCAAATACAAAACGCAAACTAGACGAATACAACCGCAAACTAGACGAAAAATAAATTAGATTAACCGTCAATTTGTATCCTGTTTTTAATTTTTACGATTTAGGTTTAACGATGTTTGAATTTATACTTTTTTGTGTTGGTTGTTATTTTTTATTTGGCTGGGTATCTTCTGGGACTGAAAAAGAAAAAAAAGACATGGCAGAAGGTGCTAAGGTTGCAGGAAAAGTGGCAGGCTTCGGACTAATGGCATTAGTCACTAGCGGCGTATTCTGGGCTTGGATAGGCGGATTGGCGTTGGCTGGTCTTGGCACCTTAGCATTGAGTATTTTAACAGCAGTAGTTGGCGGCTAAAAATGTCCATAAAATGCCCAGCCTGCCAACAAAACGTGACCACCGTTTTCAAATGCAATTTTTGTGGTGATATGCGTTGCAATGCCACGTTTTCAAACGGAAACAAAGGCGCGTGCGGAACACAAAAAAGCCCGTTTGGCAAAGCACAAGCGGCTTCAGAAGGAAAAACCTGCTACGTTTGTCAAAAAGGAAAATACAAAAAAGCATGAAGAAATTTAAAAGTCCTTGGTTCTACTGGCATACGGAGCATAAGTTTATCGCGCTGTTAAGTATGCTAGTTAGCACGGTGATTCTTTGGATTTTTCTTGTGGTTGGTGCTGGATTTTCTATTTGGGGCATTATTATTGCGGTACTGCTTGATGCGGTGGGTTTGTGGGTAGCGTTAATTTATATGGTTGCGTTGCGAGATTATATTGGCGACATTGATAATTCCATTCACAACATTCCGTTAATCAATAATTTTGATTTTATTTCGAGCCTTTATCTTCAAGATAAGGCAGATAATTTAGTGATAACCAATTTCGTTATTCCGTTAATTGTCGGCTTTGTTGTGAGCAGAATTTCAAGTTACGTTGTTGCAAAAATGGGTGGATACAAATTTGCATAAAAATGAAATTTTCAGAATCAAAAAAGCCGCGTTGATGCAATATCAACGCGGCTTTTTTGTATTCCGGCATAATTTTCAAATAATCATTGTCGCCACACGCATTCTTTAATCGAATCTAAACGCGCTTCGTGGGCTTGCAATTCTTCTTCGTTGCAACGCAAAACCGCTATGTTGGATTCGGTGGCACAGCTTTCACTCATCAACGAAAACTGTCCACATGGCGCGTTGTGAATAATTAACTCGCTGCCTTGAATGTAATCAATAAAGGCATTGGCAATTGAATCAAATAGATTTTAGCTGGGAATTTCGCACGATCCGTTAAATCATTTTTCCGGCGTGATTTTTTTTAACAAAACAGGTTCCGTTTTTAGTTTCATATCATCAGCTTCAAATGCGAGTGTTTCAGTTTCCAACAATTCACTTATTTCAAACACGCCAAAATCTAACGATGATTCTTGGGTGGATTTTTCAAATTCCAATATCTCAGTTTCTAATGATTCGCTCATTTCAAACAAGTGGAAATCTAATCTCGGTTCTTCGGTAGATTTTTCAAATTCCAGCATGTCAACTTCAAACGATTCGCCCATTTCAAACATATCGAAATCTAAAGTCGGTTCTTTAATCGGTGTTTCAAATATACCAAAATCTAATTCTGGTTCTTCTTTTGTTAAGGTCAATCCGTCATTAAATTCAAACTCCGTCGTTTCATTTTTTAACGGCTCACCAAAAATAAACTCTTCCAATTCTGAGGTTGGCTTTTCAAATTCAACAGCGGATTCAAAAACATAATTATCCACTTTGTTTAACGCTTCATTTCCGAATAATTCATCAGGCATGATGTTTTCATCATCTAAACTATCTAAATCATCAAAATCCATCGAACTAAAATCAAAGCCTCCGTCAAATTGTGCAACTGAATTTTTGTTGTCGAGCGTGCTTTTAAAGGGTGTAGAAGCCAATGAATCCGACATCGTGGACGGTACAAAAAATAGGGATTCGGGATAAAAATCTACCGCAAGATCAGAAACAGGTATCCAAAATTCAGGTAACTCATTTCTACCCAATTTAATTAACGTCAACATAAAATCTTTGAATTTGGCTTTGTTGTCTTGTGAAATGTAAATTTTTAATAATCGCAGCGCGTAATCGTGCGCGTCAGGATGTTCGATAAATTCGTCGTGTAGTAATTTTTCCGCCTGTTCATAATTACCGTAAGCCAAATAAACATCGGCTTTGGACAATACATCATTGGTGTTTCGAGCGTCGGAATTAGTATTCGCCATGTCATTAAATTGGGCTCCGAAAAGCTCTTCAAATTCCGCGTCATGCATATCCAAATCCTCGTTGCCGAGTTGCATGCTAAATGAATCGCTCTGCGTTTTCTCATTATCCATTTCTGTTTGATTGCCATCATTTTTTTCTCCTTTTGATTCAGCGATAGGAGCATTTTTTGTGACAACCGTTTTAGACTTTTTACGCAAATGCAACCAAGCCATTAAGCCAAGCAACGATAAACCGGTTCCGCCTGCAATGTAATAATACAATTCCGCAGAAATGCCGAAATAATTTCCTGCCAACGGTTTCACTGGATTCACCGCCACGGCAACGGGAACTTTTTTGGGCGGGGTAATAACGGGCAAAGTCGCGGGTGGTAATATTGAAATCGGTTGCGATACGCTTTCTGCTGTCGGTGTCGTGAGAATGAGTGGCGAAATGGGCGGGATTGGTGTTGTTGGAGAGGTTGCCGGTGCCGGTGGTAATACAGGTGGTGCTATTACTGGAGAGGTCGCCACAGGATTGACGGCATTTTCTGATTCTGATAATTTTAAGGTGGCGATTTGTGCGTCTTTTTCAGCAATTATTTTTTGCATTGCGGATAATTTTTGTTCAAATTCCACCATTTTTTGCTGCGTAATGGTAGATTCAACTGCCGCAACGGGAGTGGATTTTGCCGGTGTTTCTTTCGGTGTGTCGCCAGCAAGTGGATTGGACACAATCGCTGATTTTCCTTGAGTGTGAATAGGTTTAATTGCCGAAGGACGTGCAACACGCTTTGTTTTCACCGGTGCCGAGATAAAACGCAGCGGCAATTCAAACTCTGTTGGCGCGGAGGCTTGCGGCGTTTTAACTGCTTGATACGCTTCCGGCGGATCAACCAATACCGTAAATTCACGATACAAAGTGCCTTTCACACTCTTAATTTCAAGTAAAAAATCTAAAAAAGGCTCTTTTAAAACATCTGTTGAGTTCAGCTCAATCAATGTTTTGCCATCCTTAATAACCGTTCCAAATTTAATTTTGGATAAAAATACTGTCCACGGAATGCCCAATTCATCAAATTTAGCATTGGGAGCCAAGCCAACTTTAAAATCGTTAGCTTGCTCTCCTTCCGATAAAATCAAGGCTATTTCAGCTTTTAAACTTTGATTCAGCGCAGATTGTAATTTCATTTCACCAATTCCCAACGCATAACTAGGCGCAGAACTGGACAAAAAAGAGGTAGCAACTAAAGCTGCAGTCAAATAACGCACTTTACTTTTTTTCATAATCAGATTTAAACATGTTTACCGTGGATGAAATCGGGTTGATAAACCCAGTAATAATGTTTAACTTTAGCAATATAAAGTCCAATAAACAATAAAAATAATTATTTCAATGTGTTAGATAATAAACATCAATGATTTAACAACAAAACTGATTAGTTTTTGACTAATCGAACTACGCCCGTGTCTTCCAGGTAGGTGTAATAGCTGGAACCGTAATAAAAATGCACCACCCAACCAAAAAACGCATCCGCTGCGTAAGACGATGACGACCAAACTTGATCGTTAGGCGTAGCGGGAAAAATGGTCGAATCAATCGCTAATTTAGGTTGCGTCGCATCGACTAAACTGGCTAATTCTTTGATGTTTGGCAATCGCCACGCTTTACCCGATAAGCGTGCTTGACTGGCGGCACGCTCCAAACTTTCTTGTAACATTCCGCCAAATGGTTCGCCCGCACACGTTGCGCCATTCCACGTCATGCCTTCGACACATCGTCGCCAAATTAACCCCGTTTGCGTGTCCAGCACTTCTTGTTTGTCATCTGAAATTACATAGTTTTTTGCCGTCACTTTTTGCGCGAAACTCACTAAACGAATCGCGGCACTGGTATTTTTGTCTTGTTCAAACACTCGCCCATCGTTGAAATAAATCGCCCAAATATCGGTAACATTTTTCGCATAAGACGTGGCAGACCAATAAAGTTGGTTGGTTGAATTCGGAAAAAAATTCATGTCAATGCTGGGATTTGGCAATGGCACGCTGTAATCGATAATGCCTTGCAGCTCTTGAATTTCGGGCAATCGCCAATTTGTCATGCCACATAACTTTTTCGTGTTCGTGGATTGAATAAATGGTTCCGTTTCAGCATAACGATAATTGAAATTCGCATTTTCAGCGGTTTTCACTTCCCATAATAAACCGGTTACGTTGTCTTTCACGCACGACCAAACGGGCGCATTCAGAGATAATTTTTCGCCCGTCGCGCTAATTTTGCTAAAACTAAAACCCGCGTGACCGTCTTGGTCGTCATTGTTTAAGAAATCGCGCCCGAATTCAGCATCTTGACGCGGATAACTGGCAATTTGGCAACTGTCCACATTGAACGCGCCATCGGTGCAAAATGTAATTCCCGTGTCGTTCAATTTGGCTTGCGTCGATTTATCGACACAAATTTTGTTTTTCATCACGTTTGGTAATTCACACCCGTTTTGAACATTGATATTCACCAAATCAATGGCGGTGGCGTTTTGATTGTCGGTCACGGTTAATTTAAACACTAACGTTTCAACTTTTTTTGAACTGACAAACGACGGTGCGGCAGATTTTGGATTTTGTAAAACGACTTTTCCGCCTTTGGTTTGTAGCCATTGATAAATTTTGATGGTGCCGTCACGGTCGAAACTTTGCGCGGCGGAAAGTGTCACACGAGTTGAAAGGCTAACATTTTGATCTGTGCCAGCGTTGGCAATGGGTTTTTGATTGGTTTGTGCGTGAACGCTGAATACAGCTAGCCATCCTGCTAAAATTAACGTTTTATTCATAATTTGGATATTCCGTTTTGTGGGCGCGAATTTATTCGCGCAGTGGTTGAAACAGAAAAGCGCGAATAAATTCGCGCCCACCTTTTCGTTTTTTTGTAAAAAAGGGACGCTTTGAAACGCCCCTTTCTGACAATTTACGACAGCGGTTTAATGTCCCATTCCTCCCATCGTCATTCCCCCTGCGGCAGGAGCTACTTTAATCGTAAAGGTTTCAGGTTGTGGTGGCGCGTGTTCTTGCGCGTTACCTGTAGGTGAATTCATGAAACTTTTTTCGATTTTATGGCATAAATCGCAACCAATAATTTGACCTTTCACGACTTTAATCGTTTTGCCCGTTGAATCGGTTAAATCACGCGCCACTAAGGTTTTCGATAAACGAGTTCCTAAATGGTCTTTACCATGACAAGCCGCACATTGATCTTCGCCATCGGGACCAGGTTTTTGGGCAAAGTCATTATGCCAACCACCATTGAATTTACCATTAGCATCTTTAGCGGTATTTTTTGCCGCGCCTGCCGCATCGTAATACCATGATTTATCACCGACAGGGTGCATGCCGTGTGGTCCTGCGAGGAATGCTTTTGGCGAGCTTGAATCCACAGGCGTTCCGTCACGCACACCTTGACCAACCCCTAAACCACTTGTGCCGCCATCCGTTGCGACTAAGCCCGTTTTGAAATCGTCTTTGATGTGACAAACCGAACATTCTGCAATGTTGCCGTCATAACCTTGCAACTGTTTAGACGTTTGGTTGTCGTTGGCATTCGGATCTTGGTTTGGCCAAATCGAATGTGAACCACCGTGACAGGTTGAACACGTTAATTCTCCGTTTGATCCCGTTCCGTGAACATCGGCACTTTTACGATATAACGTTTGTGAAACTGGTGCGCCAACGTATTTCGATGCCGAAGGATACGTCGTTATCGTTGGATATTTCCCTGTAACAGGGTCAATCGGTTTCGTTTTATCTTCCGTAATAGTCGGCGTTTTCGTTTTATCAGGCGCGGTGACTTGTTCAGGACGCGATTCTTTGTTCGGCATTACTGCAAAACGCGCGTTGATGGGGTCGCTACTAAATCCCGTTTTATCGCCCGCTTTCCACGCTTGACGCATAACGCCCGCACTGAAGTTTTCACCTTTGCCATCTTTGCCAAGATTACCATCGCCAACATGACACGAACCACAATTCGGTTCATCTAACCACGGTCTACGGAAGTTAATCGAATCACCCGTAAATGCACCGCCGCCCGTTAAATTGGCGTTGTAATCTTTATTCGGATACACGTTACCGACCGCCAACATATCACCGTGGCAACTGTCGCATTTCAAACCAGCCGTGTGATGAATATCGCGGTAACTTTTTTCAGTCGAACCCGTGTGACATTTGTTACAACTGTCTTCGTCTGCTACTTTTGCATCGGATTTAACCAACGGTTCGCCATTTTTATCCGCTGGGAATAAATCAGGTCGCCAATTGTTTTTTGCCGCTTCATAAGTAGGAACCGTTTTAACGGTTAATTCGCCCGTTGTTTTATCCGCTGTCAACGGCACGCCATTATCATCGTTATGTTGAGAATCCCAACCGCGACCGCCTAACATTTTAGGATGTCCGCGTTCGTCACGAATCAAATCACCTTTTTTATGTGCCAAACCATCTGCACTGACCGCCGCGCTTACGTCTGCTTTATAAACTTGCATTTTGCCGTGGAAAGCGTGGAAGGCTTTGGAATAATCCGAACGATTGGTTTGGAATGAACGCGCCACAATGCCTACGTCCGCTTTGAGCGCACTTTGATGATGTCCCGAACAGAAATACATCGGTTGGGCGCGAGATTTACCTTTGTCGTCGGCATACGAATCAGCCACTTGCGTTGAATAACTCGCTGGCCATGTTTTACCCGTTGCAGGAGTTGGCCCGTAATACACCATGTAATCGTGCATGATTAACGTGTTAAATACCGCCGCTTTTTCTTGTTCAACCCACGAATTACCGCCTTCTTCTTCTGGCTCACGGAAATTCAAACGTACTTGTAATTTCCAACCGTCTGCATTCGCAGGTTTTGTGGAACTGGTTTCGCTGGTAGGTTTGCCAGCTGCATCGACTTTTACCCAACGCGATTCTTTCACCCGATCCGTTCGCAAATTGTTTTGATCGCGAGGAATATAAATCACACTTTTGGGGTCGTTCACGCCTTTTGCCAAGTTGGTAAAATCAGGATTATCGGCAATTTTATCGTCGAATTTATTATGAATCGCGGGCGGCCAAGGTTTGGTTGCATCCGCACCTGGATCAAAACTGCCTGCGCCCGTTGCCGCTCCTGGTTTACCATTCACCGTTAATTCATCAACCGAAACTGGCATCCGCCAAACATCTTCATCGCCTGCAATTTTGCCTTGAGCATGACATTCACGGCAACGGGTTTCAGACGCGGTGGTATAAACGGTGTCGGTTTTAGCGATGACTTTATCGCCAATTTTCGCTTCGACACGCATTAACGGATAAGGATTGGTGCGCCCTTGATCGTCAATATCGCTGACGGGAATAAATTGCGCCACAAACGCTTGTTGTTGCGAGTTGTAATTAAATTTTTGTGGATCGTTTTTCACATACGGATTTTTAATCCCTGGCATTTGGCGCATGTTTTGCGAATTATCTACATAACCGCGCACACCTTGATCGGGTAAAGCGGGCGCAAAGAATGGCGTAAAACGGTTTTGACCATCAGCGAATGCTGCGCCTACTTCATCAACGCCCGTTTCTTTAGCATAAGGTTGATGAATTCTGTCCCATTGTTCGGTTTTACGAATCTTCGCTTGGCGGTAATCTTGCCCGTCGATAAAAACGTTTTTCAATGGTTTGCCCGTGGCTACGTCCAATTTACTCGCGACGGTATCGTAATTGGTGCCGACTTGGTTTTTGTCGAATAAATTTTGACTGGTGGAGTTAATCGAATCTTTACCAGCGGGATCTTTCACGTTTGACGCTGCCGAATAAACGACACTGACATCTGTGTCTTCAATCAGCGGCGGTTTATGTGCTTTTTTCTGTAAAACCTGCGCGTTTAATGAGTTGTACGGAATCATCACGTTGTACGGCAAATTCACCTGACTGCCGCCTTGCATTCCCATTTCTTCAAATGGCAACACGACATACGCGCCCTCGTCGTTAGTGACTTTGCCTGCTTTGTCTTTTGGCAATGCTTCGCCCAGTGTTGGCGGCGCGTGTTCAGGTACTTTGCCATTGGGATTCGTGCCTTTCGGTGGAATCACCGACACCATCACATCATCCAAACATTGCACGCCATTGTTGGTGACTTTCAATATCACCCGATATTTACCGACAGAGGGGAAAGGATGATTAAAAGTCTGTTGTGCCACATCGTCGGAACCGTCACTAATTGACCAAACATAATCGCCTTTTACTTTTGTACTTTCAAAAGAAAGCGAACTTCCAGCAAAAATTTCGGTATCGCTGGCGGGTTTGGTAATCGCACACGCTGGCACCGCCGCCGTTGTCGCGCACGATGTATCAGCACCAACGACGGGAACTAATAATTGCGTTTGTGAATTATTTTTTGGACTGGTCACTTCAACACGCACCAAACACGGAATGGAGGTTGCGCTCAGTAATTTCATGCTGAATGTGTTGGTGGTGTCGGTGTTCACGGTGTACAACACAATGTGATTGGCTGCGTCGAACACGGACACTTTTGCGCCTACGCCAACCGTAACAGCGGTTTTACCCGTCACGATCACTTTACCGCTCATCGTGTCATATTTTGCCGTCGCTGTGACGGGTGCGACAGCGGCTTGAGTCAATGGCGGAATCATTGCCATCGCCGTCACAATCGGCGCAAGCGCAATCAAACCGAGTCTGCGCTTTTGCCGATGTGGCGGCATTTGTTTATCGAGCATAAATCCTCCTAAAATTTAAAAAAGTTTTGTGTAACAACGTGACTAAAAAAACTAGCAACCTCGTCTAACCGGCAATAATTATGCCTTTCAAAATTAACTTTTAAATTCAAGGCATTGGCGCAATTTTTCTTAAATATAAATAGATTTTTTAAGGCATATCGCACAATTTTTTGGAACAGTAGGTAATTTGCCACATAAAAAAAGGGAATCTAAAAATATAGACTCCCTTTTTTAAAACGTCAGTTACACAAAAAGCTATTTTTCTGAAATAGCGTTGAAATTATTTAGTTTTTTAGGCGTTACATTGATAATGCGTCCTTCAGCATCGAATTCGGCAACCATTTGAGAATCGCGTTGTTTCAAATAATCTTCAACCAATGGCTTGACCAGTTTTTTATTTTTTAAACTCCATGTGTTACTAATGAATCCTTCAATAATCATTCCATAAACACACGCTTCTATCGATTCCATGACGGCCATTTGTGGCGGTTCATTACTTGAAACGCCCGATTCGATTTGCAACAATCGTTTGAACGCAATATAGCGAAATAATCCCGAATCCAATTCTAATGAAAGAATGGTTTTTTTCGCATCGACTTGGGTTAGAATGCCGCCATTTTTCACTGATACCGCGCGTAACATACTGGTTACGGTGTCACGTCTAAATTCACTCGATCCGCCAACGCCCAAATAATAACCACCCATTCCACCTGTTAATAAGTTGCTTTCATAAGAAATAATACCGCCTTCCAATAAAATGGGTGCGTAAATTAAGGGCGGCAGGCTCGGAATTTGAGATTCATTTTTTTTATCGCCAGCGTACATTTCGCGCGTTTGCTGAATAATTTTGCGTTCATTCATCAAATCGGTCAGTCCTTCTCTTTCGACAACGGTGAACCATTTTCCATTTCCCGCTTCCATCAAAGCACGAGTTAGCATCGATGTTGCGCCTTGTGTCACCGCCGTAGAATACTGCATCAACGTATCGCTACCTTTATATTGCCCTGTTTGATCCCTAAATTTATAAACTGCGACGATAATGGGCTGTGGTGGCGGCGGCAATGAACGCAATAAATCAGACATTCCTGAATGATAATCTGTGCTAGCTTTGTCGGAACTAATTGGTTTAAAAGCACCCGAACAAGAAATTAAAAATACGGTTGCCAATAAACTGTTCAGTAATTTGAAAATTAAGTGATTCATGGCTTTGTTACCGTACTTGGAACAACTAACGTTGTACTAGTGAGACCGTCTGTAATCGAAATGCTGAGATTGCCATCGGTTGCTGTATCGCCCACTTTGACTGAAAAATCACTTTGACCATCGTTATTTAAATCAAAATTAAGATCCGTTCCCAATTTGACATTGCCGTTCGTATCGAATAATCCGTCGGTGGTTGAGGTAGCAAGATGGTTTAAAATAGCGCGTTGTAAATTATCTTTAAATGTTTCAATTTGCGTTTTAGCTGTTGTCACTACAACAGGTGCTTTAAAACTATTTAGAGCATCGGCTTGATTCATTAAAAAAGTTCCATTTCCGACATTGCCACCAAAATTGGGATTGGTGAAATGAAACACTAGTTCTGTTGCCATCACTGCTCCAGACAACAACAATAATTGGCACGCAATCAATAAACGTATCATAAAAAACCTCAATAAATGTCTTTGTGTTGTTGCAAATACGATTTCAATGTGTCACGCGCGGCTTGCGCTTTTTCTTCTATTCCACTGGCACGAATTCCTACACGATCTTGAAATACAGTGTTTTCATTCACGTCTATCCAAATCACATTACCCGCGAAAGGATCAAAACGTTCATGAACGGTAATCGTGCCGATTTGTTTAGAAGCGTCCCAATCATTTACGAATTCTTCGTAAAATAAATGTCCCACACGCGACAACGTTTCATCGATGACCAACCCGCCAATTTCAAAATTGGGTTCAATCGCAACAGCGACGGGTGCAATCAAACATAAAGCAATAACCGTGCAAAGTTTCATCGGTTTTTTTGACGTATCACAACATTATTAGAATTTCCGGTTTGCGAGACGCTGCTTTCATTACATTCACCGGTTTGACTGATGCTGGCGTGATTATCTTGTCCCGTTTGTTTTAACGTCAGCGTGTTGTCGTTGCCATTTTGCTCGACAACTTTTTCATTATTTTGACCGTGTTGTTCAATAAATTGACGGTTGCCCTGATTATCTTTTTGTATTGTTGTCATTTGAGTTTTTGACGGCAAACAAGCCGCGTGTGAAATGGAAAGTGTAAATCCACTTAAAATAATTGAGGTGAATAAAATATAAAAAAATTGATGACGAGCCATTGAATTCGATAATCTTTAGTTGATTTAACGTTAAAAAATTTATTGCGACACGGTGGAAATGTTGTTGGAACCAATTTGTCTAATAACAACAGAACCACTATCGCCGGTCACGGTTGCCTCATTGAAATTGCCTCTTTGATAAACACTAAATGAATTGGTATCAGCGGTGCTATTCACAACATTTTGATTGCCTATATTGCCGTTGACAATGTCGTTATCCGAACTAGTTGCAGTAATAGTGGCAATTTTATTCGAATCAATTTGAGAAAGGGTGACGCTATTGTCAGTGTTATTGATTTGAGCGATTACAGAAATATCTTCGACCGTGCGACTACTATTAGCCATGACCGTTCCAGACAAAAAGCATAGTTGACATGTAATCAATAAACGAATCATAAATAAACCTAAAATAAATGTCTTTGTGTTGCTGTAAATACGATTTCAATGCGTTAGGCGTGGCTTGCGCTTTTTCTTCTATTGCACTGACACGAATTCCCACACGATTTTGAAATACGGTATTTTCATTCGCGTCTATCCAAATCACATTGCCTGCGAAAAAACCAAAACGTTCATGAATCGTAATCGTGTCGACTTGTTTAATTGTATTCCAATCGTTGACGAAAATGAATGTCCCACACGCGACAGCTTTTCATCGATAACCAACCCAACCCGCCAATTTCAAAATTTAGGTTCAATCGCAAGAGCGACGGGTGCAATCAAACATAAAGCAATAATCGTGCAAAGTTTCATCGGTTTTTTTGACGTATCACAACATTATTAGAATTTCCGGTTTGCGAGACGCTGCTTTCATGACATTCACCGGTTTGACTGATGCTGGCGTGATTATTTTGACCGTGTTGTTCAATAAATTGACGATTGCCCTGATTATCTTTTGAAGTCGTTGTGATTGGGGTTTTTGACGGCAAACAAGTTGCGTGTGAAATGGAAAGTGTAAATCCACTTAAAATATTCGATAATTTTTAGTTGATTTAACGTTAAAAAATTTATTGCGACACGGTGGAAATGTTGTTGAAGCCAATTTGCCTAATAACAACTGAACCACTATAGCCCGTCACGGTCGCCTCATTCATATCGCCTCTTTGATAGATGCTAAATGAATTGGTATCTGTGCTATTCACCGTATTTTCATTACCTATTTGAGAAATGGTAGTTTTATTGCCGTTAACAGTGTCAACATCGTTTTTCGAGCCAATTTGAGTAATAGTGGCAATTTTATTCGAATCGATTTGAGAAAGGGTGACATCATTGTCAGTGTTATTGATTTGAGTAATCTCGGAAATATCTTCGACAATGTAACTACTAGAAGTTGCCATTATCGTCATCAAAAAAGGTAAATACCATATAATTGAATTACGGGTTTTCATGAGCTGTGCTGTCCTTGCGTATCATGACGCAATTAAAAATAATATTATTGTTTATGACTTTATTATGGTATTACATTTGATAAAAAAAGTGCATTAAAAAGCTCAACAATCGCACAAAAAATAAGCGATTGTTGAGCTGATATGCTTACACCAACTCGTTATTGGATAATAGGTTTACTCAGATTGAGCAAGTATGTGCAACTATGTGCAACTTTGTGCTACAATTTGAAAATCGTCGGGGCGTAGCGCAGCTTGGTAGCGCACTTGTCTGGGGGACAAGGGGTCGTAGGTTCAAATCCTATCGTCCCGACCAATAAATTCAAGCCCTATGGCAGTTTTCGCTAATAGGGCTTTTTTGTGGGCAATACCTTCACCAAAAATCAGGTAAGACTGGGATGAATGCGTCCAATCAAGAATTGAATGCAGCAATCATTGACCAGATTAAGCGTGATTATCGCCTCGACGATATAACGACTAACAAAGATTTAGATGCTCGAATTAAAGAAATCGAATTGCAAATTGAGCTGGTAAGAGCCGATTTGCAACGTGATATATCCGACGCAAAAGCAGAATTATCACGCACCATATTAACCGTCGGCGTGGGCGTTGGATTGCTTCAATTGATTTCTATTTTTATGTTGTTTATGCGAATGACTGGTAAGATTTAAGCTGTTGTCGCGATTTTTAAATTACCCCCAAAAAAATATGTCCGATACGCCACACAATCCCAATTTTTCTTATCGCCCCGATATTGACGGACTTCGCGCTGTTGCAATTCTTTTGGTCATCATTTTTCATGCTTTCCCAAAATTTGTACGCGGCGGATTTATTGGAGTTGACATATTTTTTGTCATTTCGGGCTATTTGATTACCAGCATTATTCTTAAACAGCAAAGCCAAAATAATTTTAGCTTGCTCGACTTTTACAGCCGCCGAATTAAACGTATTTTTCCGTCGTTGATTGTCGTACTGACATTTGCGTTGGTGGCGGGTTGGTATATTTTGCTCGAAAATGAATATGAACTTTTAGGCAAACACATCGCCGCTGGTTCGATTTATATTTCAAATTTCGTGTTACAAAGTGAATCGGGTTATTTCGATATTGATTCAGAACTCAAACCGCTGTTGCATCTTTGGTCACTAGCAATTGAAGAACAATTTTATTTAGCGTTTCCGTTGCTGTTGATTTTGGGCGGACGTTTTCGCATCAATCTGTTGGTGATTATTGCTACCTGTTTGGGCATTTCGTTTTTGTGCAACGTGATTCAAATCGACGACAAACCGACCGAAGTTTTCTTTTTTCTGACTTCACGCGCGTGGGAATTGTTGATTGGCAGTTTGATTGCCTATTTAAGCATTTATTCAATTGGTAAAAAACAAGCCGAGCGATTTTCAAATTGGCTGGCGTGGTTTGGCGTTTTATTGATTTTTACTGGGTGGATTTTTTTAGACAGCAAAACAATTCTGTTTCCGTCGTGGTGGGCGTTGATGCCAACGATTGGCGCGGCGAGTTTGATTTTTGCAGGTGAAACGGCGTGGTTTAATCGTAAAATTTTAGCGAGTAAAATTGCCGTTTTTATTGGGTTGATTAGTTATCCGCTGTATTTGTGGCATTGGGTTTTATTGAGTTTTGCGCGAATTACGGAGATTGAAAAGTTAAGTGCGTTATTAAGACTTTTGATTTTAGTGATTAGTTTTGTTTTGGCGTTTTTGACGTATCAATTTGTTGAAAAAAACGTACGTTTTCAAAAATCAAAATTTATCAGTTTAGGATTGTTGGCGGTCTTGCTGTTAATCGGTTCAGCTGGCTATATTGTCCAACAATACAAAGGCTATTCTGGTCGCTACACATTTACACAAGATTGGGTGGAAGGTGAATTAGGTAACGATTTATTTGCCAACAATGGTTTGGTGTTTGAAAAAAAATGCGTCGATAAATACGGTAAAGTGCCTTATAAAAATTTCTCGAAAAATGAATTTTGTCTTGTGCAAAATGCCCAATCGCCACCAACCGCATTATTGCTGGGCGATAGTCACGCAAACCATCTGTACTCTTGGCTGATTCGAGATACAAAATTAACAGGTGGTAATTTACTCAACCGTGGTTTGGGGGGTTGCTTCCCTTTTTTCGACAATCCCATCTATCCAAACGAAACCTGTTTGCCACTTATCAATGAATTGTTAGAAATGGCAATCGTCACGTCGTCTATCGAAACGGTAATTTTGGCAAGCCGTGCCGTCACAAAAATCAACGAAAAAACCTTTATGCCTAAAAAACCGCCGTTGGATTTTTCAAGTTTAAAAGAAACTAATAATCCGTATTTTGTTTTTCAAAACGGAATGCGAAAAACCTTACAACGTTTAACGCAAGCGAATAAGAAAATTGTCTTTATTCTCGATATTCCAGAATTAGAATTTGAACCGATTGTGTGTACAAAACGCCCTTGGCGACTTAGCGGCGAAGAAGCAAAATCCCCCTGCGCTGTACCGCGCTCATTGGTAGATTCTCGCCGAAAAAAATATCTTGAAATTGTTACATCTGTGTTGCGTGATTTTCCAAATGTGAAAGTGCTGGATCCCGTATCCGCGTTATGCGACGAAGCATATTGCTGGGCTATCAAAGCAAATAAACTACTTTATCGAGACAATAATCATTTGAATGAAGTTGGAGCGGTTTATTTAAGTGAGCATTTATCTTTGACAAATTAGTTCTAATGCTTGTTTAATTTCCGAAGGTTGAATTGCCTGAGTACACGCACAGTGTGTTTTTGCCGGTCTGCAATCATTACATTTTTTATTTAATACAAAAAATTGTGCTTTTTTGCCAATGGGTTGCCAACGCATTGGGTCAATCGGACGCATAGGCGGATAAATACCGAATGAATTTTTTTGCAATGCCGCTGCAACATGTACGGGGCCTGTCCCCGAAGCTAGCAGGCCATCACAGGCAGCAATAAAAGAAATAAATTCGGGAAGTGTTAATAAACCAATTAAATTTGTAATTTTATGCCCAACTTTATCAACTAACGGTTGTAAAAATTCTTTTTCAGCATCTGTTCCCGATACAAAAATTTGAAATCTATTTAAATCAAGTAGTTCAATCAAAGCGATAAAGTGATTCAAATCCCATTCTCTACCGTTACCGCGTGATTTCGGATGCAAAATTAACTTGAACTTATCAGCTTGCAATAAATCTGCAAATTTTTTTGGCAATTCAGAAATTTTTGTCAGTGAAAATAAATCTGTGATTTCTGAGAGTGAATAATCCGTTTTTATCCCAAAAGGTTTAAGCAGTTTTAAGTTTAGTTGAGCTTCATGCAACGGCGAATTTTTGCGGCTTAATCTAACAAATTTATTACACATCACCCAATGATAAAGTCTGTTAATCGTTCCAATACGAAGTGAAATCCCCAACTCTTTCGCTCGTTTGGCGATATTTTTACGCGGCAAAACATGAATAATACACTGTGGTTTTTGACCTGCTAACGTAATCTCATTTGTTAAAAAATCTTCGACATCAATAAAAAAATCAACAGCACTACAGGCTTCGATAATAGATTGCGTATATTTTGTTCCCATAAAACCGATAATCATGTCAGGAAACTTTTGTTTTAAAACTGTCGCTAGAGGCAAAGACAAAACAACGTCACCAATACTGTCGGTGCGACTAATAATTACATTAGAAGGAATTTTCATAAATTAAATGGTTTTGAAAAAAAATTTAACGCAATGCAGACAGCGTTTGAGTTGAGGATACTGATATTTTTTGTGGCGTAAAATTTTATCGCGGTGTTGAAAAAACAAACGCATTCTCAAAAAATTATAGCGTAATGCGTAACTTTCGTGACCTTTGCGTAATTGTCTAATCACTTCTTTTTCAGGTAAAACATCTGGGCATTTTTCATACAAGGCTGTTAAACGTTGATACGCATTTTCTAAACGTTCTTGTTTTGTTTTTTGATGTATATTTTTCTTTCTATCTTTTTTATGTAACGCATTGGTTAAATTCGCGTCATGCCGACGATATTGCACTAAAACTTCATCGACAAATTTCACTTTGCTTGAAAAAGTTGCTACAAAACCAAGCCAATTATCGTGTGAGAAAAGCGTGGGAAATGGCATTGCTGCGAATACAACTTCTTTTTTGATTAACATTGCATGACCTAATGCAGAAATTCCCGCCTCAATGTACATTAGTGGACTGTCAAAATCAGTGAGTGTTTTGGTGTCGCTCATTTTTTTGTTTAATGTCTGTCCTGCACCATCTATAAATTCAGAATCACAATATGCAATTGCGTCATCACCGATGTGATTAACTAAAACGTCTATTTTTGTTGGCAACCAAACATCGTCCTGATCACACGGCGCAATATAATCGCCTTTTGCTAACGAAAATCCTTTTTCAAAATTTTTGACATAACCAAGATTTTGCTCGTTTTTAATAACGCTAACGTTTTTATGATTTGTTGCGTATTCATTCAAAATGTTCAACGTATTATCTGTAGAACCGTCATCAACAACAATAATTTCAATTGGTTGATACGTTTGAGCAATGATGCTGTCTAATTGCGCTTTTAAAAATCGTTCACCGTTGTAAGTGGTAACAACAATTGACACTAATTTTGTATTCATATTATTTTAAAAAATACTTTTAAACAGTAGAGTTTACGGCGCAGTTCACTATGTTTTTTGTATAGTAAAATTTTATTGCGGTGTTGAAAAAACAGCTTCATTCTCAAAAAATTATTACTAAAAGCGTAGGATTCATAACTTTTACAAAGTTGAGCCAAAATTTCTTTTTCAGGCAAATGATTTGGACATTTTTCATACAGCGTCTGTAAGCGTTCTTGCGCTTTTTCAAGTTTTTGTTGTTTGGTTTCTTTAATTTTTTTCTTTTTATGAACTGTACTAAAAACGTTGCTGTCATGACGGCGATAATGAACTAGTATCCGATTGACTAGTTTAACTTTGCCGCTAAAAGTAGCGACAAAACCCAACCAATTATCATGTGAAAATAAAACAGGAAAAGGCATTGCATTCATTGCGATGTCTTTTTTTATCAACATGGCATGACCTGGGGCAGATGCGCCAATAACGTACATTAGCGGATTATCAAAATCGCTAAAATTTGTTCTATCTGCTAACGAATCCCCTGTTAAATTATCTTCACTATCAATAAAAACGGAGTTGCAATAAGCAATTTCACAATCTGTCATGTTGTCGAGTAAAATGTCGATTTTTTCTGATAACCAAATATCGTCTTGATCGCACGGCGCAATGTAATCACCGTTCGCGAGTAAAAAACCTTTTTCAAAATTTTTGACATAGCCCAAGTTACAATTGTTTTTAACAACGGTAAAATTGTCATGTTGTGCGGCATATTCGTTGAGAATGTTTAATGTTTCATCTGTAGAACAATCATCGACGGCAATGATTTCAAAATTTTTGTAAGTTTGATTCAAAAGACTATCGATTTGTTTAGCTAAAAATTTTTCACCGTTATAGGTTGCAATAACAATGGAAATTAAAGGGTTTTCTGATGTTATTTTCATTTTTTAGCTTGTAGTTCCCAAAGTAAATGACTCAAACGACTTGGATTGATGATTCTTTTTTCTAGGTTATACCATTTTTTTGCGCGGTTATTTTCAGCAGTCAAAGCTGTTTTTGGAACAACAAATTCAACCCGTTTTTTTTCAAAACGTCCATGAAATCCATACATTTCACCCATTGGCGCGTCCCCGCAAAAATAAGAGTGCGTTTCTTTAGTGATGATATTAACGTGTGTAGGGTCTTGAAATGCGGCTGCTGACGGATAAGCTGGTGTTAGCGCGTAAAAAATACCATTTGGTTTTAATACTCGCCAAATTTCATTCATCAATTCGATAAAAGGCAATCTCGTTTTCTTCGTATCCACTGACAATAACTGTCTGGGAATATGTTCTATAAAGTCAAAAGCACTAACACAGTCAAAATAATTATCTTCAAATGGAATTGGCTCTAGTGCTAAATTAGCTTCAGCATAAGTAATGCCATCAATAACTTGAGGTGTTAAATCAATCCCATACAATTTCTCGTATTTATAGGGATTACGAGGGCGATTATTACAACCTAAATCAAGTGATTTTCTATTTGTTATTTCTGTCACACGTTTCCTCCAGTAAGTTAAATCGGGTACACAATCATAGCGTTTTTAGTTCAATGTGACTAGAATTCACACCACCTTGATGCACACTTGATGCTTTTTGGTTCGCGGGGCAATGATAACGCGAAAGGCGGTGACATTGATTTATATGTTGAAACACAAGATTCTGAGGCGACTTTAGACAAAAAAATTAAACTTTTAACGGCGTTAAATCTCGCGCTGGGCGAACAAAAAATTGCCCCGTCGTTAATAATTTCACCAAAAAAAGACATTTATACTATAGCAAGAAAAACTGGGATAAAACTCTAAGTCATGCAAAAAACCAATTTAGAAATCTACAAACGTCTCGTCACTTACGTTAAACCACATCGAAAATTCTTTTTCATCAGCATTATTGGTTTTTTGGTGTATTCGGCAACGCAACCGTTGTTTGCGAAAATGATTCAAGAAATCATTGACACCTTGCAAGCCAAATCCCACGAAAAACTGTATTACTTGCCGTTGTTATTTAGCGGTCTGATTATCGTGCGCGGCATTGGCGCATATTTCGGCAATTACTTTTTAGCCAAAGTGTCGTCGAACGTCATTCACACGTTGCGCTGTGAAATTTTCGAGAAATACACGCAACTTCCAACCGCGCATTTTGATTCCAACAACAGCGGTTACATGATTTCGCGCATCACGCACAACGTGAATCAAGTCGCGCAAGCCACGACCGATGCTGTCCGAAAAGTGGTACAAGAAGGTTTAACCGCAGTCGGCTTGTTGAGTTATTTGTTTTATATCGATTGGCGGTTGTCGCTGATTTTTCTGGTAATTACGCCGATTATTGCGTGGCTGGTGCGTTACGTCAGCAAACGCCTTCGGATGCTCAGTAAAAAAATTCAAGAATCCATCGGCGATATGACGCATATCACGTCTGAATTGGTGAATGGACATCGCGTGGTGCGTAGTTATGGTGGCGAAAATTATGAACGTCAACGCTTCATCGACAGCAGTGAACACAATCGTCGGCAATCGTTGAAACTTATCAGCACTTCGGCGATTCACAATCAATTGATGCAGCTAATTATTGCGATTGCGTTGGCGGTGTTGATGTATGCCGCGCTGTTTTTTATGGAACAATCGAGCGTTGGTTCATTTGTCGGTTATTTAACGGCGGCGTTTTTATTGCCACGTCCAATCCGCCAACTCAGCGACGCAAACAGCGATATTCAACGCGGAATTGTTGCCGCCGAATCGTTGTTTGAAGTGTTAGACGAACAATCTGAAATTGACGACGGCGTTTATAACGTGGCACGTTGTCACGGTGATTTAGAATTTAAAAACGTCACATTTTGTTATGACGGCATGGAAGAACCTGCGTTAACCGACATTAGTTTCACCGCCAAAGCAGGCGAAACCATTGCATTAGTCGGCGCGTCAGGTGGCGGTAAAAGTACGTTGGTAAATTTAGTGTCGCGTTTTTATCGTTACGAACAAGGCGAAATTTTGCTCGATGGCGTGAACATTAACGCTTACCAATTGGGTAATTTGCGTCACCAAATCGCGCTAGTGAATCAACAAGTGACGTTATTTAACGATACGATTGCGAACAACATCGCGTACGGTGGTTTGGCGGGCGCAAGTCGTAAAGCGATTACGCAAGCCGCAACCGATGCTTACGCAATTGAGTTTATCAATAAATTCGACAAAGGTTTGGATACTGAAATCGGCGAAAATGGCGTGAAACTTTCGGGTGGACAACGTCAACGTTTGGCGTTAGCGCGAGCATTATTGAAAGACGCGCCGTTGTTGATTTTGGATGAAGCAACTTCAGCGTTAGACACCGAATCGGAACGTTATATTCAAGCGGCATTGCAAAAAGTGATGGGCAATCGCACCACGTTGGTGATCGCGCATCGCTTATCGACCATTGAAAATGCTGACAAAATTTTGGTAATTGATGCGGGGCGGATTGTTGAAGAAGGCACGCATCGTGAATTATTAGCAAAAAATGGTGCGTACACTCGTTTGCACGCCATTCAATTTACAGACCACGAAGAAAAATAATGGAACACACACACGCAAGTCGCTTAATCGTACTCGACACTGAAACGACTGGTTTAAGCACCAAAGACGGCAACCGAATTGTAGAAATCGGTTGTGTAGAATTGATTGACCGTCGTTTGACGGGCAATAATTTCCACGTTTATCTCAATCCGGAACGCGATAGCGAACCAGGCGCATTGAATATTCACGGTTTAACGACCGAATTTTTATCGACCAAACCCAAGTTTGATTCAATTGCGAATGCCTTTATCGATTACATTCAAGGCAGCGAGTTAATTATTCACAACGCGCCATTCGACGTGGGTTTTTTGAATTATGAATTGGCGCGTTTGCCAAATGGGCGGACGATTGAAACGTATAGCACCGTTTTTGATACGCTTACCGATGCAAAAAAACGTCATCCCGCGCAACGCAATAATTTGGACGCGCTGTGCAAACGTTATGGCGTGGATAATTCAAATCGTGAATTACATGGCGCGTTGTTGGACGCGCAAATTCTCGCCGAAGTGTTTTTGATGATGACCGGCGGACAGTTTTCGTTGATGAATGAAAGCCGTGCCGCCGAATCCAACGTAGAAGTTTCAACTAAAATCATCGTCCGAATGTTAGCCAATCGTCCGGCGTTAGCGGTTTTGCGTTGCGACGAAGAAGAATTACACGCCCACGAAGCGCGTTTAGATTCGATTAAACAATGCGTGTGGCGGCAATGATTATTTGATTTATACCCACATAAAAAAGCCAGAATCTAGAAAACAGAATGGGGTTCTAAATCTGTTAAAAAAGGGGACACAGTAGGTCGATTATACTTGTCACAATAGTCCTAACGGGATTAAATTGCATTTTCACGCTATGTTTTAACCCTCGTAGCGTGGATTTAATTATTTATACTCAATGCTATTAAAATGTTTGTTTAGTGGTGGGGCGGATTTCACATTTAAACACAGCCTTATAAATTAAAGGCTGTGTTACGATTCAAACCTACAAGTGCTACGGACTTAAAATTACAAAACTATTGAAGCAGAAGTTAATGTCAAAACACCAGTCATTGCTATTTCAAAATCTGCTACGCCATCACCGTTTGTATCGCCAGACAATATAGCCTGAGTAGTTGAGCTTGTTGCGGGAACAAAGCACAACTGCCCTGGAACTTTAGTGAATGAAGCGACTATTGTTGCTGTAAAAGCGTCATTACCACTTACTTTCGTGTTTGCATCGATTGCACTCAAGTCTACTTTGTCGCCACCGGCTACAAAATCCTTAATAACGTCACGCCCAGTCCCAACTGAACTATCAGATAATACGTTAAATTTGAATAAATCAGATCCAGCACCACCAGATAAACTATCGGTGCCAAGTCCGCCGATTAAAGTATCGTTGCCACTACCACCTTCAAGTTGATTTTTACCAGAATTTCCAGTGATAACATTATTAGCATCATTGCCGACAGCATCAAGTGCATTTGTGCCTGTTAATGTTAAATTTTCAACATTACTACTCTTAAGTTCATAAGTGATAGAAGATTGAACGGTGTCGGTCCCTTGATTTGATGATTCGGTAACAACATCTTTTGATTTATCAACAATGTATAAATCATCACCAATGCCGCCGATCATCGTATCAGCACCCAGTCCACCGTCTATAGTGTCGTTGCCAGCACCACTACTAATAGAATCATTAGCAGACGTTCCTGTTATGGAATCATTGCCCGCTGTGCCATTGATGGTGGTATTAGTTGGCGGAGTAACTATGACTGTGTCAATACCAGTAATTTTAAAAATGACCGAATCAGATGTTGTGGCTAACCCATCTGAAATACCATAACCAATCGTTACATTAGAAACTTGCCCAGCTGTTAATGATGTGTAAGCCGAATTAGTTGGATCAAATGAAAAACTTTTTGTTGTTGCGTTATAAGTCACACCAGCTGGTAAAGTTGTTGGTACGTTAACAACCGAAAGTGTAGCGTTATGATCAACATCATTTGCATTTGAAAGAGCAGCCAAAGAAACAACCGCATCGCCTTCAATAACGGAAGCACTCAAAGCGGCTGATACAGTGGGAGCATCATTGACACCAACAACATTAAACGTTGCTGACGTGGGAACAACAAAAGTATCGTCAGTTACGCTATAACCAACGGTTACAGCGAATTTTTCACCTTTTTCAAGAGCTTGAAATGCACTATTTGCAGGATTTAATGAAAAATTATGAGTATTTGAATCATAAGTGATTCCCGCAGGCAATGTTGCAACATTTAGAATTGATAAAATGCTGTTTTTATCTTCATCACTAGCATTTTTTAAGGCATCAATTGAAGTAACAACGCCATCTTCTGTCGCACTAGCCACAGAAATACCTGTTATTACGGGTGCTTCATTCACATCATTAACGAGAAGTGTGTAAGGATTACTTAATGTAACACCAAGAGCATCATCAGACACATCAACATTGACATCGTATTGATTTTTAACTTCATAATTCAGAACGGTGCCTGTTTTTAAATACAAAGCGTTATTAACAATTTCAAATTTAGCGGCATCGGCACCGGTTAAGCCAACAACATTAGTGCCTTGACCATCATCTACAATTGTAATATCTGCAACTTTTAACGCGGGTGCGATACTTGTGTTTTCATCCGCTGACACTGTTGTATTTTCTAACGTGACGGTCGGGGCTTGATTAGGCGAATTTATGACAAACATTTGCGTTGCAGAAATAGACGCGCTTTGAGGGTCAACGACATCGTATGTGAACTCAACAGGTCCGGTATAATCAGGCGTTAGACCTATTGTAATTGTCATCCCATCATTCGCAATAACCGTTCCTACCGCTGGATTTAAATTAACATTATTAACATTTAACGCCTCTAAATCAGGGTCAGAAAAACCACTGAGTAAATCTGAAACTTGAATGTAATAATCCTGGTTCACCAAACCACTTTGCAAGACAACATCGGTACTGCCTATTGGAGCCTGATTGATATGAACGCTAAAATCACTAATGCTTTGAGAAATAAGACCATTACCAGTTAGGCTACCTTGTGCTTGCGCCCATTGGCTGTCAATATCGGCAATGTTTTTTGCATCTTCGCTAATGTTTTTATTACGATCCACAATTTCATGTGTTGCGGCATTGGTCGAATTTAAACCCAGAATATTTGCAATCGTTGCTTCATCTTTTAAATTTAGCGGTGTCCCGTTTTCATACGAATTCAAAATGGCTTCGGTTAAACCTATGCCATTTTCATCTCCACCCAGGGAAGTCGTCATCCCTACTTCAACTGCAATTTTTTCCACTGCAAGTGCAAGTTTTAGCTCTGTAGCTGTGAAAGCGGTTGGATTGTTCAAAACAAACAATGAATCGTAGTGTTGTAAATTAACACTTGAAGCGATGCCCAAAACATTTTTGACAATGATATTTGCTTCAGTAGGTTGAACGCCTAAATCAATTGCATTTTGAACTAACGTTGTGAGTGGATTGACAACACTCGCACCAATCGGTGCTGTCATGTTGAGCAAGGAAATGGAGAAATCGCCGTTATTCGCCGCGATAATACTTTTTGGATTACTTAAAAGTGTTTCTGAATTACCTTTGTTATCAACGTAAGTGGCAATGGCGGTGATATTTGAACCAATATCTGCATCAGAAATAACGTAAGTGTTACTAACTGCATCGGGGATATTCTGACCGTTTGATTGCCAAATACAACTAACAGAGCCGTTGATACCATCAACATCAGACACATTCACAGTTAATGTTTGTCCTGTCATTGCAATTCCAGTCATGAAAATCATGCCTGGTGTGTTGCTAGGTGGTGTTGGTACAGTGCTAGCTGTTAACAATGAAAGATTTCCATTTGCTAACTCAAACGTTCCGTCCTTGAATTTGATATTTTCAACATTTTGTAACGTATCAATCCCATCAGCTAAATTACTAATTGTTTCTAAGCCCGTAACGGAATCATACGAAAATTGGTAATCTGATTTTGAACCAGCATAAACAGCAGTGTCAATTCCATCACCACCATCAATACTGTCATCCCCCGCATCACCTTTAATTTCATCGTTACCTGTACCCGCATAGACAGTGTCATTACCAGCACCCGCTACCACAATATCGTCCCCCGCACCCGCGTAAGCAATATCGTCCCCAGCTTGTAAATCTAAGTATTCGTCTTTAACCGAACCCGTTACAGTGTCATTGCCTACGGTGCTTGTATCTGGTTGTGTGGCGACAACTCCTGAACCTGGTGTTGTACCCGCTGATAAATTGGCGATAAGAATACCAGTGTCTAAAACGTGATCACCTGTATCGGCAATACCAATTTTGATGTGGTTCGTTATACCTGCGTTAATGGGTGCAACAATTTTTAGCACCTGGCTCACACCATCATACTCAATGGGCAACACATTATTGGCATTGTCTTGAAAATAACCCGCTGCAAGATTTTGACTAAGAACACTTAACGGGTTGTAAGCGTTATGATTAAACAGCGCGTAATTCACACCGTTAACAATAACAACCGCTGAATCAACAAACGCATCAACCCATTCTGGGTACTCATCAGACCCCATCACTAAATCGAACGTTACCGACGTAGCATTTTGATCTGAGACAGTAAAATCAAATGCAAGAGTTGTCGCATCGTAAGATTGCGTTTGAAAAACGGTATTAACAACTGCGTTTATATCGGCATCGCCATTATCATAATTGATAGCAATACCCGTGATTGAATCGTAAACAGTATTGTCTTGCCCAAAGCTGGTTGATGTATTGATTGTCCCTGGTGTCGTGCCAGAAGTAAGTAATAAACCCGCGCCAATACCAAGTGGTAAAAGAGAGCCGTCGTAAAGATTAACGGCATCCGAAGCAGACGCATTAAGTGCGATATTGCTAACTGAAATGCCAGAATTGGGTGCTAAAAGTGCATTTGTTAAGGCAGATGTTGCACCTGAAAAAACTGTAAATGGAGTAGTCATGATGTTTTCCTCTGTGTTTTAAAATCAAAAAGTAAATTCTTTTAAAATTGAACTCGAACTTAGGATGCAGGAATTGCATTAACTTGTTCAAATTCTGGAAGGTGAAACGATGAGCCAATGCTAAATTGCTCGTTTTTATGGGCGTGAATTAGCGGTGCTACCAATTGCAGCAACACTAAAAAAACCACAAAACTAAAGCGAATAAAGAAAGACATAATGGAATTCAAATACGACGAAGTAAAAATTGATTGGAGTTTAGTTTATTTTTGAAAAATATCAACTTTTTCTCTTTCAATTTTTTGCCTGTCATTTTCAAATTCTCCAAAATTAAAAACCACCCACAAATCATAACACAACAAAAACCCCCGCCTTTCTTTCGTCCGGCGCGGCTTTCATTTTACAACCACATCAAGCAAAGCAGGTTAAAACATCAACCGCTTCTCATCACAAAATCAATGCGGTAAATGCGTCAAAAACCATTCGAGCAAACGAATACTCATAATTATCGAACCAATCGCCCCAATAATCCAAAGCGTTTGCTTGTGAACCGTTTTGGCAAAATTCATTTCCATTTGTCTCATTTCAACACGAGTTTTTTCAATCTCAAGTCGTGTTTTTTCAATTTCCTTTTGCAAATTCGCTTCAACCGTCTTGATTTCTAACTTCGTCGCTTGAATTTCCTTTTGCAAATTCGCTTCAACCGTCTTGATTTCTAACTTTGTCGCTTGAATTTCTTTTTGCAACCGCAATTCAGTTTCACTCAAATCTCGTTTCGTTGCGGTTTCTTTCAAATCGGGATAACGTTCTTCCAATTCACTAAAGGCTTCCACAATCGCTTTTGAACGGGCTTTATCGTCAGGTGCATCATTCAGTTTTTCATACAAATGCAAAGCCACAACGCTCATTTTTCATTTCTCCAATTGGTTTCAAATTCACCCGCAAATCATAACACAACAAAAAAGCCCCATCCGAAGACAGAGCTTTTTATCAGGTCAACCGGATGAAACAACCACCCGCTTTTTGCTTTCCCCCCTTTGAAGGGGGGTAGGGGGGATGTTGCTTTAATCTCGCATTTCCCGCGCCAATACTTTCGACGTTTCTGAGACGTTTCTGAATAGGGCAACATCTGAATAGGGCAACATTTTTTCCGTCCTCCACGTTTAAAGCACATCCCCCCTGCCCCCCTTCAAAAGGGGGGAAAGCAAAAACCCCCCGCCTTCCTTTCGTCCGGCGGGGTTTTCAGTTTACAACTAATGCACCTTCAAAACGGGATAAATTAACACCGCAGCAATCATTACAAATGCCAAAATCATAACCAATGTAGCCATTACAAGTTCTCCAATTCACTCATTTTACGTTCCATTTTTCTACTGATGACGATACAAACAACTACTAAAACGGGCAAAAGCAAACCCCCCATATAAAATACTTCATCAATGGTTTTGTCCAAATACAATTTAGCCATTCCTGCAATATCAGCCACCATCACAGCAACTACAATTTTGAATAATTCTTTTAGCCAATCAATTCGTGCTTTCACTTCATCAATTTTCGCCATTTCAAACCTCCCCACCTAAATCATACCACAACAAAAAAGCCACTTTTGCTCTACCGCCTTAGGCGGAATCTTCCCCCCTTTTTGAAGGGGGGTTAGGGGGGCTTTGCTTGAATAAAAAAACCCCCACCTTCCTTTCGTCCGGCGGGGTTTTCAGTTTACAACAACCAAGCGAAGCGAGTTAAACAACCACCCACTTTACAATTAACTGTGTGAAGGATGATGCGCTTCATCCCAATGCGGTTGTGTTTTTTTCCAAGGTTTCAATGCTAACAACAACGCAATACCACCCCACAAAGCCACAAGCCCCATTCCCAATAACGCTGCAAATTCAAAAGTCATATTTATTCCTCATCCTCAATAGACATCAATAAATGCGCTGTCGTTTGACAAACTATCCACCAAACAAATGCAGCTAATAAAACCGTTGGACTATTGTTCGAGTAGCCCATAAAACCTAAACCCACACCGCCAAAATTTGATACTTTTTTCAATTCTTCGGCGATTGATTTTCTCACATCTTTGTTGAATTTCAATTTCAAAATTTTCTCCCCCAAAAAACCAAATCATAACACAACAAAAAACCCCCACCTTCCTTTCGGAAAGCAGGGCTTTTTATCACGTCAAACGGATGAAACCACCACCCGCTTTTTGCTTTCCCCCCTTTTGAAGGGGGGCAGGGGGGATGTTGCTTTAATCTCGCATTTCCTGCGCCAATACTTTCGACGTTTCTGAGACGTTTCTGAATAGGGCAACATCTTTTCCTCCTCCAAGTTTAAAGCACATCCCCCCTGCCCCCCTTCAAAAGGGGGGAAAGCAAAAAAGCCACACCTTCCTTTCGGAAAGCAGAGCTTTTTATCAAAACATCAAACACCCAGTTGTTTCATTATCATTTTAACCAACGTGTCTTGAATTTCAGCATGGCGAGGAATCGGTGCTTTTTTACCATCTAAACTGACAAAAATATCATGTCGCCCACCATGCCGATACAAACTGCAACCCTTGGTAGCAAGTAATCGAATTAAATCGTTACGTTTCATGCGGCAAGCTGTAACATTTTGGTTTTTGCATTCGCGGGCAAAGGCATTTCATCTTCGAGCAGCATCAAATAAACGTCTTTTATATTTTCTTCCAGCTCTTGCAACGTTTCCCCCTGACTAAAACAACTTGGCAATTCGCGTAATTTGCCCACATACCAATCGTTATCTAACCAGTATTCCAGTGTAAAACTAACCATAAAATTTTCTCCCCAAAAAACCAAATCATAACACAACAAAAAACCCCCACCTTCCTTTCGGAAAGCAGGGCTTTTTATCACGTCAAACGGATGAAACAACCACCCGCTTTTTGCTTTCCCCCCTTTGAAGGGGGGCAGGGGGGATGTTGCTTTAATCTCGCATTTCCTGCGCCAATACTTTCGACGTTTCTGAGACGTTTCTGAATAGGGCAACATCTTTTC
>CAIQDI010000016.1 GCA_903870545.1 uncultured Pseudomonadota bacterium
AGCTAGCACTTTATCAGCGGCAATTTTATCGTCAATCAGTTTTTGGGCAGCGGCAGCATCGGCGAGAGCTTTATCAGCGGCAATTTTATCGTCAATCAGTTTTTGGGCAGCGGCGGCATCAGCTAGCACTTTATCAGCGGCAATTTTATCGTCAATCAGTTTTTGGGCAGCGGCAGCATCAGCTAGCACTTTGTCAGCGGCAATTTTATCGTCAATCAATTTTTGCGCGGCAGCCGCATCAGCCAGCACTTTGTCAGCGGCGAGTTTGTCGTCAATCAATTTTTGAGCAGCAGCGGCAGCATCAATAATTTCTTGCGGTGTAGGGTGAACGACAACTGGCGGCGGTACTTGTGTTGGTGGAACTATTATAGGAATTGGATTGATAATCAACGAACCATCCACAAAACTTATTCCATAACCCAAACCATTGACAGTACCGCTTGGCGTAATCGCATAAGTTCCAACGTTAGTCGCGCCTTGCGATGTTCCGCTATAAGTCAAACTACCGGTTAAAATCCCCAACGTATCACCGTTTACAAATCCCGTATTCGTCACGCCATTCCCACCGGTGTACGCAGAACCGTCATACGTTTTTGTGAGCGGATTTGCCGAAACAGAAATCACAGGCTGTTCACGATAAATGGCATTTAATCCAGTCGCTAAAGCGGTGCTGTAATTCGACACAGATTCGTCGCTGTTATAACGAAATCGTCCACTTCCAGAAGTACCAACCAAATTTGTTAATCCCGTGCTGTTCGCCACTGAACCCGTGAACAATTTCCCAACACCACCCGAACCGACTGAAATTGTGGGTGAACCTGAAATTAAAATGTTGCCAGTGGTTTGTGTGGTCGCATTGGCATTGGCATTTAATATCAACGCCGTCGAAGATGTGTCGGTTGTCGTGACATTTTGCGCGACCGTTAAATCGCCTGTGTTTGTGGCAACGCTAATGGTTCCTGATGCAGTAATGCCGCTAGTCGTTGAAGTAGTTACACCGTCCGAACTACTCACCGAACCAATGGTTAAACCGATGTTATTGGTATAATTTAACGAACCGATGATATTCGCCGCCAATGTTGCAAAACTATTTCCCAAGCTGTTCAAATTAAACGCGGGACTGATCAAATTAAACACGGCTGCTTGACTCAGCAAGCGTAAATTTTGACCGCGCAATACCAACGATGCGCCATCGACATTACTGTTTGCCATTGTGGCAATTGTCATGGTGTTTGTTGCTTCAATCAGCGAAGGAGATGTGACTGAAGAAATCCCGCCAACAAAATTGACATTTAACAACACATTATTCGCACTATTCACCGTTGCATTATTAAACACAATGCTCGAACCCAAAAG
The DNA here is from genome assembly GCA_903870545.1 of uncultured Pseudomonadota bacterium. GTDB lineage: Bacteria > Pseudomonadota > Gammaproteobacteria > Methylococcales > Methylomonadaceae > UBA10906. The sequence goes on from CAIQDI010000016.1 coordinate 1,357, forward strand.
GTTAATGTCGCTCGTGCTTCCTGTTGTTTCTAAGGTGGTTGTTGCCAACGAAATACCCGCCGTCGTGCCATTGATATTCATGGAGCCGCTACTTTTCAACATCGAATCTTGTAACGTGACTTCAGGCGCGGTCATTTGTAAAACACCGCTGTTAATAGTCGCGTTAGTCAATGTAATTGCCGCGTTTCCCGAATCGCGATTCGTAGTGGCACCTGAATCATTAGCGACCAACGTTAAATTCCCGCCATCCGTTGAAATTTCTGCGTTGTTAATCGCAATCGAACGTCCAGCTTGTAACGTAAATGCGCCACCGTTTCCAATTGGATTACTGACAATAATATCGTCATTGACCGTAATATCGTTGTTCGCTTGCAGCGTTAACGCGGTGCCAGTGTCGAGAATATTGGTGATACTTAATGGCGTAATTGAAGAATCTGAACCTGAATTATTCGCAAATGTTTGTCCAGTCGCTGAAACCGTTCCCGCACTTTCAACGATAATGTTTTTCGGATCTAACAACAATTTGCCACTTTTACCGTGTGGCGCGGATAAATTCACCTTGCCGTCAAAAATCAATTGTTCTTTGCCCGATACTTCAGCAAAACCGCCTTTGCCTGACGCGCCACCTTTTGCTTGAATGTCGCCGTAAAATTCGGTTTTTCCATCGGCGATAACGGTGATATTTCCGCCGTCACCGACGCGATTATTGGCAGAAAGCGTGCTGTCTTTTGCTAACGTAATGGCGTGGCTGGCGACGAGTTGAATGTTACCTTGTTGGTCGATTTCCACGCTGTCGGCGTTCATATCGCCGCTGTGTTTTATGGTTCCGGCAAACACATTGATTGCGCCGCCTTCGGTTAATAATTGTCCGATATTTAACACGCTGTCTTTCGGTGCTTGAATTTGAAACCGAATTTCAGGATTGTCCAAACTGGTGAGAATTAACTCTTGTCCCGCCGCCAACGTTATCGAGCCGCCGTCACTTTGCAACGCGCCATGATTTTCAATGGTGGGCGCAATCAACACGATATTGCCGTCTTTGCCTGCGTGAATAACGCCTTCATTCACAATATCGCCCGCGCTTGAACCCGCGATAAAATGAAAATTGCCTTTTTGAAAATCGTTGTCGCTCAGATTCAAACTCGACGCAATCAATCCTTGCGTGTCAATCACCGAACCCGCACCAAATACCATGCCGTTCGGATTGATGAGAAACACTTTTCCGTTAGAAAAAAGCTGCCCTAAAATTTCGCTCGGATTGCCGCCGACGATGCGATTCAACACGGCACTTTGGCTATTTTCTTGAATGAAGCGCGTCATTTCATTGGCGGCAATATTGAAATCTTGCCAATTGATAATCGCGTTTGGCGTGTTTTTAATCGTGGTAATTCCTGTCACCGATTGGTCGATGGTGACTTGACCGTTTATGACTTGTGCGCCCATTGGATTGGCGGTGCAAATCGCTGGCGATAAAATTGCCAAAATCGCTAAATGTAGCGCGTGCTGCCGTAATAATTTTGGCATTTTAGCGGTAGAACCAAAGCGATTTTTGGGGGGCATTACGGCGATTCCTAAATAAAAAAATTTAAATTGACCAACATATCTATTGCTCTTATGCTCCCATTTTAGTCGGATTTTTACGATTTGTTCGGTTTATTTTTACAAATTTTGTTCAGTTTATTTTCACAAATTAGGAAGAGTCATGACAACAACTATTACTAAAGTAACTGATATAACGACCATCGATTCGGGAACGCTCGCCGCATTAACACCGTTAGAACTAAAATCACTGACAACGATACAGCTTGGCGCGTTGACTGCCGATCAATTGAGCGGGCTTTCGGCAACGCTGGTTTCGATGTTGCC
>CAIQDI010000017.1 GCA_903870545.1 uncultured Pseudomonadota bacterium
CAAGTCAGTTACACCGACGGTTTGGGCAACTTTGAAAAAGTTAGCAGTTCGCCGATTTTTGTACAGCCAGCAAAACCAACGTATTCATTGAGCGTCGATAAATTCAATATAAACGAAGGCGACACGGTGAATTTGAGTTTGCAAACCACCAACGTTCCCGCGAATACAGCGGTCAACGTGAATGTCAGTGGCAGCGCAACAGCGGCGGATTTGAACGGTGGTTATATTCCAAATTCGTTTTTTGTTGGTGCGGATGGCAAGGCAACAATTCCGCTGAGTTTTTTGAAAGACAAAATTACGGAAGGCACTGAAAATTTAACGTTCACCTTATCGAATGATTCGTCAAAATTCGTGACCATTAACGTCAATGACCCGATGAATAATCCACCGACTGGCAATGTTTTGATTAACGGCGACGCGAAAGTCGGACAAATATTGACCGTTCAAAACAATGTGCAGGATTTAGACGGCGTGGGGGCGTTTAATTTTCAATGGTTCAGCAATGGCGCAATCATCAACGGCAAAACGCAACCGAATTACACGCCCATCAACGACGACGTGAACAAAAATATCAGCGTACAAGTCAGTTACACCGACGGTTTGGGCAACTTTGAAAAAGTTAGTAGCTCGCCGATTTTTGTACAAGCCGCCACGCCAACGTATGCGTTGAGCGTCGATAGAGTGAATGTGAACGAAGGCGAAAGCGTGTATTTCAAAATCACCACGACCAACGTACCTATCGAAAGCAACATCGATTTCCCGTTAACGTTTAGCGGTAGCATTTCCAGCGCAGATGTAGATAACCAAATGCTGTTGCCACGCCTTTTGTGGATTGACAAAAATAGCACTGGTACCATCGCCGTGTCGTTTTCAAATGATAAATTAACTGAAGGTAAAGAAAATTTAATCGCCACGTTGATTAACGATGCCAGTAAAAGCGTGACGGTAAATGTAAACGACACCAGTATTACAGAAATCGTCAACAACCCACCGACCGGCAACGTAGTTATTCAAGGTATCGCAAAAGTCGGCACAAAATTATCGTTGCTCAATACGCTAGACGATGCGGATGGGCTGGGCGCGTTCAGTTATCAATGGTTGAGCAATGGCGTAGCGATTAAAAATGCCACAAAAGAAACATACAATCCGAGCAAAACCGATATTGGCAAAAAAATCAGCGTCACCGTCAGTTACACCGATGATTTGGACAACGCCGAATTTCAAACCAGTGGCGAAACGGCGGCGATTAAAGCCAGCATTGTGATTAACGGATTCACGAAAATCGGCGATGCCAACAAAAACAAACTCATCGGCGCGGAAAAAAATGATTTATTGTCCGGCATGGCGGGTGCGGATACGTTATTGGGCAACGCCGGTGATGACCAATTAAACGGTGGTGCAGGTAATGATTTACTCGACGGCGGCAACGGCAACGACGAATTAACCGGCGACGACGGCAACGACACTTTACTCGGCGGCAGCGGTAATGATTCGCTCGACGGCGGCAAAGGGGACGACAAATTAACGGGTGATGCTGGCAACGATACGCTCAACGGCGGTGTGGGCGCAGACAAGTTAGACGGCGGCGCGGGCAATGATTATTACATCGTCGATAATTTAAAAGACACTGTCACCGAAACCGATGCCAACGTAAAGTTGGGCGGCAACGATTCTGTTGAAACTGTTTTGTCGTACACGTTAGGCAAAAATGTCGAAAACTTAATGCTCGCGGGAATCATCAATAACAACGGCACCGGCAACGAATTGAATAATCAAATCACCGGTAATGTCGGCGATAATTTCTTGAAAGGCATGGCAGGAAATGACCAATTAGTGGGCGGCAGCGGCGCAGATACGTTGGACGGCGGACTCGGTATGGACACGTTAAGCGGCGGCACGGATGATGACACTTATTACATGAACAACACCGAAGACAAAATTATCGAAGCCAAAAATGGCGGTGAAGATCAAATTATTGCCAGCGTAGATTTTGACTTGAACACCAGCCCCAACGTGGAAATACTGATTTTATCGGGTGCGAAGGCGATTAACGGCACCGGCAACGAGTTGAATAATTTGTTGCAAGAAATCGACGGCGGAAAAATCGCCAATGTGTTTGACGGTCAAACAGGCGACGATACGATTAACGGTGCCGGCGGTAACGATACCTTGGAAGGCGGCGCGGGCAATGATGTTATCGACGGTGGCGATGGCAACGATGTCGCGATTTTCAGTGGTGCAAAAGATGATTATCAAATTATACCCAATTCCGATGCCACAGAATTTGTGGTCAGTTATCAAGGCAACGACGAATCGATTTTAGACGGCGAAGACATTTTAACGAATGTGGAAAATTTACAATTTTCCGATGGAGACGAAATCTACCCCATTGCCGATTTGATTTTAACCGGTGTCATCAATTGATTTTGAAGCAAGTTTGTCAAAGCATGATAAACGGACGCATTTCACGCATTTCTTATCTTTTAGTAGCGCAAGACCCCGCCATTCGCGGCGGGGATGTAAGCGGCTCAATTCCTAATTTTTTATCTAAATCTAATCACTACATTACTGAATCCAAATCAATTCAACGCGCCGGTTTTTGGATTTCCCTTCTTCGGTGCTGTTGTCGGAAATCGGTTGATTTTCACCATAACCATGCGCGGTTAATTTATTAGTTACGCCTTTATATTTCAAGTAATTGGCGACAGATTGCGAACGTTTTTGCGACAAACGTAAATTGTAATTATCCGAACCTTCACTGCTGGTGTGTCCTTGAACTTCCAAATAATTTTTTAACGGATACCGGATTAAACTTGCCGCAACGCCGTCTAAAATGACTTTTGCGTTGGGTGTTAATTCGGCAGAATCGTATTTGAATTGCACGCCTTTAATTTCCAAACTAATCGGGCAACCTTGAGCATCGACTTTGCTGCCTGCAATCGTTCCCGCGCATTGATCCAAACAATTATTGACACCGTCGTGGTCATCGTCTTTCGTCGAACAATCCGCTACCGGCGTTGGATGCACAACGGGTAATTCGATTTTTGGCGCAGGTTTTTCTACTTTATCGCCCAACGGAATCACGAAACCGACATTGACAACCATCTCGTGAAAATCGCTGTTGTTTGAGTTGTTGGCAAATACGTTTGAATTATTGTCGTTGCCGCCGAAATTGTTGTTGTAGCGATAACGCACGTCGTTACGCAAGAAAAAACCGTCACAGATTTCGTAAGTAAAACCTAAACCCGCTTCACCGATAAAACCGATTTTATCACCATTTGGCGAACTGGTATTTGCCGCGCCCGCACCAATGACGGCGTACGGCGAGTATTTGTCACGGAAGAAAAAGTATTGCAAATCAGCCGTGCCGCCAGCCATATCAACATTGCCAGAATTCAAATTTAACCCATTAGACGAATTGCCTAAGGTTTGATAAAAACCTTTCAATTCGACGTTGAAATGTTCATTCAACATTTTACCGACTGCCAAACCACCGCCCCAACCGTCGCTGGTATGGCGATTCTCATCAGTCAAAACAAATGAACCATACGGCGCAACGTACCAGCGCGTGTCCAAATTTGGCGTGCTGGCGGAAGAATATAAACCTTCGGCGGCATTCGCTAAAACAGGTGTCATCAAAGCGGCGAAAATTGCCGTTGTTAAATACTTTTTAATCATAAACTGAACTCCTAAAATTTTTTAAAATAACCCCAGCTGCACTTGAGCGACTTCGGACATCATTTCGCGCGACCACGGTGGATCTAACACGATTTCGACATTGACACTCGCCACACTCGGCAAGGCTTTAATACCACTTTCAACGTCACTCTGAATGACCGGCCCCATGCCACAACCTGGCGCAGTGAGCGTCATCATAACATGAACGTGGTAGCGGTCTTCGGCAACGGGATTCACCGTGCAGCTATAAACTAAACCCAAATCGACGATATTTACAGGAATTTCTGGATCATAAACAGTTTTCATCACCGCCCAACAGTTTTCCTCCACCGCTTGCACAGTGTTTTCATTCACCAATGCGGCAGAATGATGCGCCTCTTTACCCAACGCATCCGCGTCATTTCCAGCAATTCGCACCAAATGACCATAAGGCGTAAGCACGGTGAAATTGTCGCCCAACGCTTGATGCAGCGTGACAATTTCCCCCGCGTTTAATTTGCCAATATGTCCATCGGGAATGGTAATAATGTTCACGTCGCGGGTTAACGTAATGCTTTCTTTTTCTGCCATAATTTTATGAAATGTGAGAATGAAAAGTGTGCGCGTCAATCGTTTGTCCGGTTACGCCCAAACTGTCGTCGCAAAATAAATACTGATAAATCGGCTCTAAGACCGTCATCGGTGGAAGTTGTGTTTTATCTTCGGCGGGATAAGCGCGTTTGCGTAACGGCGAATCGACTGGACTGGGGATTAAGATATTCACACGAATTTTCCCCGCACCTTCTAATTCTTCAGCTAAAACGTGCGCCAAACCTTCCAGCGCGACTTTAGAAACACCGTACGCGCCGGAATAAGCGGGTGCGAGACGTGCCGATGAATCAGAAGTGAAAACGATTGAAGCGTGCGGGGCTTTTTGTAAAACGGGTAATAACACGCGCGTTAATAAAAATGGCGCGTGGACATTGACGTTGAACGTGTGTCCCCACGCTTTTATGCCGAATTGAATCAACGGCGTGAACGAACTAAATTCCACCGCCGAATGTAATAAACCGTGTAACGCGCCATATTTTTCGTCGATACGTTGCGCGAGTTCTTCGTAATCATTTTCGCTCGCACCCGCCAAATCGAACGGATAAATAATCGGTTCAACGCCGCCATTCGCTAAAATTTGGTCGTAAACTGTTTCAAGTTTCGGCAAATTTTTATCTAATAAAATGATTTGTGCGCCAGCTTTCGCCAACGTTAATGCGGCGGTTGAACCCAAACCACCCGCCGCGCCGGTGATTAAAATAACTCGATTTTGTAGCGACATAATGCGTTTTTTGGTGAATGTAAAAGTGTCTATAGTTTAGCGCATTAGTAGGTTATTCGTCATGCAACATCCAAAATACGTTTTACAAACATTCTCACCACTCATAATTTTATATTTAACGAATGCAATTTTCGGTACAAATGCGTGCGTTCCATGCCCACCGCCGCTGATAATTTCGCGACGCTGCCGCCATTTTTTTCAAAATGATATTCTAAATAGGCTTTTTCAAAATGATCCCGCGCTTCTTTCAGTGGTAAATTAAAAAATTCGGGAATCGACGAAAAAATCATCGAGTCGGGGCTGGTCATGCCCAAACCATTTTTGACTTCGTCCAAACTAATATCTTCGCCCACGCCCAAAATCATTAAGCGTTGCACCACATTTTTCAATTCGCGCACATTACCGCGCCAGCTGTAATTGCGTAAATAATTTTGCGCTGCCATCGAAAATTGCCGAAACGCCAATTTTTCGTGCGTGACAAAATAATCAACGTAAAAATTCAACAACGCCGGTACGTCTTCGCTGTGTTCGCGCAACGGTGGAATCGTCAGTGAAACTTCGTTCAACAAATAATACAATTCATGGCGAAACCGCCCGAAACGCACTTCTTCATCCAACGCCATGCGCGTCGAGGCGGCAACATGCACATCGACATTCACCGCTTCGCTGCCACCTACGCGCAAAAATGAACTCGATTCCAACGCGCTCAATAAACGCAATTGGGTTTCTTTATCCATGTCGCCGATTTCGCCCAAAAATAACGTGCCGTTATTCGCGCGTTCCAATAAACCCTGATAAATTCGGTGTCCGTCTTCTTTGCCAAAAAATTCTACCGCCGAATTTTCGGGTGAAATACTGCCGACTGCGACGTTCACAAAGGCACCGTGACGGCGTGCGCTGTTGTTGTGTAAATAACGTGCGTAAACTTCTTTGCCTACGCCCGCTTCTCCGACAAATAACACCCGCGTGTTATGTTGCGCGAGACGTTTTAATTGCTCTTTTATCCGCGCCATCGCCGCACTTTTGCCAATCGGTTCAACGTCAATATGAACGGACTGACGTAATCCGTCACGTTTCTGCCCCGCTTCTAATGCTCGTTCGACAATCAATAATAATTTCGCCAACGACAACGGTTTTTCTAAAAAGTCGAACGCGCCCAAACGAGTTGCTTCAACAGCCGCTTCAACAGAACCGTGACCCGACATCATAATCACTGGACACAACGGTTTTTCTTCGGCGAGCCATTCTTTTAACAACGTAATGCCGTCGGTGTCGGGCATCCAAATATCCAGCAAAATCAAATCGGGTGGCATCGATATTTTTAACACTTTTGCCACGCTGGCATTTTCCGCCATGCTGACTTGATAGCCTTCGTCTTCTAAAATTTCACCCAACAAATGGCGAATATCGGGTTCATCATCGACAACTAAAACACGGGGGGATTGATTACTCATAACGGTTTTTTTAAATTAAATGAAAGTGCCTTCAATCATGGCATTCTAAGGCTTTAGATGCAAACGCGATTATGTTGTAAACTGTCGCGGCATACTTACAACACAATTGGAGATTTTCATGTCACAAAAATTATCGGATATTGTTAGCGCAGGCGTTGTCACCGGCGACGATGTACAAAAGATTTTCGCATTTTGCAAAGCCCACAATATGGCGTTACCCGCTGTCAATGTGATTAGCAGCGATTCCATTAACGCCGTTATCGAAGCGGCGGCGAAAGCCCAATCGGCAGTCATTGTGCAATTTTCAAACGGCGGCGCACAATTTGTTGCCGGCAAAGGTTTGAAATTAGACGGTCAACAAGCAGCCATTTTAGGGGCAATTTCGGGCGCACAACACGTTCACGCGGTGGCGAAACATTACGGCGTGCCGGTTATTTTGCACACCGACCACGCGGCGAAAAAATTATTGCCGTGGATTGACGGATTATTGGACGAGGGTGAAAAACATTTTGCCGCGACGGGAAAACCGCTTTTTAGTTCGCACATGTTGGATTTGTCGGAAGAACCGCTGCACGAAAACATTGAAATTTGCGGGCATTATTTAGAACGCATGAGCAAAATCGGCATGACGTTGGAAATCGAACTCGGTTGCACCGGCGGCGAAGAAGACGGCGTGGACAACAGTCATTTGCATCAATCGGCGTTGTACACGCAACCCGAAGATGTCGCGTATTCGTACGAACAACTTATTAAAATCAGTCCGCGTTTCACGATTGCCGCGTCGTTTGGCAATGTTCACGGCGTTTATAAACCGGGAAATGTGAAACTCACACCGACTATTTTGCGAGATTCGCAAGCGTTTGTGTCTGAAAAATTTGGTTTGCCAGAAAATAGTTTGGATTTCGTCTTTCACGGCGGGTCGGGTTCATCTGCCGCAGAAATTGCCGAAGCGATTAGTTACGGCGTGGTTAAAATGAATATCGACACCGACACGCAATGGGCGACGTGGGCGGGTGTGATGGATTATTACAAAACCAACGAAGGCTATTTGCAAGGTCAAATCGGTAATCCTGACGGTGACGACAAACCTAATAAAAAGTATTACGATCCGCGTGCGTGGCAACGTGCGGGACAATTGGGAATGGTTGCTCGATTAGCGCAAGCCTTCGCGGAATTAAATGCGGTAAATTCACTGTAATCTAACGCGCAAATGTGGGCGCAAATTCTGGTTTGCGTCCACGTCAACATGACGAATAACCCACGAATGCGCTAAACTATCGCACCTTTTACACCAACCCGAATAAACAAAAATGACTGAAAATGTACACGCGCACGAAATCCTCAAATTTGGTTCAATGGCAGAACTTTGGTGGGATAAACAAGGTGAATTCTGGACGCTACACGCTATCAATCCGTTGCGTTTGAGCTATATTCAACAATTCACCGATATGGCTGGCAAACGAGTTGTTGACGTAGGGTGCGGCGGCGGAATTTTAACGGAAGCGTTAGCACAAGCGGGCGCAAACGCATTGGGCATTGATTTGAGCGGCGATTTGGTTGACGTGGCGGAATTACACGCTTTAGAAACCGAAACGGAAACCGTCCATTATCAAAAAATAAGCGTTGAAACGCTCGCCGATGAACAACCTGAAAGTTTCGATTTTGTGACGTGTATGGAAATGTTGGAACACGTTCCCGACGCGGGTTCGATTGTCGCCGCGTGTGCAAAATTGGTGAAACCCGGCGGAATGGTGTTTTTTTCAACGTTGAATCGTAAACCAAAAGCCTTTTTATTAGCGATTGTTGCCGCCGAATACGTTTTGCGAATGTTGCCCAAAGGCACGCATCAATATAAAACCTTTATCAAACCGTCTGAACTTTGCCAAACTGCCAGAGCGGCGGGGCTGGAATTACAAGGCATGATTGGCATTGAATATAATCCACTGACGAAACATTTTTCAGTCAGTAAAAACATTGATGTTAATTACATTGCTGCTTTCAAACGGTCAGTTTAATAATGACGCAAATTCGCTCCAACGCGCTCAACAAACGGAAAATTTCGTGTGTGCTGTTTGATTTGGACGGCACGCTTGTTGATACTGCGCCTGATTTAATTGCCTGTTTGAATGACGCTTTAACACAACACGGATTTTCAACAGTCGCCACCAAATTCGTTAAACCACAGGTTTCATTTGGCGCGATGGCAATGATTAACGTGAGTTTGGCGTTAGACGTGAGCGAGGAAACTCGCGCTGCCATTTTGATGACAATGTTGAATCAATACGAAAACAACATTGCTCAACACAGCCAGTTTTTCGATGGAATGGTGGCGGTTTTAGAGTTTATCGAAGCGCAAAATATGTCGTGGGGAATTGTTACCAATAAACGTGAACGTTTTGCGCTACCGCTGGTTCGAGCGTTCAATTTACAGCATCGTGCCGCGTGCGTAATTTGCGGGGATACCACGCCAAATCCGAAACCACATCCCGCGCCACTGTTCGCAGCGTGTGAAAAAATTGGCGTTTCGGCGCGTGAATGCGTTTATATCGGCGATGCCGTGCATGATATTACGGCGGGTAACCGTGCTGAAATGCAAACACTCGCCGCGACTTACGGTTATTTACAATTGACGGACACGCCAGAAACGTGGGGCGCAAACGCGCTGATTGATTCTCCGCAACATTTATTAGCGTGGTTAAAAAATTATTAACCGCCGTTGATTATTTGAAATTAAAGCAATGCGCGATCTCAATTATTTTTATATTTTCCCGTTAATGTTTTCAAGAAAGCGACCACTTTATTGACTTCATCATGGGTGAATTCTTTGTCGCGTTGTACTTTCGCCATGATGTGAACCGCATCGTCTAATTTAGCGACGGAACCATCATGAAAATACGGCGACGGGAGTTCAACATTACGCAACACGGGAACTTTGAAAAAATGACGGTCTTTTTCTAGTTTCGTTACGTCAAATCGTCCATTATCCACTTCGGCTAATTGTCCGCCGCGCAATTTGAAATAATCTTTTTTCACGCCCATTTTTTCAAAAGACAATCCGCCAAGTGTCACTCCAACATGGCGAGACGTACAATTTCCTTTGAATAAATCATAACCTGCTTTTTTATCAGCGGTCAAAATGGTGGAATTTCCGCGCAAATACTGATCGAAAATGGAATTTGGCGTGATTAAGGATTTTTCAAAGGTCGCTATCGCATCCGTGACGGTGATTTTGGTTAATCGGTGAAACACATTGAATACCGCAAATTTCTAGGACACATTCCCAAAAAAGTAGCGAGTATTCGGCACGAATTAGGCGTGACACAAGCCGCCATTTCGGTGCAAAGTCGGTTGATGCACGAAGCCACGGACGATGATGCCAAAGAATCGGCGCGTGAAAATCGCAATGAATTGATTGGCGTTGAAAAACGACTGACCGCCTATTTGTCAAAGTATTTACTGCAACGCGATTACAAAGAAAACATTGCCACGCACATTATGAAATTGATTGCGGATGGTGAAATTAACCCCAGTCAAGAACACGCAGTACATGAAATTTTAAGCGCGAGATTGCATGAACACGGCGCAACGGGTGTGGCGGCAGCTTATAAAAACTTCTCGTTAATCGACACGATGGGTTCGCCGATTTCTGCGATTACTCAAATTGGCGATTTCACTTGGGCGTTGTATGAAGGTGGTAGTTTATTCGGTGGATTAAAAGCAATCGGAAATGCGTTGCGTGGCAATGTAGTATTCAATAAAACGGACTACGGTTTAGAGCGTATCGCGCAAGAATTCACCGAATCCGATACCTTTGCGGGTGCAGTTGATAAAGTGTTTGGATTAGTTGGCATTAAAGCGATTACGGGAAAGGCGGTGGATTCATTACTTAATTCCATATCAGACAAGCTCACCCGCCAAGCCAACGCCAATGACGCGAACCTAATTAAAAAACTCGAAACCTATTTTGAGAGCGGCGCAAATCAGGTCTTGCAAGACTTGAAAAACGGCGTGATTAACGACAATACGCGCATGATGATTTACAGTCGATACTTGGATTTTGCGCCAGTAACGCTGTCGGAATTGCCGATTAAATACCAGACGGCGGGTAATGGACGCTTGTTTTACACGCTGAAAACGTACACGCTAAAACTGTTTGATGTGTACCGACGCGAAGCGGTAAAAGAGATTTTCTCAGGCGATAAAGCGCGTGCGATTCAAGGCATGAAAAACCTCACGGCGATTTTGGCGTTGTTGATGTTGACGGGCGCGGGCGCGGATGAACTGAAAGATTATTTATTAGGCAGAAACACCGACTTTGACGACCGCGTAACCGATAACTTGTGGAAACTGGCAGGCTTGTCGAAATTCATAACGTGGCAAGTAAGACGCGAAGGCGTTGGCACGGCGGCATTAAAACAAATTCTACCCCCGTTTGCTTTCGTCAATGCCGTTGGTAATGACATCATCCACGCCACCGACATCAACCGCCACCCAAAAAATGAAATGTGGATAAATGGATTAGACACCACCAGTTCCATTCCCGTGGTCGGCAAAATGATATTTTGGAATTATGGGCGCGGCACGCAAAAGCACAAAGAGCTGTCAGAGATTCGTTTCAAAAAAGAAAAACAGCGTTTGAATGACATTAAAGAAGAATTCGAGCAGTTGGAAGGCGAGGACAAAAAACAGTTTTACATCAAAAATAAGGCGGATATGGCACGACTTAAACAGTCCATTCATGTGCAAGGTGTTACGAACAAACTAAAATCCAGCATCAACCGCCTACGCGCACAACCTAAAACGGACGCAGGCGACGCAATGATTAAGCGACTTGAAACTAAGCGCGATTTGATTATGACGAACTTCAATAAATAATCGACACAAAAAAGCCGCGTCGAACTTAATCAACGCGGCTTTTTACTGCTGAAAATTATGGATTATTGCGCGGCAAATTCTGCTAATTCATCAAGTAAGGGGTTCAAGGTTTCAATGCTGTCTTTGTATCCTTTACAATCAATCAAAAAATTGTATCGATACACCTCAGCGCAAACTGAAATCCAACGTAATGCTGATTGATATTTGCTTGCATCGGTTTTAAATCCAGTTTCTTTTATAGTCTGCTCAAATAATCGCTCCAGTTTATGTGTTAATGGATAAGCACCAAATTCACTGCGGGTTTCTAGTAGGTGCTTAAAAAGCAGTTCAAACATTTGTTGATAATGAAAACAGTGCAAAGAGCAGTCTTTAACGGGTGTTTGACTGATTACGTCGCAGGCTACCGCGTGTTCCCACGCTTTACCGCCTAAGTTTTTGACGTTTTCAAACGCCTTGAGTTTTTCTGCGTACATGATTCTCTCCTATTTTTTTCGTCAGATTGTGCCACGTCCGACCATTTAGCGGCGATGATGCGCTTCACTTTGGCAACAGGCTTGCGTGAATCTAACGTGACGCAATTGGCATGGTCGCACATAAACCTGCCCCAGCGTCAAGCGTGGATTCATGCTGACCTTACAAAAAGTAAGCGGTCAATCGCCGTCCCTTTAAACGACAATGCCATGGCAATTTTACGGCGACAAGTCGGTAAAAATGAAAACCGCGTGTTTACATATAAAAGGTGACGGTGTTGGCACAGCAAACACGAGGGCGTGGCGCAATGCACTTGAACGCGAGGGAATTAAGGATTTTCGCTGGCATGATTTACGGCACACTTGGGCGAGTTGGCACGCACAAAGCGGAACGCCGCTGCACGTTTTACAGGAATTAGGCGGGTGGTCGTCAAGCGATATGGTACGACGTTACGCGCATTTATCACAACAGCATCTTGCAAGCTATGCGGATAATGTTTGTGAAAAAGTGGTCACAAATTGGTCACACTCACAAAAAAGCCCTGCTAACGTTAAACGTCGCAGGGCTTGATATTTATGGAGCCAATGATGCGAGTCGAACGCACGACCTACTGATTACGAATCAGTTGCTCTACCAACTGAGCTACATCGGCACATTTGGAGGCTGCGAGCGGAGTCGAACCGCTCTAGATGGCTTTGCAGGCCACTGCATAACCGATTTGCTACGCAGCCAAGATAAACAAAAAAGCCGCGATGTTCGCGGCTTTTTTAAAATTTTGGAGCGGGAAACGAGATTCGAACTCGCGACCCCAACCTTGGCAAGGTTGTGCTCTACCACTGAGCTATTCCCGCGTTTCAATGCTTGAAACGATTCGTGTATATTAAAAAAAAATCTCCAACTCGTCAACCTTTTTCATGAATTTTTAAAGATTCACTGCCAAAACCCAACCAATCGTTCCATTGCACATTTCTTCATCAATTTGAACTTTTGCAAATACATCTTTTTTTCCATAAGCATCTTGTTTATCTAAAACAGTAACGTGCGTACCTTCAGGGAATTTACGACACTCTTCAGTTTTGTTTTCGTCATCATCAAAAGCTGCAATTGCACCCGGTGTTGCCACCAAACGGATAATCGTTTGCTCGCCATCCTCTGCCGCTGCATTTGGACTTTGTAGCGTATATTTTTGACCAGCTGCTAAATTTTTGGGTGCAGAACTCGGTAATGTTTTTTCATTACCACCCAACATCGCCAATATTAAAACAACGCCAACAACACCCGCAATTGCACCATAAAAGATTTTCGCATTATTTTCTTTTAAACTCATCACAGAAGCAAGAATGCCTAACGGCGGATTTGCTTTAGATTCAGCAGTTGTTTCTGCTTTTGCAGATTCAGACGTAGCATTCACTTCCGCCACTACAGTTTCAACTATCGGATTTGTATTTTCTTCGCTCATTGTATCCTCACTCTTTTTGTTTAAATTGTTATTATTAGTTTTGTCGCGCCACAAAAGCGCAACGGCATTTTACCTGGATTATCCCTTGCGCGTCATCATTCCTTTTGACGGATTGTAACCAACAATTGCCGCCGCCATAAACAGCACAAATGCCACAGTCGTATAAATAAATGCAAACGTATTAAATTGACCGTACAGCGCGAAACGAATCAGTTCGACTGCTTGTGAAAATGGATTATATTGCGCTAATAAATATAAAAATTCGCTCGATTCTTTCATTTTCCACAGCGGATATAACGCCGTTGACATAAAGAATAGCGGAAAAATGACAAAATTCATCACGCCTGCAAAATTTTCGAGTTGTTTAATAAACGACGACAGCAACAAACCCAACGCGCCCAACATTAAACCTGATAAAATTAACGGCAAAATCACCCACGCATAACCTTCCAACGGCGCACGAATATCATAACTCCACGCAATCGCCAGAAAAATATACACCTGTAAAATCGACACGCCGGTTCCCGCTAACAATTTACTCAGCAGCAAAAACCAACGCGGCAACGGACTCACCAACAAAATTCGCATACTGCCCATTTCGCGGTCGTACACCATCGACAATGAACTTTGCATTCCGTTAAACAACTGAATCATGCCAATCAAACCCGGCGTGATATACACTTCGTACAAAATATACGTTTCATAAGGCGGAGTAATCGCCAACCCCAACGCAGCGCGAAATCCTGCCGCAAATACAAATAACCAAATTAACGGACGCACCAACGCCGAAATAAACCGCTCTCGTTGCGTGAAAAAGCGGCTCAATTCACGCCCAATAATACCCATCATCGCTCGCCAATAATGAATCATGAGAAACCTACAAATTGAATTTTTTTTTGCTCTACTGTTTTTTGAAAATATATTTTGTTCATTGTTTGTCCTAATAAGTAGCGAAAAACCCGGCTGTTCAGGGAAGCGCGGGGTAAATGGTTCAATTCGACCGCCTTCATAGTGGCGATATTCTTCTGCTCTTTGTGTTAATACCGCCGCCTTAAAATCCATATCTGAGTTAAATTAGGCATCTCTATTCCCTTTTTCAAAACAGCTGGAATACCTTCCGTCAAGATTAACTTAGCTGCCCATTCTGAGTGTAAATTATTGATTTTTAATTTAGATATATCGGTTTTATCCGTCAATCCGACCAGTCTTCTTGCGGTTAAATTAAGATATTTCAGATTAGCTTGCATATCCGCCATGCCGATGAAATCAGAAGATTCATCAATAATTTTTAGCAAACGTTCACGTTCAGCACTCATAGCTTTTTGGGAAGTAATATCACGAGTAAAACTAAAACATACCTTTTCGCCATTCAACTCAATCGGACGAACGGTAACGCTAGCGTTATAAATAGTGCCATCTTTTCGTATGTGCCGTGTTTAAAATTCAACACGTTTGTTTTGTTGAAATAACGTGTGAATAAAATTCATCAGTTCGTCTTTCGGAAGATCAACATCCCACTGTGAAGCGTGCATTCCAATTATTTCAGCGCGACTGTAACCTAACATGGTTCCGAATGAATCACTGCAATCAAATAAATTTCCATTTTCATTGACTATGGCGATGCCATCACTGGCATTAAGAAACAACGCTAAATTTTTATCGCTTTCTTTGCAACTATTTGTGAATTTCTTGTGCGCCGACACTGACGGGGCGCACGGTTGATTGCCCGCGCATCGGTTGCCGCTTTTGCTGCTGCACTGATAGCCATTTGACTATTGCTCATTATTTTATTATTAGGTTGAAAAACTCGAACCTGCTATTCATTCGCTATGCAATTCTAAAATACCGTTACACGTCTTAACACCGTTTCTTGTTCGCATAACAACAGGTTCATAAACGGGTGTGCCAATTATTTTTATAATTAAAACAATTAGTTGCTCTACTTTTATAGAATTTAAACGAGGGAAAATAGCGGGATTAAGTGTTCAATTATCAAACACGATTTATATTTTACCCGTTCATATTTGCGGTTTTAAAAGCGTTGCATGTGTGATTTATACAATGTGGTGAAATTGTGTTAAATTTAAAACCATGAAAACGACAGGGCGTTGGACGTTTGCGGACGACCGTTGAAGCTCATTCACAACGAGTATAAATCTGTGACGTGAGCGAATTTGAACACCTACTATTTTCAAAATATTCCTCACCCTTACCTAAAATTAAATGACCATTACACGCAATCTTGAATTATTTTTACTAAAAAATTTACGCAAGCAAGCAAGCAAGCAAGCAAGCAAGCAAGCAAGCAAGCAAGCAAGCAAGCAAGCAAGCAAGCAAGCAAGCAAGCAAGCAAGCAAGCAAGCAAAAAATTGTGTGGCTGTTTTAAGCGATGTCAACCTATTATTTGCTGAAAACCCGCGACTGCATTGCGCTCGCGGGTTTTTTATTGTCTAAATTTTTTCAATTATCAACGGATGTTATGCGAGGCTAAAGCAAAAGCAAATCCCCCTGCCCTATCGGGCTGTCCGCTTCAAAAAGGGAGCGAAAGAGTAAAAAGCAACGGCTTTGGCTTTTGATTTTAATGGTTCCCCCCCTTTTTGAACGGGGAGCGGCGATAGCCGCAGGGGGATTTTCTTTAATCTTGCGCCACATTAGTGATTAACAAAACCAAGAACACAACCGAGGATGTAAAAATGGAAATCAACAAAACCACCACTAAAAAACGTTCTGTCACCTTGGTTACTTACGCCTTGTGCGGCTTGGCGATAATCGCTATTTTAATTTTAACCAGTGTGAACGCCATCAAAATGGATCAATTGCTTCAGGATGAATTGCATGTCCGAGTCACCGATGTGGTCAGCATTCTGGCTAAAAACGTGATTGATGGCGATTTGCATAGTCAAGTGCGAACGCTTGCCGATAAAAGAAGTGCCGCATTTAGTAAAATAAAAAACGATTTAGTCGAAGTGCGTCAGCGAAGCACCAGTATCGCTAACATTTACACCATGCGAAGACTCAACGATGGCACGGTGATTTTCGTCGTGGATGGTTCAGAAAAAGATCAAAATGAAATCGGCGATGTTTATCCACAAAAATCCGTGACTAAAGTATTGACAGACGCATTCAATGCCACGCCCGAAACTGCCACAATTTATACTGAAACCGAGATTTATACCGATGATTGGGGAACGTGGTTATCAGCTTACGCCCCCATTTTTACGTCTTCCGGCAAACTCGATGGCATTATTGGCATTGACATATCCGCTGAAATTATTCAGGCGCATGAGTTGGAACACCGCAAAGTTTTTTTCATAGTCGGCTTCGCGGTGATGTTAATGACGTTACTCTTCGTGTTGTGGTTGATGCGTTTTATTGCAAAAGTAAATTCAGAACTGGAACAAGCGAATGCAAAATTGGCGTTTGAAAATGCAGAAAAAGAAAAACGAGCCGATGAACTCCTGATTGCGAACGACGAGTTGGCGTTTGAAAATGCAGAAAAAGAAAAACGAGCCGATGAACTCCTGATTGCGAACGACGAGTTGGCGTTTCAAAATGCAGAAAAAGAAAAACGAGCGGCTGAACTGGCTGATTTTCACACTAAAAACGATTTGTTAAACAGTCAATTGAATCACCTCCAAAAGCTAGAAAGTATCGGACGAATGACTGCCGGAATGGCTCACGAGTTCAATAACATTTTGGGTTGCATCCTCGGTTATAACGAGATGAATCAATACGTCAGTGACGATATGACCGATGAAAAATTAAAAGCGGAATTGGACAATAACACCGAACAAGTGAGTTTAGCGGTGAAACGCGCGGCGGATTTAATTAACCAAATGCTGACTTATTGTCGCCAAGATGATGCGTCCAACGCAAAAATCGATGTTCAACCGACGCACGCGCTAATAGAAGAGGTTTTGATAAGATTGCGTCCTACGTTACCTCGTCGAATCAAAATTGAAACCGCGTTTGAGAGTGACGAAATTATTGAAATCGACGCGCTAGATTTACAGCAAATCCTGACCAATTTAGTTCTCAATGCGCGTGATGCAATGAAAGAGCACGGTGGAATTCTGACCATTTCGTTGAGAACTGTCACGAATATAAAAGACGAGTGTGTGACGTGTGCCTCTGTTATTGACGGCGACTTTATTCAATTGAGCATCGCCGATAACGGCACGGGCATCGAACCGACAATAATCAGTCGTATTTTCGATCCGTTTTTCACCACTAAATCTCAAGGCGAAGGCGCGGGATTAGGGTTGTCGGTGGTGGTCGGTTTAGTGGCTAAATCGGGCGGACATATTTTGGTGGAATCGAATCAAAGTAAATTCAATCACGGCACCGAATTTAAATTATTATTTCCTATGCCGACGACAAATTTTCTACTGGCGTAAATGTTTCAGCATCCAGAACTGCAAAACCGCCTGTTGAACCAACTCGAAAGGCGATTTTTTAGGGTCGCGCAACGAAAAACCGATCAAAAAATGCTAAAATTTTCACCACGTTAACAGTTGGAATCGCCCGCGTATTTGTTATTAAACCGTTAAGCGACTACCAACGCCCGTTTCACCATTGACAGATTACTGGCATAACAGTAATTTACACCCTTTTAATTATCTAATTACTCACGAGTTACTGATGAACGATTTCCCTAGAATTAGCCGCCTGCCACCTTATGTTTTTAATATCGTCAATGAGTTGAAAGCCAAGGCGCGTGCAGAGGGTGAAGATATTATTGATTTTGGTATGGGCAACCCAGACCAACCTACGCCACAACATATTGTGGATAAATTGATTGAATCCGCACAACGTCCTGACACGCACCGTTATTCGGTGTCGCGTGGTGTGCCAAGGTTGCGACGTGCGATTTGTAATTGGTACAAAACCCGTTTCGATGTGGATTTAGATCCTGAAACCGAAGCGATTGTCACCATTGGTTCAAAAGAAGGGCTGGCACATTTGGCGTTGGCGACCTTAGCACCGGGTGACGTGGTGCTGGTACCGAATCCTGCTTATCCGATTCATCCTTACGGCGTAGTGATTGCGGGCGCGGACGTGCGTCATGTGCCGTTGGTAGCAGGTGGAAATTTCTTTGCGGAATTAAACAAAGCGATTACCGATTGTTTGCCGAAGCCCAAAATGCTGATTCTCAATTTCCCTGGCAATCCCACCAGCGAATGCGTCGAATTAGATTTTTTTGAAAAAATTATCGCGGTCGCCAAACAACATAAAATTTGGGTGGTTCAAGATATTGCTTACGCCGACATCGTGTTTGACGGTTATAAAGCTCCGTCTATTTTGCAAGTCGAAGGCGCGAAAGATATTGCGGTCGAATTTTTCTCCTTATCGAAAAGTTACAATATGCCGGGTTGGCGCGTTGGCTTTATGTGCGGTAACAAAGAACTCGTGTCGGCGTTGGCGCGGATTAAATCGTATTTGGACTATGGCATGTTTACGCCGATTCAAATTGCCGCGATTGCGGCATTAGAAGGCCCGCAAGAATGCGTGGCTGAAATTGCTGAAATGTATCAAAAACGCCGTGACGTATTATGCGAAGGTTTGAATGCGTTCGGTTGGGCAGTTGAAAAACCGAAAGCCACGATGTTCGTGTGGGCAAAAATCCCTGAAGCTTACGCCGCAATGGGTTCGCTCGAATTCTGCAAAAAATTGTTGTTAGATGCAAAAGTGGCGGTTGCACCCGGTGTTGGTTTTGGGCAATACGGCGACGATCATGTGCGGTTTGGTTTAATCGAAAACGAAAACCGTACTCGCCAAGCGATTCGTGGCATTAAAGCGATGTTTAAAAAAGACGGCGTAATTTAAGGAGAAGTTTTTGAAACCCGTAAAAATAGGTATTTTAGGATTAGGAACCGTCGGCGGTGGCGCGGCGAAAGTTTTACAACGCAATGCAGCAGAAATTGCCCGTCGGGCAGGACGTGAAATTATTATTACTCGTGCGTCAGCGAGTGATTTAAGTAAACCGCGTTTGTGCGACACATCAAAAATTGAGATGACAACAAACGGTTTTGACATTATCAATGACCCCGAAATCGACATTATTGTTGAAACAATTGGCGGTGCGGGTATTGTCAAAGACATGGTGTTGCAAGCGATTGAAAACGGCAAACACGTTGTGACGGCAAACAAATCGTTGATTGCTTTGCACGGCAACGAAATTTTTGCCAAAGCGAGTGAAAAAGGTGTCATCGTGGCATTTGAGGCGGCGGTTGCGGGTGGCATTCCAATTATCAAAGCGATTCGTGAAGGTTTAAGCGGCAATCAAATCGAATGGCTCGCAGGTATTATCAACGGCACAAGCAATTTCATTTTGACTGAAATGCGCGACAAAGGACGTGATTTTGCCGACGTGTTAGCCGAAGCGCAGGCGTTAGGTTATGCCGAAGCGGATCCGACGTTTGACGTAGAAGGCATTGATGCAGGACATAAATTGACGATTTTAGCGTCGATTGCGTTTGGAATTCCGTTGCAGTTTGACAAAGTTTATACCGAAGGCATTACGCAAATTACCCGTACCGATGTGGAATATGCCGAGCAGTTGGGTTATCGGATTAAAAGTTTGGGCGTGGCGCGTAAAACCGAAAAAGGCATTGAATTGCGCGTGCATCCAACGTTGATTCCTGAACGTCGTTTGATTGCCAATGTTGATGGCGTGATGAATGCGGTGTTGGTGAAAGGCGATGCGGTGGGCGCGACCTTGTATTACGGCGCGGGTGCAGGTGCAGAGCCAACAGGTTCAGCGGTGGTTGCCGATGTGATTGATATTGTTCGTGCGTTGACCAGCGACCCTGAAAATCGGGTGCCGCATTTAGCATTTCAAGCGAATGCGCTGGCGGATATTCCTGTTTTAGATTCGGGGGATTTCCAAACCGCGTATTACTTGCGTTTGCACGCTGAAGATAAATCGGGCGTTTTAGCAGATGTGACGCGAATTTTGGCGGATTGTGACATTAGTATCGAAGCGATTTTGCAAAAACCACCTGCGAAAAATGAAACCATCGTACCAATCATTTTATTGACGCAGGTCACGCTAGAACACAAGCTCAATGCAGCAATTGCCAAAATTGAACAACTCGGAACGGTTAGCGGTAAGGTGAATCGGATTCGGTTGGAGACGTTGGGGTAGAACTTTTATCGAAAAGGCACGAGAGGGATTTTGTGCTTTTTATGAAAATAACAAATGAGGTTAAAAAATGAAATTTCAAAAAATTTTTAAATCTGTATGTGTCACAGCCATTGTTTTGCTTTCTGGTTGTGTGCCAACGTATCACCAATATACAAGGTCGTCATCAACCCCGTGGGATGTAAAAAAAGTAGAACCTCCATTTTCTGGGTGGGATAGTGACGGTAAGTTAAAAAGCAAAAGCTCAATTCAAGGTGTTCAGCAAATTCAAGGTAAAACACTTCTTAATGAAGACACGATTGTGTGTGAATCAAATGAAATTTTGTTGAAGAAAGCCGAAAATTTAAGCAAGTACCCAACTGGAACGCTATTTATGGAAGATTTTGACAGTGACTTAAAAGAAATTTCAAGAAAATCTTATGAGGCATATAAATCAAAGTCCGATGCAATAATTTCTTCAATGAATCATGTAGGTAATCAGAGCAGGCTAGAGCAAATTAGTGATGACATTAAGTACAGCCAAGCGTCCTCAAAATCCGATAGCGATAATAAAAGCCTAGATGAATCTTATGATTATACTAAACGCATGATGAAAACTTGTACTGTAAATAAAATTCCATTACCAGTTGAAATTGTTGAAAGAAAGCCGATTTCTAAATTAGCAAAAATAAAATGGAACGGTTCAGAAGTTTGGACTTACGAATCGCACCTTACTTTTAGAAATTAAGGCGATAAAGTTTCTGTTGTTTTGTCGTCGTTGGAAGATTAGCGAGGAGTTTTAAAAATGAACACATTAAGCGCGAATGAGTTAAACACAAAAGGCATCAATGCCATTGAATCGGCACTTGCGAATCAATCCGAAATTTCTATTTCAGTTGAAGGCGTGCCAAAATTTGTGGTGATTAGCACAGAGCATTACAACTATTTGCGCGAATGCGAACTCACGGCGGCAATTGCTGAAACGAAAGCGGATATTGAAGCGGGACGTTTTGTAACGGGTAGCGCAGAAGAACATTTGGCGCGAATTTCAAATCAGTTATGACTTTTCAGCTTGTTTATACTGAAAAGTTTGAAAAACGGGCGATTCGGTTTTTAAAACAACATCCTGACGTGAAACAAAAATATCTGAAAACGTTGCAATTGTTAGAATTGAATCCGCATCATCCTTCGCTTCGACTTCATCGTTTATCGGGTAAATTGAAAAAGTATCACTCTGCTTCGATTGATATGTTTTATCGCATCACGTTAGAATTCGAGATTCACGAAAACATGATTATTTTGGTGAATGTTGGAGCGCATGATGATGTTTATTAGATAATTAGAATAATTTTACTTAAACCATAGGAAACAAAAATGAAACGCTACACAGGCTTAATCGAAAAATACCGTTCACGTTTGCCCGTCAGTGAATCGACGCGCATTATCAGTTTGGGCGAAGGCAACACGCCGTTAATCGAACTCCAAAACATTCCGCGCATGATTGGCAAAGACGTAAAAATTTACGTCAAATTTGAAGGTTTGAATCCAACGGGTTCATTCAAAGATCGCGGCATGACAATGGCTGTGACCAAAGCGGTTGAAGCCGGCAGCCAAGCGATTATTTGCGCGTCAACTGGAAACACGTCAGCAGCGGCGGCGGCTTATGCGGTTCGTGCAGGAATTCAAGCGTTCGTGCTAATTCCAGAAGGCAAAATCGCGCTCGGTAAATTAGCGCAAACGTTAATGTACGGCGCGAAAATTATTCAAATCAACGGAAATTTTGACCGTGGCATGGCGTTGGTAAAAGAAGTTGCCGACCACGCACCCGTTACGATTGTGAATTCAATCAATCCGTTCCGAATTGAAGGACAAAAAACAGCCGCATTTGAAATCGTGGATGAGTTAGGTTTTGCGCCAGATTTTCATTGTTTACCCGTCGGAAATGCGGGAAATATCACCGCATATTGGAAAGGCTACAAAGAATACTTCACCGACCGAGTTTGCCGAAATGCGCCTGTGATGTGTGGTTATCAAGCCGCTGGTGCCGCTCCGTTTGTGGTTGGCAAAATGGTTGATAATCCTGAAACGGTCGCGACGGCAATTCGTATTGGACATCCGCAATCGTGGGATTTAGCGTGGAACGTACAAAAAGAATCAGGCGGGTGGTTTGATAAATGTACCGACGAGAAAATTTTAGCGGCACAAAAAATGTTGTCGCAATTTGAAGGTATTTTTTGCGAACCGGCTTCGGCAGCATCGTTAGCGGGTGCGTTACACGACATCAGCATTGGAAAAATTCCTGACGGTAGCACGCTCGTTTGCACGTTGACCGGCAACGGAATTAAAGACCCTGAAATTGCCATGTTGCAATGTGCGGACGCAAAACCTGTCACGATTGACGCAAGTTTAGACGCAGTGAAAAAAGCGATTTTAGATAATTTGTAAGGTTAAAAAAGCCGAGTTGCACGTTACGCAGACTCGGCTTTTTATCCGCAAACCGCCAATTCCATTATTTTTTGTAAGTGTTAACCCACAAAAACAAAAGATAATCTTTTCAAAAAAACAGTTCGACTGTTAGACGACTAAATATAATTCGTAGTATGTTTTTCTTTTACATCATTCATAGTAATTTATATCAAAATATAGTCATTTATGACCTTCAAAAAAACGATTTTTTACTATTTCCGCAAAAAACCTTGAAAAATACCAGCCTTCAATTATTATGTAATTGCTAACGAACAGCTCGGATTTCAAAATACCAAAAACGATGAAAAATTGGCAAAATACCGGCGTGGTTTTATCGATAATAAGCGGCATCGGGTGTTATTCAAGTGGAGAGTTTGATTCATCGTAATTATTCATATTAGCTAAATCTAATGAGGACAAAAAAATGAACAAGGAATTCTTGTTAAAAACCAGTGTCGAAAATCTTAGTACTGGCGTTGTTATCGCAGATTGTGACCACAAAATTATTTATCTCAATACTTCGGCAAAAACATTATTCCGTAATGCGGAAGCCGAAATTCGCGAAAAATTACCAGATTTTTATGCCGATAATTTAATCGGCATGGAAATTAATCAATTTCACCATAACCCCGAATATCAAAAGAAACTTCTCAGTCGTTTCACCGACACCGTCGAAGCTAGCTTTGTATTTGGTCGTTTTGAATTTGAAATTAAAGCGCGTCCCATTATTGACAGCTTTGGAGAGCGATTAGGCACAATGAGTGAATGGCGATGTATCACTGAAAAAGAAAAAAATGCCGATCGACTTATTATTACAAATAGAAATCTACTTGCTAAAAGGTATGAAGCGGAGACGAATCTCATTGAACTTAACTTTTTATACAAAAAGTTAGCAAACACTTACAAAGCACTTGTTTTTCAAAATACTAAATGCGAGCCTGAACTTTCAGAATTGGCTAATAAACTTCAAGAATCAGACGCGAAAAATACACTCCTGAATAACCGCCTTACTTACCTACAAAACTTAGAAAGCGTTGGAGAAATGGTTTTTAGTTTTGCTCATGATTTTAATCATATTTTGGGTTGCATACTTGGTTACAGCCAGTTAAATCAACATCTCAGCGATTATATTAGCGATGCCGGTTTAAAAATCGAACTTAACACTAACACTAATCAAGTGAATTTGGCGGTTAATCGCGCGGCGGTACTCATCAATAAAATGCTGACTTATTGCCACCAAGACAAGCACAAAAAAAATATAAACATTCAACCTACGAAAACAGTGATTAAAGAGGTTTTGATTATGTTACGTTCTAAGTTGATCGAGAAAATAAAACTTAGAATGGTACTTGAATGTAACGAAATCATTCGAATGGATGCAATTGATTTGCACCAAATTCTGATGTATTTGGCTTTCAATGCGCGAGATGCGATGAACGAACAAGCTGGAACGATTATCTTCTCGTTGAAGAAAGTGAGAAATGTGAACGCCAGTTGTCTCGCCTGTGCTGCCATTATGGACGGAGATTTTATTGAATTGGGTGTGTCGGATAATGGGGTGGGCATTGAGCCAAAAATTATGAATCATCTTTTCGATCCTTTTTTCACCACCAAACCACAAGATGAAAGCGTCGGATTCACTTTATCAAAAGTGAACGTTCTCGTGCATCAATCACACGGGCATATTTTAGTAGATTCCAATCAAAATAAAATCAATCATGGTGCCGCGTTTAGATTGCTGTTTCCCAACTGACAATAAAAACGCCGCGAGCGCAAATACACTCGCGGATTTTCGTTAAATGTTCAACAGCAAATGCGCGGGCGATTCCAAACATTCCTTAATCGTCACTAAAAACTGCACTGCGTCGCGCCCATCGACCAAACGATGATCGTACGACAACGCCAAATACATAATCGGGCGAATCACAATCTGCCCATTTTCAACCACAGCGCGTTCTTTAATCGCGTGCATTCCTAAAATAGCCGATTGGGGCGGATTCAAAATCGGCGTGGACAACATCGAACCAAATACGCCGCCGTTGGTAATCGTAAACGTGCCGCCTTTTAAATCGTCGTAACTCAACCGCCCCGAACGGGTTTTTTCGCCAAACTCGACAATACTTTGTTCAATTCCGGCAAAATCTAATTGATCCGCGTCGCGCAACACCGGCACAATCAGCCCTTTTTCGGTGCTGACCGCAATACCAATATCGTAATAACCGTGATAAATAATATCGTTATCGTCAATCGACGCATTGATCACCGGAAAACGTTTTAACGCTTCAATTGACGCTTTCACGAAAAACGACATAAACCCTAATTTCACCGAATGTTTTTGCTCAAAACGGGTTTTGTATTGGTTGCGTAAATCCATCACGTTTTGCATATTTACTTCGTTGAACGTGGTCAACATCGCGGCATTTTGTTGAGCTTGCAATAACCGTTCGGCAACTTTGGCGCGTAATCGCGTCATTGGCACCCGTTGTTCGGGACGCAAATTCACAGCGGGCGTGGTCGGTTCTAATTCTTTCAGCGGTTCAGCCACAACCGGCGCGACAACGGGCAAAATCACTTCGGCTTCCTGTAACGCGCGTTGATTTACCACATCTAAAACATCGGCTTTGGTCAAACGTCCATCTTTGCCGGTACCAATAATTTCAGCGGCATTCAAATCGTATTCACGCAATAAACGCCGAATTGACGGGGTGAGCGGATTATCAAAATCGTCCGAATTCTCTGAAATTTTTGGCGTGTCGATGTCAATTTTTTGAACCTCAAACATCGCCAACACGTCGCCACTGGTGACAATCGCGCCATCTGTTTTTAGAATTTCACGCAAAATTCCCGATTCCGGCGCGACCACTTCTAACGTCACTTTGTCGGTTTCTAAATCCACCAGACTGTCATTTTTCAACACGGTATCGCCGACTTTTTTGTGCCACGCAATAAGCGTTGCGTCGCTGACGGATTCGGGCAAATGCGGCACTACAATTTTTAACGTCATAACATTCCTAATTTTTGTGTTTTTTGGCGAATATAAATGATGATTTTAACATTTTTCAAACCGTTGTTTGTGGAATCGATTGTGCCGTTAATGCTCTGACGAAAGCGGTTTCAGTTTGCTGTGCTGTTTGGAATAAACGAAATAAAACACCAGCCCAATCGCCAACCAAATCAGAAATCGCCACCATGTTTGCGCGGGTAAAAATGCCATTAACCCGCCACACGACATCATGCCCAACGCAGGAAATAGCGGACTAAACGGCGAACGAAATGGGCGCGGTAAATCGGGCTGCGTAAATCGCAACACAATCACCCCGAAACACACCAAAACAAACGCCGCGAGCGTACCAATGTTGACTAATTCGGCTAAATCGCCCAGCGGAATGAGTCCGGCAATAATCGCCATAATCACGCCACACATCACAATCACGCGCACGGGCGTTTGGGTTTTTTCGTGGACAGAATTGAAAAATTCGGGCAGCAAACCATCTCGCGCCATCGCAAAAATCACCCGCGTCAAACCGTAATACAACACCAACATCACGGTCGTTAAACCGGCAATCACACCGGTGGCAACTAATGCTGAAGCCCAATGAAAACCCAATAATTTCAACGCATGTGCCACGGGAGACGACACATTTAAATCGCTGTAATGCACCACGCCGGTCAATAATCCCGAAACCAAAATATAAATCGCAGTACAAAAAACCAACGATACCACAATCCCAAACGGTAAATCTTTTTGCGGATTTTGCGCTTCTTCGGCAGCGGTCGAAACGGCATCAAATCCAACGTAAGCGAAAAACACAATCGACGCACCGGCAAATACGCCAATGGTTTTACCGTCTGGCAAAGTTTGAAACCAACCAAATGGAATAAATGGATGCCAGTTTTCAGGATTGACATTAAACATCGCCAACCCAATAAACACGGTAATCGTCACCAGTTTCACCGCCACCATGATGTTATTGAGTTTCGCGCTGTGTTTCACGCCAAAAATTAACAAACTCATCAAAAACAAAATAATCAGCGTCGCCGGTAAATTGATGATGCCGCCGAGTTTCGGGGCTTTGGTCAACGCTTCGGGCAACGCAAAACCAATCGCGGTGAGCGCGTTATTAAAATATCCCGCCCAACCATTCGCCACAGCAGCAACGGAAATCGCGTATTCCAACAACAAATCCCAACCGATAATCCACGCAATCAATTCACCGAATGCCGCGTAACTGTAACCGTATGCGCTGCCACAACCGCCGACCGATGCCGCTAATTCAGCGTACGACAACGCCGCAAACGTACAGGCAAATCCTGCCACAACAAATGATAAAACGACTGCGGGACCGGATTGCGTGGCGGCAGCGATTCCCGTTAAAACAAAAATGCCTGTGCCGATAATCGCGCCAACGCCTAAAAAAGTTAAATCCCATTTTGATAAACAGCGATTTAAGGTATTTTCAGATTCTTGCGTAATCGCTTTAGTACGAAAAAGTTGTTTCATTCTTTATTTCTCAAAATGTGTCGTGTAAGGCGTGAACAGCAAACACACCGCCAAAATGGTTTCCCACACGTCGCCGAATTCTTGACCTTTCGCTTGTCGATCGGCTTTCGCGCTGAGTGTCAAAATTTCGAATAATTGGTTATTCGTCAACCGCTTAATCGCTTTATCCACCAACGCCACGCGCTTGTCCCAAATTTGATTATTACGATAAACCACGTCTTTACTTTGTCCCGCTGACAACGCAATTTTGACTTTTGACAGCGACCGCGCTTCACGCATTAACGCCCAAAGTACCACGGGCGCAGCCACACCTTCGGCTTGTAAACCTGCCAACACTTTAAAAATCCGATTCACATTTGCCGCCAAAACAGCATCAATCAATTTGAATACGTCGTAACGGGAACTGTCGGCAACCGCGTCGAAAATTTGCGCTTGAGTGAGCGATGCTGCGCCGTAGAGAACGTATAATTTTTCAATTTCTTGCGCGGCAGCAAGTAAATTTCCTTCGATTCGCGCGGCTAATAATTCCAAACCGCCTCGGTCAGTATTCAAACCGCGTTGTTGTAGCCGATGTTGCAACCATTGCAGCAATTCGTCACCTTCCAACGGCTTGACTTGAATCGTCACGCCGATTTTATCAACCGCTTCAAACCATTTTGTTTTCATTGCGGCGGCATTTAATTTGCCGCAAGTGATTAACAAAACCGTATCGGCGGGCAATTTTTCGCAATACGAAATCAACGTTTTCGAGCCTTCCGTACCAAAATTCGCGCTCGGCACACGCACATCCAATACTTTTTTATCGTCAAAAATCGACATCGACCGCGCCGCCGTGGTCATTTCTGACCAGTCAAAACCCGTGTCCGTCGAAAAAATTTCACGTTGAGAAAATCCCGCTTTTTTGGCGGCTTGGCGAATAGAATCGGATAATTCGACCAGCTGCAACGGTTCATCGCCGCTCAATAAATACACCGCGCCCAGGCTTTTTTGTAATGAATTGGCTAATTGTTCAGGTTTTAGGCGCATTATTTTTCACTTTTTTCAAAGGCAAAACGCGCTTGATTCAACAACGTTCGCACCGCTTGTTGGGACATTTCGGCTCGCAAGGTGTTTTCTTCGTTATCGCGTGCCAAAATTGCTTGTTGATCGTTGTAATAATCGCGGCGCACTTCCAGCGGTTGGCGCGGCATCAAAACCACGTCTTTCGGCGTAGCGAGTTCGTATTCCAATCGATACAGCAATTCGTATTCGTTCGTTTTGCCGCGTTCGCTTAACGATAAAACCCGCCGTTTGAAGGTTTCGTCAAATAATTTTAGCACCATACTGGCATTTTCGCGGGACGACGCAAGTTGTGCGTGCGATTGACGCAATTGTTGCTGCATTTGTTCGCGCAATGCAGGCGAACCGCCTTCGAGATAGATTTGTTTTAATTCGAGTGGCAACGAATACGCGCCGCGTGGATGAAAACCACACGCTGTCAGCGTTACCGTGAGCAATAAAAAAAGTAGTTTGAATAAACGTGTAGAAATCATGAATGTAATTGGCGTGTGAAAACGAAAGTGAATAATGTATAGCGGTGGAAAATCGAGGCGTATCGCTACGCCTCGATGCAAACCGTTAATCTGCCAACTGTTGAATGCCGTCTAATGTCCACTGAGCATTAAAACCAGATTTCGATTTCACAAAATGCCACACTTCGCGCACTTGATGGGCTTGTTCATTCGCACCTTCACGAATAACAGAATCGAATAAAACGACCGCTTCAAATTCCGAACTCAATTCCCGAATTTCTAACAAATCCGCGTCTAAATTCAACACGTCGGTGTGATTTGTTTCATTGGAATCTTTCAACTGCTGTTGAATTTCGGCAAACACTTTGTCCGACGTTAAACCGCGAATTTCCGCAAAATCTCGCGCATCCCACGCTTGTTGCAAATTCATGTAACGGTGTTTCACTTCGTCTAAAAATGCTGGCGTATCAAAACCTGCTGGCGTGTTAGTTTGACGCGATTTCGCCAAATCGACTTTTGAAGAAGACACAGTCGAATCGGCTTTTTTAAACATAATATCGGTATTAAAATCCGCTGAACTGCCGCCTGAAGGCATGGGCGCAGAATACGCAGGTTCGTTAGTAGTGCGTTGATAATTAGTTTGCGAGGTCGGCTCGGTAGGGGGTTTTTTAGCGAAAAAGAAGCGATACGCCAAATAGCCTAAACCGCCAAGTAATAAATAACCTATCCAGCCAAAACCGCTGCTTTTCGTTGCGCCGGTGTTATCGCGGTAAACGGGTGCAGGTTGGGCGTAGCCTGGGTTTTGTTGAACGGGCGCTGGGGCATAATCCTGTTGTGGCGCGTAACCTTGTTGGTTTTGTTGCACCGGTGCGGATTGCTGTGGCTGTGCATAACCTTGTTGATTATTCTGAATTGGCGCGGGTGGCGCGTAACCTTGATTTTGTTGCTGTTGCTGGGGTTGCGAGTGTTCAGAATTCCCACCTATCATGGAACCCACTAAACCACCGACCGCCAAACCCGCTGCGGCACCCATGGCGCGATCTTTCCACGCTGAATTTGAATTCGCCGGTTGTGGTGGTTGTTGATAATTTTGAGCAGGCGCAGGACGATTTGCGGGGGGTAATGCGGTTGCCGTGCGACTACTTGGCGGCAATGCGGAACGCTGCATGGGCGCACTGTAAGATTGTTTGCTACCGAAAGACGTGCCACCGCCTAAACGTTGCGCCTCGGCAGTAGCTATTCCACCTAACGCAAGCGAAATTAAAACGACGCTATTAACAAATACACTGGTTTTCTTGTTCATAATATTGAAAGTCCGAATGAGAAAGTGAGAAATAAAAAATGGCGCGAAAACTCGCGCCACACACAATAACAAATCTCACGCCTCAACGACAATTTTAATGCGCGTCATCCGTGTGCCATTGCGGCAACATTACAATGCAATTTGGCTTAAAACCCTGATTTTTCAAGGTGTCGATACTTTTTATTTTTTCCATGGTGTGCAAATCAATCACCGAAATCGAACCATCGTCCATTTCAGGTAAATTTATAAAGCTGTTTTGCACAATCGCGTATTTTTCGTCAGGCGAAAATACCACATGATGTGCGCCAGCGGCTGTCGGAATCGATTTGATTAACTTGGGTTCATGTATCGACTGGCTGATGTCGAAAATATTCAACGCACCTGGTTTCGCCGTGGTGATAAATAATTTGTCATGTTGTTGATTGAAATAAACTTCCAACGGCACGCCTTGTCCGATGTCGGCGAAATTGTAAGCAGGTTTGAATTCAAAATCATCATGATTCGCTTGCCACGTCGCCACCCATAATTTGCCTTCAAACATCGTGTTGATATAAGCCGTTGGCGGATTCGCGTGCGGGACAAACACCGCTTCAACCGTTGATGAACCCGCGCCACCGACTTTATGTGTCGATAAGACTTCACCCGTTGACGCTTTAATCACCGTCACCGTTTCGCCGGCATCACTCAAATTCGTCGGGTGAACTGTGCTGGTGACAATCATTCTGTCGATGTCTTCGTTTAAGCCAATGCCGTGCGGATATTTAACAAATTTTTCTTTCTCGTTGGCGGCAATCACTTGTTTTACTTTGTCGGTGTGCGCGTCGCCCACGATGACATTGCTCGAACCCATGCAGGTCAAATACCACGTTTTTTTGTCAGTGGTAAAAACCATGTCTTCCGCAACTTGGCATTCTGGCACGTTAAGCGATTCGATTTCGTAGGGTTTGTGTTTCATGTTAATCACGCGCAACGCGCCATTTCCCAACGCTGTGATGTAGGCTTTGCTTAAATCTTTGTTGTAAAAAATATGGTGCGCGACCGCATCGGGCGGCAACGGTAAATCGTTCATGATTTTGCCGAAATTTGACGACTCCGGATCAACGTCGATAATCGCTACGCCTTCTTTTCGTGGCTCTTGTCCAGGCTTACTTTCGTAATTGACCATTGCCAACATTTCAGCAGAACTGATGATTGGCGTGAGTAATAATAGGCTGCACAATGCGTTTGTTATTGTTTTTTTCATTGTTGTGGCTCGTGTAAATATCCGTGTTGGGTGAAATGAGGGCGGGTTTAGAACCCGCCCCTACGTTTTTATTCTGCGGTGCTTGGGTCAATCATGCCCGTGACGCGCGAAATTTTTGTGACCGGAAAACCGCCTTTTTCAGCGTGTTCGCGCAACGCTTCTTCGTTTGGCGCGATTAACACACAATACACTTTGTCTTCGGTAACGTAACTTTCTACCCAGTTAATTTTTGTATCCATTTTGCTTGAAACGCTGCACGATGTTTGCGCGATGCCTTGTAATTGTTCAGCCGTCAAAGCACCTGCGTTGGGAATGTCACGTTCGACGATATATTTTGGCATTGATAATTCCTCATTGAATTAAAGTTAAAAAAATGAACCTCTTGTTAAAACGCAATCGGCGATTACGCTTTAAAAAAATCGTCCAATAATTCTTGCTGACACTGTTTTAATGGCGCAGTCGATTGTTCAATTTTCATTCTTAATAACGCACCTTGCCACGCATTCACCCAAAAATCCGCCATTTCTCGTGCCGTTTTATCGCGACGAATGGAACCTTCCAATTGAGCGCGACTTAAACCAATTTCCCACACATCACGATAACGATTTAACGCCGTTTGTAATGCCGCGCGACACACTTCGCTGGTGTCACCTACTTCGCCAATTAAATTGCCCAATAAACAACCACCCTTAAATTCCGTGCGTTCTAATTCGTCAATACTTTCTTCTAAATAACGTTTCAACGCAGCCAATGCGTCACCGTCATATTCAGCTAAATATTGATTCAGTTGCACAATGTAAGGCGTGATGTAATGCGCGACAATTTCAACAGCAAAATTTTCTTTGCTGCCAAAATAATTATAAAAAGACCCTTTTGGAATTTGCACCGCGTCGAGAATTTCTTTCAACCCGGTGCCGTGATAACCCTGCTGCATCAACAACACTAAACCTTCATTGAGCAAACTTTCTCGATTGATTTCTTTTTGTTTCATTTTTTTCATGCGCGAATAATACGACCGGTTGTCTTAGTTGTCAAATTAGAAAATCGAAAGCTAAAAAAAACGGCTTACAAAATTTGTAAGCCGCCTATTCTTTTGAAGCAAATTAAGCGGTTTTACGCGCCATCAAATCAGGTAAATATTTTACAGCTCTAGCAACGGCAAAGCCTACAACCACATACATCACCGCATAACCGGCATACGGTGCGTAATAATGCGACACTCGTTCTGCGTATTGCGCGAAATCGGCTTGGGGAAATTTACCGGATAACCAATAAAAGCTCCCGTTTGAAATTAAAAATGCGCTTGTCGTAGCGACTAATAACGTTGCCATCGAAGGAATCGACAACGTGAATTCTGAGCCTTGCATTGATTTGAAATTCGCCGATAAACGTCCGCCAAACCACATCGCAAAATAGGTCGGAATCAAGAAAGCGTAAGCAGGTGAAACGCAAAAATCACTCACGCCTAAATGTGAAATGGCAACGTAATCAAGTAAACCCGCTTCAAGCAACAATGCGCCCAAAAAAGCGCGTGAACTGAAAAATAAACCCGCTAAAAAAAATACCGCTAAAGACGCATCTGGTAATGAAAACGCACCGCCGAAATGGTGCATCCGAGTTGCGCCCATCAAGGCGACTAAAGGTAAAACAGCTTTGTAATTCATAAAAAATCCTCTGTTAATTATTGTAGTGAACTGAAACGAAAAAGTTCCGATCCGCCATATTGTAAGTATTCACGGTTTGGTAATTTTTATCCAACAAATTGTTCAGTTTCGCACTCAACATCCAATTTTTGCTGAAATGGTACGCCGACCGTAAATCTACCGTCACAAATCCCCCGACGGGCGTTTTATTCGCCACGTCATCAAAACGCTGACCTTGTGCAATCACCACTGCGCCCAAATCAACATCGGCAAACGATTTTGACACGTCAAACGCGATAGTTTTATCCGAACGTCGTGGCAACACTTTACCCGTCAATTTGTTTTCAGGATTTAACAAATTCATGGTGAGTTTTGGACGAAAGCCGTAAATCTCTGTGCCAATTTCTGCTTCAATGCCTTCAATTTGCGCTTTGTTGATATTGACGGGCGGCCATGCTGCAATCAAATTATCCACGTCGATATGATACGCGCGTAATTCCCATTGCCCCCACAGATGATCGCCGACTAAACCTGCTTCGTACGATTTCGATTCTTCGGGTTTCAAATTCGGATTGCCGCCACCGCCCCAATCATCACGCGGCCAATACATTTGATTGAACGATGGAGCTTTGAACGCATTACCAAAATTCGCCAACACGCTGATGCCGTGTTTCCAGTTGAAACGCCAACCAACACTGCCGGTCACATAATCGCCAAACGCTTCATTTTTATCCCAACGCACCGACGCATTCACAAAATGGTCGTCAAAAAATCGGCTGTGCAATTCACTAAAAACGCCCACATCGTAACGCGATTTTTGTTGGTAAATCGTACTGCTGCTCACTTCGTCAACACGATAATCTGAACCGACAATCACTTGATGATTATCGGCGACGTTGAATTGATTTAACCAACTCGCATTCCAGCGCGTACTTTCAAACAAACTCGAAAATTTACCGTTCGGCGTAAAATTTTGTCCTTCGTCATTACTTTGCCCAAAACGAACCGTCGAACGCCAGTTTTTCATTAAATCCATATTGCCAGACAGCGCAATCACTTGATTTACGAATTCCTTTTTATTTTCAGAATCTTTGCTCCAGCCGTCAAATTGATTCATGCCTTGCGACCGCATAAACGTGGCTTCAACGTCGGCGTTATTGTCGAATTTGTAACCGGCTCGGGCATTCACAGCGGTGTTTTGATAACCGTCTTTGTCTTGATCAGCGGGTAAAGTTTGCGCCGAAAAACCTTCGCTGCCCAAATGTGATGCGCCCACGTTGTACCACGCACTTTTGTATTTTCCACTGACTGTTCCCGCTGAACGGTGCGTGTAATACGAACCACCGCCTGCGTCGAGTGTGACTTTAGGCGTTTCGCTGTCACTGCCTTTTCGAGTGAAAATCTGAATGACACCGCCAATGGCTTCCGAACCGTACAAACTGGATTGGGATCCGCGAATAATTTCGACGCGCTCAACGCTTTCCATCGGAATGTTTTCAAACGCGGCAGTTCCCGTCGTCACCGAACCCATTTTGATGCCGTCGATTAAAACTAAAATGTGGTCGGAGTTTGTGCCACGAATAAATACGCCGCTGGGTTGACCATAACCGCCATTTTGCACCACATCCACGCCCGTTGAGCCGCGCAACAATTCGGGTAAAGTTCGCACTTGCAAACGGTCAATATCTTCGCGTGTATAAACGGTTGCGGCTGTCGAAAGTGATTTTTTAGATTCTGAACCAGCACGAGTTGCCGTAACCACCATGTCAGGTAAATTTTCGGGAAGTTCTTGCGCGTGTAACGTGCCGCTTAACGCGAGTAAAACGGTGGGAATAATGATTTTTTGCATTTTGTTTTGTCCTTAATGCGCCGCCCGCGCAGGATTTGAAATAAGAAATGGGCAGCAAAAGGCAAAAGAAAATCACAAAATGACTGGCGTAAAAAGTGTGTGATTGACTTTCAAACACAGCCCTCCGCTGTCCGAAATAAACACTTTTAGGTCGGTCTCCTGACTCATTAAGCGATTTTTAAAATCGACGTTTTCTGTCTTCCCATGAATTTCACAGTGACCTTGCACGAAAACGCTTAACTTAATTTACAGTTGCGGGGGCAGTTTTGGATTTGAACCAAATTCCCGTTTACTCGGTATTTGAAATGCCAACACCTGAAAGCGAGCGCGAATTATAGAGGGTGAACGGGGAAATAGGCAATGAAGGGGTTCAAGATTTTGAACCCCACAAACTAAAGGCTTAAGCCGTTTGAGTACAAAGAATAGTCAAAACAGCCTGCACTTTTTCAGCCGTTTCCAATCCTAAATGCGTTAAATAACCGCCGTCTTCGTGATCAATTAAACCTTTGTGAAACAAACGCGCCGTTGCGGCAATCACACTTGCATCGGCATCATGATGAACTTTGATACCTTCTTGTGTGCTGGTTAAATGGTAACGTGCTAACACGTTCAATTCGTCTAATAATTCTGGGTTGTATAACATGGGTAAATCCTCTTTGAAAAACTACAAAATTAAAAAAAATGTGCCGTCTTTAACCGGCACTTACGCTACAACTTTTTGTTACTTCTTTACTGATTCTAAGGCTTCTAATTGTTTGGCTAATAACGTTTGAATTCCGCTATTGGCTAAGGCTAATAACGCATCAAGTTCATCTTTACGAAACGCATGACCTTCTGCTGTGCCTTGAATTTCAATAAATGCGCCCGCGTCATTCATGACGATATTCATGTCAGTTTCTGCGTTGCTATCTTCGTCATAATCCAAATCTAAAACCGGTTCACCGTTATAAATGCCCACCGAAACGGCAGCAATTTGTCCGTGAATCGGATTAAATTTAATTTGTTTACGCGCCAACATCGTTTGCACAGCGAGACATAATGCGACATAACCGCCCGTAATTGCCGCCGTTCGTGTGCCGCCGTCCGCTTGTAAAACATCGCAATCAATCGTAATCGTTTGCTCGCCTAACGCTTTCATATCCATCACCGCGCGTAATGAACGCCCGATTAAGCGTTGAATTTCTAATGTTCTACCGGTTTGCTTGCCTTTTGCGGCTTCACGTCCAGAACGGGTGTGTGTGGCACGCGGCAACATTCCGTATTCTGCCGTGACCCAACCTTCGCCTTTCCCTTTTAAAAAACGTGGCACGCTTTTATCCACGCTAGCATTACACAACACTTTCGTATCGCCAAATTCAATTAAAACAGACCCTTCGGCGTGTTTGGTATAACCGCAAGTCAGTTTAATTTCTCTTAATTGCGCGGCATCGCGTCCACTCGGTCTCATCGATTTAGTTCCTCAAAATAAAGTTGTCGCACAGTATAACGTATAACGATGGCGTGTGAACGTCGAGTTAAAAGGTGCAAGCCCAGCCGCGCACGGTTAGAATGACGCACTTCTTTATCAAAAATATAGGCAAAAAAATGATTAAAAGTATGACAGCGTTTTCAAATGGTGAAATGGAATTGGGCGATTTGATAGTCAATTGCGAATTGCGAACGGTCAATCATCGTTATTGCGATATTACGCTAAAAATTCCAGATCGATTACGGTTTATCGAAGGCGACGCACGCGCCATTATCAGTGGAAAACTGAATCGTGGCAAAATCGAATGTGCATTAAGTTACAAAAAACAAAGCCGTGACGGACAATCGTTTAACGTCAATATGGATGCCGTTGCCGCTTTGTTAAAAGCGACGCAACAAATTGAACACCTCATGCAAGCTCCCGCCCGATTTTCAGCATTGGATATTTTGGCGTTACCCGCGATTCAACATGAAGCCAGCGTTGATAGACAATTATTGCACGACGGTTTGGTGACGTTAATTCAACGGACGCTTACGCAATTGATTGAAACTCGTGAACGCGAAGGTCGTCATTTGGGTATGTTGATTGAAGAACGGTGCTACAAAATGCAAGCATTTGTCACGCAAGCGGCACAACGTATGCCCGAAGTGTTGGTCAACATTCGTACAAAGTTGCAGGAACGTGTCACCGAATTAGTGGCGAATCCCGATCCCGATCGTCTTGAACAAGAGTTGGTACATTTGACCCAAAAACTCGATATTGCCGAAGAGTTGGATCGCTTAAATACGCATATTAACGAAGTGTTACGAATTGTAAAACAAACGGAACCCGTCGGCAGACGCTTGGATTTTTTGATGCAAGAAATGAATCGTGAAGCGAATACACTTGGCTCAAAAGCCGCCGATATTGAAATGACGCAAATTGCGATTGAATTAAAAGTGTTAATCGAACAAATGCGCGAGCAAATCCAAAACATTGAATAAAATTATGAAATCCTCCCCTGTTTTTAATTACCCGTTATTTGCTTTAGGTTTTCGAGCCTTTTTTTTATTGGCTGGTTTTGCGGCGTTAGCATTGCTGATAATTTGGCAAGGTATGACGCAAGGCACAATCAGCCATTCTGCGTATTTCACTGGCACTTATTGGCACGCGCACGAAATGTTGCTAGGTTACACCGTCGCGGTGATTGCGGGCTTTTTACTCACCGCCGTCAGCAATTGGACAGGCAAAATCACATTACAAGGCGATGCGTTAGCGGGCTTGAGTTTGTTGTGGTTGTACGGGCGAATTTTACCGTTTTACGCAGAATTATTACCGGACGGTTTAATTGCGCTGGTGGATTTTGCCTTTTTACCTGTGTTGATTTACGTTATTGCAAACACGTTAATTCGCACGAAAAATTATAAAAATTTGGTATTTGTCGGTTTGCTGGCGTTTTTAATGTTTGGCAATGGCTTGATTCACGCGCAAATGCTGGCACTTTGTCAACATAGCGCGGCGGTCGGAATTCAAATGGTCATCGCGACGATTGTGGTGATGATTTTGGTGATTGCGGGTCGGGTGTTTCCTTTTTTCACTGAAAAAGGGTTGAAAGGCGTGTTGATTCCGCGTAATTCGATGCTCGATGCGTTGGCGATTGGTAGCGCAGCCGTAGTGTTCACGTTACAACTGGCTGATGTTTCAGGCACGTTTTTAGCATTAGCGGCGTTAATGGCGGCCGCGTTAAATGGTTGGCGATTGGCGAGTTGGTTTGTGTTTAGAATTTGGTTTGTGCCGCTGTTGTGGGTTTTATATTTGGGTTATAGCTGGTTAATTTTAGGTTTTATTTTCACAGCATTCGCCGCATGGGAATGGGTTTTACCTTCGTTGGCGTTGCACGCTTTTACGGTGGGCGGAATCGGTGTTTTGACATTGGGCATGATGGCACGAGTGGCGTTAGGGCATACGGGACGCGCAATGAAAGCATCGAATACGATTGCCGTGGCGTTTGCATTGATGAACATAGCGGCATTTCTTCGAGTGGTATTACCGTTGACGATTGCGTCTTGGGCGAACGTTTTAATTTATGTCGCCGCGTTGGCATGGTTGGCGGCGTTTGCATTATTTATTTTTGTTTACGCGCCCATATTGACGAAAGCTCGGGTGGATGGCAGAGAAGGTTAATTAACCGCAAGTTTTGCCCGTATTCATTAAAAATGTGATTAGCTAATAAATTGTATTTATTAACTTTATTGAATAAAGTTTATTTTTTTGGAAATAATCTATTTTTTAAATGGACACAATGCTTTTTTTACAGCTAAAATGCGCCCGCTTTCGAAAGAAAGTTTAGGTAGGTAGCTTTAAACATAAAGCTAAATAATAACAATAAATAGTAAGAAACTCCTCGCTTGAGCCACGTCGCTGGGCAAAATGCACAGAACGACAAGACAACAATAAAAATAATTGCTTCAAGTACAGCCCGCTTTATGCGGGCTTTTTATTGCCTGTTAGAAAGTCGCTTTAAAGCATAAAATACGCTCTTCACAAAATTTATAACGAGTTAGACTTTGAAATCGACCGTTTTACAATCGAATCCTTTGCGTTTGCCTTGGCTGATTAGCAGTTCCGTCCTGATACTGTTAAGTATCAGCGTGGCTTTTTCTCACTATTGCAGCACAGAATGGCAACAACCATTAGCCGAAGAATCGCGGATTTTTTGGCGTACTGTTTTTTACGTTGTCACCCTTTTAACGTTACCGGTGACGAATTTATTGCGCCATATTTTCTTGCGTCTAAATCAAACGATGCCACCGCTTGAATCGACTAATTTAGAGTGCGTTGTCCGAACACGCTATGCGCTAACAGTTAGCGTTTCGATGTTCGCGATGTTGTTTATTGGCTGCCTCGGCGCAACGATATTTTATTTAGGTGACGGCTTTAATACGCTGCACATTTTGACAGGCATTGCAGGTTTAGGCGTGTTTCTGTATCGTCCAAAATTCGACGAATACCAAAAAATCAACGATGCACTAACCATTTTGACGGAAAACGAACATGACTAACGCCAAAAAAGAATTACTGACCATTGCCGATAGTTGCGTGAAATGTGGGATTTGTGCGCCGCATTGCCCCACTTACACACACACGCAAAATGAAAACGAATCGCCACGCGGACGAATTGCGCTGATTCAAGCGTGGGCAGGTGGGCAGTTGACGATGACCGATAAATTACTCACGCACATTGATACTTGCTTGTTGTGTCGCGCCTGTGAAAAAGCCTGTCCAGCGGTGGTACCTTATGGCAAATTGATTGATGATTTTCGGGCGGAAGTGCGTGAAGATCAGAAAACACCGGTTTCGGTGCAGCTGCTTAAAACGATTGCTGAACATAAACGTGTGCAACGGTGGCTAAAATCGGGTTTGAGGTTTTATCAAAAAAATAATCTGCAAAAAACCGCACGATTACTGCGCGTCCCGTCTCTATTCGGATTAAAAAAACTAGAACGTTTAGTACCTGACTATCAAACATCACAATCGCTGCAAAATTATTATCCCGCACGAGGTGAAATTCAAGGTGACGTGGGATTGTTTGTCGGTTGCATGGGTGAATTGTTTGATTTTGAAACGGTAAATGCGGCGATTACTGTGTTAACGCACGTTGGTTTTAATGTTCATTTGCCCGAATCACAAACGTGTTGCGGGGCATTAGCGTTACACGATGGCGATGCCAAAACCGCGCAGAATTTAGCCAATCAAAATCAACTCGCTTTTGCCAGCGACAATTTACAGGCAATTATCTCGATTGCCAGCGGTTGCGGTGGTACGTTGCGCGAATATACCGCGAAAAATTTCACCGTGAAAGTGATCGATATTAGCCATTTTCTGCTGAAAACGAATATCGATTTTAGCCAAATCCTAAAACCGTTAGCGAAAAATGTGCGATTGCATTCGCCTTGTTCATTAAAAAATGGATTACGAACCGATAAAAGTGTGGCGCAATTATTAAAGCAGATTCCTAACGCGAATATTTCACCGTTACCCGAAAGCGTACAATGTTGTGGCGCAGCTGGAAGTTACGGTTTAAGGCATGAAAAAATGGCGCAAACGTTATTGGATGAATTATTGGAAACCGCTCTGGAAAAACCAACCGATTATTTGGTGAGTTCAAACATTGGTTGTGCGTTGCATATTGCAGCAGGATTGCGGGAACGCGGTGAAAATATCGAGGTGATACATCCGATTATATTATTGGCACGGCAACTTTGACATATTTTAAAAGGTTAAAGGCAAGAACTTACCTTTAACCTTTTACAGTGAGCCGACTTTATTCGTATTGCAGGCGATAATTGTGACCGTAAAAAATTTCTGTCACTTCTTTCTGTAATTTTTTTTCGATTTCTGCCTTTTCTTCCGCAGTCAAATCACACTCTTTTTCAAATAAATAGTTTTCCAACTCCGTTTCTTTCAACATCATTTTGGTGTGGAAAATGTTTTCTTGATACACGTTCACGTCAATCATTTGATAGCTTTCTTGCGTATCTAACGCAATATAATCTTGAATCGACGTGATATTGTGGTCAATGTAATGCTTTTTGCCTTCAACATCGCGCGTAAAACCACGCACTTTATAATCCATCGTCACCACGTCTGATTCAAAACTGTGAATCAAATAATTCAATGCTTTCAACGGTGAAATACGTCCGCATGTCGAAACGTCAATGTCCGCGCGAAAGGTACTGATACCATTATCGGGATGACTTTCAGGATAAGTGTGAACTGTGATGTGACTTTTATCTAAATGCGCCAAAACGGTTTCCGGCAACGGGCCAGGCGATTGACTGTTCATATTCGGGGGCGGGGGCGAATCACCTTCTGAAATTAACATCGTGACGCTTGCGCCTTGTGGATCATAATCTTGGCGAGAAATGTTGAGAATTTGTGCGCCAATAATTTCAGCCACATTTTTCAGAATCTGCGTCAATTTATCTGCATTGTACGCTTCATCAATGTATTCAATGTAAGCCTGTTGCTGTTCAGCCGGCGCATAACAAATGTCGTAAATGTTAAAACTAAGCGACTTGGTTAAATTATTAAAACCGTGTAATTGTAATTTTGTATTCAATTGATTAAACCTCGATAACTTCAAAATCATGAGTCATTTCGACCCCTGCGCTTCCTAACATAATTGCCGCAGAACAGTATTTTTCTGCTGACAATTTCACTGCCCGTTCAACAACGGCAGGTTTTAAATCCCGTCCACTCACTACAAAATGCAAATGAATTTTACTAAATACAGCTGGCACCGCATCGACACGTTCAGCGGTTAATTCTGCCACGCAACCTACCAAATCAGCGCGACCTTTTTGTAAAATTTGCACTACATCAAATGAGGAACAGCCGCCGACACCGAGCAACAGCATTTCCATTGGACGAATGCCCATATTCCGACCACCTAAATCAGGTGGACCATCCATAACGACTGCGTGACCACTGCCTGATTCACCCACAAACATTACGCCATCAACCCATTTAACAGTAGCTTGCATCGCTTAATTCCTCACTTTAAAAATTGGAGGGCATAATATCACACTATACTTTACAGCAAGTGTGACACTACAAACTTTTTGTTTAATCCTCGATTACTATATTCAATTCATTTACTTTTCGCGTTAAGGTGTTGCGTCCATAACCCAATAAAATAGCGGATTCATGGCGTTTATTACCTGTAAAATCTAACGCCGCTTTAATCAAAATACTTTCGA
Organism: uncultured Pseudomonadota bacterium; assembly: GCA_903870545.1. Taxonomy (GTDB): domain Bacteria; phylum Pseudomonadota; class Gammaproteobacteria; order Methylococcales; family Methylomonadaceae; genus UBA10906. Next base: position 42,098 of record CAIQDI010000017.1, read on the forward strand.
CAACAGGAATAACATGTTTCGCAATTTCAGCGGTTTTATTCAGTAAATACTGATCGATTGCCATGCGGAGTAAACTTTGCCAATCACCATTTACAGCCTGTTTTTCAACCGTTGTGATTAACAATTCTGGCGGTAAATCATGCACATGAATTTCTCGCCCTGAAGCCATGACAGTCAACCAACGGCAAGTATTTTCTAATTGCCGCACATTTCCACGCCAATCCAAATTACTTAATAAATCTTCCACTTCAGGTTTTAAAATTTTGGTTTCCATTTCCAATTCGCGTGCCGCTTGGTGTAAAAAATAGCGCAATAACAATGGAATATCTTGTTTACGATCGCGTAACGGGGGGATATGAATTCGAATCACATTTAAACGATGAAATAAATCCTCTCGAAAGCGTCCTTGCTCAACAAGCAACTCTAAATCTTGATGTGTTGCTGCAATAATTCGAACATCTACTTTGGTTGAGGCATAAGCTCCTACTGAATAAAATTCGCCGTCTGCTAGCACTCTCAACAAGCGTGTTTGTAATTCGGCAGGCATATCGCCAATTTCATCTAAGAATAATGTGCCGCCATTCGCTTGTTCAAAACGCCCTGCCCTGCGTTGAACTGCACCCGTAAATGCGCCTTTTTCGTGACCAAATAATTCGGATTCCATTAAATCTTTTGGAATTGCTGCCATATTTAGCGCAATAAACGGTTTCGCACTGCGTGGACTGTGACGGTGTAAAGCTTTGGCAACTAACTCTTTTCCTGTTCCGGATTCACCGTTAATTAGCACGGTAATTTGTGAACGAGCTAAGCGTCCAATTGCACGAAAAACTTCCTGCATTGCCGGTGCTTCGCCGATAATGTCCGGAATAGCACCCAATTTTAATGCGATGGGATTGATTGCAATTTCACGTTGTTGTTGTGCATGAACACACGCTCGCCGTACTAATTCGACTAATTCTTGAATATCAAAAGGCTTGGGCAAATAATCAAATGCACCGCCATGAAAAGCGGCTACTGCGCTGTCTAAATCAGAGTGTGCGGTCATCACAATGACCGGTAATTCTGAATAATCTGCTTGGATTTTATTCAGCAATTCCAAGCCATTCATATTTGGCATGCGAATATCGGTAATTAATACATCTGGAATTTCATGCTGTAGCGCATCGAGTAATTCTTTAGCATTTATAAAACTACGGGTAATCATGGTCGCTTTTTGCAGGGCTTTTTCCACAACCCAGCGAATGGATTTGTCATCATCGACAATCCAAATGGTTTCTAATTCATTCATGCAATGGTGGTTTTTACGGTAAGTTTTATAAAACAAAATAGCAGTGTAATCGCAAGAAAACGCCCTTTTATGGTGCATAAATATAACACAAAAAAAGAGCTTGAACGGATTTTTGTGTATTACTCCGTGATGTTCAAGTTTTTAATCATCCTGCGTTTATCATTGCTGAAAAATTATCGTAAAGCTCGGTATTGTAACGAAGTAGATGCTTCTAAACGCCCTAAATCCTTCCCAATCATGTGTTTTTCAGATGGTACTAACTGGAAAACATCTTTAACAACCTACTTTGAACGAATCTCAAGCATAAAAAATTCTATATATCTCAGCCACAGATTGTCCAAAAAGCCGTAGAATTTTTTTTTAGGGCAGCAACCCCTTCAATGCCTTGATGGTGTTAGTCTCCAAGTGAAAAATTCAGGTAATTCACGATAACGTAGTGACCTTCGCTGGCTTTTTCGAGATTGATTTTGTCGGTATTCGCTGCCATTTCAGCAATCACTTGATACTCCGTTTTAGTTGCCGCTTGGTCTTTTTTAAATCGTCCTTTACCTTCAAAGCCTTGATGTTCAATGAGTTGATAACTTTTTACCGAATGATATTTCCATTTTTTAGTCGCGATTTGTAAAGCAGCAAGCGCATCCTCAGCGCAAGCAAATCGTCTTGCCTGAAAATGAAATAGCTATTTTTCAACGGTTTCGATTGCTTTCTTAACCCGCTTATCCATTTGTTTTATGGCTTGTTGCCGTAAAGTTTCTGACGACACCACATGCCACCGCTGTTTAATGCCGTAGTGTTCGACGTTGAACGTTTGTATTTTTCGGTCATCATCAAGCGTTTTCAAATGGTTTCGCCCACCAGATTGATAGTATTAGGAAAAGTAAATACTGCAAATTTTCCGCGTTCGCTTCACAGTACAACTTCGAATTGGCAATCAAATAACGCGGGCGGCGTTTCAGCAGCTTTAAAACTGTCAATCAGCAATTTGCGACGTTCTCTAAAAAAAGGGATTGACCTTCGTAAGCCTCGAGTCGCTCGTCGATTAATTCTATGATTTTTAAGTTTTTTTACCACACCTGCGACGACACCTAAGTAATCTAAACGTTCTACTGAGCAATTTGTAACTGATATTTTGTACCTGCGAAAGCAGTTGGAAATTTACGCACATTTTAAATCAATTTTTAGGATAAGGAGAGCCGCTCAATGTAGGTAAAAACACCTTGGGGCTGGACGTTGAAGCTCCCACTTTACGCTGGGTATTTCAGTTGTTATATGGCGTGAATTACTTGAATGTTTCACTTGGAGACCAACACCATCAAGGCATTGAAGGGATTACTTGCCCTAAAACAAAAAATTCTACGGGCTTTTTGGGCAATCTGTGGCTGAGATATATCGAATTTCTTATGCTTGAGATCCGCTCACATGTACCCATAAAGAATTGAACTCATTCAAAACAACGACACAACAATTTCTCGGAAAACTTGTGTCGATCGTTTTTTTGAAGGTCACAAATGACTATATTTTGATATAAATTACTAAAAGAAAAACATACTTATAGTATTGAACAGTGATTATGTTTATCATGAAGATTCCATCATTAACCAATAAACTTAAATCTATTATGAAAAAATTATTATTCGTTTTAGCTGTTCTATTTTCTGCAAATGTTTTCGCTACACCGGTAAATATTAACACTGCTGATGTACAAAAAATTGCGGATTCTTTGTCTGGTTTTGGATTAAAAAAGGCACAAGCTATAGTAGATTATCGTACTAAACATGGTGATTTTAAAACACTGGATGATCTAAATAAGGTTTCCGGTATTGGCGACAAAACAATAGAAAAAATTAAAGTAGATGTTTTATTTGCTGATGTAAATGCAGTTGAAGTACCTGCAATTCCAGAGTCAACTAAAAAATAACGGGTAAAAAAACGATGTTCGAGAATTCTCGGACATCGCCCAATTAACTTAATTAAAAATGAAAGTGTTAACGCTTCATAGATTCAAAAAACTGATTATTCGTTTTAAAGTCCTTTAACTTCCCAATTAAAAATTCTGATGCGGCGGTTTCATCCATAGGTTGAAGAATTTTTCGTAAAATCCATGTTTTTTGCAATGTATCAGCATCTACTAAATATTCTTCACGTCTTGTACCAGAACGATTAATATTAATAGCGGGATAAATTCGTTTTTCAGCAATTTTTCTATCCAAATGCAATTCCATATTACCGGTACCTTTGAACTCTTCAAAAATCACGTCGTCCATTTTAGAGCCTGTATCGATTAACGCAGTCGCGATAATGGTTAAGCTGCCACCTTCCTCAATATTTCTTGCCGCCCCGAAAAAACGCTTTGGTTTTTCTAACGCATTGGCATCTATCCCGCCTGTTAAAATTTTTCCTGATGATGGTACTACCGTGTTGTAAGCTCTTGCCAAACGAGTAATTGAATCTAATAAGATCACAACATCGTGTTTGTGTTCGACCAAACGTCGTGCTTTTTCAATCACCATTTCAGCGACTTGAACGTGGCGAGTCGCCGGCTCATCAAAGGTACTCGAGATAACTTCACCGTGTACACAACGCTCCATTTCGGTCACTTCCTCAGGGCGTTCATCAATCAATAATACAATCAAATAGCACTCCGGATTTTTTTCAGCAATCGCTTGTGCCAAACTTTGTAAAATCATGGTTTTACCGGCTTTGGGAGGGGAGACAATGAGTCCTCGTTGTCCTTTACCAATTGGTGCAATCAAATCGATCATTCGCCGCGTTAAATCTTCGCTTGTACCGTTGCCTTGTTCTAAAATAAACCGTTGATGGGCGAATAATGGCGTCAAATTAGAAAAAGTAATTTTGTTTTTAGTATTTTCAGGGGGTTCAAAATTGATTTGATCCACTTTTAACATCGCAAAATAACGTTCATTATCTTTCGGGGGACGAATTTTACCTGTAATGGTATCACCCGTTTTGAGTGAAAAACGCCGTATTTGACTAGGCGAAACATAAATATCGTCAGGTCCAGCAAGGTATGAACAGCCGGGAGTTCGTAAGAAACCAAAACCGTCTTGTAAAATTTCCAATACACCATCGCCGGAAATATCGTCGCCGGCTTTTGCTTGTTTTTTCAAAATGGCGAAAATTAAATCTTGTTTACGCGACCGCGCAACATTTTCCAGGCCAAGGGATTCAGCAATTTCGATAACTTCGCTGATTTGTTTTAGTTTTAACTCGGTAAGATTCATAAAAAGACAGCTCAAAAGAAAAGAATAACGTTAGGAGTTCAAATCGTAACGATTAGGGATAGAAAAGAATTAGGGGTATTTATTGAAATGATGTGTTTTTGAGTACGCACGACTGTGAGCATGTTAAGTATAGCTTAACCTTGCTACATCGTCCAACCTAATACTCAAATTTTACTACCGTACACTTTTTAAAATGCCCTTGAAAAATTGTAACGAATTGATAAAATGGAATTTTATTTTTCTGGTGACTACCAATGTCAAATGCCAAAATAATGTATCGGACAATTCAACATAGTTTGAAAAAAAGTATAGGGTCAAAGCTGGGGAATCGAGAAGGTTGTGTCATAGCATCCAAAACGCTAACATAAACTGACTTTTTATAACGCTGGCTAATAACGAAATACTACAGCAACGGTGAAGCAACGAAAATACCCAGGGGTACCTCATTAGAAAAAACAGTTAAAATTGCTCTATTTAACGACAATCGATGACAGAAGCGATAGGTGTCAAGGTAATTGTCGCTTTTTAAATTAAAAATTAGACGGACTTTCTATCTGTCGATTTATCAGGATTTAAACTGACTTTGGCAATCCAGTCCCAGTTTCGAGTATCGCCACTCCAACGCGCGGATTTTCCATTTGCGCTCTTTGGTAGAGCATTTTTCGTTGTGCCAAAATAGCTCTATCTTCACCACCATGACGCTGTTCTGGTGTAACAAAACGAATCGCACTATGTCGATGTTCCGTGTTGTACCAGGTCACAAAGCCATCGACCC
>CAIQDI010000018.1 GCA_903870545.1 uncultured Pseudomonadota bacterium
AGGCGTTACCGTTGAAACCTTTGGCGTTCGTTTGCCAACGCTTTCGACTATTTCAACCGTGACAGACGCAATCGAAGATACCGAAAAAGAAATTTCGTTTGCGAATTTAATGGCACTGGCGGATGAAGCTGACGTTGATGGAACCGTCACCGCGTTTGTAGTGAAAAGTGTGGCTTCTGGCACGTTGAAAATTGGTGGAAATCCTTGGGTTGCAGGTAATAATGACGTAATTAACAGCGCAAACATTGCATTTTGGACACCCGCCGCTAATGCCAACGGTGAATTGTCCGCCTTTTCAGTGGTTGCCAAAGACAATGGCGGTTATGAATCCTTAACGCATGTTTCTGTTCAAGTTGCAGTGGCGGCGGTGAATGACGCGCCCGTTTTAACCACTACAGCCTTAACGATTAGCGAAGGCGGCACAGTCACATTAACATCTAACAATCTCGCTGCAACTGACGTTGAGGGTGATGCGTTGACCTTCAATGTGAGCGGTATTATAGGCGGTATTTTTGAACAGAATGACGGGGGTGGAAATGGGGCAACCGCAATTAGTAGTTTCACGAATGCTCAAATTGCCAGCGGTGCAATTCGATTTGTTCACGATGGTACTGAAACAGCAGCGGCATTTGATGTAACCGTTGGTGATGGTACTTTGACCACAACGCCGCCAATATCGGCAACGATTACTTACACCGGTGTCAATGACCAAACGCCAATCTTAACCGCAAATGCGTTGACAGTTACCGAAGGGCAGACAGAGGTGTTGTCGGCAAGTAACTTTGCGGCGACCGATGCCGATTTAAATTCCGACCAAACAACATTGACCTTCGCTGTAAGTGCCATTACAGGCGGTGCATTCCAGTTGGTATCGAATAGCAGCGTAGTCACCAGTTTCACGAATACTCAAATTGCCAACGGTGCAATTCGATTTGTTCACGATGGCAATGAATTACCAGCGGCATTCAGTACCCAAGTTAGCGACGGTACCAATGAATCGAGCGTGGCGACGGCGGCGATTATTTACACGTCAGTCAATGACATTCCAACTTTGACCACCATTTCCACTTCAGCATTGACTGGCGTTGAAGACACGGAGAAAATGATTTCGTTTACCGAGTTACAAACAGCGGGGAATGCAGCGGATGTTGATGGCACGGTGACGGGTTTTGTGGTGAGAACCGTTTTGACGGGTACGTTGAAAATCGGCGCAACTTCCAGCGAGGCAATGGCTTTTGACGCTTCCACAAATGCCACGATTGATGCCACGCACTTTGCTTATTGGATACCCGCTGCGAATGCCAACGGCACATTGAACGCTTTTTCAGTGGTTGCGAAAGATAACAGTGATGCCGTTTCCGCCAGCGCGATTCCGGTTCAGGTTGCGGTTACACCCGTAGAAGACGAGGCAACCGGTTCGTTAAGTATTTCAGGAACAGCACAAGTCGGCAATACATTAGCATCTTCATTCAGTCCATCCGACCCTGACGGGGCAATTATTGGCATAAATTATGGTTGGTTTCTGAATTCAAATCTGGTGAGTGCGAGTAGTTATTACGCACCAACAGCGGCGGGTTCATTATATGTACAAGCCACCACCACCGACGCATTAGGCGGAACGACTTTATTTACGTCTGGTGCGGTATCTGTTGCGGCTCCGGTTCCACAAACACTGGTTGCACAATTCAACGGATATATTGGATCGCCTGGTGCTACCCAATTGTTTGGCATATATCTAGCGGCTAATCATACTTACATTATTAACGAAAAGGGTTCTACCTATGGTTATGGATCACTTGGAGATCCCCTTCTTCGTCTTAATAACAGTTCAGGCGTTCCACTCGCTGCAAACGATGATTACATTGATAGGGATTCTCAGATTTCTTTTACACCATCTGTCTCGGATCTTTATTACATTGTAGGAGGAGCGTACAACGCGAACACCGGAACGTATACCGTTCTAGTTTTCGGTTAACGTTAAAAGCCGCGTTTTAGAAAAAAGAAAATGATGCCGCAAAAACTCGCCGATAAAATTGAAATGAATCCGTTTGGTGTACCAAGTTAGATTGTTCAGTTTATTTTTACCCATTAGGAAAAATCATGTCAACAACCATTACCGCAGAAACCGATATAACCACCATCGATACGGCAACACTCGCCGCATTAACATCGTTAGAACTAAAATCTCTGACACGGACACAACTTGGTGCATTGAGTTCTGTGCAATTAAGCGCGTTTTCGGCATCGCTGGTTTCGATGTTGCCGCTAAAATATATTCCAACAGGCGCATTGGCGGGCATTCTAACGGGTTCAATCAGTGGATTAGCCGTCAAATCTCTTTCGGTGGATCAAATTGCGGGATTATCTTCCACGCAACTTCCCGCGTTAACAACCACACAAATGGCGGCATTGCAGCCGGCACAATTCAACACATTAACCAGTATTGGCGCGTTATCCTCAACCCAATTAGGGGCGATTAAAGCCACGTCGCTCAAAGGATTAACGACGGATTCCATTTCAAATATGACAACCGACACCGTGGTAGCATTAACGAGTTTGCAATTGGCAAAACTGACCACGGTGAACGGTGGACAACTTGAAGCATTTACTCCCGCACAAGTCGCCCACTTTTCGACCGCCGCGATAACGTGGTTACACAACCAGAGTTTTTCCACCATTAGAGGAATTGCCACAACGGGTTCCGGCATTGAAACATCTGGAATAACAACCGTAACCGTTTTAATGCCGCCTGTAAGTGTCAATGGTGGAACCGGAAATGATTTGATTGCATTTAATTGTTCCGTTACAAATACGTCGATTGACGGTGGAACGGGCGATGATGCCATTATTTTTAATAATGCCGTCACGGATACAACCATCACCGGCGGGGCAGGAATTGACACCGTCACGCTGGGAAATTTCGCAAACACATTAAGCGTTATTGACGTTGAACAAGTGACCGGCGGAACCGGTGCAGATTCAATTACGGGCAGCGCAAGTTCAGATACGATTATCGGTGGTTCAGGTGCTGATACGATTACGGGCGGCGCGGGAGCTGACTCGATTACAGGTGGAACTGGAAATGATGGTAACGACGTTTATAAATACAACACGGGCGATTCAATTATTGATAGCGTTGATTCACTGATTGGCGAGTTTTCGGGCTACACCTTTGATACGGTCAAACTTAACAACGCGGTGGGAACGCTTTATGTGTCTGTTGTACCATCGGAAGGTATTTCTGCTTTAACTGTAGACGCTATAAATACTTTTCTGAGTGGACAGCCGCTGTCGGGCGTGCATTTCAAAGGTGGCACCAACACATCGATTGCCCAATTAACTTATGGCACCAGCAAATACTGGGCGATTGATTTAGATGGTGATGGCACTTTTAATTCCACCAACGATTTACTCATCAACGTGACGGGTTCAACATTAACAAACGTCACTGTTGAAACGTTTGGCGTTCGTTTGCCGACGCTTTCGACTATTACAAACGTTACAGCCGCAACCGAAGACACGGAAAAAGAAATTTCTTTTTCTGATTTAATTGGGCTTGCGAATGAAGCTGACACTGATGGAACCGTGACTGCGTTTGTGGTGAAAAGTGTGAATTCTGGCACGTTGAAAATCGGCACTTTAGACTTTAATGCCACAACAAATGCCACAATTGATTCAGACCACGCAGCTCATTGGACACCCGCTGCGAACGCAAATGGTTTAGCAATCGATGCCTTTTCAGTGGTTGCCAAAGACAATGGCGGTTACGAATCAATAACGCCTGTTTCTGTTCAAGTTGCTGTAACGGCGGTGAATAATGCGCCCACCGCGACCAATCTCGATACCGCAGAAACGTACACCGAAGACACGCCGTTAAACTTAACTGGCATTGTGATTGTAGATGATAGTGCGACTGTGACGGCAACGTTGACGCTGTCAAATACCGCTGCGGGCAGTTTAAATGTTGGTACTTCAACCGCTGTAACCTCAACCTTCAATGTGGAAACAGGCGTATGGACAGCCAGCGGAGCCATTGCCGATGTGAATGCGTTGCTATCGGGCTTAACGTTTACGCCGACATTAAATTTCAACAGTAATTTCACCGTGACTACCCGTGTTTCGGATGGAATAGCTTCGGCTTTAACAGGAAGTAAAAGTTTTACGGGAACGGCGGTAAATGACGCGCCTTCGTTCAGTGTAGCTCTTTCAGGTGGTTCGGGTGCGGTCTCTTTTCAAGCCAAAACCGATTTTGCGACGGGGGTTAATCCTCAAGACATTAAAGTAGGGGATTTTAATGCGGATACTAAGCCCGATTTAGCCGTGGCTAACCGTGGGTCGGATAACGTCTCGGTGTTATTGAATAATGGCAGTGGTGGTTTTGGGACGAAAACCGATTTTGCAACGGGACTTCATGCTGGCGGCATCGGTGTAGGTGATTTCAATGCGGATGGGAAGCCTGATTTAGCGGTTGCTAACATCGATGCTAATAACGTCTCTGTGTTATTGAACAATGGCAGTGGCGGTTGGGTTAAAACCGATTTTACGACGGGAGCTATTCCAGTCATGGCCAGTGTGGGCGATTTCAATGCGGATGGTAAGCCCGATTTAGCAGTTGCTAACTGGACAGGTGATAGCGTTTCGGTACTGTTGAACAATGGCAGTGGTGGTTTTGGAGCGAAAACCGATTTTCCGACTGGAACAACTGCTTCCGATGTCAGCGTGGGCGATTTCAATGCGGATGGTAAGCCCGATTTAGCGGTGGCTAACTACCATTCGAATACCGTCTCGGTGTTATTGAACAATGGCGATGGCATTTTTGTAGCGAAAACCGATTTTCCGACGGAGGATGCTCCTATCAGCGTCAGCGTGGGCGATTTCAATGCAGATGGTCAGTCCGATTTAGCGGTTGCTAACAACAATTCGAACACCGTCTCGGTGCTATTGAATACAGGCAATGGCAGTTTTGGGGCGAAAACCGATTTTGCGACGGGGACTTCTCCTGCCAGCGTCAGCGTGGGCGATTTCAATGCAGATGGTAAGCCCGATTTAGCGGTAGCTAACGCTGGGAATGGTACCGTGTCAGTGTTATTAAACAATGGCAATGGCGGTTTTGGGACGAAAACCGATTTTGCGACGGGAACTGATCCTCGCAGCATCAGCGTGGGCGATTTCAATACGGATGGTAAGCTCGATTTAGCGGTAGCTAACTTCGTTTCGAATACCGTCTCGGTGCTATTGAATAACACGGATCCACTTTTCATCGAAAATGGCTCGCCCGTTATTTTATCCAGCGCAATTACGCTCAATGATGCCGATTTAGCTGCCACCAATTACAGCGGCTCAACACTAACTTTCGCGCGTTTAGTCGGCGAAAGTATTGTCGCAAATGTTGAAGATGTTTTTTCTGGCAGTGGCTTATTAAGTTTCAGTGGAGCAAGTGGAAATTTTGTTTTTAACAGCACAACCATCGGCACATTCACCAATTCGGGTGGCACGTTGGCAATTACCTTTAATGCCAGCGCAACGGAAACGTTAGTTAATCAAGCATTGGCGTTAATTTCTTACAGTAATTCTTCTGACAATCCACCCGCTTCAGTGCAAATTGCGCGGACATTTGATGATGGTTCAGGGCAAACGAACAATTCGGCGACAGGTTTAACCACCGTGAACATTGCGGCGGTAAATGACGCGCCAACGGCTATAAATTTGAGTGCTTCAGAAGCCTTCACCGAAGATGCAAGCGTCTTTAGTTTGACTGATATTGTCGTCACTGATGTGGATTCTGCAAATATCACCGCAACGTTGACGCTGTCATATATCGCTGCGGGCAGTTTAAATGTTGATAATTCAAATGACGTAACCTCAACCTTCAATGTGGGAACTGGCGTATGGACAGCCAGCGGAGCCATTGCCGATGTGAATGCGTTGCTGGCGGGCTTAACGTTTACGCCGACGTTAAATTTCAACAGTGATTTCACCATCGCCACGTCTATTGATGACGGAGTTGCCGAAGCAATTACAGGTTCAAAAGCAGTCACAGTGACACCGATTTCCTCACCGCCGGCGAATAATGCGCCCACCGCGACCAATCTCGATGCCGCAGAAACGTACACCGAAGACACGCCGTTAAACTTAATCGATATGGTGATTTCAGACGTGGACAGTGCAACTGTGACAGCAACGTTGACGCTGTCAAATGCTGTAGCAGGCAGTTTAAATATTGGTAGTTCAAATGGCGTAATCCCGACGTTTAGTTCAGGTGTTTGGTCGGTCACGGGTGCCATTGCCGATGTGAATGCGTTGCTGGCGGGCTTAACGTTTACGCCGACGTTAAATTTCAACAGTGATTTCACTGTGATCACCAATGTTTCGGATGGAATAGCTTCGCCTTTAACAGGAAGCAAAAGTTTTACGGGAACGGCGGTAAATGACGCGCCCACCGCGACCGATACCACGCAAACCTTTAACGAAGATACGACCAAAACTTTTGCGGCAGCCGATTTTGGTTATGCCGATGTTGACAATAATCTGATGGCGAGCGTAAAAATCGTGACGTTGCCCGCGTTAGGTTTATTGAAACTGGGAGGGGATTCCGTCACGGCAAATCAAGTGATTCCAACTGCGTCAATTCCAAACTTAACTTACACGCCGGTCGCCAATGCCAACGGCACGAATTACAGCAATTTCACCTTCACAGTAAACGACGGAAGTTTGGATAGCGTTTCCAATAATACGATGACGCTGAATGTAACACCGGTAAATGACGCGCCCACTGGAGGCGTTACAATTTCTGGCACTTATGGGCTTACTTTAGGCTCGCTTTTAACTGCAACCAAAACCAACACAATTACCGATATTGATGGTTTAGGTGGTTTTAGTTATGAGTGGAAAGCTGACAGAGTTAAAATTATTGGCGCATCGAGTTCAACTTACACGCTTACTGCTCCCGAAGTCGGCAAAGTGATTTCTGTTGAAGTCAGTTACACAGATGGTGGCGGCACGCTTGAAACAGTGGTGGCATCAGTGGCGAGTTACTCAGGGTCACAGACCGGCACAGAGATTAGCGGCACCACGGGAGATGACACGATGTCATTCGTTTCTGCTAGCAACTCAACGATAATAGGCTATTCAGGCGACGATACAATTTCATTCAGCTCGACTATCTCAAATTCAACGATGTATGCCGGAACAGGTGATGACACGATTTCAATCACAGGTGCCGCTGGAAATGACTCCATTATTACTGATACGGGCAACGATACACTTTCATTTGGAGAAGTCACAAACACAACAGTTAATACCGGAACAGGTGATGACACAATTTCAATCACAGGTGCCGCTGGATATGACTCAATCATTACTGATACGGGCAACGATACTCTTTCATTTGGAATTGTCACAAACACAACGGTTAATTCCGGAACAGGGGATGACATAATGACATTTGGTTCGACTGTCACATCATCAACGATAACTGGCAATGAGGGCGTGGATTCGATGACATTTACTGGTGCCGCTCAAAGTGACGTAATCAATGGCGGAACAGGTAATGACACACTGACATTTGGTTTGACTGTCACATCATCAACGGTAACTGGCGATGAGGGCGTGGATTCGATGACATTTACTGGTGCCGCTCAAAGTGACGTAATCAGTGGCGGAACGGGTACCGACACACTGACATTTGGCTCGACCGTCACATCATCAACGGTAAATGGCAATGAGGATGCAGATTCGATGACATTTACTGGTGCCGTAGCTAGTACCACAATCACTGGCGGAACGGGCAGCGACGTAATAACTTTTCAATCCACTGTGGCAAACTCAAGCATTGATGGTTCCGAGGGTTTGGATGTGATTACATTTCAAGCCGCCGCCACAAACACCACGGTAAATGGCGGTGTTGATAGTGATTCCGACACAATCACGATAGTTGATTCTGTAGAAAATTCGTTAACTATTCTCGGCTTTACGCCTGCCAAGGATATTCTGCAATTGGGTGGCAACGTAGCTGTTACGGCGGGAACGGTTTTAGCTCCTCCCGCTGATGTAGCTCACACAATTATATTTGATACGATTGCACATCTTGGCACGTTAGGTTTGTTAATCGGAAATGTTACTCGCCAATACCCAATTCATTACGCGGTTGCCTCTGATACCGGTCAGGTTTTTTACGATGCCGATGGAAACTGGTTAACCGGTTCTGTTCAAGTTGTTACGGTTGGCGTAGGGCTTACTGCGACAGATTTTCGCGTGGCTTAAATCATGCCGCAAACCTTGGTCGAAAAAATTAAAACCTGGGGCGCGGAATTGGGTTTTCAGCAAATCGGTATTACCAACACCGATTTGTCGCACGCCGAAGCCCGTTTGCAAACGTGGTTGAAAAAGGATTTTCACGGCGAACTTGATTACATGGCGCGACACGGTTTGAAACGCAGTCGCCCGGCGTTGCTGCACGAAAATACGCAAAGTATTATTTCGGTGCGAATGGATTATTTGCCAGAAAATCACGCCGACATGAAGCACGTTTTAACGTCGCCCACCGCCGCGTACATTTCGCGTTACGCGCTCGGACGTGATTATCACAAACTCATGCGCCAACGCTTGCAAAAACTCGCCGATAAAATTCAAACTGAAATCGGCGCGTTTGGTTATCGTGCTTTCGTGGACAGTGCGCCCGTTTTGGAAAAAGCGATTGCTGAAAAAGCGGGTTTAGGTTGGATTGGCAAACACTCGAATTTAATCAATCGCAAAGCGGGTTCGTGGTTTTTTTTGGGTGAAATTTACACCGATTTGGATTTGCCGAACGACGCGCCCACGACTTCGCATTGTGGTGAATGCGTGGCGTGTTTGACGGTGTGTCCGACGCAGGCAATTGTTGCGCCGTATCAAGTCGATGCGCGGCGATGTGTGTCGTATTTGACGATTGAATTACACGGCGCGATTCCCGAAGAGTTGCGTCCGTTAATCGGCAATCGGATTTATGGTTGTGACGATTGCCAATTGGTTTGTCCGTGGAATCGGTTTGCGAATTTGACCAAAGAACCCGATTTTCACCCGCGCCAACGGTTGAATACGCAGGAATTGTTGGACGTTTTCGCGTGGACAGAAACGGAATTTTTGACTAAAACTGAAGGTTCCGCGATTCGGCGTATTGGTTACGAACGTTGGTTGCGAAATATCGCGGTGGCGTTGGGCAATGCGCCTAAAAATGAAGCGGTTTTAACGGCATTAAATGCACGGTTGACGGTGGATTCGGCGTTGGTGCGTGAACATATTTTGTGGGCAATTACGCGCCAAACGCGCTGATTTTTGACCAATCAAACGATTTCCCCGGATCGGTTTTGCGTTCGGGCGCAATGTCAGAATGCCCGACGATGTTGGTTAAATTGGGATAGGTTTTTTGCAATATTTCCAGCACGACATTCAATTTTTCATATTGCGCTTCGGTGTAAGCGATTGTTTCGCCACCTTCCAATTCAATACCAATCGAAAAATCATTACAATTCTCACGACCTTGAAAACTCGAAATACCGGCGTGCCAGGCGCGTTTATTAAACGGCACAAACTGCACACATTCCCCGTCGCGCCGAATCAATAAATGGGCGGAAACTTCCAACGTGTAAATCGTTTGAAAATACGAATGAACGTCAGGATTCAAACGATTACAAAATAAATCATCGATATAACGCCCGCCAAATTCATTCGGCGGCAAACTAATACAATGAATCACCATCAACGAAAACGCATTTTCGTCAGGTCGGTCATTAAAATTGGGCGACAAAACATGCGTGATGCCAGTCAACCAGTGCTGTTTGATATTCATGGCGAGTTAATTTTGAGTCGCGTAATCCAACACTAAACCGATAAAAACGATTAAGCCGAACCAGTTATTATTTAAAAACGCTTTAAAACACGCGCTTTTTTCGCGGTGAAAAATAAGTTTTTGCTGATAACAAAAAAATCCTGCCGCGCCGCCGATGCTGGAATAATAAAATGCGCCCAAGTGTTGCATTTGCCCGACTAAAATCAGCAATAACAAAATGATTAACTGCAACGCGCCCATAATGTGTCGGTCGTAATTGCCGAACAAAATCGCGGTGGATTTCACGCCAATTTTCAAATCGTCGTCTTTATCCACCATCGCGTACATCGTGTCATACACCAACGCCCACAAAATTACCGCTAAATATAACAGCCACGCGACGGTTGGAATTTCGTTTAATTGTGCGGCAAACGACATCGGTACTGCCCAACCAAAAGCGATTCCTAAATATGCCTGCGGTAATTGCGTGTAACGTTTCATAAACGGATAACTTGCCGCCAAAAATGCACCCACAAACGACAATAAAATGGTGAATTTATTCAGCAATAACACCAATCCAAATGCGAGCAAACATAAAACCGTGAAAAAAATTAACGCGGCTTTCGGCGTGATATTTCCAGCCGCGATGGGGCGTTGTTGGGTGCGTTCAACGTGGGGATCGAAATCGCGGTCGGCGTAATCGTTAATGACACAACCCGCTGCACGCATAACGATAACGCCAAGTGTAATCACGGTTAAAACCAATGAATTCGGCTTTCCGTCGCTGGCAATCCACAACGCCCAAAGTGCGGGATATAACAAAATAAGTGTGCCAATCGGTTTGTCGAAGCGAGCTAAAAGCCAATAATATCGTGCGCGGTCTGTGAGCATAAAATTCAGTGAAAACAAATTGAAAATAATGAAAAATAGGGCGCATTGTAGGAAGTTATCGGGACAATTAGCAACGGCGAATGTGATTTAAACGAAATTAGCACTTGTTGCCTAAACATTATTGCGGCTATAATTACACGTTCATTAAAGTGCGAATGTGGCGAAATTGGTATACGCGCTGGATTTAGGTTCCTGTGGGTCACCCCGTGAGAGTTCGAGTCTCTCCATTCGCACCACTTAAATAATTCATAATCAAAGTTATAGTATCTTAACTTTTCAATCCATTGAGCCAGCCTCGGCATTCAATAAAATCCAATCTTTAATTTAAAAACGTGTGGGGAAAAACAAATGCAAATTTCTGTTGAGCAAACATCAGAATTAGGTCGAAAAATGACTGTCACTTTGCCAGAATCCGCTGTTCAAGCGCAAATGGCACCACGCTTAAAAAAAGTAGCAAGTGAAGCGCGTGTTGACGGTTTCCGTCGTGGAAAAGTTCCCCAAAGTGTTGTAATTAAAATGTACGGTTTGCAAATCCGTGATGAAATTAAATCTGATTTAATTCAATCAAGTTATGCAGAAGCGTTAAAAGAACAAGGTTTAACACCAGCCGGTTATCCAAGTGTCGAAATTTTGAGCGATACCGATGGCTTCAGTTATGCAGCCACTTTCGAGGTTTATCCTGTTGTTTCTTTAGACGGTTTTGATTCATTAGAAGTAACTCAACAAATCGCGACAGTTGAAGACAGTGATGTTAATGGAATGATTGCAAAACTGAAAGATCAACGTAAAACGTGGGAAGTGATTGAACGTGCGGCTGAAAATAATGATCGCGTGACGATTGATTTTTCGGGTGTGCTGGACGGCAAAAATTTTACTAATGGTAAATCGATAGACCATCCTGTTGAACTAGGCGCAGGCAACATGATTCCTGGGTTTGAAGATAATTTATTAGGTTTGAAAACGGGTGACACGAAAACGTTCACTATTTCTTTTCCTGAAGATTATCCTAATGAAACATTAGCGGGTAAACCTGTCGAGTTCGAAATAGAAATCAAAAAAGTGGAAGTCGCTACGTTACCCGAAATTGATGCAGAATTTATTACTGCTTACGGTATTGAAAATGGTAGTGTCGAAGCGTTTTACAACGATGTGAAAGAAAATCTAGAACGCGAATTAAAAAAGAAATTAAAAACGAATTTAAAAAAAGCGACGTTGACGGCATTATACGAAAAACTTGCGTTATCGTTGCCAAATAGTTTGGTTGATGAAGAGGTTGAAGAGCAACTGAAGCCGTACAAAGAAATGGCGAAGAAAAATAAAATGGACTTCAATTCGCTCAATTTACCGCGTGAACCGTTTGAAGCAGAAGCCAAAAAACGTGTTGCTTTAGGTTTAATCATCGGCGAAATCATTCACCAAAATGAATTGAAAGTTGACGAGGATAAAGTGCGTGTTCACGTTGAAGATATGGCAAAAAGCTACGAAAATCCAGCGCAAGTTATTGAATGGTATTACAAAGACGAAAATCGTTTAAATGATATTCGTCAAATGACAATGGAGGAACAAGTGACTGAATGGTTACTTGCGAAGGCAACAGTCACGACTGAAGCCGTTGATTTTAATGCCGTCATGAACGACGCAACTCACTCTTAATTGGGTCAAAAAATGTATTCACAACAACTTGCACAAATGATGGCAACTCAGGCAGCTGGAGGCTTAGTCCCCATGGTTGTCGAACAAACGGCTCGTGGTGAACGGGCGTTTGATATTTATTCTCGCTTATTGAAAGAGCGAGTAATTTTTTTAGTTGGGCAAGTTGAAGATTACATGGCGAATCTTGTCGTGGCGCAGTTGTTGTTTTTGGAATCTGAAAATCCCGATAAAGACATTCATCTTTACATCAACTCGCCCGGTGGTTCGGTGACGGCGGGCATGTCGATTTATGATACGATGCAATTTATCAAACCAGATGTGAGTACCATGTGTATTGGTCAAGCCGCGAGCATGGGCGCAATCTTGTTAACCGGTGGCGCAAAAGGTAAACGCTATTGTTTACCGCATTCGCGAATGATGATTCATCAACCTTTAGGCGGGTTTTCGGGTCAAGCGTCGGATTTCGATATTCATGCGAAAGAAATTCTGTTGATCCGGGAAAAACTAAATAAGGTATTGGCGCATCACACGGGGCAAACGATGAAAAAAGTTCAAGCCGACACCGACCGCGACAATTTTTTAAGTGCTACTGATGCAGTGACTTACGGGTTAATCGATCAAGTGTTAACGAATCGCACCACCACAATTGATAAACCAAATAAATAGATTAACGGCTTAGGGCGAAGACAGTTATGAGCAGCAAAGACAAAAATAAAGAAGACGGAAAAACCGCTGATTGTTCTTTTTGTGATAAAAATCAGGATGAAGTGCGGAAAATGATTGCGGGACCAACGATGGTTGGTGGTGCAGCTGTTTATATTTGTGATGAATGCGTCGAGCTTTGCAACGATATTTTGATCGAAGAGTTAGGACAATCTACCTCGCCTAATGAAAACGCTTTGCCCAAGCCTAAAGAGATTAAAAACGAATTAGACGGCTATGTTATTGGTCAAGAGCGTGCAAAAAAAATCTTAGCGGTTGCGGTTTATAATCACTATAAGCGATTGCGTAATAAAAATAACAAGTCTAAAAAGAATCAGATTGAGCTAGCAAAAAGCAACATTTTACTCATCGGACCAACCGGTTCTGGAAAAACATTATTAGCAGAAACCTTGGCTCGATTGTTAGACGTACCATTTGCTATTGCTGATGCGACCACGCTCACTGAAGCGGGTTATGTCGGTGAAGATGTTGAAAATATCATTCAAAAGATTTTACAAAAATGTGATTATGATGTGGAAAAAGCCGAATCAGCGATTGTTTATATCGACGAAATCGACAAAATTTCACGCAAATCTGAAAGTAGTTCGCTGACTCGTGATGTGTCAGGCGAGGGTGTTCAGCAAGCATTATTGAAATTGATTGAAGGAACTGTCGCTTCGATTGCACCACAAGGCGGACGTAAACATCCTAATCAAGAATTCATTCAAGTTAACACCGCAAATATGTTATTTATCGTTGGCGGCGCGTTTTCTGGCTTGGATAAAGTCATTCAAGCACGTTCAGAAACGGGTGGAATTGGTTTTTCAGCAGACGTAAAGACAAAAGATCAAAGTAAAAACATTGGACAATTATTTGCCGAAGTTGAAGCCGAAGATTTAATTAAATATGGCTTGATTCCAGAATTCGTGGGGCGTTTGCCTGTGGTGGCAACGTTAGAAGAATTAGACGAACCCGCATTGATACAAATTTTGACACAGCCAAAAAATGCGTTGATTAAACAATATAAACATTTGTTTGAAATGGAAGGCGCGGAGCTTGAATTTAGTGAAGATTCGTTGTCAGCCATTGCTCAAAAATCAATGGAACGCAAAACGGGCGCACGCGGTTTACGAACAATTGTGGAAAATGTGTTGTTAAATACCATGTATGAATTACCTTCTGCGGATAACATTTGCAAAGTGACCGTCGATAAAGAGGTCATTTTAGGCAACGCCGAACCGACATTAGTTTATAAGGTCGAAAAAGCAGAGCGTAAAACGACTAAAAAAGTCGTCGCAGAAAGTTAACGCGCCGCTTTAGCAACACATCAAAAATACAGGGATGCTTTTATTTAAGCATCCCTTTTTTGTGGGCGATATTTAAAAATAACTTGTTTTTTACGCAGTATCCCCCATTATCCGAATGTCTTTTACTACTTCAAACTACAAACACTATGACTGAATTAACAGCTGACCAAGCCCTTATTCCCGTGTTACCGCTCCGTGATGTGGTGGTTTATCCCAACATGGTTATTCCCTTATTTGTAGGTCGCGACAAATCGATTGACGCGCTCAACAATGCCATTAAAGAAAATCGCCAAGTTTTATTAGTCGCGCAAAAAGAAGCTGAAGTGGATTCACCTGAAATTAGCGATTTATACGAAGTAGGTACGCTCGCAAACGTATTGCAAATGCTCAAACTTCCGGATGGCACGGTAAAAGTGTTAATGGAAGGCGACGAGCGTTGTTTGGTGACGCGCTACCAAAAACAAGACGGTTTTATTTGCGCTAAAATCGAAATAGCGGAAGAAACTTACGATGTTCCAGATCAAGAAAAAGAAGTTTTGGAACGTACTGCGATGAGTTCATTTGAAAATTATGTGAAGCTCAATAATAAAATTCCACCGGAAGTGTTAAACGCACTCGCAGAAGTCGATGACGCGAGCCGTCTGGCGGATACGATGGCAGCTCACATGAATTTAAAAGTCGCAGACAAACAGACGATTTTAGAAACGATGGATATTGCTCAACGGTTGGAATCGTTGATGGCATTTATGGAGTCGGAAGTCGATTTGCTGGAAACCGAAAAGCGTATTCGTGTGCGCGTGAAGCAGCAAATGGAAAAAAATCAGCGCGAATACTATTTGAACGAACAGATTAAAGCCATTCACAAAGAATTGGGCGAAATGGATGAGGCGGCAACGGAAGTTGATGAATTGACGAAAAAAATCAACGACGCGGAATTGCCTGAAGAAGCCAAAACGAAAGCCTTTGACGAGTTGAAAAAATTAAAAATGATGTCGCCGATGTCAGCAGAAGCAACGGTTGTTCGTAATTATATCGAATGGCTGGTGAGCGTTCCGTGGACGAAAAAAACAGATGTTCAGAAAGAGCTTGCTGCTGCCGAAGCTATTTTAAATGAAGAGCATTATGGCTTAGAAAAAGTGAAAGAACGCATTTTAGAATATCTCGCCGTCCAACAACGGGTGGATAAATTGAAAGGGCCAATTTTATGTTTAGTCGGACCTCCAGGCGTTGGTAAAACGTCGTTGGGCGAATCGATTGCACGGGCAACCAATCGGACTTATGTTCGAATGGCGTTGGGCGGTGTGCGTGATGAAGCTGAAATTCGTGGTCATCGGCGAACTTATATTGGCGCAATGCCGGGTAAAATTTTGCAAAGTCTCGCCAAGGTGAAAGTGCGTAATCCACTGTTTTTGCTCGATGAAATTGATAAAATGGCAACTGATTTTCGGGGTGATCCGGCTTCGGCATTACTAGAAGTATTGGATCCAGAACAAAATGGCGCGTTTGTGGATCATTATTTAGATGTTGATTTTGATTTGTCGGATGTCATGTTTGTGGCGACGGCAAACAGCATGAATATTCCGCCTGCTTTGCTCGATAGAATGGAAGTCATTCGTTTAGCCGGTTACACCGAGGACGAAAAAATCAATATTGCGCTACGTTATTTGGTGCCGAAACAAATTAAATTGAACGGTCTAAAATCCAAAGAAATTGATATTGCCGAAGACACAGTGCGCGACATGATTCGTTATTATTCGCGTGAGGCGGGTGTGCGGAATTTGGAACGCGATATTTCTAAAATTTGCCGTAAAGTCGTGAAAGATTTGTTGTTAAAACCGCGTAAAACGAAAATTAAAATTACGCCAAAGAATTTGAATGATTATTTGGGCGTGCAACGTTACAGCTACGGGTTGGCGGAAGAAAAAGATCAAATCGGTTGTGTGACGGGATTGGCGTGGACATCAGTCGGTGGCGAGTTATTGACTATTGAAACAGCAGTCATTAACGGCAAAGGAAAATCATCGACAACCGGAACGTTGGGCGATGTGATGAAAGAATCGATTGCGGCAGCGATGACGGTCGTTCGTAGTCGCGCGGAAACTTTAGGGATTGCAGACGAAGTGTTCCAAACTCGTGATATTCACATTCATGTTCCGGAAGGTGCAACGCCTAAAGATGGTCCAAGTGCAGGTATTGGTATGTGTACGGCTATTATTTCTGCGTTGACTAAAATTCCGGTTCGTGCGAGCGTGGCCATGACGGGAGAAATTACATTGCGAGGTGAAGTTCTACCAATTGGTGGCTTAAAAGAAAAGCTACTCGCGGCGCATCGTGGCGGTATTACAACGGTAATTATTCCGAAAGAGAACGAAAAAGATTTAGTCGAAATTCCTGAGAACATTAAGCAAAACCTGTCGATTATGCCGGTGCGTTGGATTGATGAAGTTTTGGAAATTGCGTTGCAATATCAACCTGTTCCGCGTGAACCGATTTTGGTTGATTCACCAGAAACGCTGAAAATTGAACCCAATAAAAAAAGTCGAGTACAAATAACGGCACATTAAAAAAGCGTGCAAGCCACAGAATTCAAAGTCTGACACGGTTTAATGCTTGACACTATGTAAGGGCATTGATATAAATACAAGCGTTTCGTGCCATGAGAAAACGAGACAACGGCAGCAACACCGGCTAATAACTTAAAAATTTTAAAAATAACTTCCTTAGGGGGAAAGAATGAATAAATCGGAATTGATTAGTGCAATAGCAGAATCAGCAAATGCAATTAAGCCAGATTCTTTGACTAAAGCTGATGCTGGTCGCGCATTAGATGGCTTTATTGCAGCAGTAACAAAAGCATTAAGCGCAGGCGACACTGTCGCTTTAGTTGGTTTTGGTACTTATTCCGTAAAGGAAAGAGCAGAGCGCAAAGGACGTAATCCGCAGTCTGGAGAAGAAATTATTATTAAAGCTGCAAAAACTCCTACATTTAAAGCTGGTAAATCATTAAAAGATGCTGTAAACTAGCCAAATCAAGTCGGGTGCTTAGCTCAGCTGGTAGAGCATCGCCCTTACAAGGCGAGGGTCGGGGGTTCGAACCCCTCAGCACCCACCACGACTTTGGAGCGGTAGTTCAGTTGGTTAGAATACCGGCCTGTCACGCCGGTGGTCGCGGGTTCGAGTCCCGTCCGCTCCGCCAATACTTAAAAACCCCGAATCTTTTGGTTCGGGGTTTTTTTTTGCTTAATTTATAATGATTTCTTGAGGTGACTATTTTATGCTGACAAAAATTAGAGAAAAATCCCAAGGCGCGTTTGCAGGCGTTATTCTTACCGTCATTTGCGTGCCATTTGTTTTATGGGGAATTAACAATTATATCAACGATGGTCAAGAATCCCCTGTTGCTTCGGTCGGTAAAAAAGATTTTTATCAACGTGATGTTGCAAAAGCCTACGAAAAATACCAACAAAATTTAGGGGGGCTTGCTGCTGACGAACAAAATATCAAAGCTCAAGCTCTTCGTAAACTCATTAAAGATGAAGTGCTTTTACAATACGTTTATCGAAAAGGCTTAACCATTACCGACGACGCAATTCGTGATTTTGTGCAATCCTTGCCGTATTTCCAAACTGACGGTAAGTTTAACGAAGCGAAATATAAACAATTGCTCACATCACAAAGAATGTCGTCGAATGAGTTTGTCGGACAAATTAAAAACGCATTGCTGATGGAACAATTTCAGCAAAGTATTTTAAACAGCAGTTTCGCTACGCCTTACGATTTAGAGCATTTTTTTAAAATCCAAAATCAACAACGCGATGTTGAATATATTACTGTGCCAGTCGCTGCAACCGCTGAAATGCCATCTGAAGAGGCGATTAACGCTTATTACCAAACGCATCAAACGCAATATCAAATTCCTGAAAAATGGCTGTCGAATACGTTGAATTAACGTTAGACGATTTGGCAAAAAAAGTGGAAGTGACAGACGAAAAATTAAAAGCGTTTTACGACGAACAATCCGCGCAATACAGCACACCAGAACGCCGAAAAATCAGTCATATTTTGTTTGAAATAAATGATAAACAAGACCAAAAAACAGCTTTAGAAAAAGCACATCAAGCTAAAGTCGCATTAAAAAGCAAAGATTTTGCTATGGTTGCTGCCGAATTATCTGATGATAAAATTACCGGCAAAGACGGTGGCGATTTAGGATTATTCAATGCAGGCGTGATGGATAAAGATTTTGATACAGCGACATTAGCTTTAAAAAAAGGCGATGTTTCTGAACCAGTCAAATCCGCGTTTGGTTATCACTTGATTAAAGTGACTGAATTAACGACTGCCGAAATTAAGCCTTTCGACAGCGTAAAAGCGGAAGTCAGTAAAGCCTACCAAAAATCTCAAGCTGAAAACTTGTTTTATCAACAAGGTGAATCGTTGACCGAAATTAGTTATCAAAATGCTGATAATCTGCAAGCCGCCGCGTCACAGCTTAATTTAACAATTCACAAAACAGGCTTGTTCACAAAGACAGCAGGCGAAGGCATTGCGTCTAATGAAAAAATTCGCGGCATAGCATTCAGTGATGACGTGTTAAATGGCACGAATAGCACGCCGATTGAAGTGGACAGTGATCATTTAGTCGTGTTGCGATTGTCTGAACACCAAGCGGCGACGAATAAACCGTTAGCGGACGTGAAAGCCGATGTGATTAAAGCGGTGCAAGCAGAACAGGCACAGCAACAGGTTATCGATATGGCGAAAGCGATTAAAGCGAAATTGTTGGCGGGTGAAAGTGTGGCAAAAGTGGCGGCGGATTATAAATTAACCGTGCAGAAAGCAGCGGGTTTAACACGCATGAAAAAAGATTTTAACGTTGTGTTAAATGAAGCGATTTTCAAAGGAGCGAAACCGATTGCTGATAAACCGAGCATTTTCACAGTGGCGTTACCCTCGCATGAGCAAATTATCGTGAGCTTGACTAAAGTTCAAGATGGCGTAATGAGTGATGACGATAAAAAACGGGCGGCGTTAGCTACAAAAAACATTGCTAAAGCGATGGGAGATAGTGAATTTAACGCGCTGATTAACACGCTAGAAGATGAGGCGGACATTGAAATCAAACCACCGCAACCTGTAGCGCAATAATTATTTCAAGGTAATTGCTAATCCTTGTAACACTAAATTTGTTTCAAGGGTTAGCGGTTGCGCTAATTGAGCGGCAATAATCGGGGCATCGCCACCCGTTAAAAATAACACCGTATTGGCAGGCAATTTTTGAATTACTCGTTCAATCAATCCGCAAGCGGCAAACAAGGTTCCATTATAAATTGCCGCTTCGGTTTCAATGGCTAACTTCCCGTTGTACAGCGAAGTCGCCAAAGGCAAATCAGCGGTATTGAAGGCGAGGGTGGTTTTCATTAGCGTTAATCCTGCACAAATTAACCCGCCTTGATGTTCGCCAGCAGCATTCAAAACATCCACCGTTAACGCCGTGCCACAATCCACCACACAAACCGGCGCATTCGTTTTTTGCCGCACTGCAATCAATGCCAGCCAACGATCCACGCCTAATTTTTCGGGTTGCAAATAACCATTTTTCACGCCGAACGCCTGCGATGCTGTCGTGGCAAAATGAATTGGAATCTCGCGCCACAATTCACGCACGACAACAAGAATAATGTTCAACAATTCCGCTTTTCCGACACACGAAATGCCAATTTTTTCAGGTTGTAAATCTTGCCACACGTCACGCAACGCTTGCGGCGTAATTTCAACATTCGGCAACGATTTTTCAAATTGTAATGACTGACCTTCTGCCGTCGCCCATTTCAAACGACTATTCCCTAAATCCAGCAACAAATTCACGCGCTGAAGCTCACTTCACCCGACGCAAACGCTTGAATCGTGCCATCGCTGCACTGTAGTTTTAATAAGCCGTTTTCGTCGATGCCTTGCACGATGCCTTTTATGGGTTGCGAACCGAAAAATAACGTCGCTGGCTTACCCAATAAACAATCGTAATTCCGCCATTCGTCCAAGTATGCGGCTAAACCTTGTCGCGCAAACGTGGCGGCAATCGGCACTAATTCATTCAGTAATTGGGCAATAAAATGATTGTGTTCCAAGGTTACGTCTGGCGCGACTTTTTGCAAATCGGTGAAGGCTTGCGTGATGCCTTCGACTTCAACCGGTAAATTCAGATTTAACCCTAGACCAATTACCGCGCTCGCGCTGCCGTTTGAATGTGTCATCGCTTCGATGAGAATACCGCCCAACTTTTTGCCATCGCTGTAAATATCGTTGGGCCATTTCAAACCTACATTAGAAATTCCGTGTTGATTCAACACACGAATCACACCCACACCAATCGCTAAACTTAACCCGCTCAATTGCGCTACGCTATCAAAACGCCACAAAAATGATCCATAAACATTGTGTCCCCATGGTGAAATCCATTGCCGTCCAAGTCGTCCTTTTCCTGCGGTTTGTTCTTCGGCAAAACATACGCACCCTGATGGCGCATCGGTTTGAGCGCGAGTCATTAAATAATTATTAGTTGAATCGATGCACGGAAAAATTTCTAATTCGGCGATCAATGCGTGAGTTTGCTCGTTTAAATGCGGGATAATATCGCTAATGTTCAGTCGGAAATCATTAGACATTCTGTTCCTGTTCTTTTTGTTCACGAATTTGCTGCAATTGTTTTTTTGTAATATGTTTACTCAACAAATCACTGTTTGATTCTGTCATATTCACATACTCCACACCGACAAAATAATCATCGTAATGGGGATTATCCAAAAATTGTACACAATGAATCACTTTCGCATAGGTGACAATCACCAACGTGCTATGCGCTAAGAGCATTTTTATTTCTAAATACTGCCCGACTTCAAATTTTTCTACAGAATCAAAACCCATGCCCGACACACTAATATTGACATTGTGTGTTGGATGCTCTGTGACTTCCTCTGTGTTTAGCAACACGACAACCGCTTGCGCGATTAAATCTATTTTAAGTTCAAGTAGTTCCAAATACTCAGCAAAATCAGCATGAATGGTTGCTAGTCTATGGTAAATCGTCGTTGTTTCTTCGCTAATCCGTTCTAACGCCGAGGTTAGTGAACAATTATCGAGCAAACTCGATGATGTTTGAATCGGAAGTTTTGTTTGTTGTTCGCTGACGACGCGACATGATAAATTAACCGAATCGTCAATCCGAAAAAATCGCCGGTTTTCCTTAGACATAGTATATTTTCCCAAATTTAAAAAATATTATTTCAAACTGCATTGGGTAAGCCAAAGCGAATTATTTTCGCAAAGTCCACCGCGTTCAAACTTGCGCCGCCGACTAATGCACCGTCAACGCCTGCCAACTGCATCATTGCTACGATATTGTCAGGCTTAACGTTACCACCGTACAAAATTCGAACACGAGCAGCAACTTGTTCACCGTATAAATCCATCAGTAAATTACGAATAAAATCGTGAACTTCGGCAATTTTTTCTAATGGTGCAGGTTGTGCGCCTTCACCAATCGCCCAAATCGGTTCATAAGCAATGATTACCTCAGACATCGTGTGACGCGCTACGCCTTGCAAACCAATGCGTAATTGTCGTTCTAATAAATCAAACGTTTCGCGGGCAAGATGGGCTTCTCGATTTTCACCGCAACATAAAATAACTTGGACACCGTTTGCCAACGCAGCTTGAACTTTACGTTGAATTGCGTCGTCACTTTCACCTGCTCGTTCATTTAATTCCGATTCTAAAAACGTTGCTAAACCTGCCAAAATGTCGCTATTTTTTTCTTCAATTAAGTGTTCGATGGTCGCTAAAACTTGCGGATTGGCATTTTCACGTTGTTTTAAACGTTGTAACGTGTGCGTTAAAAAATCTTTCGACAACCGACGCGCCACGCTAGAACTAAAACCAAAATACTTGCCCAAATTCGCCCGACGATCAGAATGCCCGACAATCACACGATCTACGCCAATCGCCGCCAACATATCAGCAGAAATTTCACCGGTAAACGCGCCTTTAGATTCAAAAAAAGTATCCTGCGCGAGTAAAAAAACATTGCGACCAATACCGTATTCACGCTGTAAAAAATCCGGTTCAATGTAATCTGCCAGCGTAGATAAACCGGTAAATGGGGGCGCAAATCCCATATCGACATCTTTAATGTCGTGGCATAAATCAAAAATCCGCGCCGCTAAGGCAACACCCGCACGCGGAATTAAATTCATTTTCCAATTACCCGCCAAAAATGGGCGAATCGCGCTGGGATCACCGTGTTCAGCAGGAATTTTTCGCCATTGATTCGCCACACGTTGGCGATAATAATTGCGGTAAGATTTTTCTTTCACGGTATCACCTAATAAAAAATAACAACGAATTGTAAAAAGGTAATTTTTCGGTTGAATAGCAGCCAGATAAATTTCTAGTTAGAGCGGAGGCACTCACATTTTACGCTGCCTATGAAAATTAGGCACCCCACGTTCTGAAATCACCTGTATCCAGATGAACAAAATTGGATTCTGAATAATAACCTACGCCACCACGCTGCATTGATAATGCCGCGTCCCGAATCGTTCGCACATCGTAACCATCCAGTCGAATATCAACAGCGCGTCCTTGCATGTGTAAACTATGTTTCGCCACACCATCACTGTGACGACGTAAATTTGCATTCGTTTCTGGTGAACGATAGCCTGAAATAACGTTAAATGGGCGACTCACTCCCAACGATAATTTCAAATCATAAAGCTGATCCAGTAATGCAGGATCAATCGGATGAATATCACCGGTGTGATAATCGCGCAAAACATAATCGATTTCTTGGAGTGCGTCTTCAATATACAAGCCACGTTCAAAATAGGTTAGGCGTAAGCGGTCGCCGGTGTGTGGATTTTGCAGTGAAATCATTTTTGACGGAATTTTTCGCGCAAAATACTGGCGTTCTTCGCTGGTATCTAAAACCAACGATTCGTCATGATAAATGCGACTGCGCTGTGGTTTATGCTCTACAAGCTCGATGTTGTGTTCGGGGGAATGATTATGTTTATGACCACGCGAATGATGGGCGACAAGTTGTTCGTGAACATGCGAATGATGGGTGACAAGTCGTTCGTGAACAGGATGTTCGCTTTTTTTTGCTAAACGATTTGAAATAATGTTCTTTAATTTTTCGTGCGATTTTGTGGCAACGGGTGCAATTTTGCCTTTATGGCTAACAGCGACACGCGCCACTAAATGTTTCGCTCGCGCACTTGCCACGCTTGTCCCTGCTAAAAATAACAGCGAACCACAGGCGATATTGGTTAAGAATTTACGTCGTGACGATAGTATCATTTCGTTTTCAGTTGCTAGGTTTTCTAATGTTGGACTTTGCATAATTTATCTTTAAAAAGTGATACCTAATTATACCCATTGTCAGGATAAAATCTTAAATTAAACTTAAACTACAGGTACAAAAAAGCGATTACAAGCCACGAGAAATAGCTCATAATCGCTGAAATCAACTCAAGGTTTTAACGTTAATTTTTCTTGTAAATTGAATTCTTGCAAGTCGTAAACACTAATTTGATTATTCGACAGCGTGTACAAATTCGACTCAATACGCAGCAATCGATCAACAAATAAGTTGGACGTTTCCCAATCCCAATAGCTGTAACTATAGCCGTAGCCATAATCGTATTTGACTGGCGAAACACCTTCAGGAATTTGCGACAATTTCGCTTTCAACGTAAAGCCTGTGGCTGGCGTGACTTCGTAAATGTACGCGCCTTGATAAGTCGGTTGACCATATTGCCAAGGTTGCGTTTTATCAAACCCTTTTGCATGCTGATAAAGCTGCACAGGAAATCCGAATAAATGCTTTTCAGCATCCCAATACAACGCTTTATGATTCCAAAGCAACGGCGAATCCGTCCCGCGATCACCAATCGTGACGCTGTACAATTCTTTTGGATTTTTCATGTCGGCGACATCGAATAATGCCACTTTCAAACCTTGATAAAACGCCGAACCGCCTGCCCAAAATTCATCGGGATTAGGTTGTTCCGAGTTATAAATCGCAGCATCTTTACCAAAACCAATCAAATGCGTTTCATCATACGGATGTAAATAATTGCTGTAACCAGGGATTTTTAATTCACCGGCAACAAATGGATTTTCAGGATTCGATAAATCAATCGCAAATAACGGATCCGTTAAGCGAAACGTCACCACATAACAGCGATTGCCCATAAAGCGCGTCGAATAAATCTGCTCGCCTTTCGCCAGATTTTCCAGTTTACCCACCGTTTTCATGGTTTTATCTAACACGAAAAGGGAGTTATGCGATTGATTTGTGCCACTGTACCAATTTTGTGTCGTCGTCGCGATACGGAAATAATCGCCATTTTCATCCATCGAAAATTGATTTAAGACCGTTCCAGGCACTTCGCCGGCAGCGGTAAAAGTCACCGTACCTTTATCAATTCCAAATTTGAAAATTTGCGTTGTGACTGTATCCGTGACTGGTTCAGGTTGAATAACTTCCCCGTTAGAATCAACTACGTTAACGCTATTGAAATTATATTTCGACGCAGACAAATATAAACTTTGCATCGACGCATAAACCATTTCGCCCGAACCCAAATACGCTTTTGTCGTCACACTTTTGTCAGGTTGCGCCAAATCCAAACTCGCCACCACCACATAATCGGGTTCGACGAATTCAGGAAAATAAGAAATATCGCTAAGTGCCAGCAATTTTGTCGTCGTTTTACCGGCTTTCGTGTCGTTAATGCTCGGCAACATATCGGCGGCTTTCATTACGGACGAACTGCCCAACGCGCCATACATGTAATAACGCGGATAAGTGCGCGTCACAAAATACAAATTATCGCCAATTCGCCGTGAATCTAAATAATCGCCATCAATCGCCACATCGCGAATTTGCTTGGGATTAGCGTGATCGCTCATGTCATAAACGAAGGCGCGAGTTTGTGAATAACCGCCCCACCAATAAGAATAAGCCATTTTAGCGATTCCGACCTGCGCGACGGGTGCGACCGGTGTTTCAGGTTGCACTAAATTTTGCCACGACGTACCTAACACAACCAATTTGCCATTTTGAATATAAATACCCGTCGGTGAAAAATTGCTGTCGGTAATTTCAATGGTCGCAGTTTGATTCAGTTCTTTAACCGGAAAACCTTTAATGACGCGGATTTGATTGTTGTGAATTTGGTAAATGTAACCGTCGTCGCCGACTTTCACAATGTCACTCTCATCCACGCCGCTGACTTGAATGTTGGTATCGGAATGACTGACAGGCGTTGTCGTGGCAGTTTCACCCGCGACGGGCGATGCGACAGCAACGGGAGCTATTGTCATCACATCATCCACCATGCCAAACCCTTTCATTAAATAATAGTTATAACGATTGGTGTGATGTTTCAGTAGTAAATTTGCTAAAGCTAATCGCGACGTAATTTTTTGTGGTTGAAGTTTCACAACCGGTTTCACCACCGGTTTTGTGACAGTTGCGGCAAATACCGGTTGAGCCAATCCTGTGAATAATAAGCTACTCGCTAAAAGCAATAAGCCTTTGTGTCGATGATTTAGCATAATGAATCCTCTCAAATAAAATAAACAACAGTAACTAACACAATTTACACTTTACTCTTTTCAACTGCGTTGGCAATAGGTAAAAGTCGGTGTATTTTTATTCATAGCACGCCTTTACAATGTTCATTTTCGTATTGAGCAAAAACAGGAATTTAAAATGCTAAGAATTGGGCAAGGTTATGATGTGCATCGTTTTAAAGACGATGGCGATGTTATTTTGGGCGGCGTGAAAATTCCCTACGAACGTGGTTTAGAAGCGCATTCGGATGGCGATGTGGTGTTACACGCTTTGTGTGACGCACTTTTAGGCGCGGTGGCGATGGGCGATATTGGCAAACATTTTCCCGATACCGATCCGAATTTCAAAGGCGCGGATAGTCGCGTTTTGTTGCGTTATGTTTATGATTTAGTAACAAAAAAAGGCTATCGTTTGGGTAATGCCGATATAACGATTATTGCTCAAGCACCCAAAATGTCGCCTTACACCGCCGAAATGTGCGCGAATATCGCCGCCGATTTAAACGTTGCCGTCAATCAAGTGAATGTCAAAGCGACCACGACGGAACAATTAGGTTTTGAAGGGCGCAAAGAAGGCATTGCCGTTCAAGCGATTGTTTTGTTGATGGCGGCGAATTAGTCTTTTAAGGCAGGTGACTTGGGTCAATTGTCGTATAATTCGCGAACTTCTTTCACGTTACAAAAGGCTTACTTTATGAAAATGACCGCTCAAGAATTTATCGATTGGAAATCAAAACGCATTACGTTACTGGCGATGTCGGGCGCGGGGAAAACCACGCTTGCTGACAAATTACCGAAAACCAAGTGGTATCACTATTCGGGCGATTATCGAATCGGCACGAAATATCTGAAAGAGCCGATTATGGATAATATCAAACGCCACGCGATGAGCGTGCCGTTTTTGCGGGAATTATTACGCGCCGATTCGTTGTACATCAAAAGCAAAATTTCATTTGATAATTTGACGGCGGTGTCGAGTTTTTTAGGAAAGTTGGGGCATGTTAATCAAGGCGGTTTGTCGCTACAAGAATTTAAACGTCGGCAAAATTTGCACCGTCAGGCAGAAATTGATGCCATGAAAGACGTGCCAACGTTCATTCATAACGCCGAAGATATTTATGGTTATCGTCATTTTATTAACGACGCAGGCGGCAGCGTGTGTGAATTGGATTCGCCAGAGGTTTTAGAATCGCTCGCCGAAAACACGTTAATTATTTACATTAAAATTCCGCCTGAACTCGAACAAACGATTATTGACCGCGCCAAAAATGAGCCGAAACCGTTGTATTACCGTGAAGCCTTTTTAGATGAAAAATTAACCGAATTTTTGCGGTTAAAAAATTATGTGTCTGCGGATTTAATGCCGCCAGATGAGTTTGTGTCGTGGGTTTTTCCCGAATTATTTAAAGCACGTTTGCCACGTTATGACGCGATTGCCGAAAAATACGGCTATATCATTGACGGAAATGACGTGGCAAAAGTGGAAACGGAAGATGATTTTATTGCGTTAATCGCCGCTGCATTAGCTAAGAAAACGGACTGAGATGGAGGTGCTACGATGCCTTTAATTGCTCACACCAATTTACCGACGTTTCAACGCTTGCGTGAAGAAGGCGAAGAAATTATTGATCCGCAACGCGCTAGCCTGCAAGAAATCCGCGAAATTCATATTGGTTTGCTGAACATGATGCCTGATGCGGCGTTGGAAGCGACCGAACGGCAATTTTTTCGCCTCGTTGGCGCGTGTAATCAAATCGCGCAATTTCAT
Source organism: uncultured Pseudomonadota bacterium (assembly GCA_903870545.1). Classification (GTDB taxonomy): domain Bacteria; phylum Pseudomonadota; class Gammaproteobacteria; order Methylococcales; family Methylomonadaceae; genus UBA10906. The sequence continues at coordinate 27,767 of CAIQDI010000018.1, forward strand.
GTGCATCCGTTCACGATTGACGGCTTGAAACGCAGTCCCGAAGCGCAAGCGCATATTGATAAATACTACGAACCGTTTTCGCAAATTAAAATTGACGGCTTGGACGCGCTAATAATCAGTGGCGCGAATGTGACGGGCGAGTTTTTGCCGGACGAAGATTTTTGGCAACCGTTGACCGAAGTTTTTTCGTGGGCGAAGGAAAATGTTACGTCGATTTTGTGTTCATGTTTGGCGACGCACGCAATTATTCATTATTGTTACGGCGTGGCGCGAACTCGTTTGCCCGAAAAACGCTGGGGAGTTTTTTCGCACACGTTGGTGGATAGAACGCATCCGTTAGTCGTGGAAATTAACACGCGCTTCGATGTGCCGCATTCACGTTTTAATGAAATTTTTCAACGCGATATGGAACAAAATGGTTTGCGCGTTCTAGCAACGAGTGCCGAAGCAGGCGTGCATTTAGCGACTAGTCCAGACGGTTTTCGGATTGTATTTTTTCAAGGGCATCCGGAATACGACGATATTAGTTTGCTCAAAGAATATAAACGCGAAGTGCTGCGCTTTTATCACGGTGAAATCGCCCATTATCCGCCGCATCCGGAGCATTATTTTAATGTGAAGGTGAAAGCGATTTTTGCGGAATATGAACAAAACGTGACTGCTGCGAAAAATCAACAATTGCCGTTACCGATATTTCCAGAATCGGCGGTAAGTTTATTCATGGACAACACTTGGCGCGATACAGCAAAAGCGGTTTTCAATAATTGGTTGGGTCTTATTTATAAAATCACGCATCAAGATAGACGTTTGCCGTTTATGGATGGTGTTGACCCTCAAAACCCGTTGGGATTGTGATGAATAACAAAAAATGTGCGGTGAAATGATGACAGGGAAAAGTATGGCAACAATAGTAGGACGGAGCTTGTTAAATAGCGTTGTGGGCGAAGATTGGCATTTTTTTATTCGGCGTTTGGACGGTGAACTTCATGTGCCATTTTCGGCACTTCATAAAAAGGAAATGCCGCCCGCCATCATCGCTCAATATCTACCGAATTGGAAAACATTGCGCTGGACAAAAATTAAAAATAATATCTTGGGCAAAAGTGAATCGTATGCCAAAGATATTGAATTCAAAGTGAATGTCTATGCTTCTGAAAAAAGCACCAAAACGCACCAAGAAACCGTCGATGCCTTTATGGCATTTATGCAGAATTCGTTGGATTTATAAATGACTATGTTTGATTCTGATATTTCTAAACTGCCCGAATCACTGCAAAATACCGTTGATTTAACACAATGGTCGGCGCGTTTAACTGCACTCGAATTACCCGCCGATTTTCCAAATTCCATGGTGAAAGTCTGGGCAATGAGTGAATTCGTCGCCCAACATTGCAACCGTCGTCCTGAAATCTTAATTGGATTGTGCCAATCGGGCGACTTGTTCAAAAGCTACCACGAAGCGACTTACCGTGAAAAACTCGCGCAAAAAATTATCGAAACGGAAGCGGATTTGATGATTACGCTACGCCATTTTCGCCGCAATGAAATGATACGAATTGCGTGGCGCGATATTTCAGATTGGGAAGAATTAACGCAAACTTTGCGCGAATTGTCGTGGCTTGCCGAGGCGTGTATTCAAACGGCGTTGGATTTTCTTTATTCTCAAGCCTGTGAAAAACGCGGCACGCCTGTTTTGTCAGACGGAACGCCGCAGAAAATCGTCGTGTTAGGAATGGGGAAATTAGGCGCGTATGAATTAAATTATTCGTCCGACATTGATTTGATTTTTGCGTATCCTGAAAACGGCGTGTTGCCCGACCGAAAGGAAACGACTTACAGCGAATTTTTCACCAAAGTTTGCCAAAGTTTAGTGCGTGTTCTCGATGAAACGACTGTTGATGGTTTTGTATTTCGCACCGATATTCGCTTGCGTCCGTTTGGCGACAGTGGCGCGATGATTATGACGTTCGACGGCATGGAAAATTATTACCAAACTCAAGCGCGAGAATGGGAACGTTACGCCATGATTAAAGCGCGGCAAGTCGCGGGCGATTTTGAACAAGGCAAACCGCTGATGTCGATGTTGCGGGCGTTTGTTTATCGGCGATATTTGGATTATGGCGCGTTTGAAGAATTACGTTCGCTCAAAGCTCAAATTGTCCAAGAATTGCGGCGTAAAGATAGAATCGATAACGTCAAATTGGGACGCGGCGGCATTCGAGAAATTGAATTTATCGGGCAAGCGTTCCAATTGATTCGAGGCGGCAACGACAAAAATTTGCAAACGCGCGGCATTTTGGACGTGTTGAAACTACTTTCAGAATTAGAATTATTGAACCCCGAAGACGCAACGCAATTAGCAAAATCGTACCATTTTTTGCGTCGTGTTGAAAACCGCATTCAACAATATCAAGACAAACAAACGCACGATTTACCGACAAATGAAAATGCAAAATTGGCAATGGCTTACGTTTTAGGTTTTGCGAATTGGGAAACGTTTTTAGTTGAATTAAACACCGTGCGAGATAAAGTTCACGCGGTTTTCGATGCCGTTTTTTCAGTTTCAAAACAAGACGAAATTGAACAGTTGAGCCAAAAAATTTGGGCGGGTTTGGACGATGAAAGCGAATTACTCAAAAATTTGAGCGACTACGGTTTTCAAAATACGGCTGAAAGTTGGGCAGCGATTGGTGCTTTTAAAAATGAGCCTGCGATTCGCCGTTTGAGTAATAAAGGGCTGGGCGTAATCAATCGCTTGATGCCGCAAGTTATTTCGACGCTGCAAACTGTGCCGAATCCAGACGAAACCTTCAAACGTTTGTTGACGTTATTTACAGCGGTGGCGGGACGAAATGTGTATTTAGCGTTGTTGGCTGAAAATCCAAATGCTTTGGCGCAATTGTTAAAATTATCGTCAGCGAGTCCGTGGATTGGCGAGTATTTGGCGCGTTATCCTGTGTTGTTCGATGAATTGCTCGACACGCGCTCGTTGTTTGAACCACTCAAAAAAACCGATTTAGCGGCGCAATTGAATCAGCTTGTGGCGCGAATGGATGCCGACGATTTAGAATCGTTCATGATTGCGTTGCGACAATTTAAACATGTAAACGTGTTGCGAATAGCGGCAGCGGACATTATGGGCGTAATTCCGTTGATGATTGTCAGCGATTATTTAACCTTTTTAGCCGAAAGTGTTGTGGATTGCGTGGTGAAAAACTCGTGGCAAATGTTGGTTGAAAAACATGGTTATCCGCCCGAATGTGACGACGAAAAAACCAATTTTGCCATTATCGGATTTGGTAAATTAGGCGGTTTTGAATTGGGTTACGGTTCCGATTTGGATATGGTTTTTGTCTACGATTGCGCTGATGGAAACGTCAGCACCAATGGCGAAAAACCGTTGTCGTGTTCACAATTTTACGCACGTTTGGCACAAAAAATTCGTCACATTTTAGACACGAAATTACTCGCAGGTGAATTGTACGAAGTCGATTTGCGTTTGCGTCCGAATGGTGATTCCGGCGCGTTAGTCACGCACATTGATAGCTACGAAAATTATTTGACGCAAAACGCTTGGACGTGGGAATTACAAGCATTAGTTCGCGCTCGTTTCATGGCAGGCGATGCCAATTTAGGAGAAGTTTTTTCTGCCATTCGGCAGCGCGTGTTGAGTTTGCCGCGTGATATTGAAAAATTGAAAATTGAAGTCTGTGAAATGCGCGAAAAAATGCGTGAAAGTTTGGCGACAAAATCAGCTGATGAATTCGACTTAAAACAAAGTGCGGGCGGGATTGTCGATGTTGAATTCATGGTGCAATTTGGTGTGTTGGCGAATGCAGCGAAAATGTCGCCGATTGACACCGACAACATTCGATTATTGAAAAGTTTACAAATACAAAATGTCATTTCTGAACAGGATGCCGAAATTTTAACGAACGCTTATTGCACCTATCGTGACGCGGGACATAAACGGGTTTTACAAGGTGATAAAACAATTATCAATGCCCAAGAGTTTGTCGAATTGCGTGGACAAGTGACACGGATTTGGCAAACAATAATGCGCTGAGTTTCAAACTAATGGATGCAAAAATGACTATTTCACAACCGCTTTTAGAACGCATTATTCGCGATGCCGGCGAGATTGCGCTGACGTATTTCCGAGATTTAAAACATTTAAACATCGATAAAAAAAGCCCGCGCGATTTTGTCACAGCGGCAGATTTAGCGGTCGAAGCCTTTTTACAAACGCAACTTCGCGAACATTATCCTCAATACGGATTTTGGGGCGAAGAAGGTGGACAATCTGAAAATCAAACCAATCGTTGGATTGTTGACCCGATTGACGGCACGCATTCTTTTTCACGCGGGCAGTATTATTGGTCGATTAGCGTGGCGTTAGAAATCGACGGCGACATCGTTTTTGGTGCGGTTTTTGCCCCCGCGTTAGACGATTATTATTGTGGCGCGAAAGGGCAGGGCGCGTGGCGAAATAGTAAATCGATTCGGGTTTCAGAAATTGATGATTTGGGCGAAGCCATGATTGGTACCGGATTCGCGTGTTTGCGTTCCTATTTAGAACACAATAATTTAGAACGTTTTTGTCGCATTGCCCAGCTCACAACAGGACAACGACGTTTAGGTTCGGCAGCAATCGATATTTGCCTCGTTGCCGATGGACAACTTGATGCGTTTTGGGAACAAGAATTGAATTTGTATGACGTAGCGGCTGGCGCGTTAATTGCGAAAGAAGCCGGCGCAACTGTAACAGATTTCCAAGGTAATTCTGGCATTTTTCCAAAGCAGATATTGGTTACAAACGGAAAAATCCTTAACCAATTATTGCCGCTTATGTAATAATTTTCGCGCTGTTTACTGCCGAACAGGCAGCTTAGAAAGATTATGTGATAATTTGTCCGATTTTTAACCTTTACTGCCGAACAGGCAGCTTAGAAATTTAATTTTATAGAGAGCAATTTATGTGTAAAACCGTATTAGTTGTGGATGATAGCAGAATTTCAAGAATGTTTATTAGCAAGCACATTAGCGCAAAACATCCTGATTGGATTTTAACTGAAGCGACTACTGGCGAAGAAGCGATTGCCGCGATTGAACGTGAACAGCCTGATTATTGCACGATGGACATCAATATGCCCGGCATGTTGGGAACCGATGCAGCGAAAGAAATTTTGGCGAAATATCCTCACATTCGCCTCGTCATTTTTTCGGCAAACGTCCAAGAAACGTATCAAGAACAAGCCCGCGCTCTGGGTTCCATTTTAGTTTCCAAACCCGTCACCGAAGCCTCAATCGCACTCGCGCTTGACTATTTCGCAGCCGGTGTTTAAAAAATGAAAACCTTAAACGAACTTAATTTTGATACGTTAGGCGAAATTATTCGTATCGGAACAGATTGTGCCGTGCAAGATTTAAGCAAAGTCATTGGCGAATCGGTGCCATCATCGGTTCACAGTGTAAATTTAGTAAAGGTAAAAGATGCAAGTGTTGCGACGCTACGATTCAACGCTGAAAAGTTTGGCGTGGTGACGCAAAAATTTACCGGCGTGTTAAATGCTGAAGTGATATTGGTTTTTTCTGAAGAAGCGGTTCTTCAGATTGTGCAAAACATCATGGGCGTGGAAATGGACAGGGATGCCGTTCATGAAGTTGAAAGTGAAGCCATGTGTGAATTAGGGAATATCATGATTCACGCCTGTTCATCATCGATGGCGGATGCGTTGCATATCTCGATTGAAAGTTCATTGCCGTGTTATACGATTCAATCGTGCGATGACATTGTGACCACTATTCAAAACCATGAGAATCAAGATTTTATTTTGGTATCACACATCGATTTGGTGATTAAACACCGCCCGATTGAAGCGAAATTATTATTTTTGATGAAACGCACAACGCCATAAATTTTAAGCACAAAAAAGCCCCGTGAACGTGTGTCACGGGGCTTTTTTTACAGTGAATTTTTATTGATAAAATACCGTAAAGTCATTCAGTGTCGCTTGTGTTTGCGGCAGATTATCTGCGCTAAACGCATTTACGCCGACTCGTGAAAGATAAAACGCTTGATCCGCCAAATACGAACCAATCGCCCGAATTTCACCTTCAAAACCGTACCGATTCCGCAAAAAATATGCTTGCGAAAAACTGCGTCCGTCAGCAAAATCCGAAAAATCCAATTCCACCAACGCTAACTGCGGCAAATCCGCTACCAATTCGGAAACAGCATTCGTGGGTGAAATTCGCACGCCTAAATTTCCGTTGTGCGCGACCAATTGAGCTTTTTCTTGTTGAAAACGCGCGAAGGAAACGCTGATATTTCCTGCCACCAGCGGTGCATCGTCCGTTAAAAACGTCCAATGATTATCGATGAGCTGTTGATTTTTAATGACTTGCATACACTTTTTCCTGAAATGGTTCCATACCCACACGTTTTACGGTGTCTAAAAAGGATTCTTCTTCCAAACGTTGCTGAATATAAACCTCTAAAATAGTTCCCACGGCTTGCGTGATTTCGTTTTTAGGCAATGCTCGTCCCAACCGTTCACCAATTGCCGCTTCATTCGCCGATGAACCGCCGAGCGTGAGTTGATACCATTCCACGCCTTTTTTATCGACTCCTAAAATACCAATATGCCCCACACTTTGATGAGCGCAACCATTCATACAGCCCGACATATTGATATTCACGTCACCAATATCGTGCAAATAATCCAAATCTTCCAACAGTTCGTTAATTTCTTTCGCGATACCAATCGAGCCAGCATTGGCCAACGAACAGAAATCCAAACCTGGGCAACAAATCATATCCGTCGCGGTACCGATATTGGGCGTAGCTAATTTTTCCACGCTCAACAATTGCCACAACTGAAATAAATCGGCTTGTTTCACGTCGGCGAACACTAAATTTTGGCGATGCGTACTTCTAACTTCGCCAAAACTATAAATTTCAGCTAAATCTGCAATCGCGTCCAATTGTTCCGCCGTTAAATCACCAGGCGGTGTATCGGGAGCTTTTAACGATAAAAATACAACACGATAACCATCAATTTTATGTTCGAGCGTGTTGTATGACACCCACGTTTCAAAGGCTTTATTTTCTTTTTTATATCGCGCAAAGGTGATGTTTTCAGCGGCTTTTTTATCGTAATTCAACGGTTCAAAATGCGCTTTCATTGCGTCAAAACGGGCTTCGCTGACTTCTAAACCGTCACGAATTAACGCCCATTCTGCATCCACCAATTTTGAAAATTTTTCTAAACCGGTTTCCCGCACCAAAATTTTAATACGGGCTTTGTATTTGTTATCGCGTCGCCCGAACAGATTATAAATTCGTAGCGTCGCTTCTAAATAGGACAAAATGTGTTTTTTATCCAAGAACGGTTTAATCACTTGCCCGATTACGGGCGTGCGTCCCAAACCGCCACCGACCAACACTTTAAAGCCGATTTCGCCTGCGTCGTTTGTGACCAAATGCAAACCGATGTCGTGAAATTGTGTGGCAGCGCGATCGTTCAATGAACCGCTTACGGCTATTTTGAATTTACGCGGCAAATAATCAAACTCTGGATGCAGCGTTGTCCATTGGCGAATCAGTTCGCAATACGGACGCGAATCTTCGATTTCATCAATGCCCACGCCCGCTAAATGGTCGCTGGTGGTGTTACGCATACAATTACCGCTGGTTTGAATCGCGTGCATTTGCACTTCGGCAAGTTCCGCCAAAATATCGGGAATTTGCTCTAATTTTGGCCAGTTAAATTGCACATTTTGGCGCGTCGTAATGTGGCAATAATTTTTGTCATACGTCCGCGCAATGTGAGCGAGTTTGTGTAATTGTTTGGTGTTCAGCACGCCATAAGGCACCGCAACCCGCAACATGGGCGCGTGGGTTTGAATGTAAACCCCATTCCGTAATCGCAAGGCACGATAACCGTCTTCGGAAATTTCGCCTTTTAAAAACTGTTCGGTTTGTCGCCGGAATTGCGCGACTCGTTCTTCAATGAGAATTTGGTCGTTGTGATTATATTGATACATAAAATGTGATTTTCAGAGCCTATAAAAGGCGGTAAAAGTAAGGCGCAATCATATAGTACACACCATAAAATGACAAAATTTATTAGTTTAGCTTTTTGAGTCGGCGCATAATCCAAAAAAACCGCCCTTCGAGTTTGCTCAAAGGGCGGTTTAAATTCAAATGTCATTTTTTAGAACAGTTAAAATTTACCCTTTAAAACCATTGTTGAAATTTTCATTTTATTTCTCCAAAAAATTACTGAACATTACGAACCAATTGAACATAGTGAGTGTCGTATTTATAACCGCCGCTTGCATAGCCAATATTAAAGAAGACTCCCCCTGCACAAAACTCCTCTCTGTCCTTAAGCATAGGATTAGAGAGAATACAACGCGAGGAAGACCACAACATCGAATTATCGACGCTCGTGTTAGGAAAATAAGCAGTGTCGATGGTTGGTGACGTTGTATTTAATGTGAGGTTTTCGTTACTTTTACAAATAGCCCCCCCGTCTTCAGCTATATCTTTGCTGTATTTACCATCAGAACATAAAACTAAGCCAATCAATTCATAACGTGTTGGCAACCTCCAATCATTTTTACCGCACAAAGATTGATTATTTACGGCGTTGGTGAAAGCATAAGTATTGCAATTATCTTTGGTTGAACATTTTGGCGCAACATAGTAAGAATCTATGTCTGTATAACCTTCGAAACCACCATTTTTACTGGTATCTGGCTCATACCAAGTGTAAATCCAATCTTTATCGTGCAGACCACCATCACTCGTTTTAACTTCCCAAATCAGCCCCGTTTTATTGTCTTTTGTACAAGCCCAATCTTTTGGATTTGCGCCAAGCGTTGCGCTGTCTGGCAATGCTGAACCATCGTTAGCAATTTTGGTGTAACCCGTTGTAGAAACAGGCGCGGGTTCTGCTACTGTGACGGCAAACGTGCTTGAATTGGTTGCGCTGGTTTTGAGAATGCCTGTTTTTGCCCCTGCTGAAGTTGGCGTACAAGAGAATTGGCGTTGTGTTGCCGTCCCATTCGCAAGTTCCGTAATGCCATTACAGCCATCGAGCGAAAATTGCATACCCGCGACAAAGTCAGTGCCTGAAAACGTAAAGGTTGTGAGTTCATTTAACGTTGCTTTGTCTGGTACATAAGAAGTGATTTTGGGTTCTTTTAGTGGTTCAGAAACCGTCACTTTGAATGAAGCCGTACCATTTTCACTCAATTTTAATGAGCCTGATTTTTCACCGATGGCGGTAGGTGTGCAAGAAAATTGACGTTGAGTGTCTGTACCACCAGCCAATTCAAAAATACCGACGCAACTATCCAGCGTAAATACCATTCCTTTAACAAGATTGGCTCCCGTGAATGTAAAAGTAGCGGTTTGACCCGAAACAACTTTATTTGGCGCGAAAGACTTGATGGCTGGCAATACGATTTTTGGTGCGCTGCCTAAATCATTTCTAACCAGTCTCAAATTAGCGTTAGTACCATTCGCGGCTTGTGTTCCATCGGTATGAAAGTACATTTTTGCCGTGCTGTTACTGAATCCTTTTTCATCAATGTAAATGAATTTATCGCCTTGTTTTGTACCTGCATAACAAATTAAGTCATTTTTTCCACATTGGTCATAATAAATGGAAAAATCGGTATCTGACGTGGCATACATTTCTCCAGTTGAAATATCGGGGAAATAATCAAGGTAGCCCTTGGTTTGATAAGCATTTTTTAATTCCAAACTTGTTGGAACTCGCCAATCTTTAGCACCGCATAAACCCGTTGCATTAACGGCTATTGGATATGAATGGGTATCACATTTACCGTCTTTGCAAATACCGCCATTTTGTGTGCCTTCATAGCCATAATTGAGTGAGGCGTTCGGTTCATACCAACTATAGCTCCAATTTAAATCTCTTAAACCTTTGTCTGTCGATTTAACTTCCCAAAGAATCTTGGCGATATTGTCGTGAGTACAAGCCCATTCATTGGCATTTTTGCCTAAATACGGGTCTTTCGGACAAGTCCCTTGACCAGCATAAAACCCATTGTTACAAACTTTTGTAAAACCAGTTGTCGGTAAAACAAAATTATCAACGGTTGGAGTCGTTGGATCAGCGGGGGTGACGGTATAAGAGCCGCCTTTTGTTAAACCTTGCAAAACATTTTTAGCATCGTAAATACCAAATGTGTAATTCTGCTTTCCAACGGTGTAAATCGCACGAGAAAGTGAGTAAATTCTTGCTGAACCCGTCGTTGCAACTAAGCCCGTGCCTAAATCGATTTTAACTTTGTTACCTGTTGTTAAAAGCGAGGTGAGTGTGGCGGTAAATTTAAATGTTTTACCCGCCTTAGCAGTAGTTGGCGTAACACTAACGGTACTAATTTTTGATGTAGTGGGTGCCGCTTCGGCTGTGCCTAACAAAAACAGAAATAAAAGCGGAATTACCGCCAAGGTTGTTTTTAGATTTTTCATGGTGTGTTCCTATGAGAAGTTTAAGGCAATAAAAAACCCGCCAGCGCAAAGCACGGGCGGGTTAGTTTTGATGTGAAAAAATTTAACGCGAATGCTAGAAAAGAGTTGACTTGCGCTAACGAGGCAACAGAATTTTCTGACTGACTGACTGACTGACTGACTGACTGACTGACTGACTGACTGACAAAATAATCGCGCCTTGAACTTAAATTAAAATTATGAGCAATTGTAATCTTGTTTATTTATGAATTACCACTAAAAAATATGGTGGCGTGGGTTTCGTAAATGTTAGGTCATATTAAGCGTCATGTTTTTATATTTTTTGAAAACTAAAATCGATTTCGGAGCCTATAAAATGACAAAATCCATTAGTTTGGTGATAACATAATCAGTTGATGTATATTTGATTTTTAAAACTAAAGCGGAGGAATTATGAAGTTGATATTTTTAGCCTTGTTAGCCTTTCTGTTGCCACAATGGGCGTTTGCAGAAGGTTTTCAAAATTTAGACATGACCGGAACGGAACGCGGAATTTATACCGTGTTGATTTTTATCATCGCGTACGGTTTTGTGATGACAGAAGAATTTACGCACATGCGTAAATCAAAACCTGTCATTTTAGCAGCGGGGATTATTTGGGCGCACGCGGCAATTTTAGCGCAACAAAAAGGCGTTCCCACCCACGAAATGCACTTAGCATTTGAGCATGACGTAAAAGAATATGCGGAATTGATGTTGTTTTTATTAGTCGCAATGACATTTATCAATTCGATGGCAGAACGTAATGTGTTTGAAGCGTTGCGTTCATGGTTAGTGAGAAAACAATTTGGTTATCGTCAATTGTTTTTAATTACCGGCATTATTACCTTTTTCTTATCAGCGGTAGCGGATAACTTAACAGCGGCATTATTGGTTGGCGCGGTAGTGATGGCAGTGGGCGCAGACAACGAAAAATTCGTCAGCATCGGTTTCGTGAATTTAGTCATTGCCGCGAACGCGGGCGGGGCATTTTGTCCGTTTGGCGATATTACCACGTTGATGGTTTGGCAAGCGGGTTACGCGGAATTCTTTGATTTCTTCAAATTATTCTTACCGTCTGTCGTGAATTATGCCATTCCAGCGGCGATTATGTATTGGGCAGTTCCGAATGAACAACCAAAAGCAACCAATGAAGAAGCGGTGCAATTGAAACCGGGCGCATTGATTATTTGCTTCATGTTTTTATGCACGATTGGCGCGGCAGTGAGTTTCAAACAAGTCTTTCATTTACCCCCTTTCATGGGCATGATGACCGGCTTATCGGTATTGATGTTGTTCGGTTACTACTTGAAAATGCAAGCGCATAAAAAAGGCGAACACGGTTTTGATATTTTCAATAAAGTGATGCACGCAGAATGGGATACGTTGTTATTCTTCTTCGGTGTCGTTTTCGCAGTGGGCGGTTTAGGTTATATCGGTTATTTAGAATTATTATCTAGCACCATGTATGACGGTTTGGGCGCGACGACAGCGAACATTTTAGTCGGTTTAATTTCGGCGATTGTTGATAACATTCCTGTTATGTTTGCGGTATTGAACATGAGTTTGGACATGGATTTATATCAATGGTTGTTGGTTACATTGACGGCTGGCGTGGGCGGTTCGTTATTGTCAGTAGGTTCAGCGGCTGGCGTAGCGTTGATGGGACAATCTAACCACAAATACACTTTTTTCAGCCATTTGAAATGGACTCCTGCGATTGCAGCGGGTTACGCAGGTAGTATTTTTGTACATTATTTGATTAACGGTTAATTTTTAACGGATTTTTCAGATTTAAAAAACGCCCGTCTAATTTTTAGACGGGCGTTTTTCGTTTAACAAAGTTTGTCGAGCGTAATGGTGAAATTGGAATTGTCGTCGCTCAAATAAATTTCACCCTCTTGAATGTTGCATTGCAATTGCATCGAGCGTTTTATCATGGATTCCACGCCTTCCGCGTGAATATGAAACACGCTCAAATTGGTAAATCGTCCTAATTTTGATTTTTGCTGCTCCCACCAGACTTTGGCTTTGCGTTCGTTGTAAGTGTAAATAATCACTTTTTTGGCGCGTCCACAGGCTTTGCGAATTCTTTTTTCATCGGGCTGCCCCAAATCAATCCATAATTCAATGTCGTTGGTCAGCGTTTTTTTCCAAAGTTCTGGTTCGTCGTTGTCGTTCAAGCCTTTGGTAAAGTAAAGTTCTTCGCTGGCGTTCGCTGCAAATGCGATTAAACGCACCATAAAACGGAAGTCGTTTTCGGATGGATGTTGCGCCACCGTCAAGTCGTGAATTTGGTAATAATTTTGGTCGATGTTGGCAATGTTGAGGGAAACTTTATTGATTGTTGAACTAATAGCCATGAGTGATTTCGTTCCGTAAGTGAGTGGCAAAGTCTTTTGATTACAGGACTTTGACGTATTTAAAAAAAGGGGTTTCGCAAGTTTACGCTAAAATCAATAAACTGCGCGTTATGTTGTATTATCGACGAATTCGGCGACCTTAGACTTAGGATGTAAAAACCCATGTTCATAAACACAACGTTCAAACCCGCGTGGTGGTTAAGTAATCGCCATTTTCAAACATTGTATCCGCCATTATTTCGCAAAATCCCCGCGCCACCGTTACGTCGTGAACGATTGATTACGCCAGACAATGATTTTATCGATATTGATTGGTGTGGCGAAGGCGATAAACCGTTAATTATTTTATTGCACGGACTGACAGGAAGTTCACAATCTGTTTACATGAAAGGCTTACAGCGTATTTTATTAACACACCACTTTCGCAGCGTGACGTTAAATTTTCGCGGTTGCAGCGGCGAATTGAATCATTCTGCGCGGTGTTATCATTCTGGTGAAACGGAAGATATTCACTTTTTGTATCAAACCTTGCGCGAACGTGAACCGAACACGCCTTTTGCCGCAATTGGCTTTTCATTAGGCGGAAATGTGTTGCTGAAATGGTTGGGCGAACAGGGAAAAGAAGTCGATTTATTCGCGGCGGTCGCGGTTTCTGTTCCGTTAATTTTAAGCGTTTGTGCCACGAAATTGGATGCGGGACTCTCTAAATTTTACCGCTTTAATTTGCTGCGCGAATTGAAACGTTACATTGCCGATAAACAACAGCATTTAGAAAAAATCGGACAGCCACACGAAGCTGATAAACTCAAACAGCTTGGCGATTTGTCGAAAATTACGTCGTTTTGGCAATACGATGAACGGGTGGTGGCAAAATTGCATGGTTTTAAAAACGCGCAGGATTATTATCAACGTTCAAGTTCGCGCCAATTTCTAAAATCGATTACGGTGCCGACGTTGTTAATTCAAGCAAAAGACGATCCTTTTATGACGCAAGCGGTTTTGCCAGAATTGGCGGAATTGCCACCGACCGTGCAACTAGAAATCACGTCGGCGGGCGGTCACGTCGGATTTGTTGCGGGAAAAAATCCATTTAAACCGGTGTATTGGTTGGAGCAACGCATTCCCGAATTTCTACGCCAGCAACTCAATAAACATTAACCATTTTTCTTAATCGCCACCATTCATTTATAGGTTTTTCATGCAATCCACCACGACTAAAAAGCTCCATCAACATCTTTATTTACAGGTTTTAGCCGCCATTATTTTTGGCGTGTTTCTGGGCTATTTTTATCCCGATGTGGCAGTGACGTTAAAGCCATTGGGCGACGGTTTTATCAAACTGATTAAAATGATTATTACGCCTATTATTTTCTGCACCGTCGTGACCGGTATTGCGGGAATGCAAGATATGGAAAAAGTCGGGCGCGTTGGCTTGAAAACCTTGTTATATTTTGAAGTCGCCAGCACGTTTGCGCTGATTCTCGGTTTGATTGTGGTTCATGTTTTAAAACCCGGTGTCGGCATGAATATCGATGTCAGCACCTTAGACACAACCAGCCTCACAACTTACACTGCTACCGCGAGTGCGCCTCACACGATTGCGGATTTTTTGTTGAACATTATTCCGAGCAGCGTGGTCGATGCGTTTGCGAAAAACGATATATTGCAGGTGTTATTGATTTCATTATTATTCGGATTTTCATTGGCGGCGATGAAAGAAACGGGCGCGGAAGTGGTTGGTTTGATTCATAAAATGTCGCAAGTATTATTCGGCATTGTTGAAACGATTATGAAATTCGCCCCGATTGGCGCGTTTGGCGCAATGGCATTTACGATTGGCAAATACGGCGTTTCCTCTTTGCTGCCGCTGTTAACGTTGATGGGCGGATTTTATTTGACCTGTCTTTTATTTGTCTTTGGCGTGTTGGGATTAGTAGCGCGGGTGACAGGATTTAGTATTTTCAAATTCGTCATGTATTTGAAAGAAGAGCTATTTATTGTTTTAGGTACGTCGTCATCGGAATCCGCTTTGCCGCGTATTATGCTGAAACTGGAAAATTTAGGCTGTTCCAAATCCGTTGTCGGATTAGTGATTCCAACCGGTTATTCGTTTAATTTAGACGGCACGTCGATTTATTTAACGATGGCAGCAATTTTTATCGCCCAAGCCACCAATACATCATTGACGTTGACGCAAGAATTGTCGTTGTTGGGCGTTTTATTATTAACGTCAAAAGGCGCGGCGGGTGTGGCGGGAAGCAGTTTTATTACCTTGGCGGCAACGTTATCGGCGTTTCCAATTATTCCCGTGGCAGGATTGGCGTTAATTTTAGGCATTCATCGTTTTATGTCGGAAGCGATGGCGTTGACAAATTTAGTGGGAAACGGCGTGGCGACTGTGGTGGCGGCGAAATGGGAAAAGGAACTCGATGAGCAAAAAATGCACGCGGTTCTGAATTCAAAACCGCGTTAATTTGACAACGCTAAAGTCGATAATTTCTTAATGCGGCTTTCAGATTTTCTGGATTTTTAAAGGCTTTCAGTTCGTTTTTCACTTCTTGAATGGTGAGTTGTATATTTCTAATATCGCTCGCCAGCCCTTTAAATATCTGTTGTGGCGGCAAATTTGAACGTGGCGACATATTTAACTGCGCTCTAAATGGATATTCAATTTCAGTGATTTCTTGCGTCAATTCGTTGAGCTGTTCCTGCAAAATTTTATTGAAATGCTTGAGGCGATCTTCGGCAATGGTGTTGAGCTGGGTTTGATTGATTTGTTCAATTTCCAGTTGCAACGCCAATAATTGCAGCAAATCTTTTTTAGCGTACGCCGCGTTGACCCGTTGCATGAGTTCCGTTTTGCGTTCACGTTCGGCGGCATCCGGTTCACGATCGGGATGCAATACGCCGACTAATTTACGGAAAACTTCTTGAATCGATTTGCTGGCGTTTTTTTCTTCTTCTTTTTGAAGTGCTTCTTTTTCCAACATTTTCGCCGATTTTTTTCGCTTATTTTGTCGTTCTTCCTGATGTTGTTGGCGTTCTAAATCCGCCTGCATTTTCTGCTCAAACGCTTCGCGCATTTTTTCGGGCGAACTCAAATCGGCATCGTCATCGAATTCCATATCAAACATTTCTTCCATCATCGATTTCATTGCGTCATCAATCGAAGCACTGGTATTTTCATTTTCGGTGTCAAAATCGGTGTCATTATGCCGATTGTAAATTTCTTTTAATTCATCAAAACCTTCATAAATCAACGTGATGGCGATGTCGCTAATGAGATTTTGAAGTTTCGCTTTGTCAGTTTTTTTAAAGGCTTTATCGTGATACGCTTCATCCAACAAACGCACTAATTGAACTCGACAATCGTTATAATCATTCGCCAGCGGCTGATATTCCGACATAAAACGCTGTTGATAAGCGGAGCGGGTTTCTTGCCATTCTTGTAATAGTTTTTTTTGCACCTCAATTTTGTTCATTAAATCGTTAAATTTTTTCTGCGCTTTTGACAGCGTCGCTTTTTCAACTTCATTATGAATACGCACGATTTTTTGGTTTGATGTAAGCATTTTAAGATTCTCCTGAAAATTTAAAATCAACAATTTGTCCGTGTTCATCGAAAAACACCGTGACGTTTTGTTGTTCTCGACTTTGCACTAATTTTTCTTTTTCGACCTGATAAAATGTCGCCATTTCGTCATCCGTGACCTTTTTTTTCGCGGCGGGCAAAATACGCTGTCGGCGCAATTTCCGCAGCAAAATCCACGCAATCCACACCACGCCTAAAATAATCAGCGTGCCGAGGTAAATTTCCAGTAATTCCAACAGACTTTTATAGCCGCCAAACCAGCGCATTTCGTTAATTACGTCGTAATCGCCGCGTAACCAATTGATAACTGTGACAATTGGATAAAGTAAATAGCCCCACATAATCCAACAAATCACAGAAACGGCGAAACTACTCAACCGTTTCGACACACTTTGCAATTGTGGAACGTTGATAATGTATTGTTTCATTTTTCGCGCAATCCTCTATCGACAGTGACCCAAACGGCGCGTTGTCCGCGTTTTTTTCTAATTGCCCGAAACGTGCCGACAATGGTCGTGCCGACATTCATCAACCAATACACAATCGGATACCACACCATCCAATAATAATATCGACCAACCCCGCCGGTTTGCGATTCATAGCGGGAATCAATCGCTAAACTCACGCCGAATTGCAACAAACACGTCACGCTCAACAACATACTTGTCCAACTCGGACTCAAATCATGCAGCGATTCATTCGCCGTCGAGGTCAAAAATTCCAGCGGCACAAACAGCAAATGCAGCAAAATCAAAAAAGCCCACGTCACGCTAATCAAACATTCACCGTAAAGCAGCCACATTCCGCGCGATGACCAACGAAATAAATCTCGAAAATAGCGTAATAAAACTTCGCTCCCGCCTTGCGACCAACGCACGCGCTGTTTCCATAAACCGTTCAACGTTTCTGGCATCAACACCCAGCACAACGCATTCGGTTCAAAACGAATTGTCCAACCCGCAAGCTGTAATTTCCAACTGATGTCGATGTCTTCGGTAATCATGTCGTTGCTCCAATAACCGACGTTGTGCAACGCCGATTTACGAAACGCGGCAATCACGCCCGACACCGTGAACACTTTGCCGTAAGAACGTTGCGCTCGTTTAATCATGCCGACAATCGCTGAAAATTCACCGACTTGAATGCGTCCGAGCAAGGTGGAACGGTTGCGAATGCGCGGATTTCCCGTCACCGCGCCCACGTTGGGATTTTCGATAAAATGCCGCACCATCCAACCGACCGCATCGGGCGACAACAACGCATCGCCGTCAATACACACCAAAATTTCACTTTTCGCCAACAATGCCGCCGTTCGCAAACCCATTGCTTTGCCTTGATTCGTGTGCAAATTCACCACGCGCAAATTGTCGTAGTGCGCGGCGAGTTCGTGCAGGATTTCCAGCGTGTTATCTTTGCTGCCGTCATTGATAGCGATAATTTCAAAATTGGGATAATGTTGTTTTTGTAAAATTCCAATCGTTTCGCGGACATTTTCGCCTTCGTTATAACAAGGCACTAAAATCGAAACGTGTGGCAAATTATCGGTGGTTGTCAGAGCCAATTTTGGTTTATGCCATTCATAACGCAAACAGAAAATAATTGCGCCAAACATCCAAATGTAAGCCATGAACAGCGGGTAATAATAAATAAATTCTTCAATCGATTTATCAATCGGCGACCACCACGCCATAAAATTTTGCCAAAGTGGAATCAATTCCAACGGTACTAAAAAACTCATTTATTTGCGTGTGAAAACTTCGTCTATTTTGATCGAAGCAGGTAAGCGTGCCAGCGTTAACCGACCTAATTCACACATTCCTTTCGTTTGCTTACTTAATTTGATGCAGGATTTTGGCAAATTTTACCACAAAAGAACCGCCCCTCACGTTTCAGAAAATGGGTTCTATTTCCTCTTTCAAAAAAGTTTAAAATTGTTTTGGCTAAAACGCGATGTTCAAGTTTTTAGTCTTGCTGTTTCGCATAAAAAATTAACTTGACTGTAAAATGGAGTATTTTAGATTGAGGACGTTAAGTACACGATAACAGAGGGAAACTGCACTGCCAAGCATGTGTAATTGCCGTTGTCGTTAGGGCGATTTTGCGGTTGCTGCAACAAATAGAATGAATGGTCAACGAACAAATAGACAAATAGTGTCGATAAGATTGATGAAACAGTTACGGCTTATCCGATTCGAGTTCCGTGAACACTTCAACACTGACGGACATATTTTGGGGTGATAACAAAGGGCCAAACTGGTTAAAAACCGCGACATCGGTGGCATCGCGTCCATACGCCAGCGCAACACGTCCACCTTTTGGAGACGATTGCGTAGCATCAAACGTGTACCAACGTCCGCCAACATACGCCTCAAACCACGCATGAAAATCCATCGGTTTTAGTTGGTGCAAATAACCGACGACGATACGGGCTGGAATACATAAGCCGCGACAAAGTGCGATACCCAAATGCGCCAAATCACGACACACGCCTTCACGTTCTTGATTGACTTCAACCGCTGAGATTTGAAAATGCAGCGAATCTGGATTGAAGCGAATGTTTTCCTGAATCCACGACACGATGGCATCAACCTGAGCATAACCGAGTGGTGCGTCGGCAACGATTTCCTGAGCCAGTTCAACTAGTTTATCGGATTGACAATAACGACTGGGTAACAAATAAGTCAAAACAGAATCGGGCAGATTTTGCACCTCGTCAAACGATGCGCTAAATTCCACGTCAATGTTTTCAGTGGTTAACACATCAGCAGACGTGACAATCGAAAATTCGCCCACGGGTGCAATTAAACGCTGACAAAGATTGCCGTAATTATCGGTAAATTCAATCACGGGAACGCTGGGTTTTATAATGTATGATTCCCGCGCCACCCATTGTTGAAAGCCACTTCGGGCGCGAAGCATCAGAATAAAAGGAGTCGGCGTTTCAACATCAAACGTCATGTTACAACCTATTCGTAACCACATTTTATTTCACGTCTAAAACACAAAGTGCCGTCATATTCACAATACGGCGCACCGTCGAAGATTCGGTCAAAATATGAACCGGTTTGGTACAACCCAATAATATCGGGCCAATTGAAATGCCGTTGCCAGCGGTGACTTTCAATAAATTGTAAGAGATATTGGCGGCATCGATATTCGGCAAAACCAGCAAATTCGCGCTTCCTTGCAACGGTGTATTCGGAATGGCTTGTTTTAACATATCAAAATCCAGTGCCACATCGCCGTGCATTTCACCGTCAATTTCTAAAGTTGAATCGATTTCCCGAACGATTTTTAACACCGCCCGCATTTTTTTTGCCGATTCACTGTCGCTAATACCAAAATTTGAATGTGACAATAACGCCACTCGCGGAATTAAACCGAATTGGCGAATGCGCTCAACCGCTAATAGAGTAATCTCTGCGAGTTGCGTGGCAGTGGGATTTTCGTTGATATGCGTATCAACAATGGCAATTTGGCGTTCGGGCAAAATCAGCAAATTCATCGACGCATAAACGCTAACGTTTTCACGTTTGCCAATCACCGTGTCAATGTAAGATAAATGGGAATTCGTCGAACCGAATGTGCCGCAAATCATGCCATCCGCATCACCGTTATGAATCATCATCGCGCCAATTAAGGTGTGTTGCCGCCGCATTTCCATTTTCGCGGATTGCTCGCTGACCCCTTTTCGCATCGCCATTTCTAAATAGGTTTGTGAATAATTTTCGTGATGCTTATTCGTTTCTGGATTCACCACTTGAAAATCTACACCTGCTTTTAAACGCAAACCAAATTTTTGAATGCTCTGCTGTAAAACCTCTAAACGCCCAATCAAAATCGGATTCGCAATGCCTTCGTCCACAATAATTTGCAACGCGCGTAAAATCCGTTCATCTTCCCCTTCGGCAAAAACAATCCGTTTTTTGATGGGTTGTACGTCTTTCGTCACTTGAAAAATCGGACGCATAAACGCGCCACTGTGATATGAAAATTCTTGTAA
Source organism: uncultured Pseudomonadota bacterium (assembly GCA_903870545.1). Lineage (GTDB taxonomy): Bacteria > Pseudomonadota > Gammaproteobacteria > Methylococcales > Methylomonadaceae > UBA10906. The sequence continues at coordinate 48,256 of CAIQDI010000018.1, forward strand.
ATGCCTAACGTACGATTCCATATTTTGAATCGGACGGCTGGCAATGCCCGAATCTTGAGCTGCTTGGGCAACGGCGGGCGCAATTTTCGTCATTAAACGCGGGTCAAATGGAATCGGAATTAAATAATCTGCGCCAAACGATAAATTACTGATGCCATAATTTTTCGCCACCACGTCCGATTGTTCAGCCTGCGCTAAATCGGCAATCGCATGAACCGCCGCGAATTTCATCGCCAAGTTAATCGTACTCGCGCCACAATCTAACGCGCCTCGAAAAATATACGGAAAACACAGCACGTTATTCACTTGATTTGGATAATCCGAACGTCCCGTGGCAATAATTGCGTCATCGCGAACGGCTTTAATTTCTTCTGGCATAATTTCAGGCGTTGGATTCGCCAGCGCGAAAATCAACGGACGCGCCGCCATTTTTTTCACCATGTCAGGTTTCAAAACGCCCGCCGCCGACAAACCTAAAAATATGTCGGCATCAACAATAATTTCCGCCAAGGTTCGCGCATTGGTATCTTGAGCAAAACGGATTTTGTCTTTGTCCATCAATTCAACGCGACCTTGATAAACCACGCCTTCAATGTCGGTGACAAAAATGTTGTGAATCGGAAAACCCATATCGACGAGTAAATTCAAACACGCTAACGCCGCCGCGCCTGCGCCTGAAACGACCAATTTGCACTGTTGCAAATCTTTTTTAACAATTTTCAAACCGTTCAATAATGCCGCCGCGACAATAATGGCGGTGCCGTGTTGGTCATCATGAAACACGGGGATTTTCATGCGTTCGCTTAATTTACGTTCGATATAAAAACATTCTGGCGATTTAATATCTTCTAAATTGATGCCACCAAATGTGGGTTCTAATGCCGCGATAATGTCGCACAATTTGTCGGGATCGGTTTCGGCAATTTCTAAATCGAAAACATCAATGCCCGCGAATTTTTTAAATAAAACCGCTTTGCCTTCCATCACAGGTTTGGCGGCGAGTGGCCCAATGTTTCCTAATCCTAAAACCGCCGTTCCGTTGGTAATGACCGCCACCAAATTACTTTTTATTGTGTATTTATAAACGTTGTTGGGGTCAGCCACGATTTCATCACACGCCACCGCTACGCCTGGCGAATACGCTAACGCTAAATCGCGTTGATTGGATAAATGTTTGCTGGGAATAACGCTGATTTTGCCCGCGATAGGAAATTGATGATATTCCAGCGCGGCTTCACGAAAAGGTAAATGTTTGTTTGAGGTCATTATTTTTTAGAAAGATTGTTAAAGTCGGGCGAGAAGCTCTGCTTTTTTGGTGTTGAACTCGTTTTCAGTCAAAATGGCTTTGTCTTTTAAAATCGCTAATTTTTCAATCGCGCTAAAAATATCCGTTTCTTGCGAAAATGAAGGAAGCGAATCCGCCACAACTGGCGGCGTGATTTGAGAATTAGGCGTTTGCGCCGCAACATTATTGATGGAAATAACCGGCAACGATTTAATATCAACCAGTCCATATTGACTGGTGAAAGTCAGCGAAGCGTCGCCCGATTGTTGCTGAGAAAAACCCCCAATTTGATGGTCTAACGTGTCATAAAGCGTTATATCGCCATTCAATTGAATCGCTAATCGGCGAATGCTGGCAAAGTACGCATAACGAATGTTATTTTGCGCTCCGGTGCTATTGGGAAATTGCAAACCAATCGATGACCACCAATTTTGCGAATCACCAGGCACAAATAAACTCACGGCATCGGTCGAATTAAAATTATTTTGTTCCTGATTGCCTTGGCGTTGCGATTGAAAACTGCCCGTTTGAATCAAATTCGGTTCATTGGCAATTAAATTCGCTAATTCTTGGCACAAATTCCCAACGCTATTTTTCAGACCGTTGTTAAACATATCGCCCAACATAATCATGCCGCCGCGCATCCATTGACCTGAGCCGCCAAATTCTGGGTGATTAAATTGCGCCATCGAACCGTTGCCGTTAATCACAGACAGCAACAAACTGAACACCGCGTCCGAGCTAAAATTATAGCGTTGCGCGAGTTGGTTAATGATTTGTTGCCCTTCGGGAGTGAGTTGTTTCATAAAAATTCCAATTTGATTAAACGCTAAACGTTGCGTTCTGGCACGCCGCAATAAAGCTGACGCGGTCTGCCGATACGTTGATTCGGGTCAGAAATCATTTCGTCCCATTGAGAAATCCACCCAATTGAACGCGCCATGGCAAAAATTGCCGTGAACATATTGGTCGGAATGCCCAACGCGCGTAACAAAATGCCGGAATAAAAATCGATTTTCGGATACATTTCACGACTGACAAAATACGCATCTTCTAAAACAATCCGCTCAAATTCCAACGCGGTTTGAAATAACGGATCGTCCAATAAATTGAGTTCGCCCAGTACTTCAAAACACAATTCGCGCATTATTTTGGCGCGTGGATCGTATTTTTTATAAACCTGATGCCCCACGCCCGACAATTTAAATGAATCGTTTTCATCTTTTACTTTATCGATATAGATTGAAACGTTGGAAGGCGTGCCAATTTTTTGGAACATATTTAACACCGCTTCATTCGCGCCGCCGTGCGCCGAACCCCATAAACACGCGATTCCTGCGGTGATGCACGCATACGGATTTGCGCCGCTCGAACCCGCTAAACGCACTGTTGAAGTCGAGGCATTTTGTTCGTGGTCGGCGTGCAGAATTAAAAACTTTTCTAACGCGCGAACTAAAACAGGATTCGCCACAAACTCTTCACAAGGCGTAGCCAGCAACATTCGCATGAAATTTTCGACGTAACTCAATTTATTTTGCGGCTGCATGAACGGCAAACCGACGCTGTATTTGTAACACATTGCCACAATCGTCGGTATTTTTGCAATTAAGCGAATCGCATTTAATTCGCGGTCTTCAGCGCATTGAATGTCTAACGCATCGTGATAGAACGCCGATAACGCACCAACAACGCCAACCATAACTGCCATTGGGTGAGCATCTCGGCGAAAACCTTTGAAAAAATTGATGAGTTGGTCATGAACCAACGTTTGCGTGATGATTTTTTTCTCAAAAGCCAATAACTGTTCTGACGAAGGCAATTCACCATAAAGCAGCACAAAACTCACTTCTAAAAAGCTGCAATTTTCTACCAATTGTTCAATCGAATAACCGCGATAAAACAACTCTCCCGCTTGATCATCGACAAACGTAATTTTTGACGAGCAACTGGCGGTCGAATTAAAACCGGGGTCGTAAGCAAACATACCTGTTTGGCTGTACAAATTTTTAATATCTAGCACGTTAGAACCCGTTGTGCCTTCTAAAACGGGAAGTTCACATAAAACTTTTGAATTTTCTTGTAACGTGAATACTCGTTTTTCAGTCATAAAATCACACTCAATAATGGTTGGTGGAAACGCCTTCTTCTTGTCCCGCCGCAAACGTCAATGAAGCCACGTTTTCTTTGGTGAAAAAACCTTGGAAATCGCCAAAACGTTGCACATATTCAATAATCAACGACGAAAAATCCGATGCAGAAGAGAAAATTTGTTTTAAACCTTCTTCGCGCGAACCCACCGTTTCGAGCAAAAAGCCTTTGCCTTGCGCCGTAATCGCGTCAACGACCACGTCGATATTTTCTTTGCCGTTGACGTTTCCGTCTTTTACTTCCACCGCGATATGATGCAAACGTGGACCATAATTTCTCACAAATGTTTCGGTTGGACTCGGTAATTTATCCAAATGATTCACGCAATATGGGTGATTATTTGCCGTGAAAACTTTGGCGGGACTTTTCGATTCGGGATCTAAACGCACATTTTTAGTCACATTCGTCGAGGAGTTTTGACCCTGAATATCGTAACTTCCCCAATAATAATAACTCGACAACGCCAAGTATTCCAAAATTGCCGCTTCCCGATTTTGGCTATAAACGCGCGTCGCCAAATGGTCAATCGGCAAGATTAAATCTTTGATGCCTAAACGTTCTTGCATTTCTTTACCGCGATTATTTGCCGCTTGCGCCGTCGGTAAAATTGAACATTTTCCGTGTTGATAAACCCGAATGCCATTTTCAGGACGTTCCATGTAACCGACCACGTTTTGCGTGTACGGCGACGGTTTAGAAATACTCACATTTAACGGCAAATCCAATTCCGCTAATTGCCCAATCGGAAAGAAACGGAACTCGCGTTGTTGTTGCAATGCCACGACTTCATGACGATTCGACGTTAATAAAATTTCACCCAAATAACGACTGTGCGAGCGTTTCGCGCCGACAGGATACAAATCATTTAAACTGCGGAAAATATCATTGTGTTCGGCGTGTTTCACTTCGCGCAACAAAATATCGGGCGAATTCATGTCAATGCGTAAAACGTGCGTGAAATGTTTTTCGCTGTCGAGCGTGACCAAGTATTCATACGGAGTCATCAACGCTAATTCGGTAATATATTCGACCGAATTGCCCGGTTCAACGCTAATCATCAGGGCTTCAATGCCACCAATCATGTCGGTTAAACCGCTGCTGTCGCGCTCGGTTAATAACCGCTGCACATATTCTTCAAAAAAATCTGAATTAAATCTATCGCCAAAACGCGGCATATTGGTTGAACAAATCATAAAAATTTCCTAAAAGTTTATTAAGATTTCCAGCGTAAATCTAACGTCATTGGGAAACGCGGATTAAGGATTTCGGGTTGAATAAACATTGCGCCCGCACTGTGTCCATGATTCCAAAAACGTGAGCAACGACGGGCTTCCGCTTCATTCGCGTTAATCGGGAACGTGTCGTAATTTCGCCCGCCTGGATGGTCAACGTGATAAGTACAACCGCCAATCGAACGCCCATTCCAACTATCATAAATGTCAAAAATGACTGGCGCGTGTCTGCCGATAGTTGGGTGCAATGAAGACGGTGGCGACCACGCTTTGAAACGTACCGCCGCGACAAATTCACCTGGAACGCCCGTCGGATGCAATGGCACAACGCGACCGTTACAAATCACTTGATGACGATTTCCAATCATGCCCGTGACTTTCACTTGCAAACGCTCAACCGATGAATCGACATAACGCGACATTCCCGAACCGCCGACTTCTTCGCCCAAAACATGCCACGGTTCAATCGCTTGGCGCAATTCCAATTGCACGCCTTCATAAACCACGCTGCCGTAACGTGGAAAACGAAATTCCATAAACGGTGCAAACCAATCTTCTTGAATCGCATAACCTGAGTTTTGCAAATCGCGGCAAATATCGCGCATATCTTGTTCAATAAAATACGGCAACATGAAACGGTCATGCAACGCGGTATCCCAATAAACGAGTTTGCCTTGAAGCGGATTTTTCCAGAATTTCGCCACCAACGCGCGTAACAACAACGATTGCAACAAACTCATTTGATAATGCGGTGGCATTTCAAAGGCGCGTAATTCCAACAAACCCAAACGTCCCGTCGCAGAATCGGGCGAATACAATTTATCAATGCAAAATTCCGCGCGATGCGTGTTGCCCGTGACATCAATCAATAAATTCCGAAGCAATCTGTCCACCAACCACGGCTGATTACTTTCAACGCCCGATTGCAGTTTTTCACTCATTTGTTGAAACGCAATTTCGAGTTCATACAAATTATCATCTCGCGCTTCATCGACGCGCGGAGCTTGGCTGGTCGGCCCGATAAATTGCCCCGAAAATAAATACGACAACGCGGGATGTTGTTGCCAATACGTCACCAAACTTTTTAACAAATCGGGGCGGCGTAAAAATGGACTGTCAGCAGGCGTAGCACCGCCTAACGTAATGTGATTGCCGCCACCCGTTCCCGTGTGACGACCATCGAGCATGAATTTTTCCGCGCCTAAACGAGTGACTCGCGCCATTTCATACAACGCTTTTGTGCGTTGTTCGAGCATTTCCCAACTTGACGACGGATGGATGTTTACTTCTATCACGCCTGGATCGGGTGTCACCGAAAACGACAATAAACGTGAATCGCGCGGCGGCGGATAACCTTCTAAACGCACAGGCTGATTCAATTTCGTCGCGCAACCTTCAATCGCCGCGACCAAATCTAACCACGATTCCAAATACATCAGCGGCGGCATAAAGACATATAAAAACCCATCACGCACTTCTAACACCAACGCGGTGTGAATCACTTCTTTGGAAGAAGGATTTTGGTTATAAATCGTGTCAATCGGCAACGTGAACGCACTCGATTTGTGCAACGGATAATCCGACAACGTCGAACGGGTATCAAACGGATCACGGTCGGGTTCTCTTTCAACTTCGTCAGGCGTTACCCACGGCAAACTACTCAGCGGTAAACGTAAACCTGCGGGCGAATCACCCGATAATAAATACAAACGGTCATGCCTTAACGGCCAAAGACTTGATTGCCAACTCACATTTGTTTCGCCAACCGCTTTTAACGGCAAAACATAAGCCGCAATGGAACTCATGCCGTCGCGTAATTGTTTCGCTAAATTGCTACGAATATCGGCACGTTTTAAATCGTGCGTGTGCGGGTCAATGTTGTTCGGCAAACGACTTTCTTCATCGAGCGCAATCCACGGATCTTCATAAGCTGGCATTCCACAATTCGCATTTAAACCTAATCGTTGCGCGAGCTGGAGCGCGAAGCGTTGCATGGTGGAAGGCGATAAATCGGCAGGATTATCCGCAATTAAAGTTTTATCGCGCCAAATCGGCATTTTATCCACGCGCCAAAACACGTTTAATGCCCAACGCGGTAATGGTTCACCTGGATACCATTTGCCTTGACCAAAATGCGTGACTTCGCCTGAGGTGAATTCTTCTTGCATGCGTTTCATTAACACATTCGCAAGCTCCCATTTTTGTTGTCCTAACGCTTCGATATTCCATTCTGCGCCGTCCATATTATCAATCGATACAAATGTCGGTTCGCCACCTTGTGTTAAACGCACGTCACCCGCGTGTAATTCGGCATCAACCTGTTGTCCCAACGCGCTAATAGTTTGCCATTGCGTATCGGTAAAAGGTTTGGTAACGCGCGGATCTTCGTGCATTCGCGTGATGGTCATTTCCACATCAAGCGTGGATTCACACACACTTGTCATGCCACTAATTGGCGCGGCAGACGTTGGTGTGGCTGAAACCGCCAGCGGAATATGTCCTTCACCGGTTAATAATCCAGAGGTTGCATCTAAACCGACCCAACCCGCGCCAGGAATATAGGCTTCACACCAAGCGTGCAAATCCGTGAAATCTTCCGTTGCCCCCGCCGGGCCATCAAGCGGTTTTTCATCGGCAACTAATTGAATCAAATAACCCGACACAAACCGCGACGCAATGCCCAAATGCCGTAAAATTTGCACCAGCAACCACGCGCTATCGCGGCATGAACCTGATTTTTTTTCTAACGTTTCTTCACACGTTTGTACGCCGACTTCCATGCGAATCAAATACGAAACTTCTAAATACACTTTTTGATTTATATAAACCAAAAAGTCCGTCATGTTGATGCCAGCGGGAACACCTTTTTTGAATTCCGCCAGCCATTTTTTCAGAAAAACACCGGCTTTTTCAGTTTCTAAAAACGGTTCTAATCCGACTTTTAACGTATCAGGATAAGTGAACGGAAAATGATTCGCCCAATCTTCAACAAAAAATTCAAACGGATTGATCACCGTCATATCGGCAAGCAAATCAACGGTAATATCCATTTCTCGCGTCGGTTCAGTGAACGTCACTCGCGCAATAAAATTGCCGTAAGAATCTTGCTGCCAATGAATAAAATGCTTTTCGGGTTTGACGCTTAACGAATACGCTAAAATTGGCGTTCTACTGTGAGCCGCTGGGCGCAAACGGATTTCATGCGGCGTAGCGACAACGGGGCGATCAAACACATAATGTGATTTATGATGCAATGCAACGCGAATAGTCATAGTGGTCAACTCGTAAAAATTTTGTATTGAAAAATGACGAAATCGACAATCAACTCAACCAGTTAGGGTTAGGCAATGACGCAAAAACGCCGCGCAATCCTTCGCCCCAATTGTGGCTAATTTGTGAAAAATACGAATCGTCTTGGGTAATATGTTGGAAATCTAACTGCAAACTGTTGTATTTGTAACACACAAAATCAATCGGAAAACCGACCGATAAATTGCTACGCATCGTGGAATCAAACGATACCAGCATACATTTCACTGCGTCATTGAGCGGCGTATCAGGTTTGATGACGCGGTCAATAATCGGTTTACCGTATTTCGTTTCACCGATTTGAAAATACGGATTTTCTTCGCTGACTTCGATGAAATTCCCTTCGGCATAAACCAAAAATAAGCGCATTCGTTCATTTTTGATTTGTCCACCGACGATGAAATTTACGCCAGAATCAATGTTTTTTTGCGCTAAAAAAACCGCGTCACGTTCTCGCACTTCTCGTAAACAATCGCCAAGTAACTGCGCGACATCGAACAGTGAGTCCGCGTTCAAAATGTTACGGCGTTCAGGATGACGTGTGTTTTGTTCCACTAAATTGATTGTCGTTTGAGTAATCGACAGATTACCCGAACTTAAAACGACAATGGCGCGATCATTCGCATTAAAAAAGTGACGCATTTTTTTAAAGCTGGAAATTTGATCGATTCCCGCGTTGGTTCTCGAGTCGGAAGCGAATACCATTCCAGCATTCAGCTTCAAAGCTACACAATAAGTCATAGTTATAATTATTTTAAGTTTGTTGTTGCGATTGCCCCGCGCTGCGAATAGGTAACGTTTCAAAACGATCTTGACGTGCTAAATACGCATCACGAATGTTTTGACTTAGCGAATAGGTTTGACCTAAAAAATGGGTCAGATATTCATGGAGACCTTGTTCAAAAATATCTTCAATACGACCAAAATGCAGCGCAGCATGTAGTTCGCCAGCACTTCGACGTGCTTCTTTTCCTGCTGAACCGTTAATTTCGAGTAAAGCGTCTTCCACTTCATCCATGCAGGCGTGTAACGAACGTGGCATATCGTCTCTTAAAATCAACAATTCAGCAACTCGCAACGGTGAAATAACATCGCGGTAAATTTTGCGGTATGCCTCAAATGCACTGACAGATTTTAACAATGACCCCCATTGGTAATAATCCACTGAGCTGCCGACGTTTTCTTTTTCGGTCAGTAAAATGTGATATTTCACGTCAAGCAATCGCGCCGTATTGTCAGCACGCTCCAAAAAAGTACCTAACTTAATGAAACTTAATGCAATGTCTTTGATAATCGTGCCTAACGTCACGCCACGAAATAAATGTGAACGACCTTTCACCCATTCAAAAAAATCAGGGAATTTTTCATAATCGTAATCCATTTGGTCAGACAAACGCTTCAATTCCAACCAAGTGGCGTTGATGATTTCCCACATTTCAGACGTAATGGTACTGCGAGCCGCCCGCGCATTTTCACGCGCCATTTTTAAACAAGTGTAAATACTGGATGGATTATCAGGATCAAGAGCCATGTAATGCGTGACGGCACTGGCTCGCGCTAAACCGTGTTTTTCTTCATAACTTGCAGCGCAACCGGTGATATTTAAAGGCGCGTACCACAAATTGGCTTCGGTTCCTTCCACGTCGCGCGGCAATAAAGACGTGCGATGTGCCACGTCCAAAACTCGTGCGATATTTTCAGCGCGTTCAATATGACGCGCCATCCAAAATAAATTGTCTGCTGTACGAGATAGCATTTTAATCCTCCAAAACCCAAGTGTCTTTTGTGCCGCCGCCTTGTGACGAATTCACAACCAATGAACCTTCGCTGAGTGCGACGCGCGTTAAACCGCCCGCGACTAAGCGAATGTCTTTGCCAGACAAAACAAACGGACGTAAATCAACATGACGCGGGGCAACGCCTGATTCCACTAAGGTTGGACACGTTGATAACGCTAAGGTTGGTTGCGCGATAAAGTTCGCGGGGTCTTTTAAAATGCGTTGTTTGTAGGTTTCAATTTCAGCTTTTGAACTGGTTGGTCCCACCAACATTCCGTAGCCGCCTGAACCTTGAACTTCTTTCACCACTAATTCAGGCAAATGCGCTAAAGCGTATTTCAAATCGTCTTTTTCGCTTAATCGCCACGTTGGAACGTTTGACAATAATGGCGTTTCACCCAAGTAAAATTTAATCATATCGGGAACATAAAAATAAGTGGATTTATCATCAGCAACCCCCGTTCCTACGCCGTTTGTCAGCGAAACATTGCCGCTGCAATACGCATCTAACAAACCAGGCACGCCAAGCGTTGAATCAGGACGAAATGCGAGCGGATCCAGAAAATCATCATCCACGCGCCGATAAATAACATGAACTTGTTGCGGGCCATCGGTGGTGTGCATGTAGACTTTTTGTTGATGGACGAATAAATCTTGTCCTTCAACCAGTTCGACACCCATTTGACTCGCTAAAAAAGCGTGTTCAAAATACGCGCTGTTATAAGAACCCGGTGTCATCACAACAATCGTTGGATTACTGATGTTTGAAGGCGCGGATTCCCGCAACGTATCCAGCAACATTTGCGGATAATGTTCAACCGGTTCAACGGCGTGACTGGCAAATAATTCGGGAAATAAACGCATCATCGTATTCCGATTTTCCAACATATACGACACGCCCGACGGTGTCCGCAAATTGTCTTCCAATACATAAAAATCGTTTTCAGCCACACGCACCAAATCAATGCCCGCAATTTGTGCATAAACCTGATTCGGCAAATCAACGCCTTGCATTTCAGGGCGATACAAGGCATTTCCAAGCACTTGTTTTTTGCTAATTACGCCCGCTTTAATAATTTCTTGCTCGTGATAAATATCATGCAAAAAAGCATTGAGCGCACGCACTCGTTGTTTGATACCTAACTCAAGACGAGTCCACTCCGTTCTGCTAAAAATACGCGGCACAATATCAAACGGAATCACTCGTTCAGAACCTGACGACTCGCCATAAACCGCAAACGTGATACCTAATCGACGAAATAATAACTCGGCTTCCGCGCTTTTGCGTTCTAAGGTGCCGGTGGATAAATTACTTTGCCAATGTTGATAATGTTGATAAATATCACGAATTTTTACATCATCAATACGCATTTCATCGAAATAATTGGTTGTTTTAGTGTCCATGTCTTACCCAGAAAAATTTAACTTTTGCTAGGTAATTGCAAACAATATGCCAGCGTATTTTCGTGCTTCACAAAGACCGCCTAATTTAGGTGGAAAATCATCACAACCATTTGATTTTAAATAATAAGTATTCGTTTTAATTTTGATTAAAATGGTGAAAGTGGATTAGCTCATAAGATAGCAATCTACATTTTAAGCGTAATTTATGCTGATAATCTGCACCAAAAAAACCATTCTTAATTTTTATTGCACCATTTTGAATCAACGATAGTGTTGCAGCATTAACACGCCGTTATGACACATTCTTTGAAGTCGTTTAATACCGGTAATTAAACAGGCGACAATAACCGGAGAAACTAATTTCGAGATATATTCATCGAATTTTAACGTTTTATTTTTTTACCGAACCTTCATATTATCGCCTCGTCCTTGGACAATTTATGGCACTTAAACAGAGTGGTATTTTAAGAATTCAAAGAAGAACAAGTAGTTATTTTGACTAATGATAATTTGAGGGTACGAATATGACTTCATCAAAAGTAAGCCAACATTTTTTATTGATTACATTATTTTCCTGCACGGCGGTAGTTTCAATCTCTGCCGCTCAGGCGAATGAAACACCAAAAAAATATAAACATGTCAAACATTTTGCGGCTTCGACGGATACACAAATCGGATTGCATGCACTTGAGAGCATCAATGCAAAAGTGAACGCCTTGGAGTCTCAATTGCAAGTGGTGCAAGCCGAAAATCGTGATTTACGGGTGGCTGTGAATCGTCCACACGTCAGTCAAGACACGGTAAAAGTTCAGGAATTAGAAGCCTGGGCAAGTTCTGTTAAAGCACAAGGCGTAACAAAAGGCAGCAAAGACAATCTTGTGTTTTTCCGTGGCGGTTACAACCACGCGAATAATAGTCGTGGCGGCATAGCTTCTGTAACGCCAGGTGGTGGTCTTTTAGGCAGTGGGGATTTGGGCGTAAAAGGTGATCCTTTAGCAGGCGGAAATCCAGTTCCACAAGACGCATGGTATTTCGGGGCGGGTTTTGATTGGAGCTTGAATGACGGCTTATTTGGTTTAGCTCCACGCGGAACCGAATTATTTGCTGAATTGATGTTTGATTACAAAGAATTTGCAGACAGAATTCCCAGCCCGCTAACCGGTCAAGGTTTAACAGTGAACCAGTTTACTTTAGCGGCATCACCAAAAGTTAAACTATTCAAAGGCAGTGATTTCCGTCCTTGGTTGATTCCAGCCGGTCTTGAAATCAATGTAATTAGTCCACCCTCAGTAGGCGTGACTTACATCAACCCAGGTATTCAATTTGGTACGGGCGTGGACTATAAAATCTGGAAAGATTTATATGCAGGCGTGGATGCACGTTATCATTTAAGTCTTGATGCCAATGATGGTGTGAGAACTGACGGTGTTTCTGCCGGTGGCTATTTAGGTTTTGGTTTTTGATGAAAATTATTTTGCTAGAAATTACGCAGTGACCGTTTCGCTACAACACACATTGAGCGACGACATTGAGCAGATGAAAAACGAAATAAGCAACATTAAGAGATATTTTTTCCAAAATATCCCTTAATGTTGACCGCTTACTTGCTAATTTTTACCAACCAACCTTGCATCAACTTATTGTGAATAGTTAGTCAATACGCACCTTAAAAACGAAAAAATTTTCAGCAAACTACACCGCCTCACTTTCATTTTCTTTGTCATCATCACTCAATTCAGAAATTTCTTTCAAGCGACAAATCGCTTTGAAGTTCAAACTATTTTCTAAATAATTACCTTCCGCGTCCATCATGCCCACGACTTCGCCCGTCAATAATTCCAATGCGTCATCCACGGTATTCACGCCATAAATCGTAAATAATCCCGCTTCCACCGCATCCAACACGTTTTGTTTTAGCATCAAATTACGTTTGTTTGCCGCTGGAATAATCACCGCGTGCGAACCGTTCAAACCGCGAGCTTGGCAAAGTCTAAAAAAGCCCTCGATTTTTTCATTCGCGCCGCCAATGGCTTGCACTTCACCGTATTGGTTAATCGAACCGGTGACGGCAAAACTTTGTTTAATCGGCACGCGCGTCAACGCTGAAATCAAACTACACAATTCCGCCAACGACGCGCTGTCGCCATCGATATGACCGTAAGATTGTTCAATCGCAATGCTCGCCGAAATCGCCAACGGAAATTGTTGCGCGTAACAATGTCCCAAATAACCCGTCAAAATCATTACGCCTTTGGAATGCAACGATTGCCCCAATTCGGCTTCGCGTTCCACATCGACAATGCCGCGCGAACCCGGATAAACGGTGGTGGTAATGCGTGCCGGCGAACCAAAACTGCTGCCGCCCATATCCATCACGGTCAACCCGTTAATTTTGCCAATCGCGCCGCCGTCGGTATCAATCAAAATAGTGCCGTCGAGCATTTCTTCCAAAATGGTTTGCGATACGCGACCGTTACGATATTCACGCGCCGCCAACGCTTGCTCAATTTGAACGCGGTCAATATGTTCACTTTTCGTTTTGGTCGAAAATAATTGCGCTTCACCAATAATTTCCAGCGCATCGTTAATGCACGCCGAAAAATATTGCTGACTTTCCGCCAATCGACAACTGTGTTCGATTAAACTTTCAATTGCCGCTTGCGTTAACGGCGATGTTTTCGCGTCCGTCGCTTGTTTAATCATCAATTGCGCGAAATGTTGCATCGTTGCTGGCGTGCGTAAAATACGATAATCAAAATCCGCCAACACCCGAAACGACTCGTTAAATTCATCGTCCATCGCTTCCAACAAATAGAAAATATCGCTATTTCCCACCAAAATCATTTTGACATTTAACGGAATAACTTCGGGTTTAAGCGTAATCGTATTAGCACTTTGTTCGGTGTACGGCGATTCGATTTCGATATAACCCGATTTCAACGCCCGTTTCAGCCCTTCCCAAACGAACGGATAATGCAGCACTTTTTCAGCGTCTAAAATCAAATAACCGCCATTCGCTTTGTGCAACGCCCCCGCACAAATTCGCCGATAATGCGGCACGAGCGTTCCTTGGTCGTTGGTATATTCAACTCGTCCAAACAAATTTTGATAAGTCGGATGCGTTTCATAAATCACTGGCGCACCGCTATCTTGCTTGTAATCAATCAAAATGTTGGGCGCGTATTGTTCTAAAATCAATTTTTTTAACGTGTAATCGCGTTCAATCGGTTCATTCGTGGAAACCGGCATTAAGAAATCGTTAATCGTCAAACGCAGATTTTTTTTCACTTCAGCTAAATACGTCACCACGTCGTCAATTTCGGAATATCGCGCATTTAATTCTTCAAATAACGGCTCAATCGCGGCATCAATCGTTTCATTGTTGAGTTGCGTCATCGAGGCAGCCAATTCTCTGCGCCATTGCGGCAATTCCAATAACACGTCGCTTAAACAATCTTCCAATTCCTCAATCTGTTTTTTAAACATTTCGCGATCTTCGGTCGATAACGCCGCCAATTCCTCGTCGCGAATCGGTTTGTTATCGCACAACGGTAAAAAATTAAACGTGTCATTTTCAGAAAATAAACCAATGTTAATTTCACGCGCTTGAGCATCAACGTATTCGGTCGCGTCGCGATAAGTGTGAACAAATTGGCGTTCGACAGCGGTTTTTTTCTGTTGATAACTGGGATTTTCAAACGCAGCAGGAAATGTCGCGAGAACATTGGTGATTAAATTTTCAATCGCTTTGCAAAAATCTTGTCCGTGTTCAGCGGGTAATTGAACGGCAATCGGTTCGCGCGAATTGTCGAAATTATCTACATAAGCATAAGACGACGGCGCAGTATGATTGGGCGCGAGGGCGTTTAAATACTGCATAATCATCGACAACCGTCCCGAACCGGTTTCGCCCATGACAAAAATGTTGTAGCCAGAATTGGTCATCGAAATGCCGAATTCGAGCGCAGATTGAGCGCGTTCCTGCCCCAAAATGCTGGTGTGGGAATTCAACGGCGCGGTGAAATCGATGCCGCTCAAATCGATGCGGGCTTTTAAAGTTTCGCTGGTAAGTTTTAGAGAATCGGTCATATTTTTATTTGATGATTAAACTGTTATTGACGGCTTTGACACCTTTGACGGTGCGAGCGAGTTGGACGGCGCGATCGGCTTCTTTTTGTGTATCGATAAAGCCGCTGAGTTGCACCGTGCCTTTATAACTTTTGACGTTAATATCCAGCATTTTCAAGCGCGAATCGCCTAAAAATGTCGATTTTATTTTGGTCGTGAGAACGGTATCGTCGAAATATTCGCCGGTGCTTTCGTGCTTGGTATTTTCCGTGCAGCCACTGATTACGCTGAGTAAAAATAGACTGAGCAACAAACGAGTGAGAAACTTTAATATGTTCATTTTTGATGACAGGTTCGAGATAAAAGTAGCGCATATCATAACGGTTTCAACGCATACAGGCTATAAACGCGGGACAGTCGAAAATAATAGGATTTCACGAAGCGTCCAAAGTTTGTCGCTTTAATCCTTTACACCTTTAGCAATACATTTTGCTTAATGCTTTGACTTCCAACGCAAAGGCTTGGCGTAATTCCAATGGTTCAAGCACTTCAATTCCCGTTCCGAAACTGCGAAGCCACCAATGTAATTGTTCTGTATTCGTAACAATGGCTTCCAATAAATAGTGTTTCTCGTCAATATCACTAATTTTCTGCTTCGCGCAAAGCGGCGTTTCCAGCAACACTTGTTTCAAAAAAACATTAACTTTTAGTTTTAGCGTAATTTCTTCCAAATGATTATCGACAGGATAACTAAAACTACCTTGGGTAATGTAATCGTTCAACACAAAATCGGTTGGCACTAACACGACTCGGTCGCTTAATTCAGCGTCTTTAAAACGATGCAACGCTAATTGTTTAACGTCGGTGTAATCAAAAATCGTAGCAACCAAATAAATGCTATTGTGGCGAAACACTAAACCCAACGGATTGATTTCGTAAGTTTTTGGCGATTTGTTCACGGCTTGATAAGTCGCTTTGAAACGCAGACTTTTGAGCAACGCTTCATAAACAACTGCCAAAACAGAAGGCTCAATTTCGGCTGGCAACAAAGGCAAATTATTCGGAACAACACCGACTTTCTCAATCCAATGCTCAAATTTCGATTCTTTCAAACGCTTGTCAGCCAAATCAAAATAACCCGTTAAACGTCCTCGAACCGAAGGTGGTAATAACGGTTCAAGAAACATTTCAGCCAATTTAAAGGTCAAAGCTTCATCCGTTGACATCATCGGCAATTGCATAGGGCTGGAATTATCAATCCAAAACCAACGCAATGGTTTGGTATTTTCAGTGTTTGCAATCGGAAATAACGGCGACGCTGAAAGTTTTACCAAGTCGCGTTGTACCGTTCGCAAATCGACGGCGTATCTCATATTTTGCAACTTTTCTAAAATTTCGGGTGTTGAAATCGAATTCGGTGCTTTCGGAATCAAGCACAGCATATCGAAATAACGTAACAAGCTCTCCATCGGTTTTCCTTTCAAGTCTATTTATATTTTCAAAAACTATAGCATCAATTGTTAAATTTTTTATAAAAACGTCCAATTTTGTCGCATTGATGTTTTACACTGTCACCCAATTAACTAAAACTAAAATCAATTATGAAAAAACGTCGCTACATCAAACGCAAAAAAGTTTATCTCCGAACAAAATACCGTTTCAGAGAATCCAAAACGCATCCTGTGTTTAAACAGTTTTTGGCATGGTACGAATTGTATCAATCTGAATTCAACTATCCATTACGGCGTTTTACAGAAAATTCGATGTTGATTGATGGCGTGAATGACAAAATTCGCGTTTGTTACGATGGTTGCGAGTTAGTCGTTTGTGTTTGTTGGCAAGGTTGGTACGAAGAATTTTTTTATTACGGCGCATCGCCTGAACCCACAGCACACGGCTTTATAAATAAATCGCTGCTGCCTGAATGGCAAACCGTGTATTTTTCAGAAGCCGCGCTGTATGAATTTGATGTTTTTGAAAAACAATGATGAGCTTTGTTTTTCACCAGCACAGCATTTTTTTATAATTTCGCTGCAACGGTATCAATCAATTGTTCCATTTTTTTCAAATTTGCAATCGTCGCTGGTAAATCAATTAAGCCTTCAGTTGTTGCAATTCGATACTCGTCAGATAATTTTGCAACGCCCATATACGCGCCAACTTTTCCATATTTTTCAATACCAATACTTTGTTCTTTTGCCACTTCAAACAAAGGTTTTCTGTAATAGTCGCGGAGTTTTGAGCTTTGGTCACGATGACCATTAACTTCTACTTTAAAAATGAACTTATGCTGTTCTAACTGTAAATAAACAGCAAAGTCCTTGTCATCTAATGTTTTTACTATCCAATGCCACCAAAAACCTAAAAAGCCACCCGACGGATTTGCAACATAATCCCAAGTTCCTCCAAGTTCTTTCTGAATTGTTGAATAAAATCCCATCCAAGAATACCAATGCCATTTTTCAAACGGCAAAGTGTTAAAACTTGCGATGCTTGCATCTATTCGTTTTAAACGGAGATAGTAATCCAACAAAATGTCATTTTTATTAGTCGCAGTGATTACAGAATGATAATTTTTGAGAATAACGAGCATTTTTTCGCGTGTAAAAATTGAATAACCCGCTTTAATGACTCTGGATAAATTGCTTTGCTCCTCCATTTTGAAATACACAGGAACAACTTTAAATTTTGTGTTTTCATAATGTTTTTCTGCCATTTCAACATATTTGAGGTTACTAGCAGACTCACTTGTCCCCGTTTTATCCTCGATAAGAAGAAAGTATTCGCCATTAACTTCGGCAGAAATATCAGTGTGTTTCCACTGCATTTTAATCTTTACAGTTTCAACGATGTAATCATCTTTATTGAGCAGTTTTCTAACAAAATCGACAGCACAATCGTGAAGATTTTTATCAATTTCGGCATATTCTTTGTTTGCCCATGTCAAAAGCCAAGCAATAAAAGCGTCTTGTGATAATTCAGATGTGGCAAAATCGAATAAATTCGGTTTATTCATTTTTATACTCCTTAAAACCGTCTTGCATTTTCTTGTTGTTCCTGTTTTTGTAAGAATTCATTGGATTCAATAGTAAGATCTCCCTGATCTAGTTTATCAACCATCATTCTAAGAATTAAGGCGTTTCCTGATTTATCTTTCCACGATACAGAATTAGTATTGTATTCAACCCCTAGTTTATTTCTTATTACCGAATCTTTATCAATATATGGGGTTCCAAATTTTTCTTGGAATCCCCGCTTTAAAATGTTGTGAGTTTCAACATTCGATGCAAACATTCCTGTAACACAAGAAAATAATTCCATCTTGTTTTTATCAAAACTTACAGCACAATTCATCTTAATCCCTCCGATTGTAAACATCCCCGAGTTAAGTGTATCAAGGGATTTATCCAAAGAACCTAACCCACTGTTAGTTATGCCATTATCTGCCGCTGCATTAACCTGAGCTGGTGTTGATATTCCAGGGATTAACCCAATAACATTTATCTGGTTAGTTAAATTTTCTGCAAATACAGGTGAGCTGAAAAAAATAATTGCCGCTGCGTTGTAGAGTATGTTTTTCATCGATTGGTTATCCTTAAAATTATTATGTTTGTTGCCGAATTGTACAGAGATTATTTGATTTTGTAATGCAGCAGATTATTCCACCGTGACAGGTTTATCAGCAATGGTAGAGATGGTGTGACGACCAAATCAAAATACGTCTTTGATGACCATGAAACGTATAACTCCACAAAAAATTTCTGCGGCAGCTTAAAATTTATTTCACAAAACGTCCAGTTATGTCGCGTTAATAAATTATGATTCCCTCGCCCTAAAAAATAACGACGAGAAAATGCAACATGAACATATTTAACGCGCCAACTATTCCAACCGCCTTAATCGAAAAAATCAAAACCGCTAAACATTTGGTTGTGCTAATGCACGGCAAAGCAGGTGATATTTTGCCAAAACTTTATGATGAAACTTTTTTATAACTGGAGCAAAAAAATATGATGACTTTAACCATTCCTGACGAATTAGAAATGTCATTGAGCATTGCTGCACAAAACAAACACATGACACCGCTAGATTTTGTGATTGGATTACTTAAAAAAAATCTTGAACAACAAAGCATTCAAGATGATACGGACGCATTATTGATTCACGAGCAATTGATGGAACAGTACGCTGAAACATTTGAAAAATTGGCACAGTGAAATGGCGGAATTATTTTTTATCAACAAATCGCTGGCTTTAAAAATGCACCAGCAACAAGTTGAACGTTTTGGCGGTCTAAACGGTGTACGAGATAACGGTTTGCTTGAATCGGCTTTAGGCGCGGTACAACAAACTTGGCATTACACGCAAGATATTTACGAAGCCGCCGCACAGTATTGTTATTCGATTGTGAATAATCATCCGTTTTTGGACGGCAACAAACGTACAGCTACCGCTTGTATGCTGGTGTTTTTGGTTAAAAATGGCATTCGACCAACCATCAGTAACGCTTTGCTTTATGACACGGTTATTGCAGTGACCACAAACATGATGCAACGCACAGAATTAGCCGCTTTGCTTAAACAGCATTCTGAAATAAAACACAATTAAGAAGAGGCAAAAATGACGATTAAAACGGTGCTGACCGAAGGCAATGTGCCAGTCAAAATTTGGACTGACGAAATTGAAGACCGTGCAAAACAACAACTCAGCAACATTGCGAATTTGCCTTTTATTCACAAACACGTCGCCGCGATGCCTGATGTTCATACGGGAATTGGCGCGACGATTGGCAGTGTGATTGCCTGCCACAAAGCGATTATTCCTGCGGCAGTTGGCGTAGATATTGGCTGTGGGATGATTGCGTGCCGATTGTCTTTGACGGCGAATGACATTGACGAAAAATTGTTAAAAACGCTTTTTGACCAAATCAGCCGTGATATTCCTGTCGGACGCGACCAACACAAAGAAGACCGTGCGCTGGTTGAACGGGCGTTGCCGTTTGAAACGCAATTGATGTTGATGACTGAAAAACATCCGAAATTGCTTAAATCGTTTGGTAAATCGTCGAGTTGGATTTGCCAAATGGGAACGCTCGGCAGTGGCAATCATTTTATCGAGTTGTGTTTGGACGAACAGCAACGGCTTTGGATTATGCTGCATTCGGGCAGTCGTGGGATTGGCAACGCCATCGGGAATTATTTTATCGAGTTGGCGCGAAAAGATATGGAACAGTGGTTCATTCAATTGCCCGACCGTGATTTGGCGTATTTTCCCGAAGGTTGCGACCATTTCAACGATTACACGCACGCCGTTGATTGGGCGCAACGTTACGCTTTTGAAAATCGCCAAGCGATGTTGGATTTAGTGTTGGCGGCATTGAAACGGCATCTGCCTCCGTTTGAAATCACCACCGAAGCCGTGAATTGTCATCACAATTACGTCGCGCATGAACATCATTTTGATGCGAATGTTTGGGTGACGCGAAAAGGCGCAATTCGAGCGCGAGCAGGTGATTTGGGGATTATTCCTGGCAGCATGGGTGCGAAATCTTACATTGTGCGTGGCAAAGGAAATCCTGAAAGTTTTCATTCTTGCGCTCACGGGGCTGGTCGAAAAATGAGCCGCACCGCTGCTGAAAAAGAATTTACGATTGCTGATTTAATCGCACAAACCGAAGGTGTGATTTGTCGCAAAGACAAAGGCGTGCTGGATGAAATTCCGTCAGCATACAAAGATATTGATGTTGTGATGGCAAATCAAAGTGATTTGGTTGAAGTGGTGCATACGTTGAAGCAGATTTTGTGTGTGAAAGGTTAAACATACAACGCGCTCAACACCTTCGTTTCCCGCGCAAACTTTTGGATGATTATTGGCAATGCTATACTTCCCGCTATTATTGATTCCAAATTTTTAGAGAGTTTAAATGTTTCGTTATTTTCCCCCGCAACACAATCTCCACCCGCACAATTACCGTGATTATTACATTGCCGCATTTACTTTTTTTTGCGTCGCTGTGTGTTTAATTACCGATGCCGATGCTAGTTTAGAAAAACAAAATGCTTTGGGCGTAAGCGGTTGGGTTTTTTTAATCGGTTGGTTATTGGGTGAAAACAAAGAAATTCGCGTCCAAGTTTTAATTGCGGTGTTATTTGCAACGGTTGGCGAACATTTCGCGTCACCGTTTATGGGTGGTTACACTTATCGTTTTCACAATGTTCCCGCTTATGTTCCCGCCGGTCACGGCATGGTGTATTTAACCGCCGTCGCGCTGGGACGTTCTGGATTATTTGTGCGTTACGCGCGGCAAATTGCTTATTTTGTGGTGGTGGTGTGTGGCGCGTGGTCGTTGTGGGGAATTACGTTTGCCACGCAAGGCGATTGGGTTGGCGCATTATTATTTGTGATATTTCTATTTTATTTATTTAAAGGACGTTCGCCGTTGGTTTATTTAGCGGCATTTTTTATTACGACGTGGCTGGAGTTAATCGGCACGGCGGTTGGAACGTGGCAGTGGGCGGCGATTGATCCAGTGTTGGGTTTGCCACAAGGAAATCCGCCCAGTGGTGTTGCGGCGTGGTATTGTTTAGTGGATGCTGTGGCGATGGGCGGTTCTGCGCCGGTGTTGCGAACGGTTAAGAAATCGCGGGATTTTTTACTGAGAAAACTTTCTTGAATTTGAATTTGGCGAAAAACTATTTATCCGTTAAGGTTTATTCTTGATTTAACCTTTTTTTCACATTACTTTGCTAATCTTATCACTTAAAAATCAATGTAACTTTGGAGTTAAAAATGAAAACAAAAGTAGATTTTATTCTTTCGGCGAATGTCATTGCTGATGCAACCAGTGGGCTTTTACTCGGTGATTTTAATCAGTGGCATCAAGAAAACGGAATTAGTTTAAAAAAGAAGAAGGATGGCTCATTTAAAACCACTTTAGAATTGAAAGTGGGTGAGACCTACGAATATCGTTATTTATTGGACGATGGTCGATGGGTGAATGACGACAGAGTAGGGCAGGACACGGAAAACTGTGTGGTCGTTGTTTCTGTTGCGGTAAAAAAGCCAGACGATTTGACTAAAATTGAAGGTATTGGGAAAAAAATTGCGGAGTTGTTGGTCGCTGAAAATATAGTCACGTTTGCCGATTTATCGAGTACGAATGTAAAAACACTGCAAAAAATACTCGATGCGGCGGGCAATAGATTCAAAATTTACAACCCGGTCGCATGGTCAAAACAAGCTCTATT
Organism: uncultured Pseudomonadota bacterium; assembly: GCA_903870545.1. Taxonomy (GTDB): domain Bacteria; phylum Pseudomonadota; class Gammaproteobacteria; order Methylococcales; family Methylomonadaceae; genus UBA10906. The sequence goes on from CAIQDI010000018.1 coordinate 70,727, forward strand.
AGCGGCAAGTGGAAAATGGGACGAACTCAAAACGTTGCAAAAAGAATTAAAAAGCAAAAAAGAATAAACGTCTGATTTAATCGTGGTGGTGGCTGTCTTCGGGCGAAACCGTCACGGCTTCAACTGCCACCCCGTATTTGTAAACCATCAAGCCGCCTAAATCTGCACCGAAAATAATTACGCCCAACAAAATGATCGTTAGCGCGTTATAAATTCCCCAACCGTCAACAGGTCGGCGTAATCGCCACGCAGTTAACGCCATCGATAACGCTAAAATCGAAATTCCCAATTGTTCGTGGCGTTCCATTATGTCGTGAACATTGTGACCGTGCGGCACGGTGTCAGCGGCAATAAATCCCGCCCAAACAGTGAAACCCGCAAACACCGTTCCCAGATACAACAAACCGCTCGCAAAATTGCGCCATTCAGTTTTTTTCGCCGCTGTGCCGATTAAATCCACGGCGACAAATAAACTCAAAAACGCAATTGGAAAATGTACCAACAACGGGTGAATGTTGGCGAGGCTGGCAATGCCTGTTAACAAACCGGGAAAACTGCCCGACGAATTTCCGTTCGTCAAACCTTCAAATAACGCCAAAAAACTCGTCAGCATTTCTAAAATTTCGTTGTGACCGTCGGCGTTGCCGTGAATGTAAAACGATAAAGGATTCATAAAAACTCGTGGGTTTGAAAATGGTTTTTGTGTGTTTAAGACTTTCTAATTTGTAAGATATTTTTGCAGCGTGGGTAGTTTGAACATCCCCAAAACGCTTTTTCGTTGCTCTGTCGGCGAATCATTTTTTTGTCACAATTCGGGCAGGTTGGCGTGGTGTAATCGCCCGCCGTCGCAATTCGGTATAAATCATTTTGTTGTTCTGACGTAAGGGATTCAATTGTTTTGATTTGTTCGCGTCCGGTTATTAACGTGATTTTATCTTTGGCGAATTGGATTGCGTCTGCACTAAACGAGGAGGTTGTGAAAAAATAACCGATTTTTATTTGTTCACTCGCCATCACGCCGTAAAGTTCCCGAATGGGTGCCACACCGACCATTCCACTCCACGCTTTGCATTGACCGACACCGACTAATTTGTCCTTTTTGTTGGTCAGTTTTAAATCAATTCCACCGTCCGCCCCCGTATTGGTTACATCTACGTTAAAGCGTCCCTTTTCTGTCATCGTTAAAAACGCTTTGCAAATTTCTTCGTAACGTTTCCATTCCAGTGACATTAACAACTCCATCGACCATTTGCTGTTTTTTCGGGTTTTGGCGGGTTCGGATTTTTTGTTTTTACGCGCTTTCAACCAAAGTAAAAACACGCTTGCCGATAGCAATCCAACCATTACAATAACCAACGGTTTCAACAATTCCACACTTATCATTTTATGAATTCTTCTGGGTATTTATCATAACGCCGAGCGTCGGCAGGTAATTTGTTAAAAATAGGATGTTTGGTGATGCCGTAATGGTCGGGATAATACACGCCTGCTAAATGTAGCCCATCTGAAGGCGCAGTCACACCGCCCAATTGTCTATTTTTCAATTCCAATAATTCGCGCGTCCATGAAATCGGCTGTTTTTCACAACCAATCGCCATCAACACACCGGCGATATTCCGAACCATGTGATGCAAAAACGCATTCGCCGATAATTCAATAATCACTTTTTCATCTTCGCGGTGAACATCAATGAAATACATCGTTCGGAACGGACTTTTTGACTGACAACCTTGCGCTCGATACGACGAAAAATCATGATGACCAAGCAAACTTTGCGCGGCGTGGTGCATTTTTTCAGCATCTAACGGCAATGGACACCATGTTGTTTGGCGGTTTAACGCTGAAGGCGTGTTGCGATTCAAAATGACGTAACGGTAAAAACGGGCAATCGCCCGATAACGCGCATGAAAATCACCGACCGCATTTTGCGCCCAAATCACCCGCACGTCAGGCGGCAAATGCGTGTTTGTGCCACGATGCCACGCTTCTAAACTCCGAATTGACGACGTGTCGAAATGCACAATTTGTTCCGTCGCATGAACGCCCGAATCGGTTCGTCCCGCACATTGCACGGTAATCGGATGTTGCGCGATTTTACTCAAAGCGAGTTGAAGTTCGTGCTGAATGTTGCGATGTTTGATTTGCCATTGCCAACCAGAAAAACGGCTGCCGTCGTATTCGATACCTAAAACAATGCGGTTCATTTTTGAAGTAATAACGTTCTGACGGGATTAAACGATTTGCGATGAATCTCTAAAATGCCAAATTGTTCGATTTCTTGGCAATGGAGTTTTGTGCCGTAACCTTTGTGTTTTGAAAATTGATAGTGCGGATAGATTTTGGCACATTCGTCCATCGATTCATCACGAGCGACTTTGGCTAAAATCGACGCGGCACTGATTTCTTGAACAGTTTTGTCGCCTTGAATAATGGCGCGAGCGGGAATAGTGAGTTTGGGGAGTTGATTGCCGTCAATTAAGATTTCGGACGGTTGAATATGCAAACCTTCGATGGCGCGTTGCATCGCTAAAAATGTGGCTTGCAGAATGTTGATGTCGTCGATTTCGTCAACGCTGGCTTGCGCGATTGACCAACTTAGCGCGTATTTTTTGATTTGTTCGGATAAAAATTCGCGCTTTTTCGCGCTTAACATTTTGGAATCGGCTAAACCAATAATCGGAAAATCAGAATTTAAAATGACCGCTGCGGCAAATACATTTCCCGCTAAACACCCGCGTCCGGCTTCGTCTACACCGGCAATTAAAATCATAATTAACGTAAAATTCCGCGTGTGACGTTGCGAAGAAAATTCACCATGTTTGATAACTCTTTGCTGTCGCCCGCTAACTCTTCCATTTGTTCAATCGCATCTTCGAGACGCAAATTCATTTTGTAAATCATTTTGTAGGCTTTGCGAATGAGGCGAATATCTTCAGCCAAAATGCCATTGCGTTCCATGCCAACAGAATTGATGCCGTGCGGACGAGTCGGACGACCGCCTACCATCACAAACGGTGGAATATCTTGCGTAATCGCGCTGCCCATTGCCGAAAAACTGTATTGACCAATTTGAGTAAATTGATGCACCAAGGTAAAACCGCCCAAAATGGCGTGATTATTTAAATGGACATGCCCCGCGAGTGACGCACCATTGGCCATAATAACGTGGTCGCCGACCACACAGTCGTGCGCGACGTGCGTATAAGCCATAAATAAATTATCGCTACCGATTTTCGTCAAACTATTGTCTTGTTGTGTGCCACGGTGCATCGACGTATATTCACGAATTACGTTACGGTCGCCCATTTCTAAACGGGTAATTTCATGCGCGTATTTTTTGTCTTGGGGATCTTCGCCAATCGAGCAAAATTGATAAATGTGATTATCTTCGCCGAGTGACGTGCGACCTTTAATAACAACGTGCGATTCGATAACCGTACCCGAACCGATTTTAACGTCCGCGCCCACAATAGAAAACGCACCAACTCGCACACCACAGTCGAGTTCAGCGCGTGGATCAATAAGGGCGGTGGGATGAATCAAAACTTACTCGACCACAGCCGCACAACGAATTTCGGCACTTGCCACAAATTCGCCATCGACAGTAGCGTTACATTGAAATGCCCACAAGTTGCGTTTACTTTTAACAAAACGCGCTTCCAACATCAATTGATCGCCGGGTACAACCGGACGTTTGAATTTTGCTTTATCAATGCCCGTCAAATAATAAATCATCCCTTTTAATTCTTCGCCCGCTGTTTCGGAAGCCAACAAACCGGTCGTTTGTGCCATCGCTTCTAAAATCAATACGCCGGGCATCACCGGTTTTTGCGGAAAATGCCCTTGAAAAAATGGTTCGTTATAAGTGACATTTTTCACCCCTAATAACCTAACGCCAGGCTCACATTCCACCACTTTATCCACCAATAAAAATGGATAACGGTGCGGAAGAAAGGCTTGAATTTGTAGAATATCTAACGTTATAGACATGATTTTAATTTCACTTTTTCAGATTATAAGGGGGAAAAGTCGGGCGAATTTAAGCGGTTAATCACTCAGGCATCGAGGTTAATTTTTGTTGAACTTGCGCGGTTACGTCGATTTGTTCGCTAGCATAAATTACGCCGTCTGTTAATAACAAATCAAAGCCTTGATCTTTCGCAATGCCACGGATTGCTTCCACAATGCGACGTTGTAATTTACCTAATTCTTCGTTGCGACGAACGTTGAAGTCTTCGCTGAATTCTTGTTGCGTGCGTTTGAAATCGCGTTTTTTGTTTAAAATATCTTTTTCTAAATTGCCTCGCGCCGCTTCACCTAACACAGCGGCATCTTTGCCCAAACGCTCTTCCATGTTTTGAATATCTTTTTGTTGTGAAACAAGTTGTTTGTCGCGGGGCGAGAATTCTTGTTCTAAACGTTTTTTAGCTTTTTCAGCTTGAGGTGCTTTTTCGAGTACCGCTGGAATGTTGACAAAGCCCACTTTCAAATCAGCATAACTGATATTTGCCGCAAAAATTAAGCCTAAAAATAACGCGATTTTGGTTTTCATAAAAATGGAATTCTCCGAGAGTTTCGTTGGAAATAAAAAAATAGTGGTTAAATTATAAGTGATAAGCGCGACAAACTAAAAATTGTTTTAGAAGTTTTGCCCAAAGTTAAATTGGAAAATTTGTTTTTGGTCGCCGGTTGTTGTCGTGCCATCTATACCACGAACAATAGGCGAAGCATTTAGTGGCTGTGCGACACTGACGGACAATGCACCGAATGGCGACATCCATTCACCCGATAAACCCGCTGAATATCTCATGTTCATATTAAAGCCGTTACTCAACGAACCTGCGTCAAAGAATGTGCCTAAACGCACGGATTTTGTATCGGGCATAAATGGCACGGGGAAAAACAATTCCGCGCTGCCGACCACTTTCGTTGAGCCACCCAATGGATAATTTTGATACGGACAACTTCCAGCCTGTGGATAAGTCTGATTCCCCGCCGCATCATTAACAGGCGTTCCGTCAGAATTTTTGATTGGTGTTTTTTTGTAGGCATCACAGCTACCAGTATGCGTATCACGAACACCCAACGTATTATTTTTAAAGCCGCGCAACGAACCCGTACCACCCGCAAAATAGTTTTCAAAAAATGGCAAATTATCATTTTTACCATAACCATCACCGTAACCCGCTTCACCCACAATACGGAATGTAAAATCTTTCGCAACGGGGAAATACATTTGATGTTTATAGCTCAATTTGTAATATTCCAAATCACTACCTGGAACCGTTGCCAACGCGGAAAGCCTTTGTTGTCCGCCTTTGTTTGGGAAAATTGCCCGATTCAATGTGTCATGCGTCCAGCCAATCGCGGGCGCAAAGGTGAAAAATGAATCGCCATTTTTAGTCATAAAATCGGAAATTTCATCGGATGTGTAAGTGGTTGATTTTAATGTTGTGTATTTAGTATCAAAATCAAAACGAATTTGGTCAAATTCATTCAACGGCAAACCGAAGTTAATCCCCGCGTTCATGACGTTAGTCGTGTAACTGGCGATGTTAATCGCCGACGCATCACGTTTGGTGTAACCCAAATTATAGCCTTGACTCACGCCATCGGTGGTGAAATACGGATTGAAAAAACCAAACTGATAACTGGTCAAATAGTTACTGTTATTAAACGCTAAATTCACCCGTTTGCCCGAACCAAAAACGTTATCTTGCGAAATGTTCGCGTTCAACACAATCCCTTGAACCTGCGAATAACCGACACCCGCCATTAAATTCCCCGACGGTTTTTCGGTGACGCTGTAATTCACATCGATTTCGTCCGCCGTTCCTGTCACTGGCGGCGTTTCAACGCTGACTTCTTCAAAATAACCTAAACGTTCCAAACGGGTTTTCGAGCGTTCGATTTTAGAACTCGATGCCCAACTCGCTTCCGTTTGACGCATTTCACGACGCAATACTTCGTCCCGCGTTTTGGTGTTGCCTTTGATATTGATTCGGCGCACATAAACTCGTTTTGCGGGATCTACAAAAAACGTCATGTTCACGGTTTTCGTGGCTTCGACGATTTCGGGAATCATGTTGACGTTGGCAAACGCATAACCGTCATCGCCCAAACGATCCGAAATTGCTTTCGATGTTTCGGTCGCACTTTTGCGTGAAAAAACTTCGCCAGGCCCGACTTTCATTAGCTTGATTAACTCGTCAGCGGGAACAACTAAATTGCCCGCGAGTTTCACTTTATCGAGTTTATAAACGTCGCCTTCTTTGACGTTAATCGTGACGTAAATATCTTTTTTGTCTGGCGTAATCGCCACTTGCGTCGATTCAATGTTGAAATTGATATAACCACGATCCAAATAATACGAGCGCAACGTTTCCAAATCTGCGCCGAGTTTTTGTTTCGAATATTGGTCATCTTTGGTATAAAACGACAACAAATTCGAGGTGTTTAATTCGATTTTTTTCAGCAACGTTGGTTCGTCAAACGTGTTGTTGCCGACGATGTTAATTTCTTTAATTTTCGCGACGCGCCCTTCCGATATTTTGATGAAAATAGCGACGCGGTTTCGGGTTAAATCCGTGACTTCGGTTTTAATAGTTAAGCCATATTTGCCGTGACTGAGATATTGACGATTGAGTTCTTGTTCAACTTTATCGAGTAACTGCCGATCAAAGGTTTGACCTTCAGATAAGCCAATTTTTTTGAGTGCTTTGGTTAAATCGTCTTTGCTTAAATCTTTGTTGCCTTCAAATAAAATTTTCGCAATCGATGGGCGTTCCACGACGTTGACCACTAATGTTGAACCTTCGCGTTCGACAGAAATGTCTTTGAAAAATCCCGTTTTAAATAGTGATTTAATCGCGGGTGCCGTGTTGTCTAACGAAAAGCGTTCGCCAACCGTCACGGGCAAATAGTTGTAAACCGTGCCTTCGGAAATGCGTTGTAAGCCTTTGACTTTAATGTCCCGAACGACAAATTCTTCATCAGCTTGAACGGTTTGCGCGGCGAATAAGCAAAGTAAAATGAGGCGAGAAAGTTTTTTTAATTTCATAGGCAGGGTTCTAACGATTGAAAACGAAAAGGAAACAAGGGTTTGATTGGTGCAAATTGTATCACAAGGCAATTGGCGGCTAATAATTTAAGCGTTTCGCCATAAAAAAAGGGCATGAATTATGCCCTTTCTACAAACGAACTCAAAACACCCGAATTTTAATGTTTCGGTGCTGCTTTTTTCGCTGCTTCATCGGCAGCGGCTTTCTCTTGAGCTGCTTTTTCAGCCTCTTCTTTTGATTGGTCTTTGGGTGCTTCCATTTTCATGTTCGCGCCGCACGCCATTTCTGTTTCCGCAAGTTGTAAATATGCCGACGGTAATTCAGTTGCACCAAACGGATTTACGTCTGCGCTCGCCATGCCTGAAATCAACGCGGCACTGATTGCCAGAGAAGTTGTCATTTTTTTCATGTTAAAAAATCCTGTTCAATTACTTAATTATTTAGGCGGATGCACGTCATACAACGGCGAGTTGTCTAACGGTTTATCGTTCGGTTTTGCTGCGCCACACGCCCCGTCTTTACCTTTGGTCATTTCGCTACAGCCTTTCATATCGTCGCCGCAACCTTGCATTTTTGCACCACACGCGCCTTCAGTCGTTTTGGCATCGGGACAATTTTTCATGTCGTCTTTGCATTGTGCGCCACAACTGCCTTCAGCCGCTTTTTTGTCGCCGCCCATCCCGCTCATCGCGGCACCACACGCGCCTTCTTTTGACATCGCGCCGTGCATTTCGCCACACGAACCTTCTTTGCCTTTCATCATTGCGCCACAAGCTGCTTCCATGCCGGCTTTCATCTTGTCGCCATTCATCATGTCGCCGCATTTACCTTCCGGCGATTTTTCGCCTGATGCGGATTTTTTGCCGGCACACGCGCCTTCAGCCGTTTTCGGTTTTTCCATTTTCATGCCTGCGCCACACGCCATTTCAGCGGCAGCAAGTTGCATATAACCTGACGATAATTCGGTTGCGCCAAACGGGTTGGTGTCAGCATTCACAGCGGTTGCTGCGAAACTTGATATTAACGCTGCGCCCATTGCCATCGCGAACGGAGTAGTCATTTTTTTCATTGTAAAAGCTCCTGAGTCTAAAAATATTATTGTTATGAAAGCATCGACAAACTAACTTTTTGCCGATTCCGGCTATGATACCAAAAAAACGAAAACTATCGCCGTTGCTTTATTTCTTGGCTCAATTGATACGCCGCCATCGCATATAACGGGCTGTGATTGTAGCGCGTAATCACATAAAAATTGTGCAGTCCCAACCACAATTCGTCACCGTCCAACTGTTGTAACGCGACTAATTTTACGTTGAGATTCGCGGGCAAATTTTCGGTCGTACTGACGTTGAGACGGCTTAATTGCGCGAGGCTCAAAGTCGGTTTCAAATCTTTATTCAACGCAGATTTATACTGATTTCCAATTGCAGTCGCCCGAACGGCAATACCTTGACCGTTTTGCCAATCGTTTTTCGCAAAATAATTCGCCACGCTGGCAATCGCATCGCGCGGATTGTGCCAAATATCGCGGTGTCCATCGTGTTCAAAATCTTTGGCTAACGCGCGAAAACTGCTCGGCATAAATTGCGGATAACCCATTGCACCGGCATAAGAACCCATTGGTTCACGCGGATTCATGTTTTCTTCGCGGCATAACAATAAAAAACTTTCGAGTTCGCCAGTAAAAAACGAACTTCGCGGCGGATACGCAAACGCAAGCGTTGCCAACGCATCGAGAACGCGATGATTGCCCATGTTTTTGCCGTAACCTGTTTCTACGCCGATAATCGCCACGATAATTTCAGGCGCAACGCCCGTTTGTTGTGACACGCTATCTAACGCGGCGGCATTGTCACGCCAAAATTTCACCCCGCCCTCAATGCGCGTTTCAGTGAGAAAAATTTTACGGTATTTATGCCACGGCAAACCTTCAGACGGTGATGAAATACTTTTCAAAATACCTTCTTTAATCACCGCTGATTGCAATAATTGCGTTAATTCCAGTTCATTAAAATGATGTTTAGTTACCATTTGGCGCACGAAATTTTTCACATTTTGGTTGAATGAAAGCGGCGTAGTCGGCGCAATCGTTTCGGGCAATGTCGGTTTGATAATCGGGCGCGGCAGCTCCTCTTGAATCGGCGGCGCGACTGGTTCCATTGTCGGTAACGTCGTGATTTCGCGTTCTAGCGTGGTGCTACAAGAAGTTAAATTCAATGCAGCTGTCACTGTCAGCGCGTAATAAAAATGACGGGAAAAAGGCAAATGATTCGAGGTATTCATGGCATTATTTTTTGAGAGTTGAAAACGAATTGAATGTGAGCATAGCATTTTTTGCTTGGTCTATTTTTGAAAATTTATTTCGGCAAATAACCTATAAACACTGCGGCATATCACACAATTTTTTAGTTTTTTTAGTACGTTTATTTATTAACCTATTGAAAAACGAGATATTATTATTTGGCATAATGCGTGCGAAAGGACGATAGATATTTCGCAGTTTAATCCATTTATTTCGTGCAGAGGTTTTAATAATTATGGCTACACAATCAGTTAATTCAAAACAACATAATAATAACAGCGCATTACTAATCGGCGCGGGGCTTGCAGTCGCTTCAATGATTATTTTACCGGCATTTGCTATGCGATTAGGATTGGGCGCGAGTTTAACGGGAGCGTTACGCATTGCGTTAATGAAAGCCTCGAGTAAAGCCGTGCAAAGTGCGCGATTGCCAGACGATAAATTAAATTGCTAATCCAAAAAACGTAGTGATTGTAGCAACAACTCAGTTTTGCTACTATGCAATTGAGTTAGACATCTATTTTGGTGAGTGTGATGAGCAAAGAAAAAAAAGTCTGCGATTTGTGCGGGCTAACTGTTGAAGTTTCAGGATTTACTTTGAAATTAAAAACGGGTGAACAAAAATATTTTTGTTGTGATGGCTGTAAAGGTATTTATCAAATGTTGAATGAAGACCAAATTTTAGTCGAATAATTCGAGGGGCGATTATGGGAAGCAAAACCGTAAAACAAGTACATAACGCCGTGCAAAATAATGGCGATTCGATGCCGAAGGAAATTTTTAAAGGCTCTATCGCCTCAGCCGTTGTTTATAGTGGGAGTAAAGTTATGAGTATTGCAGTTAAAAATCCAGTCGTGGTATTTGGATTAGGTTTAATCACTGGTTTTTTGATTCACAAATACCGCAAAGATATTATCGCTAGCACCACGAAAGTCGTCGATGCGGGTAAAGATTTCGTGTTGCAACAAAAAGAAAACTTAGAAGATTTAGTCGCTGAAACAAAAGAAAATTAAGTTTTTTTACGTCCAACTTACCAACGGGTTTTTCTAGCAACATGCGAGAAAAACCCGTTTTGTTTTTCTACTGATTGCGTTGAGTTTATGTCCATTCAAAAACAATGTGTGTTACGTCATCGCGCCGAAGGTCACGTTCGATTTCAATTACCCACGGAATTATGTCAAAAAGTGGTGGCTGAAAATGTCGCCACGAAAATCAAAGCGATTGACGGTGTTTATCGCGTCAATTTTTACGCGCGACAAGGTAAAGTGTCGATTCGATTTCAAGAAACGGTGTGTGATTTCACGCAATTAGTTCAGCAACTATTCGCGCTATTTGCCGAATTAGAAAAGTCAGGCGCGTTAATTATTCCCACTGAAAAAAAGCCCACGGCAATCAGCAAATTCACTGCGAAAGTCAGCGAAAAAGCCGATAAATTTGCGGTAACACGCTGGTTTAAAACAAAAAAAATTGAAGCCAAAGAAACCTTACACGCCGCGAAAATCATTACCAAATTAGCAATAAAAAAACCGAATGCGCTGATTAAAGACCCTGAAAAAGCGGTGATTGATTTTTTGAATGATATTTTGGTGTTGTTTTTAATTCGTCTGCATTGGGATCACATTACAAAATTGTGGCTGTTGAATCCGTTTAAATTCCGTTATGAATGGCTCGCCACGTTTTATATGTTCTTTTTGTTGATTCGTTCGCGCAAACCAAAATAAAGGTAAATTTCTGTGACTCAAAAAAACTTCCAAATAGTTCATCAACTCGCGCGACGCATTCGGATTGTGTCGCCGATTCTCAAAAATGACCAAGAACGCGCGTATATTTTTGAAATTATTTTAAAAAAACGCCCTGAAATTAAGCGCGTGAAAACGGTCTGGGAAATCGGTTCGGTGGTGATTGAATTTGATCCCGCTGGTTTGCCGAAGAAAAATCTGCTGATTTTGCTCGAGGCGGTTTTGGGGAATATCGCGCATAAAAATCCAACCTTGCCGCATCACGAAAAGAAACATTTTGACGGCACAATTCAAGACATCGATTTAGCGGTTGAAGGTATGAGTTGCGCGTCGTGCGCGTTGTTAATTGAAATGGTGTTGAAGCGTGACGAACGGGTGAAAACCGCGAGCGTGAATTTCGGCACGTCAACGTTGAATGTTCAAGGGCAATTAACGAAAGACGACGTGAATAAATTGATTACGCAAATCGGCTATCAAACGTATCCGATGGACACGTTGGCGCAACGTAAAAAACTCATTGAAAAAGAACACAATCGCGTTGCCACGGCGCGAAATCGTTTTGTGTGGTCAGCGATTTTAAGCACGCCCGTGATTCTTGCGGGAATGGCGATGGTTACGTCGCGCAAATTACATTGGATGCAATTAGCGTTGACCACGCCCGTGGTATTTTGGGCAGGCTTTCCGTTTTTTGCGAAAGCATGGCGGTTAGCTAGGCAACGCGCAGCAAACATGGATTCCCTCATCGCCTTAGGCGTGGGTTCGGCTTACGGTTACAGCTTGCCCGCATTTTTGCGACGTAGCGGACATTTATATTTTGAAGCAGCGGCGGCAATTATCACGTTTGTTTTGCTCGGACGATATTTAGAAGAACGCGCCAAAGGCAAAGCAGGCGAAGCGATTCGGCAATTAGTGGATTTACAGCCGCAAACCGCCACGCGAATTAACGGCGAAATCGAAGAAATTGTGGACGTTGACGCGCTCGAAATCGACGACATTATTTTGGTGAGACCTGGTGAAAAAATTCCGACCGACGGCGTGGTCATTCACGGCGTTTCAACGGTTGACGAATCTATGGTCACGGGTGAAAGTTTGCCCGTCGTGAAAAATATCGGCAACAAAGTTATCGGTGGTTGCGTGAATGGCAGTGGCGCGTTGCATGTTCAAGTCACGGCAATCGGCATGGACACCGTGTTGGCGGGAATCGTCCACATGGTTGACCAGGCGCAATCAACGAAATTACCGATTCAAAAACACGTCGATAGAATTTCAGCGGTTTTCGTGCCGTCGGTGATGGCATTATCGGCATTAACATTGGTCGGCTGGCTCGCGGCGGGCGCGTCGTTTAGTTTTGCATTCGGCAACGCAATTACGGTTTTATTGATTGCTTGCCCGTGCGCGTTAGGATTGGCAACGCCTGCGGCAATCATGGTTGGCGCAGGTCAAGCCGCCCGCGAAGGTATTTACATTCGCAACGGTGAAAGTTTAGAAACCGCCGCGAAACTCAACGTTATCGTGTTCGACAAAACAGGCACGATTACCGAAGGCAAACCGAAAGTCACGGATTTATTGAAAATTTCACGCTTGAGCGAAACAAATTTAATCAAATTAGCGGCTTCGGCTGAACACAATTCAGAACATTTTTTAGGCAAAGCGATTGTGCTTTATGCGGCTGAAAAAAATATCAATTTAGAACCTTGTACGCATTTTCAAAGTGAAACGGGACGTGGCATTAAAGCTGAAATCGATGGCAAAAAAATCTTGCTCGGAAACAAAGCGTGGTTGATTGAACAAAGCGTTTCGATTGATGGTTTGCAAAATGCGGCGGGTGAATTTGCGTCGCAAGGCAAAACGCCTGTTTTCATGGCGATTAACGGCAAAGAAGCGGCAGTTTTTGGCATTGCCGATAAAGCGCGACCCGATGCGGCGGCCGCCATTTTACGTTTGAAAAAACAAGGCATTGAAACGTTAATGGTCACGGGCGACACCGAAAAAACTGCTCATTATATTGCGGCAAAAGTCGGCATTGAAACCGTAATTGCGAACGCCACACCCGAACAAAAATTAACCGTGATTCGAGATTATCAAGCGCAAGGCAAAAAAGTCGGCATGATTGGCGACGGCATTAACGACGCGCCCGCTTTGGCGGCGGCGGATGTGGGTTTTGCGATTGGCACGGGAACGGATGTGGCGATTGAATCGGCAGATATGACACTCGTTCAAGGTGATATTTCAAAAGTCACGGCGGGCATTGAACTCAGCAAAAAAACGATTACCGTCATCAAACAAAATTTGTTTTGGGCGTTCGGTTACAACGTGATTGCGATTCCGATTGCGGCGGCGGGGCGTTTGAATCCAATGATTGCCTCGGCGGCAATGGCGTTGAGTTCGGTTTCTGTGATTGTGAATTCACTGCGTTTAAATAAAAACTAAAAAGGGATTTTTATGGATCATTCAACGATGGATCACAGCATGCACGTCATGGCGGCTTCGGGCGGTTTTGATTATGGCTTGGCGTTTATGGCAGGAGTTTTAGGAAGCGGGCATTGTTTGGGAATGTGTGGCGCGTTGGTGTCAGGTTATTTTATGAATTCGACCGCGACGCGCAGTTATTTACCGTATTTGTTTTATCAATTTGCCCGAATCAGCGTTTATACGATGGTGGGTTTTGCGGCGGCGGCAATGGGAATGGTGTTAATTTCCAGCGGCATTTTTGGCAAAGTTCAAAGCATTTTGCAAATGTTCATTGGCGCGGTGGTGATTATTTTGGCGTTGGGAATTTTAGGCTGGATTCCGTTTCAAGGGTCGATTCGTTTGATTCCAATGGCATTTATTCGCAAAGGTTACGCCGCGTCACGCACCAAAGGCGGCATTATTGGCGCGTCGTTAGCAGGTTTAATGAATGGTTTAATGCCGTGTCCACTGACATTTGCGATGGCGGTGAAAGCGACTTCTGCGCCGACGATTTTAGACGGCGGTTTGTTGATGCTCACGTTTGGCGCGGGAACATTGCCCACGATGTTGTTTATTAGCGTGGCGTTTGGCAAAATGAACGCGCATTTTCGCGGTTTGATGTTGAAATCTGCGGCGTTCATTATGATTGCGATGGGTGCAAATACGATTTATATGGGCTTGTCGTTTTACACGATGGAAACGTTTATGCACCACAATTTCGTTCACGATGTTAAAAACGAAATTGACGCGGCAATTATGTTTTTGATGCAAATGCTGGAATACTACAAAGGCTTGTTGAATAATTTACAAAACGCAGGCAGTTAATTTTTTAAACTTACTCTTAACTTTTATGACTTTAAACCCCGAACAATTACTCACTTTTTCGCCGTTGCACCGCTTGCAATGGGAAGAAGTGCAGCAAAAAACCGTTATTTTATATCCCGAAGGCATGGTCGAATTAAACCAAAGTTCGGCAGAAATTCTGAAACTGTGTGACGGCACGCGCCACCTCGCCCAACTGGTGCAAGAATTAGAAACCACATTTGAAACGTCAGGTTTAACCGCCGACATTACTGCTTTTTTAGAGGTTGCTTTAGATAATGGCTGGATTACTCAAAACTAATACGCCGCCGCGCTGGTTATTGGCGGAATTAACGTATGCGTGTCCGTTGCAATGCCCGTATTGCTCGAATCCGCTCGATTACACAAAATACAAAAGCGAACTTAGCACCGACGATTGGAAACGTGTGTTGACCGAGGCGCGAAAAATGGGCGCGGTGCAACTTGGTTTTTCAGGCGGCGAACCGCTCACTCGTCCCGATTTGGTCGAATTAGTGCAGCACGCGCGGGACTTGGGTTATTACTCGAATCTGATTACCTCCGGTTATGGGCTGACCGAAGAAAAAATTATGCAACTGAAAACCGCTGGACTCGACCACATTCAAGTCAGTATTCAAGCCAGTTCGCAAGAATTAAACGACCACATTGCCGGTACTGCGTCGTTTGAACATAAACAAAACGTGGCGCGATTGGTGAAAAAACACGGTTATCCGATGGTGCTTTGCGTCGTGATTCACCGTGAAAACATTCATCAAATGCCCGAAATTTTGGCAATGGCGGAAGCGTTGGGCGCGGATTATTTAGAGTTGGCAAACACGCAATACTACGGCTGGGCGCATTTGAATCGGGATTTGTTGTTGCCGACAAAAGAACAATTTGAAACGGCTGAAGCCATTGCTCAAGCGTATAAAGAAAAAGTCGCGGGCAAAATGAAAATTTATTACGTCGTGCCAGATTTTTACGAAAACCGCCCGAAAGCGTGCATGAACGGTTGGGCGACGACATTTTTAACCATCGCGCCAGACGGCGTAGCGTTGCCGTGTCATTCGGCGCGAGATTTACCGAATTTTGATTGCCCGAATGTGAATGATTTCAGCGTTTCAGATATTTGGCACGATTCAAAAGCGTTTAATTTCTTTCGCGGTTTTGAATGGATGCAAGAACCGTGTCGGAGTTGCGACGAAAAAGAAAAAGATTTTGGCGGCTGTCGTTGCCAAGCCTATTTGTTGACCGGCGACGCAAGCGCAACCGACCCGGTTTGCAGCAAATCCCCGCAACATTATGTTGTCGATGAACTGATTGCCACGGCACGAACTTCAGCGTTATCAAGTAATGAAAAACCGCTCGTTTTTCGGAACAGTAAAAATGCAGGAAGACGTTTGAGTGATTAACCGCCGTTGCTTTATCAGTATTTTCGTCACGATTTTTACACAAGTTGCGATGGCTGATTATTCACTTTACGATGGTGAACGCGGTGCAATTTCAGCAGGTTTAGAAGTTCAAACTGCCATGTTCACTGAAGTGAATAATCAATCAGGTAGTTCTGCGAAGGCACATCTCAGCGATTATTTTTGGGAATTGAGTGCCAAACCGCATTTGGAAGGCGAATTAAATTTATTCAATGAAAATAAACTGTACGGCGGTTTTAGTTACGTTTACACCAGTACATTAGGTCACGATCCGTCGGGTTATACGCAAAAAGACGTGACGGTTTATCTGCAAGAAACCGATTACACCGCTTTAGGACGTTACGATAATTATCACTACAAAAATAAAACTGAAGAATTATATTTAGGTTGGAAGTCAGCGAAATTACTGGATACGGAAGAAAAAGTCACGCTAGATTTATCGGGTGGCAAACAAAATTTTAAATTGGGTTCGGGATTTTTATTGAATTATGGCGCGGATAATGGCGGCAATCGTGGTGCGGGTTGGATAAACTCTCGTACCGCGTTTAACAATACGATGCTGGGACGTTTGAATGTTGACGATGTAAAATTTGAAGGATTTTATTTAGAAACGCGCCCGTTAAATCCGGCTGAAAAACGAATTTATCAAGGCGGCAATATTGAATATAATCACTCGGAAACGACCAAATTCGCAGTCAGTTATATTAACACCGGTAATAAACGAATGTTGCACGACGAAGGCTCAATCGATTCGCTTGGCAATCAAACGACACACAATCACACTTACGACGCGCGATTTGAATTTTCACCACTGGAAAATACCACTATCAATACCGAATACGTTTACCAAATCAATCAAATTGCTACCACGATGACGCACGCTTCAGGTGGTTTTGGACAAATTGAATATAAATTCCAGGATGTATTTTGGCAACCGGCACTTTCTTATCGTTGTGCGATTCAAGGTGAAGGTTTTGACGGAATGTCACCCGGTTTTGGAACGTGGGGAACGTGGTTTCAAGGTGAAATTACCGGCGAGTGGATTTTGGAGAATTCCAACTTAATCACGCATCAAGGGAAATTAGTTTTATCGCCATTTGAAAGCCTCGCGTTGAATTTAATTTATTACAATTTTACGTTCGTCAATCCGGCTGCCTTTGCATTGACTTCGCCCAATTACGGTAATGAAGTGAATGTATTGGCGGATTGGGAATTTAGTGACGCGCTAGAATTTTCAGCAGGTATCGAAGCATTCATTCCGAATGAAGCCGGCAAACAATACTTAGGCGACGGTAACAAAGTTTGGTTGCAGGGCATTCTCACAGCCTCTTTTACGTTTTAATCTTGATTTGTAGAGACACCATTATCGGAATTTTCATGAGAAAAAATACGACCATCAATAAAAAACTGCCTCTTCAAAATAATAAAACGGCAAAGCCCAAAAAATATACGTTAGCATCAATCACCAAGGCTTTTTGTGGCTTAACGATGACGGGGATTTTAATTTTAACGATTGTAAGTGCGATTCAAGTTGATGGTCTTCTTCGAGAAGAATTGCGAATTAGAATCGGTGATGTCGTTAATATGATGGCACAAAAAGTGGATGGTGATTTACACAGTCAAGTGCGGACGGTTAACGATGACAAAAGTGCCGCCTTTATTAAACTAAAAAATGATTTAGTGGCAATGCGCCAACACGGTACAGAAATCGCGAACGCTTACACCATGCGAATACTCGATAATGGCGAAACGGCTTTTATCGTCGATGGATCAGAAAAAGATCAAAATGCAACGGGTGATATTTATCCGAAAGAATCGACTAGTAAAGCGTTCACCAATGCTTTCAATGCCACGCCCGATAAAGTGGCTGTGTATGTGGAACCGGAAATTTATACTGATGATTGGGGAACGTGGTTATCGGCTTACGCGCCTATTTTTACTTCATCAGGCAAACTCGATGGCATTGTTGGCATTGATGTTTCTGCGAAAAGTATTCGAGAACATGAAATTAAATACCTGATTACGATAATGATCGCTTCAATATTGGTCGTTATTCTGACGTTACCGTTTGTGTTTCGCTTGATGAATTTTATTCGCACTATGACCACCGAATTGGAACAAGCCAACCAAAATTTTAGACGTTTATTGGATAATTCCGGACAAGGTTTTTTGTCATTTGGTGCGAATTTACTTATCGATAATGAATACAGCCGCGCTTGCGAAATGATGCTGGGGGAAATTCCAGTAGGTAAAAACGCCACTGATTTATTTTTTCCCACCGATAAAAGCAAGGCGGATTTGTTTAGCCTGATTATCGCTTCGGTGCTGAATGAAACTGAAGAATCTGTGCGTGAAAATATGCTGTCGTTGTTGCCAGCCGAAATTCAATACGGTGAACGGGTTCTGAAAACCGAATATAAAATGCTGGAACATAATAAATTCATGGTTATTTTAACGGACATTACGCAAGAACGGCATATTGCAACAATGTTGGAAAAAGAGCGTCAACACCTTGAGTTGATTGTGATGGCAGTTTCCGATAGTCGTAATTTTTTCGACATTATTGATGGGTTTCGCGTATTTCTCGCTCAATTACCCAGCGAATTGCTGAAAAAAATTCCGCCGCATAATTTGACGAAAGAACTTTACCGTGAAATTCACACTTATAAAGGTTTATTGAATCAGTTTAGTTTTCCGAATACGCCCAAAGTGCTGCACAATATTGAAAGTGATTTATCGAATTTATTGGCACTCGGCAATACGCTGAAGAGTTCGCAAATTGCCGCCGCCATTTCGCCGTCTGTGCTGCAAATTTCTTTTGATGAAGATTTAGCGATTCTCACTGACGCGCTGGGCGAAGATTTTTTTATCAATGGCGAAAGAATTTTTTTAACGTGCATTCAGGCGTTGCAAATTGAGAAATGGGCAAAGCAGCTTTTACGAGGTGAAACGATAGACACGTCTGCCAAAGAAATTCGGATATTTCTTAATGATATTAGCGTGTTACGGAAAGTATCTTTTGAAAGCGTGTTAATGGGTTTTGATGGTTTGGTGCGACAAACGGCAAAAAAAATGGAGAAAGAAGTTGTGCCTGTTATGGTCATCAACGTTGAAAATGTGGCGATTGATTTGCGTACTTACCAGCCATTTCTACGTTCTTTAATTCATGTGTTTCGTAATGCAGTCGTTCACGGCATAGAAAGTCCAGAAGAGCGTTGGGAAGTTGACAAAGAGCCGGTTGGCATGATTACTTGTCATATTTTCCAAGAGCAAAATGCCATTAAATTAACCATAGCGGATGATGGGGCGGGCATCAATCTCAACCTGTTGCGCGAACGTGTGGTAGCGGAGGGAATCCACACCGTCGATGAAATTGCTAGCGTGTCGGATGACGATATGATGCAATTTATTTTTATGGATACGATTAGTACCCTGTGTGAAGTGACGGAATTAGCGGGACGCGGCGTTGGCTTATCCGCCGTGTTGAATGAAACACACAATTTAGGTGGTGAAGTTAAGGTTAAAACGGTTATTGGACAAGGCACGGAATTTTTATTTACGTTGCCCTTAATTATGAAAAAAAATCTTGAATGAGATGGGAGGCTGGTGTGCCACAAAAACAGCTAATCATAGAAGTGATGGAGTCTGTCATAAAAAGAACACGCGCTTATTTTAAAAGCGAATTCGATATTAGCGTGACTAAAAATAAAAACATGATTGGCAATATGAATGAGATTGCTTTGCTCGATGTGACCGCCTTAATTAGGATACGCGGTGCCATCAATTTGTTGGTAGTGTTCAGTTTTGAGACCTCTTTAATCAATGCCATTTATTACCTAATGACTTTGGATTTGGGCATTGAGGCGAGCGAAGTTGAAAAGTATCGTAAAGCCGCCGCCGGCGATGTGATCAATATCGTTTTGGGACATTCAACCATAGATTTGCAGCGATTAGACATGAGCGGTATTAAAATTACACCGCCCAAAATTTTGAATAATACCAATGCCATTCGAGAGATAAAATACACCATGTTTTATACACAACATTTAGAAACATCGCTAGGTAATATGGCGATTAGCTTAGTAGGTGCGGAAAAACTTTTTAGCACCAATTTTTGTTTGATGGAGTAAATAACCATGGCAACTATGTTGACTATTTTAGTCGTCGATGATTCACCTATTATTATCGGAAAATTAAAGGTGCTTTTGCACACAATCGGTTACAAAGTCATTCAAACTGCTGAAAATGGTAAAGAAGCAATTGAAGCGTATAAACAGTGCAAACCGGATGTGGTAACGATGGATATTACCATGCCAGAAATGGACGGTATCGAAGCGACGCAAGCCATTATGAGTGAATTCCCCGACGCAAAAATTGTTATGGTCACGTCGCATGGACAAGAAAAAATGGTGCTTGATGCGCTTAAAGCTGGCGCAAAAGGCTATGTTTTAAAACCATTTCAACAACAGAAAGTGTATGAGGCAATTCAAAAGGCGTGTAAAAGACCGGTAGAACTTCATTTTTGTTAAGTTTTGTTCTTTTCAACACCCGTTAAATTGCCAAAAATTACGCTTGCAAAGATTTAGCAACGGCTTCGGCGACTTTTATGCCGTCGATTGCCGCTGATAAAATTCCCCCTGCATAACCAGCACCTTCACCTGCCGGATACAATCCAACCGTATTTAAACTTTGAAATTGTACGTTGCGTTTAATTCGAATCGGCGACGAGGTGCGCGTTTCAACAGCTGTTAACAGTGCGTCGTGCATGGCAAAGCCTTTTATTTTTTTATCAAATTCTGGCAAGGCTTCCCGAATGGCGGCAACGGCGTAATCGGGTAATGCCGCGCTTAAATCGCCCAATTTCACCGATGGCGTGTAAGACGGTTGCACACTGCCAAACGTGGTCGAAGGGCGTTTTGCCAAGAAATCACCGACCAATTGTGCGGGTGCAGCGTAATTTTCACCGCCTAACAAAAACGCCTGCCGTTCCCAATGCCGTTGTAAATCAACACCCGCTAAAACGTGTTCAGGATAATCGATTTCAGGCGTAATACCGACCACGATTGCGCTGTTTGCGTTGCGTTCATTGCGCGAATACTGGCTCATGCCATTGGTGACAACGTGACCCGCTTCCGAAGTCGCCGCCACCACTGTTCCACCTGGACACATACAAAAACTGTAAACCGACCGTCCATTTTTGCAATGATGCACCAGTTTATAATCCGCCGCGCCCAATAACGGATGCCCCGCATCGTTGCCAAAACTGCATTGATCAATTAACGATTGTGGATGTTCAATCCGAAAACCCATCGAAAATGGCTTCGCTTCCATATAAACGCCGTTTCGTTGCAACATCGAAAACGTGTCGCGTGCGCTGTGACCAATCGCCAAAATAACGTGCGAACTTTCAAGTGTTTCGCCATTCGATAATTGCACGCCTTGAACGTGACCCTTTTCAATCAACACTTCATCGACGCGACTTTCAAAACGAATTTCGCCGCCCAACGATTCAATCGTGGCGCGAATTTTTTCCAACATCGTCACCAAGCGAAACGTGCCAATGTGCGGTTTGCTTAAATATAAAATTTCAGGCGGTGCGCCGGCTTTGACGAATTCTTGTAGCACTTTCCGCCCGTAAAAATTCGGATCTTTAATTTGCGTGTACAGTTTTCCATCTGAAAAAGTTCCCGCGCCACCTTCGCCAAATTGCACGTTGGATTCGGCGTTGAATTGGCTTTTTCGCCACAATGCAAACGTATCTTTTGTGCGTTCGCGCACGGATTTACCGCGTTCCAACATAATGGGCTTGAAACCCATTTGCGCTAAAATTAACGTCGCTAATAATCCGCACGGCCCCGAACCGATAATAATTGGACGGTTTTTCGGTGGCGTAATCGCTCGCGTGATTAAAGAGTATTCGGTATTCGGCGTAACGCTAATGTGAGCATCATCGGCAAAACGCGCTAAAATTTCAGCTTCATTTTTCACGTCAACATCGAGGGTGTAAACCAGTAAAATGCCATTGCGTTTCCGCGCATCGTGACCTTGGCGAAAAATACGACTGCTGACAAATTCATTTAAATGGATTTGTAACCGATTAAGTACCGCCGATTGCAAATCATCGGCAGAATGATTGAGTGGAAGTTTGAGTTCGGTAATTCGTAACATGAGTTTTTAAAAAGTCGGATTGGTTAAAAGGCGGATAAACATTATTTATTTTGTCGGTTGATTAGGGATATTGTAAAATGGCGACCAAGTCGCTAGTGCGACATTTATAAATTAAAAAACAATCAATCACCGGAAAATAAAATGGACATATCCCCAGAATTATTACAAAAAAAGATTCTTATTGTTGATGATGCCGCTTCAATGCGGACGTTGACGAAAGCTATTTTACGCGAAGCGGGCTTTGCTCACGTTGCCGACGTTCCAGGTGGACGTGAAGCATTACTAATGATGGCAAAACTTAAATTCAACGTAGTAATTTGTGATTGGAATATGCCTGTAATGAGCGGTATTGAGTTGTATCAAGCCGTCAAAGCAGACGATAAATTGGTTACGCCGCCGTGGATTATGCTGACCTCGTCTTCGGAAGGCGACAAAGTAAAAGAAGCCATTTTAGCCGGCATTACGTCTTACATTGTGAAACCGTTTAAACCTGATAATTTGATTTCGCAGATTGTTGCCAAGCTAAAAGCCGGTTAATTCTCAACAACGTAATCACGGCAATGCGCCGTGATTACGTCCCAAACGCTTTACTCCGCTTCGTGCGACTCTTCTATTGTCTCTACATAATGACAACTCTTTTGCGGACACACTTTTTGTGTGCCGTGCTTTTTACTTTCTTTCAGCGTTAATAACGCCCCATTACACGTTGGACAAGGTTCGTTAAGCGGTGCATTCCACAGCGCGTAATCGCACGTTGGATAGTTTTCACACGAATAGAATATCTTCCCGCTTCGTGCTTTGCGTTTAAAAATTTGTCCTTTTTGACATTGTGGACAACGCACGCCGGTATCAATCGGCTTTTCAATCGGTTCAATGTAACGGCAATCTGGATAACCGGTGCAACCAATAAATTTCCCGTATTTGCTGCTTTTATACACCAACGGCGACGTACATTCAGGGCATTCACGTCCTTCAACCAGTTCGGGTTCATTCGATGCAGAATCATTTAAATTGCGCGTGTACGAACATTCTGGGTAATCGGTACAACCAATAAAACGCCCATTTCGTCCCAATCGAATCGATAAACCTTTGTTACACAGCGGACACAATTCATCAATCGCTTCCTGCGTCACATCTTTGCGTTGCACCGAGGCTTCTTTTTCAATAATTAACGCGCCAAACGGCTGCCAAAAACTGTGCATCAACGGAATCCACTCTTTTTCACCCCGCGCCACTTCGTCTAATTCGTCTTCTAAATTCGCCGTAAAACTGTAATCAACGTATTTTGTGAAATGTTCGGTTAAAAACTTATTCACAATTCGCCCTACGTCGGTCGGGTAAAAACGTTTCGTTTCGAGCGTGACATATTCCCGATTTTGCAACGTGGAAATAATGGATGAATACGTTGAAGGGCGACCAATGCCGTGTTCTTCTAAGGCTTTAACCAAACTCGCTTCGCCGTAACGCGGTGGCGGTTCGGTGAAATGTTGCGCGATTATTACGTCGTTCAATTGCACGGTATCGCCTTCTTTTAACGCTGGCAGAAAATTCTCTTTGTCGTCACCCTCTTTAGAATCGTCTTTGCCTTCCAAATAAACAGCCATAAAACCCGCAATCGCGACGGATGAACCTGTGGCGCGGAAAACATTTTTGCCGTCGTCACAACTCAAATCAATCGCCACGCTGTTCAACGTTGCGTGAATCATTTGACACGCAATCGTGCGTTTCCAAATCAATTCGTATAATTTGAACTGTTCAGCGGTCAAATACGTTTGAATTTTGCTCGGCAAATGACGTGCCGAAGTTGGACGCACCGCTTCATGGGCTTCTTGGGCGTTTTTAGATTTTGTTTTAAATTTTGGCGGCTCTTTCGGAACGTTATCCACGCCGTACATTTCGCCGATTAACGCACGAATATCTTCCACCGCTTCCGCCGATAAATTCACCGAATCCGTCCGCATATAAGTAATCAAACCAGCCGTTTCGCCGCCAATATCGATACCTTCATAAAGTTGCTGGGCAACGGTCATGGTGCGTTTGGTGGTAAAACCCAGCTTTCGCGCGGCTTCTTGTTGCAGCGTTGAGGTAATAAACGGCGGCGCAGGATTGCTTTTGCGTTGTTTCTTTTCGAGTTTCGCAACGGTTAATTCCCCGCTCGCAGCTTCGAGTAAAACTTGTCGCGTCAGCGTGGCTAAATCTTCGTTATGAATGCTGAACTGCGTCATTTTTTCGCCAGAAAAATAAGTCAATTTCGCTTTAAACGCTTGTTCCAATGCAAATACTGCCGCATCAATCGACCAGTATTCACGATTTTTAAACGCTTCAATTTCTAATTCGCGTTCCACAATTAAGCGCAACGCGGGACTTTGCACGCGACCCGCCGACAAACCGCGTCGAATTTTTTTCCACAACAACGGCGATAATTTAAAGCCCACTAAATAATCCAACGCGCGACGAGCTTGTTGCGCGTAAACCAAGTTGTAATTGAGTTCCGCTGGCGCGGCAATCGCTTCGGTGACAGCTTTTTTAGTGATTTCGTGAAAGGCGACACGATGCACCGTTTTATTTTTTAATAAGTTTTTTTCGTTTAATAATTCTAATAAATGCCACGAAATCGCTTCACCTTCGCGATCAGGATCGGTGGCTAAATAAAGCGTATCAGCACTTTTTAAGGCTTTGGTAATCGCTTGAACGTGGCGTTGATTGCGTTCAATCAACTCATATTTCATGGCGAAATCATTTTGCGGATCGACCGCGCCTTCTTTCGGTACTAAATCGCGAACGTGACCGTAAGACGCGAGAACGTGAAAATCTTTGCCAAGATATTTTTCAATGGTTTTTGCTTTGGCGGGTGATTCCACAATGACGAGGTTTTTACTCATTTAATCCGTTCCGTTTGATAAAATTTAATGTAGATAAGTGGGAATCAAGTCGTAAATCATATCTTCCATTCGAGACAAAGCCAGTTCTTCATCGGGTTGATTTAAAAGTACAATTAACACAATCCATTTCAATTTTTCCAGCGTCAGCGTTTCATTTAACGCAATGGCGCGATCCAAAACCAATTCACGATTGACCGAATTCAAAATCCCGGTGCGTTCTAATGTCATCATTAAATCTTGGCATTCCACATCTAAACGCTGTTTTTCAAACGGGCTAAAAACGCGAAATGATAACGAGGCTTGCGCGGCAATATCAAGGTCTTCAATTGCTAACGATTCCAGCCAATCAAAGGCTTTTGTCACGTCTTTATGTTCAAAACCTGCTTCGAGTAACTCCGTTGTCACCATATCGTTATCGGGCGAGACTTCGCTGTCATCATCCATATAGTTTTCAAAGAGATACATCAACACATCAAAAATATTTTCTTTCATAATTCCTAGCTATTATTTTACGCGAATGTAGCAACCACCAGCGATTGCTTCAATGTGACCCTGCAGTTCTAACAAAAAGAGTTGCGCGGCGATGCTTTCCACGGATTGAGACGAACTTTCGACCAAATCATCAATAGACGTGGGGCTAAACATCACTAGATTCAATAATGTTTGTTGCTCAAGGTCAAGTAATGATTGTTCTGGCTCGGATTGTAAAAAGCTAATGCGTTGTTTATATTGGCTTAACTCGTCGATAATATCTTGTGGCGATTCGACAAGTTTTGCGCCTTCGCGAATCATGGCGTTGCAACCGCGTGAAAGGGGACTGTAAATCGAACCTGGAATGGCGAACACTTCGCGATTTTGTTCTAACGCCATGCGGGCGGTAATTAACGAACCGCTTTTTTGAGCCGCTTCAACCACTAATAAACCTTGGCACAATCCGCTAATAATGCGATTGCGGCGCGGGAAATTTGAGGCTTTCGCGGTGGTTCCAGGTGGAAATTCTGAAATCATCACACCGGTATTCACAATTTCGAGAGCCAAATCGCGATTGCTGGACGGATAAACGCGATCTAAACCCGTTCCCGCCACCGCAATGGTAAAACCGCTCGCGCTCAATGTGCCTTGATGTGCCGTCGCATCGATGCCTAACGCCAAGCCGCTGGTAATCGCAAAACCGTATTGGCTTAACGCAAAGGCAAAATCAAACGCGGTTTTGTTGCCCAACGCGGACGGATTACGACTGCCAACAATTGCAATTTGTGGATACGCTAAAACGTGCGAATTACCGCGAACAAACAGCAACGGCGGTGGATCGTAAATTTCTTTCAGTAGTTCAGGATAAAGCGGATGCGTGATTTTTAACACGTCGTTATTTGGTTGCGCTAACCATTGCAAATCGTACTCTACCGCCGCCCAATCGAAATTCGTAATCGCTTCCGCGAACGTTTTTTTTATGCCCCACGACAATAATTCAGCTTGATTCGTGGTGAAAATTTCCTCGGGCGTGTGGTCTTCCGTGAAATTAGCGAATGTTTTACAACCAATTCCTTCAACACGAAGCAATGCCAACCAGTATTTAATATCTGCGTCCTGGCAATTTAGTATTTTCATTGCGTTTTTACATCGTCCAAACGGTGAATATCGTGATTCACTTGCATCACGAGCGCGTAACTCAAATGCTCAAATGCACGGAAAATCATAATTTTCCCCGCCATTTCATCAGGCAATTGCACGTTTTCAGCATCATCACGATAGGTGTCGATAATGGTTTTACCGCGCTGATACACCATCAATTCATGTCCGGTGATTAAACCGTCCGCGCTGCCTTTGTCGATAACCACTACGCTATATAAACCAATCAACGACCGACCATTTATAACACTGATAATTTGACCGTGCAAAGGCTGTTCGGGCGGACGTGGGAAAAAATTCAGCGTATTTTCGACTTCAATATCCGGCATAATTCGATCACCGGTACGAATTTCGAGCGAACCTTTGGTAATAATTAACGTGGCGGGATCACCATTTGTCTGTAACGTCGCATTGGCAACATATTTGGCTTCGTGACCTAAAACTTCATTCGTTTCCGCGTTGTAATAAGTTTCTCCGGCTCGATACAGCGTGTACTTTTCCGTCAAATTCTCGTCGTCCAAACCGCGTACATAAACTTTATCGCCCGCACCGGCGATTAAATGCCCTTCGTGAAAACCGATAACGTAAGGTGAATTTTTAAATTCATCTTCGCCCACCACTTTTGGCGATGTCAAAAATGTGGCAATTTGGTCGTGCGGAATTAAGTTAATCGGTTGTTCAAGTTCACTTTCACGCGAACACGGCAATACTTTTCCATTTTTATCGAGTAAAAAACTTTGTCGTCCTTTTTCATATTCACTCGGTTTTAGCACGCACGGTTTATCGGTGCGTAACTCTTGCGGACGCGACAAACTCAGCTGCGGTTGACCGTTGACCAAACTGAAATAAATCGTGTCATTCGGATAAATTAAATTGGGATTTTTGATTTGACTATTAGTTTCCCATAGTTTTTTCCATTGCCACGGATGTTGTAAAAATTTACCTGAAATATCCCATAACGTATCACCTGTGACGACGGTATATTTTTCAGGGTGTGTTGGATTGAGTGTGATTTCGTCGGCATGACCGACTGTCAACACGCAACAATCAATCAAGAAACCAATTAAAAAAGTGGATAATGTGGAACGTGTATTTTTCATGTGTCTATTTCAAAGTTGAAGCGAATTCGGATAGAATTCAAGCCTAATTTAAACATTTTCAATCATTATAGTGGAGAGTGCATTGAGTATTCTAACGATTCTCGAATTTCCGGACGAGCAACTGCGTAAAAAAGCCGCGCCGGTCAAAAACATAGACGACAACATCAAACAACTTATTGACGATATGCTTGAAACCATGTATCACGCTGGCGGTATTGGTTTGGCGGCGACGCAAGTAAATGTGCATTTACAAATTTTAGTGATCGACACCAGCGAACAAAAAAATGATCCGTTGTGCTTGTTAAATCCTGAAATTATCAGTAAAGAAGGCGCGTTTGAATACAAAGAAGGCTGTCTTTCCGTGCCAGAAATTTTTGAAAAAATTATTCGTCCGTCTCATATTACGGTGAAAGGGCTAAATCGTCACGGTGAAGCGATTGAAATTGAAGCAATTGATTTACTTTCGACCTGCATTCAGCATGAAATGGATCACTTGCGCGGTAAATTATTTGTCGATTATTTATCAACACTGAAACGCCAACGCATCAAAACTAAATTAGAAAAAATGCACCGATTAGAAGGCAAAGAATGAAGATTATTTTTGCTGGAACGCCCGAATTTGCGGTGCCGAGTTTGCAAAAATTGATTGATTTAGGGCATGAGATTTGCGCGGTTTATACGCAACCCGATAGACCGGCGGGACGCGGTCAACATTTGCAGCCGCCGCCAGTTAAAGAGTTGGCGTTGGCGCATGATATTCCAGTTTTGCAACCGTTGACGTTGAAAACGGACGACGCATTGCACACGTTTCAAAATTTCAATGCCGATTTAATGGTCGTGGTCGCTTACGGAATGATTTTGCCGCAAACGATTTTAGATGCGCCGCGTTTGGGCTGCATTAACGGACACGGTTCGTTATTGCCGCGTTGGCGCGGAGCTGCGCCGATTCAACGCGCGATTATTGCGGGCGACGACGAAACGGGCGTGACGATTATGCAAATCGTGAAAAAACTGGATGCGGGCGATATGTTGCACAAAGAAATTTATGCGATTAAATCGACGGACACGGCGGCATCGGTTCACGATGAATTGTCAAAATTGAGCGCAATTGGTTTAGAAAAAGTGTTGCTGCAAATCGAAAATGGCGAATTACACGCCGAACCCCAAGACGAAAATTTGGTGACGTATGCGGCGAAATTGACCAAAGAAGAAGCGGCGATTGATTGGACGCAATCGGCAGAAATGTTGGTGCGAAAAATTCACGGTTTAAATCCGTGGCCGGTCGCTCACACGATTTATAACGGTTTGGTGATGAAAATTTGGAACGCGGAAGTGTTGAATGAATCAACGAATTTAGAAGCGGGACAAACACGTTGCACGTCTAAAACGTTGGACGTAGCAACGGGCGATTATTTTTTGCGAATTCATGAATTACAAATGCCCAATGGTAAACGCATGAGCGCGACGGCGTTTTTAGCGGCGCATGATTTAAATAGCGAAAAGTTGGGGTGACGAATCCAAACTCAGGCATTCGCGATAATCACCGCTTCGGAAAAGTCGGTGATTTTTTAAAAGAAAAAATTCAACCCGCCGCACAGCTACGTTTTGTATCTGCTTATTTTAGTATTTTTGGTTTTGAAGCGTTGCGCGAGCAATTACTCGACATTGATAAACTGCAATTTTTATTCGGTGAACCCACGTTTGTTAAGTCGCTCGATGTTGAGCAATCTCAGGCAAAATCGTTTGATGTTATCGAACAAAATTTATGGCTCAATAACCGCCTGAATCAAAAAGCGATTGCGAAAACGTGTGCGGATTGGATAAATGAAAAAGTCGAAATTCGCTCGCTGATTCAAACAAATTTGCTGCACGGTAAACTTTATCACATTGACAATAATGGCGTGGAATCCGCGTTGCTCGGTAGTTCAAACTTCACGTTGCACGGTTTGGGCGAAGGAAATTCCAACATCGAATTGAATTTAGTGGTGGATAGCGACCGTGACAGACAGGATTTAAAACGCTGGTTTGATGGGATTTGGAACGACAAAACGTTGGTCAAAGATGTGAAGCAAGACGTGTTGAACTATTTAACGCAGCTTTATCACAACCATTCGCCGCAGTTTATTTATTACAAAACGCTTTATCACGTTTTTTATGAAGACTGGCAACGCTATCAAGAGCAACGTGCCGCGACTGAAAAAAGTTTACATAAATCCGAAATTTGGAACACCTTATTTGATTTCCAAAAAGAAGGCGTGGTTCACGCGATTACTAAAATTGAAACACATAACGGTTGCATTTTAGCGGACAGCGTAGGGCTGGGAAAAACTTACGAAGCCCTTGCCGTCATTAAGTATTTCGAGATGAAACATCACAGAGTTTTGGTTTTATGCCCCAAAAAACTCAATGAAAACTGGCTGCTTTATTCATCGCGTTATGAACGCCAATTGAATCCGCTGAAAAATGATAAATTGAATTACATTGTGTTGAGCCACACCGATTTAAGTCGTGAAAAAGGTTTATCGAACGGGCTGGAATTAAGCGATTTCGATTGGTCAGATTTTGATTTAATTGTGATCGACGAATCGCATAATTTTCGGAACGACAATAAAGCTAAAAACGGTAAATCACGTTACCAACGTTTGCTGGAAGACGTGATTCAAGCGGGTGAAAAAACCAAAGTTTTATTATTGTCGGCAACGCCCGTGAATAATGATTTGTCGGATTTATATAATCAAATTCGTTTTATTAGTGCGGATGATAAACACGCTTTCGCGAACATTGGTGTTGTCGATACCAAAAAAACATTGAAAGCGGCGCAAAATGCTTTTCACGATGCTGTTAAAAATAAACGTCAAGCGCAATTATCTCAACACCTGAATGCAGATTTTTTCAAATTACTCGACGCGATTACCATTGCCCGTTCACGCAAACATATTGAACGGCATTATCCCAATGTGGCTAAAGAATTAGGCGGTTTTCCTAAGCGCACCGCGCCGCAATCCATTTATTACGAGATGGACACGCTTGGCGTATTTCCGTCATTTGTTGATATAGAAAAAGAAATTTCCGCTTATCAATTATCGTTATTCAATCCGACGAAATACCTGCTCAACGAATTCCGTGATTTGCCTGAATATCAAAGCAAAGTAAAAAACTTCACGCAAGAAAACCGTGAGCATTATTTAATCGGCATGATGAAAATGAATTTTCTGAAACGTCTTGAAAGTTCTGTCGTTTCGTTTGCGGACACGATGAATCGAACGGTTATTAAAATTGAATTGTTGATTGAAAAAATACAGCAATTTGAAGACATCGAAAATTTAACTGAAAACGATTTTAACGAGGATGACGATTTAAGTGACGCGCTAGCGGTGGGTAAAAAAATTAAATTTCAATTGAAACATTTGGATTGTTCGCGCTGGTTGCAGGATTTAGAAAGCGATAAACACCAACTCTCGAAATTGCGAGATGATGCAAAAAATGTCACGTCACAACGTGATGGAAAATTGCACGAATTAAAACGGTTGATTACCCATAAAATCGCTCATCCAACCATTGATAAACAAGGCAAATCAATCAAAAAAGTGCTGATTTTTACCGCGTTTTCTGACACAGCGCGTTATTTGTACGACGCACTGAAAGCCGATTTAACCGAGTTAGGCGTTCATTCTGGTTTGGTGACGGGTTCAAAATGTGAAGCGACTTTAGGCGCGACAAATTTCAATGACGTGTTAATCAATTTTTCACCTACTTCTAAAAAACGCAGTGGTTTTAAAAATACGCTCACCGAAGAAATTGATATTTTGATTGCCACGGATTGTATTTCGGAAGGGCAAAATTTGCAGGATTGCGATTGGGTGATTAACTACGATATTCATTGGAATCCCGTGCGATTGATTCAACGTTTTGGACGGATTGACCGAATTAACAGTCAAAATAAAACCGTTTCGATGATTAACTTTTGGGCGACGGCTGAACTCGATCAGTATTTGAATTTGAAAAATCGGGTTGAAGCGCGAATGGCGTTGGTGGATATTTCTGCCACAGGTTCGGATAATTTATTGCTCACCGAAGACGATGCTAACGATGAATTAAATTATCGTGATGAACAGCTAAAACGCATGAAAGATGAAGTGCTGGATTTGGAACAACTCAACGATGGCGCGACGCTAACGGATTTTAATTTTGATGATTTTCGGGCTGATTTGGGCGGCTATTTGGATTTAGAACGCGACAAATTAGCCAACGCGCCACTCGGACTTTATGGCATCGTGCCTGAACAACCCGATTTGAATATCCACAAAGGCGTTATTTTTTGTCTGCAACAAAAAGTGTATCAGCAAGAAAAGGGTCAGCAAGTCAATCCGCTCACGCCATTTTTTCTGATTTATATTCAAGACGATGGCAAAGTTAGGCATAATTTTGTTGAAGCCAAGCAGACGCTCGAAATGTTCAAATTATTGTGCGTCGGTAAAGATAAACCTTACGAAGCGTTGTGCCAATTATTCGATGACCAAACGAGTGACGGAAACGACATGGCGTATTATTACGACTTAGTGGCAAAATCGGTCGATGCGATTAGTGAAGCCTTCCAAGAAAAAGAAATTATAAAATTAGCAACGGGACGTGGCGCGTTGTTGCCCATCTTTTCAGAACAAATCACAAACCCAACCGATTTTACGTTGGTCACATGGCTAGTTATTAGCGGAGAAAACACATGAAAAAAATACAACCCACACTCAACGCATTCACTCGTGACGAATACTTTGATTTAGAAAAAAGCGCGGAAATCAAACACGAATTTTTTAATGGTGAAATTTTCGCTATGTCTGGCGGGTCGTTTAATCATGCTCGAATTTCAGGTAATACGTTTTCAGCATTTAATGTGAAATTACGCGGCAAATGTTGCACACCCACTAACAGCGATATGCGAATTGAAACGCCGAACGGTTTAATTACTTATCCCGATACGGCAATTTTTTGTGGAACGCCAGAATTAACAGAAAATCAATGTGCGTTACTCAATCCAGTCGTAATTATCGAAGTCTTATCACCGTCAACACGGCGTTATGATGAAGGTGGGAAATTTACGTTGTACCGTTCTATTCCCAGTTTTCAAGATTATTTGTTGATTGATTCTGAAAAAGTGTTTGTTCAACATTTTCATAAAATTAGCCACAATGAATGGCTTTTACATGATTATTTCGATTTATCGGATTCGATTGTATTAAGTAGCATTCAAGAAACCATTCATTTGCACGAAATCTACGACGGCATTCAACATGATTAACAAAGACACGCTTCAAACGCTCATCAACCAATTTGCTGACGGCGATTTGAGAACTAACGCCCTCGATTTTTTTACGTCGCTGGGTTATGCCAGTTCGCGGATGCAAAATAAAACCGTGACAGAAATTTTTGGTTATCGGCATGATGAAATGTCTAATTCTGCCTTTTTGTTTCAATTAGCGGCTGATAATTTAGACGGCGTTCAAGCTCTTCCAGAACCTGTTGATAATACGATTATGCAATCGTATATGTTCGTGGCGATTGAATTAAAACAGCCACATTATTCACGTTCCGATTTGGTTAAAATCACCCGTGAACTCAACAAAAGTCAGCAACCGATTTTGATTTTATTCAAATACGGGAACGCGCTGACGTTATCGGTGATTCATCGTCGATTAAATAAAAATGACGACAGCAAAGACGTGTTAGAAAAAGTCACGCTGATTAAAGATATTCGCCTCGAAAATACGCATCGAGCGCATTTGGATATTTTGAGCGAATTGGCGTTTTCAAATTTAAAACCTAAACCCACGAATTTCGTTGAATTGCATCACGCTTGGCAAAAAGTTTTAAATACAAAAGAACTCAACAAACAATTCTACGAAAAATTATTCGACTGGTATTTGTTCGCGCTTTCGGAAGTGAAATTCCCGCAAATTCGCGCCGAAGCAGATTTGGTCGCCGACGAGCAACATCAAAGCGAATCGCTCATCCGCTTATTAACGCGGCTGTTGTTTGTTTGGTTCATGAAAGAAAAAGGCTTAATCAATCCTGAACTTTTTGAACCCAAAACACTCGCCAAAATGCTCAAAAATTTCACCGGCGAAAATTCTAACGACACGATTTTTTACAAAGCGATTTTGCAAAATCTGTTTTTTGCTACGCTCAATATGCCGATTGATAAACGCAAAGTGATTTATGACGGTTTCGCGCCAAAAGATTACGGCAATCAACTCGTTTATCGTTATGCGGATTTATTTGAAGCTGAAAACTTCGTGGAACATTTTGAAAACATTCCCTTTTTAAACGGCGGTTTGTTCGATTGTTTAGACCAACGAAAAACCGACGATTCGCCTGAAATTCGTCTTGATGGGTTTAGCACGCAAGCCAAAAAACAAGCCATCGCGCCCGATAAACTCTTTTTCGGTGAATACAAAAACGTCGATTTAAGTGGCGCGTACGACAACAAAAAGAAATCAAACGTTACGGTTTATGGCTTAATCGATATTTTGCAAAACCATAAATTCACCGTCGAAGAAAATACGCCGCTCGAAGAAGATATTGCGCTCGACCCCGAATTGTTGGGACAAGTTTTTGAGAATTTGCTCGCCGCTTACAATCCTGAAACGGGTACAACTGCACGCAAACAAACTGGTTCGTTTTATACGCCGCGTGAAATTGTCGATTACATGGTGGATGAATCGTTGATTGCGTATTTTGAATCATCTTTTCCCCCTTTGAAGGGGGAAGCCGTAGCGATAGCGAAGGCAGGGGGATGTGCTTTTGATTTTGATGTTGAGCTTAAAGCACATCCCCCCTACCCCCCTTCAAAGGGGGGAGAGCAGCTTTCATTACGACATCTTCTCAGTTATAACGAAACTCAAAACCCGTTCGACGCGCCACAAACCAACGCTTTAATTTCTGCCATCGACAACCTAAAAATCCTCGATCCTGCCTGCGGTTCGGGCGCATTTCCCATGGGAATTTTGCACAAACTCGTTTTCGTGTTGTCCAAACTCGACCCCAAAAATGAACAATGGCGCGACCGTCAAATTGCCAAACTCAAAACCATCGACGACAGCGCATTACGCGAAAAAGCTACTCAAGTCATTCACGATGCGTTTGAAAACAACGAACTCGATTATGGACGCAAACTTTTCTTAATCGAAAACTGCATCCACGGCGTAGACATTCAACCCATCGCCACCCAAATCAGCAAATTACGCTTTTTCATTTCGCTCATCGTTGACCAAAAATCGCACGGCGATAAATCCAACAACTTCGGCATTCGTCCGTTGCCCAACTTGGATTTTAAAATTATCGCCGCCAACACCTTAATCGCCGCGCCTCAAGAAGATGAAGCGATGGGCGTAAAAGTTGATTCATTTTTTGAG
Organism: uncultured Pseudomonadota bacterium; assembly: GCA_903870545.1. Classification (GTDB taxonomy): domain Bacteria; phylum Pseudomonadota; class Gammaproteobacteria; order Methylococcales; family Methylomonadaceae; genus UBA10906. The sequence goes on from CAIQDI010000018.1 coordinate 105,714, forward strand.
AATTTCAGTGACTTAACACACGATTATTTCAAAGTCGCCAACCCCGACGATAAACGAAAACTTCGCGACAAAATCGAAACGCTCATCAACGCAAAATGCGACGAAAAACTTCGCGGCATCAAATCGTTAAGCCACAACGAAACCAAAAATAAAAAACAAATCGACCAGCTCGAAAGCCACCAAAAACTTTGGCAAAGTTACGCCAATTTGTTCAAACACGAAGCCGTTGCGTTCTTTGAACCCCGCTATTTCTTCCCGCAACTTTCGGGCGGTTTTGATATTGTGATTGGCAATCCGCCTTATGTATTCGCAAGAAATAGCGCAGAAAAAGGCATTACCGAACAAGATAAAAAGTATTTTTACGGCAATTTCAAACTGGCGAAATACCAAGTTAATTTGTATCCATTGTTTATTGAAAAAGGTCACAATCTAATTAAAAACACGGGCATTCTTTGTTACATCACGCCGAATAATTGGCTAACGATAAACACGAACAAAGATTTAAGAAAGTTCGTGTTGGAATGTTCAAATGTAAAAATCGTTAATTTTTACGCGAAAGTTTTTGAAAGTGCGGCGGTTGATAGTTGCATCATTACGTTTTCAAAAAGTGGCGAAAATCAAGAAGTCGATTTGTTTGAATATACCGATTCATTAACGTTAATTCACAGCGCACCCGCCAATTATTTTTTGAGTAAAAAAGATTACGTCATTAACGTAGAAGCATTTAAGAATAATCAATCCCTCGGTTTAATCGACAAAATTGAAGCCGTATCTGTTGAACTTAGTGAGCTTGCGGACGTTAAAGTTGGTTTGAAAGCATATCAAATCGGAAAAGGTAAGCCGCAACAAACTGAAGTAGAAAAAAATACTCGAACATTTCACGCTAAAGAAAAATTAGACGATAGCTACATTAAATATTTTGATGGGAAAGATGTTTGTCGTTATCAAATGGGTTGGAGTGGAGAATTTTTAAAATATGGTAGCCATTTAGCTGAACCAAGAAACAACTTTGTATTATTTTCTACAAAAAGAATTTTGATAAGACAAATTCCATCAAAACCACCTTATTGCATTCATGCGTGTTTAATTGAAGAAACTGCTTTAAACGATTTAAATTCGATGAATTTAGTGCGCTTCAAAGAATCGCCCGAATTTATTTTGGCGGTTTTAAATTCACGTTTGATTTCTTATTGGTTCGTTCATAAATTTGGCAAAATGCAACGAGGTGTTTTTCCACAATTCAAAGTGAATGAATTGGCTAGTTTTCCCATTCCAAAAATCACCGCCGACCAGCAACAGCCGTTTATAAAATTAGTGGACAAAATCCTTGCCGATAAAAAAGCAGGCAACGACACCCGCGCTTTGGAACGTGAGATTGATGTGTTGGTTTATGGGCTTTATGGGTTGAGTGAAGAGGAGATTTTGATTGTGGAGGGTGGGAAATGAATGCGGTCATGTCATTAAACGATGTTAGAACCAAAGAATTATTAACCGAAGTGATGGTTGATTTAATCAAAAACAAACGCGAAGTTTTGCATGAAATCATGTTGGAAGCGTTAGAAGAAGTGGGATTAGCCAACGCGATTATGGATGGCAGACAAAATGATTTTGTGTCGGAAGATGAGATTTTTGCCATTTTGAACGGTGCGAATGAGTGAAAGTAAAATTTGAAGCGAAGTTTGCGAAGGATTTACGCACGATTCGAGAGCCGAAAATGTTGAGCAAAGTGCAAGAAATTATTGGCGAATGTAAATCGGCAAGCAGTTTGTCAGAACTTAATCACGTTAAGAAAATGCAAGGTTATGAGCGTTTTTATCGGATTCGTTTGGGTGATTATCGAATTGGGCTTGAACTTGTCGATGGTGAACTCATTTTCACGCGCTTTTTGCATCGTAAAGAAGTTTATAAGTATTTTCCGTAAAGGAGATTTTGATTGTGGAGGGTTGGAAATAATGCAAATTACAGCCGAGCTTGATGCTCAACATTTAGAAAAACTGCATGAATTAGAGTTGTTGTTACGAAAAACGCCGTCAGAATTGATTACGTTGGCGATTGATGTTGTTACAAAATCCGAAAAGCCTTTGAACCCGAATGAACCAGAATTAAACGAAGGACAATGTGCGTATCAACTGATGCAGCAATCGGGATTTATTGGCAGTTTTGAAGATGATGGCGATTTGTCTGAAAATTACAAAGCGTATTTGGATTGGTCGGACAAAGTATGATTATTGCCGATTCAGGTTTTTGGTTAGCGTTGGGTGATAAGCGCGACAAACATCATCAGCGAGCCAATCTTTTTGCTAAAACGTGTAAAGAACGATTGATTACCACACACGCGGTGATGACGAAAGTTTGCCATCTTTTACTGAAACGGCAAGGCGTTGAAGCACAATTGCAGTTTATGGAAATGTACCGATTGGGTGCGTTTGATGTGTTTGAAATACAGGAAATTCATAAAGACCGATTAGTGACATTGATGCGGCAATATCAAGATTTACCGATGGATTTTGCGGATGCTTCGATGGTTTTGGTTGCCGAACATTTGGGGCATGGCAGAATTTTAAGCACAGACCAGCGTGATTTTCATACTTACCGCTGGAAAAATACGCGCCCTTTTGAAAATTTGTTGTTTTGATGGGTTGAGCAACGAGGAGATTTTAATTGTGGAAGGTGGTAAATAAAGTTTATCTGGAGCATTAGAGAAAATCCCCAGCCTTGCAGGCTGCCCCCTTCAAAAAAGGGGGCGAAAGATTAAAAAGCGTGTGCGTTTGCTTTACCGTCTTTTTTCCCCTTTTTGAAGGGGGAAGCGGCGATAGCCGCAGGGGGATTTGCTTTTAAGTTTTCGATAAAGGAAATTTTGATTATTGAAGGAAAAAAATGAATACACGACTTATTGCCGCCCGAACATTGGTGCGGGTTTTAGACGGTGGGCAATCGCTCACTTCTGCGTTAGAACACACGTTGCAAGCTCTTGAAAACCCGAAAGATAAGGCATTTGTGCAAGCGGTTTGTTACGGCGCGTGCCGTTATTATCATCGGCTGCAATTCATTTTGTCGCAGCTGCTAGACAAGCCGATTAAAGACGCTGAAATTTACGCGCTGGCGTTGGTCGGCTTGTATCAATTGGCGTTTATGCGGGTGAAAACACACGCGGCGGTTTCCGAAACGGTCGATGCCACGCGTAAAAAATCGTGGGCAAAAAATCTAATTAACGCCTTATTGCGCCGTTATTTGCGCGAACACGAAAGCCTCGAAGCGCAAGCCAATTTGAATCCGACGGCGTTGCACAGCCACCCAAAATGGTTGATTGCTCGCGTTGAAAATGATTGGGGAAGTGAAAATGCCGCGCGAATTTTTCACGCAAATAATGAGTTGCCGCCGATGATGTTGCGCGTGAATGCGTTGCAAACGTCGCGCGAAAATTATTTGGTACAATTGGCAAATTTAGAAATTGAAGCCGAAGCCGTTGAAACGTGTCCGTCCGCGATTCAGTTAATTAAACCCGTTGGCGTGACAGCGTTGCCGAATTTTGAACGTGGCGCGGTATCCGTTCAAGACACGGCAGCACAATTTGCCGCAGGATTATTGGAATTGAGGGCAGGGCAGCGAATTTTAGATTTATGTGCCGCGCCAGCAGGAAAAACCGCGCACATTTTGGAATCACAACCTGATTTGGAGTGCGTCGCGGTCGATATTGATGCCACGCGAATGTTGCGCGTCGAAACGAATTTACAGCGTTTGAATTTAGCCGCGCAATTGATTGTCGGCGATGCCACGCAACCCGAAATTTGGTGGGACGGCAAATGTTTTGACCGCATTTTGGTCGATGCGCCGTGTTCTGCGTTGGGCGTGATTCGCCGTCATCCCGATATTAAATTGTTGCGTCGTGCCGATGATTTAATTGCTTTACCCGCGTTGCAAGCCGCGATTTTAAAAGCCGCGTGGTCGATGTTGAAAGAAGACGGTTTGTTAGTTTATGCAACGTGTTCCATTTTAAAAGCTGAAAACGAAGACCAAATCGCGCAATTTTTAGCGGAACATGCCGACGCGCAAGAAATTCCTTTTGATGCCAATCCCGCCAAACACGGCTGGCAAATTTTGACCGGTGACGATAATAGCGACGGTTTTTATTACGCCCGCTTACGCAAAGTTAGTTTGGCGGCATAGGAATTGCTGTTATTTTTATAAATTTAAAGTGAGGTAAAACTATGAACATTGCAGAAACTGTTTATCAACACGTTAAAGCTATGCCGCCGATACAAGCGATGGAAGTTTTACATTTTGTCGAATTTTTAGAAACTAAACCCGAGTTCAAGCGTCAACAAACCGCTAAAAATGAATTACTTCTATTTATGCAAAATTTGCCAGTTGCAAATCGGAACGATGCGGAAATTGATGCTGAATTTTTTGCTATGCGTGACGAATGGGACAACGCATGAAATTGTTTTTAGATGCCTGCGTCATTATTTATTGTCTCGAATCAGAGGCAGAACATGGTCACGTTTCGCGTTCATTAGTCATGTCAGAGTTGCAAAATAACGCACAGTTAATGGTTTCCAGATTATCTTTTTTGGAATGTCGAGTTTTACCCTTAAAAACAAAAAATGAAAATTTGCTGAAGCACTACGACCAATTTTTTAAAGCGAATAATCTGCAAATCATCGAATTAACAGCCGATGTTATAAATTTAGCCGCCGATTTGAGAGCAAAATATCCTATAAAAACCCCTGATGCTTTACAAATAGCATGCGCGTTAAAATCGAAAGCCGATATTTTCGTGACAGGTGATAAACGATTGACCATCATTGAAGAAATCACCATTCAACTGGTTTAAATTTACCCACATTTTATTTTTTTGAGAACACCACATGACAAAATCTAAAACTATTTCTGCCTTTGAAACCTTTTTAGAACAAGCGCAGCAGAACAATATGGACATCATGGAATTGTTATCGGCAGGCGATTTATTAACGCCGAATCAGCAAATCGAATTGTACGAAACCTGGATTAAACACAGCGATTCGCCGGTTCGTTATGCCGCCTATTTCAATTTAGCGGTTATTTTTGATCAACAAAAATTGTCTGCAAAAGCCGAACAAGCTTATCGTGATTCCATCGAAATTCACCCTGATTTTATTCAAGGGCAATTCAATTTGGGCGCGAATTTAGAACGCCAAAATCGTATCGAAGATGCGTTAAATCAATGGCGCAGCATTATTTCAAAATACGAATATATTGCGCTGTCGGATGACGACAAAAAAATCTATATTTTGGCGTTGAACAGTTTGGGGCGCGTGTTAGAAATTGAGCGTAATTTCCACGAATCCGAACAATTTTTAACGCAAAGTTTGTTACTCAATCCTGACCAACCGAAAGTGATTTCACACTGGGTGCATTTGCGTCAAAAACAATGCGAATGGCCGGTTTATAAATCGGTTTTAGGTGTGACGAAAGCGGCGATGATTGCCGGAACATCGGCGTTGGCGATGTTAAGCGCGTCGAATAATCCGCAAGAACAACTCGAAAATTCACAAAATTTTGTGGAAGAAAAAGTCGATAAAAATTTGCCCAATTTGGTTGAAAATCAAGCTCCGTATCATCACCAAAAAATTCGGATTGGTTATTTGTCGTCCGATTTTCGCACGCACGCGGTGTCACTTTTAACCGTTGAACTCTACGAATTGCATAACCGTGACAAGTTTGAAATTATCGGTTTTTGTCTCACGCCGCCGGATGATTCAGCGTTGCGAGCGCGAGTCATTGGCGCGATGGACGAGTTTATTTCGGTTGCGGATATGACCGACGAAGAAGCCGCGCGGTGCATTCATTCACACGAAATTGATTTGCTGGTGGATTTGCAAGGTTTAACCTCAGGCGTGCGACCGAACATTTTGGCGTATCGTCCCGCGCCGGTTCAAGTAACGTATTTGGGTTTCCCCGGCACGACCGCGTTGCCGAATATCGATTATGTGATTGGCGACAAATTTTTGATTCCGCCCGAATTAGCGACGTATTTCAGCGAAACACCGCTTTATATGCCGCACGTTTTTCAAGTTTCCGACCGTCAACGTCCGGTGGGTGAAAAACCGACTCGCGCCAGTTGTGAATTGCCCGACGAAGCGTTTGTGTTTTGCTCGTTTAACAATAATTATAAAATCACTGAAGAGATATTTGCCTGTTGGATGCGAATTTTAAAACGGGTGCCGGACAGCGTGTTGTGGTTGTTGGCGGATAATGAATGGGCGCACGACAACATGGTGAATGCCGCCGCCGCGCACGGCATTGAAAAAGACCGTTTGATTTTTGCGTCACGGGTTACGCCTGCCGATTATTTGGCGCGTTATCAAGTCGCAGATATATTTTTGGATTGCACGCCGTTTAACGGTGGCACAACTGCGAATGATGCGTTATTTATGGGCTTGCCGATTTTGACCTTGACCGGCAAAACCTTTGCGTCGCGCATGGCGGGAAGTTTGCTGCATTCATTGAGTTTGGATGAATTGATTACTTACAATTTTGACGATTACGAAGCCAAAGCCGTGGAATTAGCGGCAAATCGTCCACACGTTGCCGATTTGCGCCGCAGCATTGAAGCGCGTCGTTCGACCTGCAACTTATTCAATATGCCGCAACAAGTCCACGACATCGAAGCGTTGTACGAAAAAGCGATTGTTCAAGGGATTCCAACTAAACAAAGCAAAACGATTACAATTTCAAACGCTGAAAATCAAAGCGAATTTGCCATTTTGAGTTTGTTTTATGGCATTGTGATTCGCATGAAACGTGCGCCAAAGGAAACCAGTCAGCCACACATTCACGCGGATTTCCAAGGTGCAACGGCGCGAATCACGCTAAATCCGTGTGAATTAACACAAAGCACTTTGCCGACACGACAAGAACGTTTAGTTTTAGCGTGGGTGGAAATTCACCAAGACGATTTGTTGGCTGTGTGGAATTTAGTGAATAACGGACAAACGCCCGTCACAATTGATGGTTTAAAATAAATAATCCGCATTTTTAATTTAATTGAGAGAAATCTATGAAATCATTTTTACACGTTGGCTGCGGCCCGAAACGTCAAAATCAAACCACGCCTGGTTTTAATCCTGAAGAATGGACAGAAATTCGGTTTGATATTGATGAATCTGTTCAACCTGATTTGGTCGGCACCATGACCGACATGAGTTCGGTGGCAACGGAATCAATGGACGCGCTTTTTTCCAGTCACAACATTGAACATTTGTATCCGCATGAAGTTCCCGTAGCGTTGAGTGAGTTTTTGCGGGTGTTGAAACCAGACGGTTTTGCGGTGATTACTTGCCCTGATTTGCAATCGGTGTGTGCGCTGGTCGCGGAAGATAAATTAACCGATGCGGCTTATGTTTCACCGGCTGGCGACATTACGCCGTTAGATATTTTGTACGGACACCGTCCACCGATGGCGCGGGGCAATTTGTACATGGCGCACCGTTGTGGCTTTACCAAAAAAACGTTGTCTACTGATTTACAAGCGGCAGGTTTTGCCATGATTGGCGTGGTGAGTAAGCCGCAGCATTTTGCATTGTGGGCAATTGCCAGCAAAAAACCTATGGAACGCGACGAAATCATTGCGCTGATGCAACTCCACGGTATTTAAAAAATCTCATGACAATCTACAAACACATTCTACTTGCCGTCGATTTTTCAAAAGACACGGATTTTCTTGTCGAACGCACGGCTGAAATAGCGTTACAAAATAACGCAACACTGAGCCTCGTTCACATTTTAGATAACATTCCCATGCCCGATACGAGTTACGGTACGATTATTTCGTTGGATGATGAAACGGATAATGCGTTGTTGGAACAAGAAAAAGCCAAGCTCAATCAGCTTGGCGCGACATTGAATGTGCCAGAAAATCAGCGATGGTTAATTTGGGGTTCACCGAAAGAGGAAATTTGCACTCTTGCCGAACAAGAAAAGGTCGATTTAATTATAGTTGGCTCGCACGGTCGGCACGGATTGGCGTTATTATTTGGCTCAACTGCAAACGGCGTATTGCATCATGCGCCGTGTGATGTTTTGGCGGTTCGATTGAAAAACGCATAAAATTTTTTAGGAGAGCAGAATGTTTGAAAATATGAAATTAGGCACGAAATTAGTATCAAGTTTTGTGATTGTCGCCGTCATCAGTTTGATTATTGGCACCATTAGCGTGTTCAATATGAGTAGTCTTGATAGCTATATCGGCAAAATATATTACAAAGATTTAATCGGCATCTCCTACATTAAAGAAGCTAAAAATAATCGTTTGGATGTTGGGCGACGTTGGCGAAATGCGTTATTGGTGACTAGCCACGAAGAAAAATTACAGTCTGTTGAATTGGTCAAACAAAATATCGCGTTGTACAGAGAAAATATGCACAAAGGTGGCGATTTGTTTTATACCGAAAAAGGTAAAGCGGTGTTGCACGAGCTTTATAAAACGACAGAAGAGTGGGAGCGTTTAACATTGCAAATGTCTGAAATGATTGTGACGCAAAATTTAATGGGATTGACACCTGAATTTAATGCTATTCGTATTCGTCAAGAACCACTCGGCAAAGCGATTAGTTTACAAATAGACGAATTAAATAATTTAAAAGAGAAGGCGGCTGAAGAAACAGTTAACGAAGCTGCTCAATTATATTCGCGTAGTTTAATACTAATGATTGTGCTAATTGCCTTCGGTTTTATAGTCAGCGTGTTGATTGGACTAGCATTTTCACGCTACTTAATGCGTCAATTAGGCGGCGAATTAACGGACGCGATTAGCCAGGTAAAACGTGTATCCGCCGGCAATTTAAATAGCACGATTGGCTTACAACCACGCGACGACAGCAGTTTGCTTTATGCGTTACGCACCATGCAAGAAACAATTAACGCACTGATTTTGGCGCAGCGTGTGATGGCGAAAAAACACCACGACGGTTATATTAGTGAAAAAATTGACACTTCTAAATTCCAAGGTGCTTACCACGATATGGCGCAGGATGTTAACGAATTAGTGCAGTCACATATTTCAGTAAAAATGCACGTTGTAGAAGTTGTTTCTCAATACGCACGCGGTGATTTTAGAACGGATTTTGATCGTTTACCGGCTGAAAAAGCTAAAATTACCGACGCGATTGATTCGGTAAAAACCTCATTATTAGACGTGAATAAAGAAATCGAAATGTTAGCGGTGGCAGGCGCACACGGTGATTTTTCAAAACGCAGTGACGCGAATCGTTTCGAATTTATGTTCAAAGAGATGCTCACCAATTTAAACACCTTGGTCGAAAGCTGTGACAAGGGGTTTGGTGACGTATTGCGAATGTCGAATGCGTTGGCACAAGGCGATTTAACCCAAAAAATTACCCATGATTATGTGGGAATGTTCGACAAAGTTAAAAATGGAATGAATGGCACCGTCGAAAATTTAAAAGCGTTGGTTAGCGAAATTAAAGAGGCGAGCGATACCATTAACACGGCTTCACAAGAAATTGCAGCGGGTAATAATGATTTGTCGCACCGCACCGAACAACAGGCAGCAAGTTTAGAAGAAACGGCGGCGAGTATGCAAGAGTTGACTTCCACCGTGCAAACAAACAGCGAAAATGCAAAATACGCCAATCATTTGGCGTTAGCCTCTTCTGATCTTGCCCGAAAAGGTGTGGCGGCAGTGAATGAAGTGGTCACGACCATGCAAGGCATTAACGAATCCTCTCGCAAAGTGGTCGATATTATTACTGTGATTGATGGTATTGCGTTTCAAACTAACATTTTGGCGTTGAATGCGGCGGTTGAAGCAGCTCGCGCCGGTGAACAAGGTCGAGGTTTTGCGGTAGTGGCGACGGAAGTTCGTAGTTTGGCACAACGCGCCGCCGCTGCCGCTGGAGAAATTAAAGCCTTGATTAGCGATTCGGTGGATAAAGTGGAAGACGGTTCATCGTTAGTCACAAAAGCCGGAAAAACAATGGAGGAAATTGTTACGTCGATTCAAAATGTGACGACCACCATTTCGCAAATTACCTCAGCTTCCTCGGAACAAACCACCGGAATTGAACAGGTTAATCAAGCGATTAGCGAAATGGATGATGTGACGCAACGCAATGCCGCATTAGTCGAAGAAGCCGCTGCTGCCGCTGAAGCATTAGAAGAACAAGCCCGTCATTTGTCGGTGACGATGAGTAATTTTAAAATCGCAGGCGACGACCAAGAATCGGTCGCTGTCGTAAAAAGTTATGAACCGAGTGCGGCGGTAGAAGTCGCGGTAAAACAGACTGCGCTGACGAAACCCGTTGCAATAACAGAAGTTCTCGACATTGATTTGGATAGCGCGTTGAAAAAACATTCCGATTGGAAAGTGAAATTACGAACCGCGATTAGCAATCAAGAAACGCTCGATGTCGCCACCATTTCAAAAGATAATTGCTGCGATTTGGGGCAATGGTTGCATCACGAAGACACGCATCCGCAAATTGCCCATTTGAAAAGTTACCAAAATTGCATGAATCAACACGCTGCCTTTCATCTTGAAGCGGGTAAAGTGGCGGCCATTATCAACGCCAAAAAGTACGATCAAGCACAACATTTGTTGGGCAGTGATTCAAATTTTAGCAAGGTTTCTAACGCCGTCGGTGTGTCTATTATGCGATTAAAAAAAGATACTTTGCCCAAACCTGCGCCAATTAAAAATTCAGGTAACAGTAAAGTGATTGAAGCCTCGTCCTTTTCGGATGATTGGGAAGAGTTTTAAATCGTGCAAACTAACATTACAGCGATTTATCCGGGAACGTTTGATCCGATTACCAATGGTCACGTCGATTTAGTGGCGCGGGCGGCGCAGTTGTACGACCACGTTATTATTGCCGTGGCGGAAAATAAAACCAAAACGCCGCTGTTTTCACTGGCTGAACGAGTGGCGTTAGCGCAAACCGTGACTGCTGATTTTAAAAATGTGCGCGTGATGGGTTTTGATAATTTGCTGGTTGATTGCGCGAAACAACAAAATGCACGAGTGATTTTGCGTGGTTTGCGAGCCGTTTCAGATTTTGAATATGAATTTCAATTAGCAGGTATGAATCGACGACTTGCGCCCGAATTGGAAACGGTATTTTTAACGCCTGCGGAACAATATGAATTTATTTCGTCGAGCATGATTCGAGAGATTGCACGTTTAAAAGGCAACGTGTCGTCTTTTGTTGCAGAATGCGTGCATCAACAATTGATTGAAAAATATGCGAGGTTGGACGATGGCATTAAAAATTGACATGGAAGAATGTGTTATTTGTGGCGTGTGTGAACCCGTTTGCCCGAATCAGGCAATTAGTCACGATGAAAGCACTTTTATGATTGATACCAAGGCGTGTACCGAATGCGAAGGGTTTCATAATTCGCCGCAATGCGTGTTGGTGTGTCCGGTAGATTGCATTCATCCAGCCGTGGAATTAACACCGATTCCCACGGTTAAACGCGCCAAACTTTTTAACATGGTGATTGGTTCATTCAATCGCCCTGATTCCAAAACTTTTAAATGAGATAAGAAATGGCACTAATTATTAAAGACGAATGTATTAACTGCGACGTGTGCGAACCGGAATGCCCGAACGGTGCGATTTCGCAAGGCGAGGATATTTATGTTATCAATCCAGAATTATGCACAGAATGCGTGGGACATCACGATTTGCCGCAATGTATTGAAGTGTGTCCGGTGGATTGTATTACTAAAAATCCAGAACACGTTGAAGATAAAGAATCGTTGTATCAAAAGTATTTAAAGTTAATCAGTTAGTTATTTGGTAAAGTAGATTTTCTAATTTGCCACTACCAGCACATGATGGTTAAAAAATATTTCAATTTGGCTTTATTGACACTGCTTTTTTTGGTTTTGTTTCTTGGACTGATAGAGAAAAAATATGTGTTGGCGTGGATTGATAACAATGTTACGAATGTATTTTTAAATCAATTCTTAAATCAAATTTTTTTGCATCAAGTGCCTATTTTTTTATGGTTGCTGGGTACACTGTTAATTATTTATTACACGCGCGTGTTTTTTTGGAAAATGTATTATCCTAAAAAGAACGGCACGTTACCGCCTAAAATCATTCGTGATATTTTTGGATTAGTCGTTTGGGTTGTTTCTATTTTCTTAGCTGTTGTGTATTTATTTGACCAAGATTTGAGCGTTTTATTCGCTTCATCAACTATTATTGTGGGAGTGTTGGGGTTTTCGTTACGCGGTATGATCGCCGATTTTTTTTACGGATTAGCAACCACCATAGAACAACCTTATCGTTTGGGCGATTGGATTGAACTAAATAATACCAAAAGCTTGATTGGTAAAGTTGTACACATCACTTGGCGATCGACAACGATTGTTTCCACTGAAAATATTCACACCATTTTGCCGCATAGCGTGATTGCGGCAAATAATTTCAATAATTATTCCTATCCTGATCCTTTATGGCGGAGCAGTTTTAAAATAATTTTAGGCAATGAAATTACGTTGTATGAAGTAGAACGTCTGGTTTTTTCGGCGATTAAACAAGTCAAAGAAACAGCAAAAATCGACCGTACTCCTGTTATAAAAATCGCTCAATTTTTGCCAGAAGGCATTGAATGGCTAGTCTGTTTTTGGGTGCTTGATTATCCAATGGAATCCTCAATTCGACTTCAAATTCAACATAACCTTCTGCGAAATTTGAATTATTGCGGCATTACACTTCCCAGTAAAAAGTTAGAAGTTGCTACACATTCGCACGTAGTAAAGTCTAAAACAGCAGGCGGTTGGATAAAAAAATTAGAATTTTTCGCGGATTTAAATGAATTCGAATGTGAACAACTTGCTAAAAAAGCAGTCAGGCGTTTATTAGTTAAAGATGAAGTCTTATTTGAACAAGGTGATACCGGTAGTTCATTGTTTTTTGTGTATCAAGGATTGCTAGATGTATTTGTGAAAAATAACGAAGGCGTTAATGTGAGGGTCGATCAATTTAAGGCGGGTAGTATTTTTGGTGAAATGTCTTTGTTGACCGATGAGCCTTATACCGTGACGATTATTCCACACATAGATAGCGTGGTTTATGAAATTCAAAAAATGATGATTGAACCGTATTTGCGCGAATATCCGTTATTTTTAGAGCATATCGAAATGTTATTGGCGGAGCGAAAACTACAATCGGTTAATTTTTTTGAGCATGTTAATGAGACTGATGAAACAATACGGGAAAGTATTTTGATGGAAGTACACCAAAAAATTCGCAAATTATTTAATTTGCCGTAGCAGTTTAAAACCGCTACGGCACGCAGTTTTTAAGCTAATTTTGCCTGAATAAATTTCAAAATATCTGTCATCGCAATATCTTCAGCTTGTTCATCGGTTCGACCTTTGTATTCAATCGTTCCCGCGTCCAACCCTTTGTCGCCCATCACCAATAAATGCGGAATGCCGATTAAATCCATATCCGAGAACATAAAACCAGCGCGAACTTTTCTATCGTCGAGTAACACTTCAATGCCGGCGTTCACCAACTGTTGATATAAATTTTCTGTCGCTGCGCGTAAACGTTCCGATTTGTGCATATTCATCGGGCAAATCGCCACTTGAAACGGGGCTAAATTTGCCGACCAAATAATGCCGCGTGCGTCGTGATTTTGTTCCACTGCCGCCGCCACCACTCGTGAAATGCCAATTCCGTAACAGCCCATCAACATGATTTGGTTTTTACCGCCTTCGTTGATGACACCGGCTTTCATTGCTTCGCTGTATTTGGTGCCGAGTTGGAAAATATGTCCGACTTCGATGCCGCGTGCAATGGTCAATGTGCCTTTGCCATCTGGACTGACATCACCTTCGACCACGGTTCGCATATCGGCAACGTGTTCGGGCAACGGCAAATCACGTTTCCAATTTACACCTTGATAATGTTTGCCGTCTTGATTCGCGCCACACACAAAATCCGCCATCACGATAACGCTACGGTCGGCAATAATGGGAATCGTCAACCCCAACGCACCAATCGAACCCGCTTGGCAACCGCACGCGCGTTGAATTTCTTCGTCGCTGGCAAATTGCAACGGTGAGGCGACGCTGGCGATTTTTTCAACTTTGATTTCGTTCAATTCGTGGTCGCCACGCAATAATAACGCGACTAATTCACCTTCTTCTGCGCCTTTCACGATTAAAGTTTTCAAGCATTGCGTCGCCGAAATGTTCAAAAATTCACACACGTCAACGATGCTATGTTGATTCGGCGTGTCGATAATCGACATAGTTTGCGTTGCGGCTGGACGAGTTTGCGTCGGCATTATTGCTTCGGCTTTTTCAACATTCGCCGCGTAATCACTTTCCGTTGAAAAGGCAATCGCATCTTCGCCCGAATCCGCCAACACATGAAATTCGTGCGAAATCGCACCACCAATCGAACCCGAATCCGCTACAACGGCGCGAAATTTCAAACCAAAATGCGTGAAAATTGATGTGTAAGCGGCGTGCATCACCTCGTAAGTTTCGTGCAAACTTTCTTCGGTTAAATGAAACGAATACGCATCTTTCATAATGAATTCACGCGAACGCATCACGCCAAAACGCGGGCGAATTTCATCACGGAATTTCGTTTGAATTTGAAAATAGGTAATCGGCAATTGTTTATAACTTTTGATTTCGTGCCGCGCCATGTCGGTAATGATTTCTTCATGCGTCGGGCCGAGGCAAAAATCACGCCCGTGACGATCTTTCAATCGCGCCAATTCCGCACCGTATTGATCCCAACGTCCCGTTTCTTGCCACAATTCAGCCGGTTGCAATCCTGGCATCAGCACTTCTAACGCGCCGGTTTTTTCCATTTCGGTGCGGACAATGCGTTCAACTTTACGCAACACACGCAATCCCAACGGCAACCAAGTATATAAACCCGTTGCTAATTTGCGGATTAAACCAGCGCGAATCATCAATTGATGGCTAATAATTTCCGCGTCAGACGGCGTTTCTTTGACTGTATTTAAAGGAAAGGAGGAAGTTCGCATGATGATTTTAATGTTTAAAGTAAGTGAGAAAACCGCTATTTTACCGCGTTCGGATAATGAACAGGCAAAAAAAAGCTCTCTTTATTTTCATAAAGAGAGCGAGAGGTCAAACAGGACAATGAGGAGTCAATGTTTGTTACAAAATAACAGGAGGTAGAATGTTTGGGCAAAACTCAGCTGTAAAATTGACGGTTCAAATGTACATTGCTGAAAATAGCAGCCGATGCAAATAATACGGTTGAAATAATGAATTCACCCGAAATAAATCCAACAATGCCGACGATAAACATCAAGGCAATCAATACATCTCTAGTGAAAGCGTTCATGATAATGTTCCTTTGGTTGGTGTAAAAAATGTAAATAACTAACTTGGGGCAAAGTATACAGACGTACCGATTCGTTGACAATACAGTAGTTTATTGATTCATAGTTTCTTATTTGAGCATAAATGAATTCGCTGCGCTGCCGAAGAGGCTAAAATTTATCAGTAAATCGACAGTATTTAAAGTGCCTCCAAAGAGGCTAAAAGTACGAATATTATTTATCCTGAGGTGTATCATCTAAAACCTAACAAGGACTGATTTCGTTAGGTTTAGTGCGAACAGATATTTTTTATTTTAACCGAAGACGAATTCACACATATTTTAAAAATGTTTTCGATTGTGAAAGAGAGTGTGAAAGTGGCGGCGATGGTGGAGTTCAAAAAATCATGCGATTTCCCAAAATAAAACTTCCAGCGGGTTTATCGATTGCCATTTTATGTGGCTTGATTTTATTGTCGTTGCAATTGATGAGCAGCGCGACGCAAGAATCGTCGAAACTTAGCGCGATGTATTCGTGGTTATTGCTGGTGAACGGCGTGGGAACGGTGGCGTTATTGGGCTTGGTAGGCGCGAATTTATATTCACTTGCTCGCCAACTCAAGCGGCGCGAAGCCGGTTCACGCCTGACAATTCGCATGGTGTCATTGTTCGTGGTGCTTTCGCTCGCGCCAGCGGGAATCGTGTTTTATTTTTCGATGCAGTTTTTGCATCAAGGCATCGACAGTTGGTTTAACGTTGAAATGGATCGCGCGATGGAAGACGCGCTCGAACTCAGTCAAGCCTCGCTCGATCAGCGGATTCGCTGGAATAAAGCGCAAACGCAGCAACTCGCCGAAAAAATAGCGGAATTGCCCGAAGCGCACGCCACGTTAGAAATGGAAAATTTTCGGGTGCAATCGGGCGCGGCAGAAATGACGTTATTTTCGCGTCAAAACCGAATTATCGCGTCAAGCAGTGCGAATCCGAGTGATATTTTGCCCAGTTTGCCCGATGAAAATACGTGGTTACAATTGCGCCAAAATAGTGAATTCGCAGCACTTGCGCCAGTTCGAGATGATGCGTTAATGATTCGCGTCATTCTCACCGTGAAATCGAAAGAATTGCGTTATTTGCAGGCGTTGTATCCGGTGCCGGTGCGAATTGCGGATTTAGCGGATTCGGTTGAATTTGCCTTTGTGCGTTATCAAGAAATGAATTTTTTGCGTGATTCGCTGAAAATGACTTTTTCGCTCGCGTTGTCATTAGTGTTGTTAATGAGTTTATTGGCGGCGATTTGGATTGCGTTTATCAGCATTCGCACCATTGTTGCGCCAGTAAAAGAACTGGTGAAAGGCACTCAATCTGTGGCTTCGGGACAATATGACCAACAATTGCCGGTGATGGCGCAAGACGATTTGGGATTTTTGGTGGAATCGTTCAACGAAATGACTCAACGAATTGCACGAGCCAGCCAAGAAACGCGCATGGCGAGTTTTGAAGTTGAAAATCAACGCGCTTATTTAGAAACGATTTTGGCGAATTTAACGGCGGGCGTGATGAGTTTCGATGCGAATCATAAAATTCGCACCGCGAATCAAGCGGCATTCCAAATTTTTCATGTGTCCGCGTCA
Organism: uncultured Pseudomonadota bacterium; assembly: GCA_903870545.1. Taxonomy (GTDB): domain Bacteria; phylum Pseudomonadota; class Gammaproteobacteria; order Methylococcales; family Methylomonadaceae; genus UBA10906. The sequence continues at coordinate 122,674 of CAIQDI010000018.1, forward strand.
CAGTTTGTCGGCGAAACGCTGTTGAAATTAGCGGACGATTACACCGAATTAGCCGAACCGTTAAAAGCGATTCAGCGTTTTTTAGAACAAGCCGAAGGCATTTGGCAACAACGCTTAGTTTTTTTGGGTTCAAACGGACGACAAGAATTATTATGTCGTGGCACGCCGTTATTTTCACAAAATGGACGCAAAGTCGGCGCGGTGGTGGTGTTCGACGATGTAACGGATTTAATTCAAGCTCAAAAAAATGCGGCGTGGGGCGAAGTGGCGCGACGTTTGGCGCATGAAATTAAAAATCCGCTCACCCCGATTAAATTATCGGCGGAACGTTTGCAGCACAAATTAGCGGATAAATTAGAGGCAGCCGATGCGGATATGTTGCAACGCTCGACGCGCACCATTGTCCAACAAGTCGAAGCAATGAAAGAAATGGTGGATGACTTTTCGGAGTACGCGAAACCGTCTAAAAAACAGGCAGTGAATGTCGATTTGTCGGCGTTGATTCAAGAGGTTTTGTCGTTATATGTGTTAAAAGCGGGGGTGAAATTCAACGTGAATTATGAAAATAATGCGCTGATGATTCATGGCGATCCGGTCAGTATTAGGCAGGTTTTGCACAATTTAATTAAAAACGCGCTGGAAGCGATTGACGACCAAGGTCAGGTTGACATTGACGTGCATCGAGTACAAAAAAATAATATTAACTTCATTGAAATCGCGTTGCACGATGATGGCGTGGGAATTAAAGACGAACAAATTGAACATATTTTTGAACCGTACGTCACCACAAAAATAAAAGGCACGGGTTTAGGTTTGGCGATTGTGAAAAAGATTATTGAGGAACACGGTGGCGCGATTTGGGTGGATTCTAGTCGCAAAATTGGCGCGGGATTTGTCATTCAACTACCTGCTTTATGAATCCAAAACAATCTCAACACAAACATTTTTATAAAAATAGATTGTATAAAATCAATTAAAACAATATACTGTGAAACATCAATCGCGGGGTGGAGCAGTTTGGTAGCTCGTCGGGCTCATAACCCGAAGGTCGTAGGTTCGAATCCTGCCCCCGCAACCAGATTTCTAAATGCCCCATTTTTGGGGTTTTTTATTTTCTAGGATTTGAGTTAGGTGACTTATTCCATGCCTGAAAATTGAACGTAATAATGGAAGAGCCTGTGGCTCTTTTTTTTTGATTAAAATTAAGCGAGGACATCATGAAGCAAGCTCCAGAACATCTGCTTGCGTTAATCGAACCTGTGGTTGAAGGGTTAGGTTATGACTGTGTCGGGGTGGAATATAATCCGCATCCTAAAAACGGTCTGTTACGCATTTATATTGACCATGCGAATGGTATTTTAGTAGAAGATTGCACCAAAGTGAGTCACCAAGTTAGCGGCGTATTAGACGTTGAAGATCCGATTTCAGATAATTATTCCCTAGAAGTTTCGTCGCCAGGTGAAGATCGCCCTTTTTACAAAATTAGTCAATTTAGCCAATATATGGGCAGTACGGTCATGGTTCATTTATTCTCACCGGTCAATGGTCGGCGCAAAATCACGGGAAAAATTGTTCTAGTTGAAGACGATGTTATTACGCTAGAAGAAAACGAAGAATTATTACCCATTCCCTTTGCAGCAATGAGCAAAGCACGCTTAGTTCCCGATTATTTACTCGCCAAAGGAGGGCGTAGTGGCAAATAAAGAAATTTTGTTAGTCGTAGATGTTTTTGCCAATGAAAAAGAAATTGAAAAAGAAATCGTCTTTCAAGCCATTGAAGCGGCATTAGAAGCGGCAACAGTAAAACGTTACGGTGGCAACATTAAAGCGCAAGTCGCTATCGATCGCAAAAATGGCGATTATTTAACGCATCGTTGCTGGGATGTCGTTGCGCCGGATTCTGCATTGGGTAGAGATGTTGAATTTCCAATGAGTCAAATTTTGCTCGAAGTGGCACAATTCGATGACCCTGACGCGAAAATTGGCGACGTGATTTATGAAGAAATTGAATCAGTAGATTTCGGTCGCATTGCCGCTCAAACCGCGAAACAAGTCATTATCCAAAAAATACGCGATGCTGAACGCAATAAAATTGTCGATGCGTATAAATCCCGCATTGGCGAATTAGTGACAGGTACCGTCAAACGCATCGACAAAGGCAGTGTTTATTTGGAATTGGGCGGACACGTTGAAGCCTATATTGCGAAAGAAGATATGATTCCGCGCGAAGCCATGCGTTTAGGTGATCGAATTCGTGGCTACTTGAAAGATGTTCGCATTGAAGCGCGGGGGCCACAATTGTTTGTCAGCCGTAATGCGCCCGAATTATTGACTGCACTATTTCGTTTGGAAGTGCCTGAAATTGCCGAAGGCACTATTTCAATCATGGCGGCAGCGCGTGATCCCGGTTCGCGGGCAAAATTAGCGGTGAAAAGTAACGATCCACGTTTAGATGCCATCGGCACCTGCGTCGGAATGCGCGGTTCACGAGTTCAATCTGTGACCAATGAACTCGCCGGCGAGCGCGTCGATATTATTATTTGGCATCCTAGCGACGCACAGTTTGTGATTAACGCGATGTCACCCGCAGAAATTCAATCGATTGTGGTCGATGAAGATAAACACAGCATGGATTTAGCGGTGGCTTCAATAAGTTTATCGCAAGCAATTGGGCGTGGCGGTCAAAATGTACGTTTAGCGAGCCAACTTACCGGCTGGGAATTAAACGTTATTGATGCGTCGAAAGCCGAAGAAAAGAGCGAAGCTGAAGCGAATAAAATCACACAAATGTTTATTGATTTGTTGGATATTGATGACGAAATTGCGGTGATTTTGGTCGAAGTCGGTTTCAATACCATCGAAGAAATTGCTTATGTGCCGTCTAACGAATTATTAGAAATCGACGGGTTCGATGAAGAAATTGTTGAAGAATTACGCAGTCGAGCAAAAGATGCGCTATTGATTCGCGCCATTGCCGCAGAAGAAAGTATTGAGGTTTCTGTACAACCGGATGAGGCTATAGCAGTACCGAATGAAGCATTGCTCACGATGGAAGGCATGGACGCTAAATTAGCGCATGAACTGGCAAATAGCGGCATTGTGACATTAGATGATTTAGCCGAACAAGCCGTTGACGATTTATTAAAATTCGCGGGTGTTGATGAAGATCGTGCCGCAAAACTAATCATGAAAGCTCGTGAGCCGTGGTTTGCCGAATCAGCAACCGAATAGAGGAGAGAAGAATATGAGCATAAAAACAGTACGTCAGTTGGCAGAAACCGTCAAAATTCCGTTGGACCGTTTGTTGGTACAATTGAAAGAAGCAGGTTTAACCGCCTCGACCCCAGAATCTGAAGTGAATGACGCGGAGCAGTCAAAATTGCTCGCACATTTGCGCCAGCGTCACGGTAAAGCCACGTCCGAAAATGAAAATGCACCGAATCGCGTGGTGTTAAATCGTCGCAAAGTGAGCGAATTACAACAATCGAATACGCCTGGCACCGCAACAAAAAGTATTAGCGTTGAAGTGCGTAAACAAAAAACTTACATTAAACGTGAGTCTAGCTCTGCTGAAAAAGAAACCATTGCACCCGTTATTACAACAACCTCGGCACCTCAAGTCGAAAAAATAGCGACCGTGGTAAATTCTAAAAATGTAGAAACGAATGTGGCTCAAGCTACTACGCCGGTTGCTGACAATGTTGCTTTTGAATTGTCGCCCGAAACAATCAAAGCACAAGAGGTAGAAGCGGCGCGTAAAAGCCAAATGGAAAAAGATCAGCGTTTGGAAGATTCGATTAACCGCAATGCCGATAAAGTGCGTCAACAAGCCGCCGCTAAACAACAAGCCGCCGCCAACGCATTAAAACAACAAAATAAACCGCAAACAACGAACGCACGACCTCCGCAAAATGGCGCAAGACCGCCACAAAATGGCACGAGACCGGCGCAAACAAATGCAAAACCTCCGCAAAATGGCGCAAGACCTGCTGCTCAAACAGGTGCAAAACCGCCTCAAGCTAGCGTAACACCGCCGCAAGCGGCAGCAAAAACACAGGAAGAAAACCGTACTCGTCGCCCCGCTAAACCAGCCGGCGGCAACTCGTCTTATGCGGGTAAAGATGCGAAACGTAACAACAAGAAAAAAACGGGCAAGCAACCCGCTCAACGCAATATCGTTCAAAATGATGGTAAACATCAATTTGAAATGCCGGTTGCGCCGATTGTTTATGAAGTGACTATTCCAGAGATGCTTATCGTTTCTGAATTAGCCAACAAAATGAATGTGAAAGCGGCATTAGTCATTAAACATTTAATGAAACTCGGCATTATGGCGACCATCAACCAAAGCATCGATCAAGATACCGCTGCGATTTTGGTTGAAGATATGGGTCACACCGCCATTATGCAAAGCGATGATGATTTTGAAAAAGAAATGTTAGCGGAAGTGACGGAAGACGAAAGTTATCCAGAATTACCGCGTGCGCCGATTGTCACCATTATGGGACACGTCGATCACGGTAAAACGACGTTACTCGATTACATTCGTAAAACGCGCGTCGCGGCAGGTGAAGCAGGTGGAATTACGCAACACATTGGCGCGTATCAAGTTAAAACGGATCACGGTTCGGTCACATTTTTAGATACACCAGGTCACGCGGCATTTACCGCAATGCGTGCGCGGGGTGCAGATGTAACGGACGTAGTGATTATTGTGGTGGCGGCGGATGATGGTGTGATGCCGCAAACAAAAGAAGCCGTTGAACACGCTCGCGCTGCAAAAGTGCCGATTATTATCGCCATGAATAAAATGGATAAACCAGGCGCAAATCCTGACAAAGTGATGCAAGAATTGTCTGTGTTGAACGTGTTGGCGGAAGAATGGGGCGGCGATGTGCAGTTCTTGAAAATTTCCGCAAAAACCGGCGAAGGCGTAGACGAGTTAATCGAATCGTTGATTGTTCAAACTGAAATTTTAGAATTGAAAGCACCTGTCCAAGGTGCGTCATCAGGGATTGTTATTGAATCCCGTTTGGATCGTGGACGCGGTGTAGTGGCAACGGTATTGGTTCAACGCGGCACATTAGAAAGTGGGCAAATGGTTTTGTGTGGTCATGAATATGGGCGCGTTCGGGCTATGTTTAATGAACTCGGTAAAACGATTAAAACCGCAGGACCGTGTGAACCGGTTGAAATTTTAGGATTATCCAGCACGCCGAACGCGGGCGATGAATTTTTAGTAGTGCAAAATGAGCGCGTTGCCAAAGAATTAGCGAAACATCGTGAAGACAGAAAACGCTTTACGCGCCATGCTGCTCAACAAGCGGCAAAACTCAACGAAGTCTTTGCGAAAATGACTTCGGGTGAAGTCGCGACGTTGAACTTAGTCTTAAAAACAGATGTACAAGGCAGTTTAGAAGCGTTACGCAGTTCGTTAATTGAATTGTCAAACGACGAAGTTGAAGTGAAAGTAGTCTTCGGCGGCGTGGGTGGCATTAACGAAGGCGACGTGAATTTAGCCTTAGCTTCTGGCGCAATTTTGATGGGTTTCAACGTGCGAGCTGATGCGACTTCTCGCCGAATGATTGAAGAACGTGGCGTTGATTTGCATTATTACAGCATCATTTACGAAGCAATTGATGAAGTTAAAAAATCGATTAGCGGCATGTTGGCTCCCGAAATTAAAGAAAACATCGTTGGTTTGGCGCAAGTACGCGAAGTCTTTACGTCGCCAAAATTGGGCGCGATTGCCGGCTGTATGGTGCTAGATGGTTTCGTTAAACGTAATTTGCCGATTCGGGTTTTACGCGAAAACGTGGTGATTTACGAAGGTCAATTGGAATCGTTGCGCCGTTACAAGGACGATATTGCCGAAGTTAAAATGGGCATGGAGTGCGGCATTGGCGTGAAAAATTACAACGACGTTCGCGCTGGTGATCAAATCGAAGTATTTGAACGCATTGAAGTTAAACGGGAATTGTAAAAATGGCTAGAGAATTTGCTCGTCACACACGAGTATCTTCGCAAATGCAAAAAGAGTTGTCGTTAATTTTACAACGTGAAATTAGCGACCCTCGAATTGGTTTTGTGACGATTAACGAAGTGATTGTAACCAAAGATTTGGCGGTGGCGAAAATTTATATCACCGTTTTGAACACCGACGATGCTGGTAAAAGAGCCAGCACGAAGGTTATGAATCAGTTGTCGCCCTTGATTCGTCACGCTTTAGCAAAACGAATGCGACTGCGGCACATTTCAGAATTGCGTTTTTATTACGATGATTCGTTTGACACCGGAATGCGTGTGGCGGAATTATTGAACGAAGTGTCGGACGATTTGGTTGATTAAACTTAACATGGGAGCAAAATAATGACCCAAAAACAAAACGGTTTTACGTTAATTGAACTTATGATTGTCGTGGCAATTATCGGTATTTTGACCAGCGTGGCGTATCCAAGTTATGTGAAATACATTCAAAAATCTAAGCGTTCTGAGGCGCAGGCGGCGTTACTTTCGATGGCGACAGCGATGGAGCAGTGGCGCGTAGAAAATAATAATGATTACACCGGCGTAGCGACGAGTGACATTACAACGAGTAGTACAAAGAATTATACGTTCAGCCTATCATCCGACAAAACGACTTACACCTTAACGGCAATCCCCGCTTCACCTCAAGACGAGGATGATTGTGGCGTACTTTCGTTGGACTCAAAAGGCGTTAAAGGTGCAAAAAAAGCTACAGATGATATTAGCGATTGTTGGGAATAATACGAAATAATTGACTTTAATAAGTTCGCTCTATAAAATCACGACAGCTCGAAATAGATTTACCGTTATGCTTATCTCTACGAAGTTTAGTTGTACTGCTCGTCCTGCTTAAACCATGAAGTAATCTTTAATTTCACAGCACCACCCCCGAAAGGGATTTACATTTCAAATTTTTAAAAGGCTACAACAATGGCAACAGGTACAGTTAAGTGGTTCAACGCTGAAAAAGGTTTCGGTTTCATTCAACAAGAAAGTGGTCCAGATGTATTCGTCCACTTCCGTAACATCGCTGGATCAGGCTTCAAATCATTAGATGAAGGACAAAAAGTCCAATTCACAGTGACTCAAGGTCAAAAAGGTCCACAAGCTGAAGACGTTACTTTAGTCTAAATCTTGTAAGATAAAAAAGCCGCTGACTCGTAAGACTCAGCGGCTTTTTTGTGTCTGCAAAAAATTAAAAATTACCTACCGCTCGTTTCATTCGCAAACCCGCTAACGCTAAATCATAATTCGCATTATTCAAATTATTATGCGTTATCGTTCGTAAATCTTCCGCTTGAATCACTTCGGTGTGCGTCGCTAAACCTTGTTGATAGCGGTCTGTTGTGACTTTTAGATTTTCATCCGCTTGCACAATCGTTTGTTTAGCCACTTGCAAACGTTGTTGTGTTTCTTGGCTATCCAACCACGCTTGCCGAATTTGTAACAAAATTTGTCCAGACAATTCTTCGCGCTGCTCTTTTAACGCTAAGGCTTGTTTTTCAAAGGCTTCGCCCTTGTGATTCGTACTACCATCGTACAATTTCCAATCCACGCCGACATTTGCTTGCCACAAACCTTCGTACGCCTGATAACGATTTTGTTGATATTGATAACCGCCATTCAACGCCACTTGCGGCAATAAACCCGCTTTCATTGCCTTCGTTTGTTCATGCAAACTTTCGATTTGTTCATTCAAAACGACTAACTCAGGACGTTGAGTTAACGCACTTTGATTTAAATTTTCTAACGTTGATTTTGGCAATTCAGGAACTTGTTTGGCGAGTTCTACTTTCGCTGTCAAGGGGCGCGTCAACAATTGGTTATAACGCGCTTTGGCATTGTCATAAACATTCGCCGCTTGTAACAAAAGTTGTTTCGCGTTCAATAATTCAACGTCCGCCGCCAACACATCATTTTTCGCCACCACGCCTTGGTCAAACAAATCTTTCACGTCTTTTTGATGACTTTCTAAACTGTGAATATGACTTTGGGCGACTTGCACCGCATCTTCCAAACGCAAAACCGCGATATAACTATCCGCCACCTGCATTTTCAAATTCAACGCGGCAACCTGTTCACTCGCTTGCGTCGCGTCCAACGTGGCTTGCGCGGCATTGATGTTGTGGGTAATTTTGCCGCTGGTATAAATTGGCAACGTCGCCATCGCTTGCGCTTTCACGCTGCCCATTTGTTGCATCGCAAATTGGGCGGCTTTCCCTTCAATACTTGTTTTTGCCGATGGCGTTTCGTTATATTGCGTGTAACCCGTGCCGACATTTAAATCAGGTAAATTCTGCCCTTCAGCTGCTTGTAGTTGTGCTTGTGAAACGTCGGTATTCGCTTGTGCGGCTTTGATTTGATGATTGCTATTTAATGCCGCTGTCCACGCATCGTTTAAATTTTCAGCGTGTGTCGTCGTCGCTAAACATAAACTTAACCATAAAAAATTAGTTCGTGGCATAGCCAATTCCTTGTAAAAAAAGTGCGGTAGCTGATTCAATCAATTGTGTTTTTTCCTGTTCATTCGGGGGCGGTTGTACGCTTAATAAACACCGAAAATGTAACTCACCTTTTAATAAACTAAAAAACGCATCGGCAGCAAAACGCACATTTGCAATAGATAAAATTCCAACGTCATTTAATGGCTGTAAATAAGATTCTAATTGCGCGACGGCAATTTTTGCGCCGTTGTCATAAACCATTTGTCCTAATTCTGGGAATTCATGACTTTCAGCAATGACTAAACGATACATTGCCAGTCCGTCTGGTGAATAAAGTAGTTCAACAAATACTTCGGCAATTTTTTTTAGATTTTGGGCAACATTATCGGTGGTCGATAACGTTTGCGTGAGGGTTTGCAATAACGCGCCACACAATTCGCCAACCACCGCCGCCAGCAACGCATTTTTGCTGTCAAAATGGTTATAAAGTGTCGCTTTGGAAACCGGTGCAGCTTGTGCAATTTTATCCATGCTCACACTGCGATAATTATTATTTAAAAATAAGCGCGTCGCGGCTTGCACAATGGCTTCACGTTTTGGGTCGATGGATTCAATAAATTCAGTCATTTTTAAACCAACACTTGCTAAATTAAACGGATGATTTAGAATAAACTAAACCGTTTAGTTTATCAAGGTCATTCAATGAAACGTCTTCTTACTTATTTAACTTTAATTTCAATTTTGGCGGGCGCGGGTTGGGCAGGTTTTTCGTGGTTTGAAGAACGCCAACATTACGAAAGCACCGACAACGCCTATTTAAAAACCAATAGCGTTTTGATTACGCCCAAAGTGGCTGGCTACATTACCGATTTGCGAATTGACGATAATCAAACCGTCAAAAAAGGTGAGGTGTTAGCCGTCATTGATGACCGCGATTATCAAGCCAAACTAGAGTTTGCTCAGGCGCAAGTGATTGAAGCACAAGCGCACGCCCAACGGGTTCGCGCCACGAAAAATACGCAACACGCCAACATTGCCAGCGCAGATGCAGCGGTTTCGGTGGTGCAAGCCAAACGTCATCACATTACGCAAGATTTGGAACGCTTCACCGCGTTAATCGAACGCGGTTCTGCCCCGCAACAAATACTCGATAAAATGCACGCCGAATCGAAACAAGCAGCCGCCGAATTGCGCGGTTCGCAAGCCGCCGTTTCCGCGCAACAAAAACAACTGACCAGTTTTGACAGCGAAATTTCCGAAGCGGAAGCGCGGGTTAAACAAATGCAAGCGCAAGTTTCGTTGGCAAAAATCGATTTGGACAATACCAAAATTCGTGCGCCGTTTGATGGCGTAATTGGACATCGAGGCGTACAAATTGGCGCGTATGTTGAAGCGGGAACACATTTAGCATATTTGCTTGAAACGCAGAAAATCTGGGCGGAAGCCAATTTTAAAGAAACGCAAATCGAAAATATGAAAGTCGGTCAGCCAGTCAAAATTCATGTTGATGCGTATCCGACTTTGAATTTTACCGGCAAAGTCGATAGTTTCGCGCCCGCCAGTGGTTCAGAATTTAGTATTTTACCCGCCGAAAATGCGACCGGAAATTTCACCAAAATCGTGCGCCGGGTGCCAGTGAAAATCGTTTTTGATGCCAACGAAAATACCACGTTATTGAAATCGGGCTTTTCGGTGAATGTGAAAGTGGAAGTGAAACCATTATGACCGCCGTCAATGCAAGAGGCGAACGGATTTTAACAACCGGCGAATGGATTGGATTTTTCAGCATGGCGATTGGCGTATTCATGGCGGTGTTGGACATTCAAATTGTCGCCAGTTCGTTACAAGAAATTCAAGCAGGTTTGTCCGCGACGCAAGATGAAATCGCGTGGGTGCAAACGTCGTATTTAATCGCCGAAGTTATTATTATTCCGTTGTCGGGCTGGCTCGGACGGGTTTTTTCGACGCGCTATTTATACGTTTTATCGGCAGGTGGTTTTACCTTGGCGAGTTTGGCGTGTGCGTTTGCGTGGAATTTACCGTCAATGATTGTGTTTCGCTGCATTCAAGGATTTTTCGGTGGCGCGATGATTCCAATGACTTTTACGATTATTTTCATTTTGTTCCCGCCGCGATTACAACCGACGATGAGTATTGTGTTGGGGCTAATCGTCACAATGGCACCGACAATTGGCCCTGTTTTGGGCGGTTATTTAACCGATTCCTACAGTTGGCAATTGCTGTTTTTAATCAATATTATTCCCGGTTTTGTCGTTTGTTTTATGGTGTTTACTTTTCTCGACATCGACAAACCCGATTGGGCGTTATTACAAAAAATGGATTTTATCGGCATTGCCTTGATTGCGATTTGTTTAGGTTGTATGCAAGTGGTGTTGGAAGAAGGCGCACGCAATCAATGGTTTGAAGATGATTTAATTTTGATATTGACGGTTGTCGCGGTATTGAGCGGCGCGGCAATGTTTTGGTGGGAATTGGTTAATCCGCACCCGATTATTGATTTGTATGCGTTTAAAAATCGAAATTTCGCGGTCGGTTGCGCGTTTAGTTTTGTTTTAGGAATTGGGCTTTATACGATTATTTATTTAACGCCGATTTATTTGGGCAGCATTAAAGGGTTGAATAGTTTGCAGATTGGCTATTATTTGATGGTCGTCGGCCTGTTTCAATTAATGTCGGCATTCGTCGCAGGGCCGCTCGAAAAGAAATTAGATTTACGTTTGATGCTGTGTTTGGGCATGAGTATGTTTGCGCTGGGTTCATGGTTGAATGGTGAATTAACGGCTGAATCAGGTTATTGGGAATTTTTCTTGCCGCAAGCCATTCGCGGTGGCGCGTTGATGTTTTGTTTTTTGCCGATTAACACGTTGACGTTGGGTTTATTGCCGATGGACGAAGTGAAAAACGCCAGCGGTTTGTATAATTTAATGCGAAATTTAGGCGGCGCGATGGGTTTGGCGGTAGCGAATACGTTGATGTTGAATTTGAACAAAACCCATTATGCGGCGTTGCGTGAATCGATTAGTGCGACCGATGAAATCGGGCAACATTTAACGCAACAAAATTTGGCACGTTTGACAACTTTAGCGTGGCGCGAAGCTGAAATTATGACGTTTAATAATCTGTTTCAAATTATCGCTTTCATCTTTTTATCAGCATTATTGCTCGCACCTTTTTTACGAAAAGTGGGCGCGGAAAAAGCGGCATCGTTACCGATGGAGTGATTGCGTCGCGCTTTATTTTTTGTTCATTTCAACCAGCAAAAGGTGGATTGCAACCATTTCAAAATGAGGATTTTAAAATCTGCAAAAAAATTCCATTATTTATCGGATGGATAAGATTTTTCAGCGTAACTGGTTCGATAATTGCGGTAATCAGACCACTACGAAAATTTAATTTAGGAAAAAAGCATGTATCAATTCAAAAGCTCAATTTTAACCTTTTCAATTTTATTAACCGCCGCTACCAGTTTTGAAGCGAGTGCCTTACCGAGTTTCACCCGTCAAACTGGCGCGGCGTGTAGTCAATGTCACACGCAATCGTTTGGCCCGAATTTAACCCCGTTTGGACGTGATTTTAAATTGGGCGGTTATACGATGGGTAATAACAACAAAGATTCTAAAATTCCCGCTGTTAGTGGAATGGTGCAAGGTTCATTTACGCACATTCAACAAGACAAAGATCCTTCTGGCTCTAATCCTGGCAATAAGAATAATGATGCCACCGCGACTAACAATGATGATGACCCGTTTAACAATAAAAATAATACGACAACGTTTGATCAAGCCTCATTATTTTATGCTGGGCGCGTTTATGAAAAAGTAGGCGCGTTCAGTCAATTAACGTTTGATGGTTACGCCAAACGATTAGCGTTAGATAACACGGATATTCGATTTGCGGACAATACTGAACTGTTTGATATGCCAATAACTTATGGTATTTCAGCAAATAATAATCCAACTGTTCAAGATTTATGGAATACAACCAGTGCTTGGGGATTTCCTTATGCCAGCAGTGCTACACAACCAGGTGTTGGAACAAGCGCGTTGATTGACGGAACACTTGGAACGCAAGTGGGTGGCGCGACGGCTTACACCATGATTGATAATTTACTTTATCTCGAAGCAGGTGGCTATACGTCGCTAAGTAACAATGTTCAAAAAGGTTTGGGCGTTGCAGATGCACAGCAAAATCAAATTGACGGTGCCGCACCTTATTGGCGTGTAGCATTGCAAAAAGATTGGAAGGGGCATTTTGTTTCGATTGGTCATTACGGCATGATGGCAAATGTTTTTCCCGCGCGTGATCGTAGCACAGGTAAAACTGACCATTACACGGACGTGGCATTGGATGCGACTTATCAATATATGGCAAATCCAAAGCATATTTTTGAAACAAAATTAACCTATATTTATGAAGATCAAAAATTGTCTGCTTCGCGTATTCTTAATTCACTCAGCCCAAATGCTAAAACCTATTTGAATACGTTTAAAATCAATACCGCTTATACGTTTGATCAGACTTATGGCATTACACTCGCTTATAACCAAATCAACGGTTCAAATAATGCGACGCTTAATTCTGAAGACGGTAGCTACTCTTTTTATAAGCCAAACAGCAATTATTTTACAGCTGAATTAGTTTATGTTCCGTTCGGTAAAACGACTTCTTATCTTGCGCCGTGGTTGAATTTGCGTACCAGCTTGCAATACATCGGTTATACAAAAGCAAATGGGGCAAGTTTTGAGGCAACTACGAACAACACGTTCTTGATTAACGGGCAATTAGCGTTTTAATTTCGACTAAAATTTATTTTATATTCAAGGCGTTCAAAATTCACTTTTGAACGCCTTTCTTTTTTTAAGGATTACAGATTATGGCTGATAGCACTTATTCGCGATTCAAAGATATTTCAATTAGCGAACGGATTTTAAACACCGTTTTTTTGCTGACGATTGGACTGGGATATTTAGCCGCGCTGGCAAATATGTATTACACGCATCAAGGTTTGGACGGGAAAGCCGGGCTTTCGGTGGAAGACGTGGTGATTAGTTATTACGGTTCGTCCACGCAAACACGTTTGGGAACAGCGGTAAAAGGCATTATGGCTCCGAACTTAAAAATCAAAAGTGACCAAGATGTGATTTTGAAATGGATTCATGCTGGCGCGGATGAAGAAGGTTATAACCAAAACATTGCGCCGATTTTGAATCGCGATTGTGTGTTGTGTCACACACCAAGCATCAATCCGTCGTTGCCGGATTTAACGAATTACGCGGGTGTTTCTGAAGTTTCCCACGCCGGTGGCGCGACCATTCCAACCTTAATTCGCATCTCGCACATTCATTTATTTGGCATTGCGTTTATTTTGTTTTTTATTGGCAAAATTTTTCTACTTTGCGAAATCAATGTTTACGTCAAACGTGTCGCAATGGTGGTGCCGTTCGCCGCGATGTTGTTGGATGTGGTGTCGTGGTTCATCACAAAATCGATTCCAGGGTTTGCTTATGTGGTGATTTTAAGTGGCGCGTTGATGGGCATTTCGATGGGTTTACAAATTTTATTGAGCATTTATCAAATGTGGTTTTTTTCTGACAAAGCGTAATCGTCTTATTGTTAAAACGATTCTGCGTTTTGCATAAATTAAAAAAACGTGCGATTATCCACGTCCCGCTACTAAAACTAACAATAAACTTATGATAAATAACGATGTATTACGCCGTTTGCGTTACGCTTTAAATTTAAATGACGCGGCAATGATGGACGTATTTGCGTTGAGCGATTACGACATAACGCGCGAAGATTTGCTGCACCTGTTGAAAAAAGACAATGACGACGGTTTTGTCCCCGCGAGTAATGAGCAATTGACGTTGTTTTTAGACGGCTTAATCACTTACAACCGAGGCAAAAAAGAAGGCAGCGAAGGCGACGTTGTCCAAAAACCTAAAGGTGAATTGGACAATAACACCATTCTGAAAAAACTGAGAATCGCTTTTGAATTCAAAGAAGAAGATATGCTGCACACGCTTAAATTGGCGGATTTTGAATTGTCAAAGCCTGAACTCAGTGCTTTTTTTAGACACGAAGCGCATAAACATCATCGTAAATGCGGCGATCAAGTGTTGAGAAATTTTTTACAAGGTCTCACGGTTCATTTTCGACAATCTGACCAAACCAACGAATCCGACGACTAATTATTCGAGCGTAACTGAACGGCAACGCCCGATTGCACTGGCAATCGGGTTTTTTTAGTATTAAATATAGCGCGAAATCAAACCATAATTCCCCGCGTTTTCAGGCAACGGAATTTTGACTTCATAACCGCCGCCGCTCGCTTCCTGCATTGCTTGCCCGTACATATTTTCCATGCGTTCAATCACCAAATCTTGATTCCCTTCAGGCAAAATCAGTTCGATTTTATCGCCCACCGCAAATTTATTTTTCACGTCAATCGTCGCTAAACCGCTTTCTTTATCGTAACTGCGAATTTCACCGCAAAATTGTTGTTGATGGCTTTTAGAATAACCCGTCAAATAATTTTGCTGTTCGTGCGTGTGATGACGTTGATAAAAACCGTCGGTGTAACCGCGATTCGCTAAATTTTCCAAAATTCCCAGCGATTCCGGATTAAATTCACGTCCCGCCAGCGCGTCGTCAATGGCTTGGCGATACGTTTGTGCGGTGCGAGCAACGTAATAATGCGACTTCGTGCGACCTTCTATTTTCAAGCAATCAATGCCAATTTCAACTAACCGCTGAACGTGTTCAATGGCGCGTAAATCCTTGGAATTCATGATGTAAGTGCCGTTTTCGTCTTCCATCACCGGCAACAATTCGCCTTTGCGTCCTTCTTCTTCCAGAAAATAAATGTTGTCGGCTAACGGATGACGTTCCGCGCCGCCACAACTGGCGTTGCTAATATTGCTCATCGACAAAACGTCGCTTTTTTCAGTTGAAACCCAATCGCCTTCTGCATTTTCTTCGGCGGGTTGCGTGTCGTATTTCCAGCGACAAGAATTCGTACACGTTCCTTGATTTGGGTCGCGGTGATTGAAATAACCTGACAATAAACAGCGTCCCGAATACGCAATGCACAACGCGCCGTGAACAAAAACTTCCAGTTCTACGTCGGGGCATTGTTGACGAATTTCAGCAATTTCATCGAGCGATAATTCCCGCGACAAAATCACTCGTTCCACGCCCATTTTTTGCCAAAACTTCACCGCCGCGTAATTCACGGTATTCGCTTGAACTGACAAATGAATCGGCATTTCAGGATACGTTTCACGCATCATCATAATCAAACCCGGATCCGCCATAATCAGCGCGTCCGGCTTCAACGCCACTACCGGCGAAATGTCTTTCATAAACGTTTTAATTTTCGCATTGTGCGGAATCACGTTCGCCGCGACAAAGAATTTTTTGCCGAGTTGATGCGCCTCGTTGATGCCAATCGCTAAATTATCGTGCATAAAATCGTTGTTTCGCACACGCAAACTGTAACGCGGTTGTCCCGCATAAACGGCATCCGCGCCAAAAGCAAAGGCGTAACGCATATTTCTAATGGTTCCCGCTGGCGAGAGAAGTTCAATTTTTTTCATGAGTTTATGTTGGCTGATTTCTGATTTCGGATGCTGTATTTGCTGACACGTTTTTGAATAAGTAATTTCGCTGCGTCCGTGCCGAGATGCGCTTCGCCGCGATTTCTGGCTAATTCCATTTGTTTTTCACGTTCGGTGAAACGGGCTTTTTGTTCCAACGTATTTTTATCAAAACAATGCGAACAACTCACGCCTTGCAGGTATTTATCAGAGGCTTTGTCGTCTTCTGTAATCGGCATTCGGCAAGCGTTGCATTGGTCGTAACTGCCTTTTTCGAGAGCTAAATTGACCGTGACGCGCTCATCAAAAACAAAACATTCGCCTTCCCAAAGTGTGTCAGCGGCGGGGACTTCTTCCAAGTATTTTAAAATTCCGCCTTTGAGATGATAAACCTCGTTAAAGCCTTGTTCTTTCAAAAAGGCGGTGGATTTTTCACAACGAATGCCACCCGTGCAAAACATCGCCACTTTTTTATGCTGTTGTGGATTGAGATTATTTTTAACGTATTCGGGAAATTCACGAAAACTTTGTGTGTTCGGATTGATGGCATTTTTAAACGTGCCAACTTGAAATTCATAATCGTTGCGCGTGTCCACCAGTAACACATCGGGATTGTTAATTAGCGCGTTCCATTCATTTGGATTGACATACGTTCCGACGATTCGTTTAGGATCAATACCTTCTACGCCCATCGTGACAATTTCTTTTTTCAATTTAACGCGCGTGCGATTAAACGGCGGGTTGTCGGTTAGCGATTCTTTGCAGTCAATATCGTTTAAACGTGCATCCATTTTTAACCAATCAATCACCGTATCAATGGCGTGACGTGAACCCGCAATCGTACCGTTAATGCCTTCGCTGGCGAGAAGCAACGTGCCGCGCACCTGATTTTTTTCCATCACATCATGCAAAGGCTGGCGCAATTCTTCGTAATTTTCCAGGGTGACAAATTTGTATAACGCACAAACAACAAGTTGGGGCATGAGAATTTTCTCGTTTTTTAAAGTGGAATTTTCGTGGAAATGGCGCGATTAAAGGCTCAACAAAAACCTGTTAAGCCTTTAATTTTAGTGTTTTAAACAGCGGCAATCGGCGTGTAAAGATTGTTAAACATTCGCACCACGACAAACAACATCGTTTTCGACAAATCTAACATCGAATCATGATAACCTTCGTCAGATTCTTTGGCGAACTCATCAATCGATTCGTTCAAAAATTGCACCAAACCGGTTTGAATAAATTCACCGTCTTTCGGTTTGAAGAAGTCATCGCGTATTTTTTTAGCCGCTTTGTCACTGATTTTACTCGATTCCATTAACGGTGCGAGTTCTTTATCCAACAACATCGCCTGACTTTCCATCCACGACGTGTTGTCTTCAAATTTCGGCATTTTGCCAAACACTTTGGTATAAACACACAACACGTCAAAACATAAATCAGCAAAGTATTGCGCCAAATTTTGATATTTAGCTTCGCCACTTTGATTGCCAATAATCGACGGAAAAACGTTGAATAACGTCGATGAAAACATCGGTTGATCAATTTCAAATTGAATCAAAATGCGCTTACCTTGTTCTTCGTCAATACCGCGAGCGTATTCCAAGGCTTCATAAAGTTCGCGTTCAATCAGTTCGTGCATAACAGTCCTAAAATTAAATTATAAATTTTTCAGTGCAGCAACAATCGCGTTGCCCATTTCAACCGTACCCGCTTTGGTATTTGGATTTAAATCGGGGGTGACAAAAATACCTTCGGCCACCACTTTTTCAACGGCTGTTTTAATACGTTCAGCCGCTTCGTGTTCGCCAATATAATGCAACATCATCACGCCTGCCATAATGACAGCGGTTGGATTGGCGATATTTTTGCCGGCAATATCCGGTGCGCTGCCGTGAACTGCTTCAAATAATGCCGCGTCGTTGCCGATATTCGCGCCGGCAATTAAGCCCAAACCACCCACTAAACCCGCCGTTAAATCTGACAAAATATCGCCAAACATATTCGTGCAAACAATTACGTCGAATTGTTGTGGATCCATCACCATCAGCATACACGTCGCATCGATAATTCGTTCGTTGAATTCAATGTCGGGATAACGCGCTGCCGTTTCACGCGCAATATCTAAAAACAACCCTTGCGTGTATTTCAAGATATTCGCTTTGTGGCAAACGGTGACTTTTTTGCGGTGATTATCACGCGCATATTGAAACGCATAATCGATAATTCGTTCAGAAGCCGCGCGAGTCACCACGGCAATACTTTCGGCAATGTCTTTTTTCGGCGTTAAATAATGCTCCAAACCGGCATAAAGTCCTTCGGTATTTTCGCGCACAATCACAATATCAACATTTTCATAACGAGTTTTAACGCCGTTCCAACTTTTCGCTGGACGCACGTTGGCATACAAATCGTATTTTTGACGCAATGCTACGTTAATACTTCTGAATCCTGCGCCAATCGGTGTCGTCAACGGCCCTTTAAAAGCCAATCGCGTGCTGTCAATCGATGCCATGGTTTCTTCGGGAATGGGCGTACCAAACACTTCAAACGCGCCCAAACCGGCGTGCATTTCTTGCCAGTTAATTTGCACACCCGAAGCGTTAATGATTTTTACCGCTTCATCCATAATCGATGGTCCAATGCCGTCGCCTTTAATCAAGGTAATGTTACGCATTATTTTTCCTAATGGTTTATAAAAAGAGAGTCGCTTTTTCAGCGTGTTGCATTTTACCGTAACACAGGCAAAGGTGCATTCGTCACGTTCAAGATGATGGATTTTTACTTTTCGCTCAACATCAAACTTAAAAATCGTAAGCAATAAAAAAGCGATATTGCTATCGCCTTTTTATGTTCAAAATTTGTCAGAAATTAATCCTGATAACCCAAACTTTGCAACGCGCGTTCGTTGTCCGACCAGCCTTTTTTCACTTTCACCCACAGCTGTAAATACACTTTTTGCCCAATCAAACGCTCAATATCCAGCCGCGCGTCGGTACCAATTTTTTTCAGCATCTCGCCTTCCGTGCCGATAATAATGCTCTTTTGCGACAGCCGCTCAATCCAAATAATCGCGTAAATTTTGCTGATGTTTTCCAATTCTTCGTAACGCTCAATTTCGACCGTCAATTCGTACGGCAATTCAGCACCCAAACGGCGCATCAATTTTTCACGGATAATTTCACCGACCAAAAACCGTTCGGGTCTGTCGGTAATTTGATCAGCGGGATAAATCAAATTTCCTTCGGGCAATAATTCCATAATCGAACTTTCTAACTCGTCCAAATGAATGCGTTTTAAGGCAGAAATCGGAAAAATCGCGTGAAACGGAAAACGTTCTTGGGCAGCCGCAAAAAAGGCAAATACTTTGTCTTTGTCCACGACACGGTCGATTTTATTCACCGCTAAAATCACCGGCAAACCCGCTTGTTTCAGTTTTTCAAAAATCACTTCGTCATATTCTTGAAACGCTAATCCGTCGAGCAACCACACAATCACATTTACGCCCAACAACGTGGTGTCGGCGGTGCGATTCAGTTGGCGATTCAACGCTTTCTTTTGATCGGCGTGCATTCCGGGCGTGTCCATGTAAATGGCTTGTCCCGCGTCCGTCGTGTTAATTCCTAAAATCCGATGGCGCGTCGTTTGTGGTTTGCGCGAGGTGATGCTAATTTTTTGTTTGAGTAAATGGTTCATTAAGGTCGATTTGCCGACATTGGGGCGACCGATTAGCGCGACGTAACCGCAATTCATAAGATGTTTTCCTTTAATAATAATTCGAGAATGATTTCGGCAGCAGCTTGTTCCGCGCCTTTACGGGTTACGCCAGCACCAATACACACGGCGGGCAATAACGAAATTTTACATTGTACTTTGAACGTTTGTTCATGCGCCAAACCCGACATCGTCACCAAATCGTATTGCGGCAAGTCTAATTGTTTGGCTTGCATAAATTCTTGCAAACGAGTTTTCGGATCCTTTTGACCGGTGTTTAACGAGGAATTTTTCAGCTTTTCAGCGAATAATTCAATCACCCATTTTTGACACGCTGGCATTCCTTGATCTTGATATAGCGCGGCAATAATCGCTTCAACGGCATCGGACAAAATCGAATCACGGCGAAAGCCACCGCTTTTTAATTCCCCCGTTCCGAGCAACAAATAATCGCCCAAATTATGTTGCCGCGCCAACTCCGCTAATGAACGTTGGTTCACTAAACTGGCGCGTAATCGACTCAGCACACCTTCGGGCGCGGTGGGAAATAAATGGTATAACTGTTCAGCAATCACAAAACCTAAAATGGCATCGCCCAAAAATTCCAAGCGTTCATTGTTGCGGGAACTCGCGCTTCGGTGCGTCAACGCGCGGACAAACAATTGTGGGTCATTAAACACTAAGCCTAATTTTTTACTTAATACTTCGGGTTTTTTTATCATTTATTTCAAAACCGTGCCGATGCGCCCAAAATCAACGCCTTTATATTGCCAATCCCAACTCATCCAAATGAAAAACGCTTTGCCGACTAAATTTTCTTCGGGAACCGTTCCCCAATAACGGCTATCGTTACTGTTGTCGCGGTTGTCGCCCATCATGAAATACTGACCTTCAGGAACGGTGTAAGTAAATTCAACCGATTGCACGCCGTCACGATTTAAAATTTGATGTTCTACGCCGGTTAAATTTTCCAAAAAGTTCGCTGAACCCGTCATATCTTCGCCCTGCCCCACGCCTTGAAATGCACCCAAAGATGCTTCTGAAATCGCCTGACCATTCACGGTTAAACGTTTATTCACATACGAAATTTTGTCGTGCGGCACACCAATCAGCCGTTTGATGTAATCGACTTCGGGATTTTTAGGATACCGAAACACCACAATATCGCCGCGTCTCGGTTGATTTAACTCAATGATTTTTTTGTTAATAACGGGAATACGAATGCCGTAAGTGAATTTATTCACCAAAATGAAATCGCCCACCAACAACGTCGGCATCATCGACGCAGACGGAATCCGAAAAGGTTCGGCAATAAACGAACGCAGTAAAAATACAATCAATACGACAGGGAAAAATGAATGCGCGTATTCGACCAAAAGCGGCTCTTTTTCAATCTCATAAGGCACATTTTTGAGTTTCAAATAATACGCATAACCGCCCCAAATCACGCCAGTGACCACGGTTGCGACGAATAAAAAAAACGAAAAATCAAAATCCATTTATATCACCGTTATTCTTTGTTCAATTTCAAAACCGCTAAAAACGCTTCTTGTGGAATCTCAACATTCCCCACTTGTTTCATGCGTTTTTTACCCGCTTTTTGTTTTTCGAGCAGTTTTTTCTTGCGTGAAATATCGCCGCCGTAACATTTTGCCAGCACGTTTTTACTCATCGCTTTCACGGTTGAACGAGCAATAATTTTCGAGCCAATCGCCGCTTGAATCGCAATCTCAAACATTTGACGCGGAATCAATTCTTTCATTTTTTCGACTAAATCGCGTCCGCGTTTGACGCTCAAATCCTGATGCACAATGCTCGACAACGCATCGACTTTTTCAGCGTTAATTAGCACGTCCAATTTCACCAACGACGCGACTTGAAAGCGCAAAAATTCATAATCAAACGACGCAAAACCGCGACTGACCGATTTTAAGCGGTCGAAAAAATCGAGAACCACTTCATTTAACGGCATTTCGTAATGCAGCGAAACTTGTCGCCCGACGTATTGCATATCTTTTTGCACGCCGCGTTTTTCGATACACAACGTAATCACGTTGCCGACGTAAGCCTCTGGCACCAAAATGTTGGCGCGAATAATTGGCTCACGAATTTCTTGAACGGTGCCGTTTTCGGGCAATTTCGCCGGATTATCCACCATGATGGTTTGACCGGTTTGAGTAATCACTTCGTAAATTACGGTCGGCGCAGTGGTGATTAAATTAACGTCGTATTCGCGTTCAAGGCGTTCTTGCACAATTTCCATGTGCAACATTCCTAGAAATCCGCAACGAAAACCAAAGCCTAACGCTTGCGAGGTTTCAGGTTCAAATTGCAACGAGGCATCGTTTAAATTCAATTTGTTCAAGGCTTCGCGTAAACCTTCGTAATCGTCGGAACTAACCGGATAAAGTCCTGCGAAAACGCGCGGTTGAACACGTTGAAAACCGGTTAATTGTTCGGTTGCGGGATTTTCTGACGAAGTGACCGTATCGCCGACCGGCGCACCAAAAATATCTTTAATTCCCGCGACTAAAAAGCCCACTTCGCCGGTATTTAAAATATCTTTTTCCACACGCTTAGGCGTAAATACGCCGACTTTTTCAGCCAAAAACGATTTGCCCGTGGACATAATCATAATTTTTTGTTTGCGCTTGATGCTGCCATTCATAATGCGAACCAGCGACACCACGCCCAAATAACTGTCGAACCACGAATCAATAATCAACGCTTGCAACGGCGCGTCCGGATCACCTTTTGGTGGTGGAATTTTCAACACGAGTTGCTCTAAAACGTCTTTCACGCCCAAGCCTGTTTTCGCGCTAATCATCAACGCTTCGTCAGCGGGAATGCCAATGACTTCTTCGATTTCGTTTTTCACCTGTTCGGGTTCAGCCGACGGTAAATCGATTTTGTTTAAAACCGGCACGACTTCCAAACCTTGTTCAATCGCGGTGTAACAATTCGCTACGCTTTGCGCTTCAACGCCTTGCGCGGCATCGACCACTAATAATGCGCCTTCACACGCTGCCAAAGAACGCGACACTTCATACGAAAAATCAACGTGTCCAGGCGTGTCGATAAAGTTTAATTGATAGGTTTCACCGTCCGCCGCTTTGAAATCGAGTGTGACGCTTTGCGCTTTAATGGTGATGCCGCGTTCGCGTTCAATGTCCATTGAATCAAGAACTTGCGCGGACATTTCGCGGTCAGATAAGCCGCCACAAAGTTGAATGAAACGGTCGGCGAGCGTTGATTTGCCATGGTCAATATGGGCAATGATGGAGAAGTTTCTAATATGTTTTAAATCCACGGGCTACTTTTTGTAATTGGAGGGTAAAAAAATCGGATTTGCCAACAATGTAGCTAATCCGCACGAAGTTTGTTTGCGCTATTCTAGCAAAATCGGTTCACGCGCGGATGATATTATTCAAGATTGCCGCCACGCGAATTTTACCGACAATTTTTGTAGGTTTGCAATTCGCCGCCTTATCCTTTAATTTACTACCGTCCATAATGGCTAGGGGTGCTTTGTTTTTTTGCAAGGCTGAGAAAAAACCCTTTGAACCTGAACTTTTGGTTAATACCAGCGCAGGGAAGCCTTAAAAAACTTCCCTGCGCTTTTTTTATATTTTTAAATTTAAAGAGAGCAACATGACAGAAATTACCGCAGCAAGCAGCATCAAAATCGATTCGTATCCCGCATCAGAAAAAATCTACGTTCAAGGTTCACGCCCTGACATTCAAGTTCCCATGCGTAAAGTCACGCTTTCGGATACGCCCGTTCATTTTGGCGCGGTCGAAAAAAATGGTCCACTTTATATTTACGACACGTCTGGCGTTTACACCGATCCAAACGTGGAAGTCGATTTGAAAAAAGGATTAGCGGCAATGCGTGCGGCGTGGATTTTGGAACGTGACGACACCGAAGAATTGCCTGAACCCAGTTCAGAATATGGTAAAGAACGTTTAGCCGACACCAGTTTGGACGAATTGCGTTTTGAGTTGGTTCGCAAACCGCGTCGCGCCAAAGCAGGCAAAAACGTTTCCCAAATGTATTACGCTCGCCAAGGCATTATCACGCCTGAAATGGAATTTATCGCCATTCGTGAAAACCAAAAAATGGAAGAAATGCGCGATTTGTGGAAAGGTCAACATCCTGGCGATTCGTTTGGCGCGTCGATTCCTGACGTGATTACGCCTGAATTTGTGCGTGACGAAGTGGCGCGTGGTCGGGCGATTATTCCCAATAATATCAATCACCCCGAATCAGAACCGATGATTATTGGGCGTAATTTCTTGGTGAAAATTAACGGCAATTTGGGTAATTCTGCGGTCACGTCGTCGATTGAAGAAGAAGTCGAAAAAATGCTCTGGGGCATTCGTTGGGGCGGCGACACGATTATGGATTTATCGACCGGCAAAAACATTCACGAAACCCGCGAATGGATTTTGCGTAATTCGCCGGTGCCGATTGGCACGGTGCCGATTTATCAAGCCCTCGAAAAAGTGAACGGCAAAGCCGAAGATTTAACGTGGGAAATTTTCCGCGATACGCTAATTGAACAAGCCGAACAAGGCGTGGATTATTTTACGATTCATGCGGGCGTGCGTTTGCATCACGTTCCATTAACCGCCAAACGTATGACGGGCATCGTGTCGCGCGGCGGTTCGATTATGGCGAAATGGTGTCTCGCGCATCACACCGAAAGTTTCCTTTACACGCACTTTGAAGACATCTGCGAAATCATGAAAGCCTACGACGTGGCGTTTTCATTGGGTGACGGACTGCGTCCAGGTTCGATTTATGACGCAAACGACGCGGCGCAATTTGGCGAACTCGAAACGCTGGGCGAATTGACAAAAATCGCGTGGAAACACGATGTGCAAACCATGATTGAAGGTCCTGGACACGTTCCGTTGCACATGATTAAAGTCAACATGGAAAAACAACTCGAAGAATGTGGCGAAGCTCCGTTCTACACATTAGGACCTCTCACGACAGATATTGCACCTGGTTATGATCACATTACGTCAGCGATTGGCGCGGCAAATATCGGTTGGTATGGTTGCGCGATGCTGTGTTATGTCACGCAAAAAGAACATTTGGGTTTGCCGAATAAACAAGATGTGCGCGAAGGAATCGTGACCTACAAAATCGCGGCGCACGCGGCAGATTTAGCCAAAGGGCATCCTGGCGCACAAGCGCGAGACAATGCGATGTCAAAAGCGCGTTTTGAATTCCGTTGGGAAGACCAATTCAACATCGGTTTAGACCCTGAAAAAGCGCGTGAATTCCACGATGAAACCTTGCCAAAACAATCGTCAAAAGTCGCACATTTCTGTTCAATGTGTGGCCCACATTTTTGTTCGATGAAAATCAGCCAAGACGTGCGAAATTATGCCGCTGAAAAAGGCATTGCCGACGAAGCAGCTTTGAAAGCGGGCATGGATGAAAAATCGCAAGAATTCTTAAACGAAGGCGCGGCGATTTATCACGAGGTTTAAATTGTTGGGGCGGGTTCTAAATCCGCCCCCACGAAATAATTTTTAAAAATGAAAATAAAATTATGTTGATTGAATTCGACCCAAACAAACGTGACAAAACCTTAACAGAACGTGGTTTAGATTTTGCCGATGCAGAAAAAGTTTTTGCTGGGCATCAATTCACAGCACCCGATAATCGACAAGATTACAATGAACCGCGTTTTATTACGTTTGGTAAATTACACGAACGAATGGTTGTTGTCGTTTGGACACCTCGCGGCGAAAATCGCCGTATTATTTCAATGAGAAAAGCTAATGAACGTGAACAAGAACTTTATGGACACCGATTGGATTGATGAGGACGACGCGCCTGAATTAACGGATGCGTTTTTTGAACAAGCTGACGAATATAACAATGGCATTTTGATTAGACGCGGTTTTGCATCAAAAGAAATCGTCAATTTAGATTCTGACATTATCGCCATTTTCAAAGCCACAGGCGAAAACTGGCAAGCCAAAATGAATGATGTTTTACGCGAATGGGTGAAATTGCATCCAGATTTAATTGCACATTGAAGCCGTCGCTGAATTACGAAACCATAATTAACATTTTCTTAACCACCACGAGGCACAAAAATGAAAACAAAACTCATAACATTCACCGCCTTTTTGCTATGAAAAACCAAATCTATTACGGCGACAACTTAGACGTTTTACGCAATCACATCGACAAAGAAAGCGTCGATTTGTGCTACATCGACCCGCCTTTTAATTCAAACCGCGATTACAGCCAAATCTATTTGAACGTCGGCAAAGAAAAAGAAAACAACGCGCAAGCTCAGGCATTTATTGACACTTGGACTTGGAACGACAGCGCAGTTCAAGGACTGGCAGAAATTAAAGCCAACGTCGGCGGCGCATTGACCACGCAAAGTATTGATTTAATCAAAGGCTTAGAAATTGTGCTGGGCAAAGATTCATTGTTTGCGTATTTGGTCAGCATGACGTTACGGATTGCACAAATTCACCGCGTGTTAAAACCGACGGGCAGTTTTTATCTGCATTGCGACCCCACCGCGAGTCACTATTTAAAGCTGGTTTGCGATGCTGTTTTTTGCCCGAATGGTGGTGAATTTTTAAATGAAATTATTTGGCATTACCGAAGATGGACGGGCAAATCAAAAAAGTTTCAAAATCTGCATGATGTTATTTTTTATTATGCTAAAAGCAAAAATCACACGTTTAACGTGGCTTACACCGATTACACAGAAGGTTCAATCGCGCGTAAAGAACAGGGAGTTTTGCATCGATTTAAAAAAGGCGCAGAACCAGTTTTAGTTAGTAATGGTGAAGTCGATGAAAAAGGAGTTAGAGAAAACGATGTTTGGCAACTTCCATTTATCGCGCCATCAGCAAAAGAACGCATGGGTTATCCAACTCAAAAGCCAGAAAAATTATTAGAAAAAATAATCAAAGCCAGTTCAAACGAAGGCGATGTTGTTTTAGATGCTTATTGCGGTTGCGGCACGACGATTGCCGTGGCTCAACGCTTAAAACGTAAATGGATTGGTGTTGATATAACTTATCAATCGATTGCGTTGATTTTGAAACGCCTCGAAGACCACGACGCATCAAGTGTAGCTGAAGAAAATATCACGATTTGCGGTGTACCAAAAGATATGGCGAGCGCGGTGGCATTAGCAAACAAAGTGGATGACAAAACCCGCAAAGAGTTCGAGAAATGGATGGTGTTAGCGTACACAAAAAATCGTGGCATGATTAACGATAAGAAAGGCAAAGACGGCGGCATTGATGGCATTGCGTACATTGCAGACCGATTTGAAGATGGCGTGGTCGAAACTGAAAAAGTTATTTTCAGCGTGAAATCAGACAAGAAAGTTGTACCAGCAATGCTTGACCAATTACACGGGGTTGTAACTCGTGACGGCGCGGCGTGCGGGATTTTTCTCTGCTTATATCGTGCCGATAATCTTGTTAAATACAGCAAACAACTAGGCGAATATACCAACGCATTCACGGGCAACACTTACCCCAAAATTAAAGTCGTGTGCGTTGAAGAGTTGCTCGAAGGCGCGACGATGGATTTACCGAATCCGATTGAAGTGAACAAAAAAGCCCAACAAAATGTCGGTAAGCAAGGCGACGTTTTCTAGCTAAGTATCCGCCCGTTTTTCAGAAAAAGCGGGCGGTTTTGTTTTTAAAACCGTGAAATCCCCACCGCTTCGCGCGGTTGAGCAATAAACAGTTGTTTGTCGGCGACGTTAGCGTCGATGAGTTTTCAACGTGTTTACTTTTTTGTAGTTGTGAGGGCGTTTTACAATTCGCCGATTTGTTTGAGAAAGTTATCGCGCACATTTTTACTGTACCAACGACCTTTGCTTATCAACTCATCCAGCAACGGCGTGACGCACTCGATAAGATTTTTCTTTTTCGCTAATTCCAAAATGGTCAGCGTGCCAATTGGGTACAGTTGTTGAGATTGTGCGATTTTGTAACCTAATCGCTCATCAATCACCAAAATATCGGCGTTCAATTCTTTTGCCAAAACAATAGCTTCTGCTTCGCCTTTATCGAGTTCATTGCACAATAAATTCAGATAATCCTTGTTCCGCACGGCAATAATTTCAACATCCATGCGATCAATTTCAGAATAACCCAAACTATTTTTGGCTTTAATTTCCTGATGAACGGCACAGGGAATATAAAACTTCCCAAAGAGTTCATTCAGCAATGACAGGCGGTTAATAGCAGAAAGTGACAAAATTGGCGTGGTATTGGTGACAACTTTCATCGGCTTTCCATTAAGGTCAACACATGGTCAGCCGAAGTCGCCATTTGAACGGTTAGCTCATTTTCGTAGTCAAAAATTACTTCACCGTCGTGCTGTAATTTTTGAATGAACGAGATTTTGTCATACCCTGCTAATTCAGCCGCTTTGCCCAAACTGAGTTTGCCTTTTCGATAAAGCATCAAAGCGTGATGAAATACCATCTGCTTGATGAATTCGTCTTTCTTTTCTTTGAGCAACAGCAAGAAATTATCGTCGATGCTAATTTGAAGTTGGATTTGCATGATCTTTTTCCTTTCGATTAAACGAATAAAAGCTGAGTGTAAGTTTTACGCTAAAAATTTTACAAGTCGTACCCCTAAATTTAAAACCGTGAAATCCCCACCGCTTCGCGCAGTTGAGCAATAAACGGCTGACTAATTGCCCGTGCTTTTGCCGCGCCCATTTGTAATTGTTCTTCGATGTGATTCGGTTGCAACAATAACGCTTCGTAACGTTCCCGCGCCGGGGCGACTTCGGCATTCACTTTTTCAAACAAAATGGCTTTCATTTCGCCCCAACCAATTCCAGCCGCGTAACGTTGGCGAACATCGGCAATTTCTTCCGCATTCGCAAACGCTTGAAAGGTGCTGAACAGCGTGCAATCGGCGGTATCTTTCGGTTCGTGCGGTTCGAGCGAATTGGTTTTAATTTTGTTAATCAATTTTTTCAATTTCTTTTCGGGTTCAAACAACGGAATGGTATTTTGATAACTTTTACTCATTTTGCGCCCATCCAAACCGGACAAAATCGCGCCTTTTTCATCAATCACCGCTTCCGGCAAGGTGAAATGTTCGCCGTAAATATGATTGAAACGTGCGCCAATATCCCGCGCCATTTCGATGTGTTGCAGCTGGTCTTTACCGACCGGAACTTTGCTCGCGTTGAATAGCAAAATATCCGCCGCCATCAAAATCGGATAACTAAACAAACCCATCGTAATGCCTTTATCGGCATCATCATCTTCATTTTCCGCGACCGCTGCTTTGTAAGCGTGTGAACGATTCATCAAGCCTTTCGACGTGACGCAAGTCAATAACCACGTCAATTCCAAAATTTCTGGCACGTCAGATTGGCGATAAAAAACCGCGTTATTCGTATCCAAACCCAACGCCAACCACGTCGCGGCGATTTCCAAACTCGATTGACGCACGCGCTGCGGTTCTTGGCATTTAATCAGCGCGTGATAATCCGCCAAAAAATAAAACGGCGTGACGTTGGTATTCTGACTGAGGTTAATGGCGGGACGAATCGCGCCGACGTAATTGCCCAAATGCGGCGTGCCAGTCGTGGTGATTCCGGTTAAAACAATGTCTTTTTTCATGCAAAACGCTCAAAAGTGAAAAGGTAAAAATGTAGTTCGCCATTTTATAGTAAAATTTCGCGCATTCATCGTTTTAACACAGGAAAAATAAAATGAAACATGACGAAAAACGCGCTTATCTCCGCATCAGTATTGATAGTGAAATGCACTATCGATTAGTTGATTCTACCGAATTTTATTCTGCCCGCTGTTCATCGTTAAGCGGTTCCGGTATCTCGTTTATCGCGGCACAATCGATCGACGAAGGCAAAGCAATAGAAATCAACATCACACCACAAAATACGATTACGCCAGCCTTTACGGCATTTGTCGAAGTGGTGCGTGTCACAAAATTAGCCGCCGACGAATATGAAATCGCCACTACCATCAAAACAATTAAGGGTTAAAAATGTTCACGATTACCAAAGAAGTGTATTTTTGCTACGGGCATCGGCTGATGAATCACGGCGGGAAATGTCGGCATTTGCACGGGCATAGCGTCAAAGCGGCGATTTCAATTACGCACGAAAATTTGAACGAGCAAGGCATGGTTTGCGATTTTTCGGACGTGAAAGACTGCGTCGAAAGTTATGTGAATACGCATCTCGACCACAATTTTTTGCTGCACAAAGACGACCCGATTATTCCCGCGTTGATTCAAAACAACGAGCGGTTTTTGGTCTTGGATGAACACCCGACGGCTGAAGTATTAAGCAAAATGATTTTCAAGCATTTGCAAGCCAACGGTTTTTACGTTACCGAAGTGACGTTGTGGGAAACCGCCAGCGCGAGCGCGAGTTATCGGGAATAATTTCCTCAATCATCTGAACGCGCCACACTGCGCCCACTTTTTTAATCACTTTTATTTTAAAAAAACTTATGACTACTCAATCTCCCCAAACGATTTACCGCGAAAATTACACCGTTCCCGCGTTTTTAATTCACGACGTAAAACTGCATTTTTCGCTCGACGCTGAAAATACAAAAGTGCTTTCAACGCTGACGTTGCAACGGAATTCTACTTGCAAAAATGCCAGCGCAGATTTAGTTTTACACGGCGAAAAATTGATTTTGAATTGTGTCGTGTTGAATGAAATCGAATTAACCGATTACATTCAAACCGCAGAAACGTTGACGATTTCAAACGTGCCGCAAGCTGAAACGTTCACGCTGATGATTGAAAACACGATTAACCCGAAAGAAAATACCGCGTTGGAAGGCTTGTATTTGTCGAACGGAATGCTTTGCACGCAATGTGAAGCGGAAGGTTTCCGCAAAATCACTTATTTTCTCGACCGTCCCGACGTGATGACGAAATTTACCGTTACGATTGTAGCGGATAAAACCGAATTCCCCGTGTTGCTGTCAAACGGTAACAAAGTCGCCAGCGGTGAATTTGAAAATAATCAACATTGGGTGACGTGGAATGATCCGTTTGCGAAACCGTGTTATTTGTTCGCGCTGGTTGCAGGTCAATTGGAATGCGTCGCCGACACCTTTACCACGCAATCAGGACGTGAAATCGAGCTAGAAATTTTCATCGAAGCGCACGACAAAGACAAATGCGCTCACGCCATGCAATCGTTGAAATACGCCATGCGCTGGGATGAAGCGGTTTATGGGCGCGAATACGATTTAGATTTGTACATGATTGTTGCCGTCAGCCATTTCAATATGGGCGCGATGGAAAACAAAGGCTTAAACGTTTTCAACACCAAATTCGTGTTGGCGCGCCCCGATACCGCCACGGATTTTGATTACGAAGGCATCGAAGGCGTAATCGCGCACGAGTATTTTCACAACTGGACGGGCAACCGAATCACTTGCCGCGACTGGTTTCAATTGAGTTTAAAAGAAGGTTTCACGGTGTTTCGCGACCAAGAATTCACCGCCGACCGCGTGTCAAAATCAGTGAAACGCATTGAAGACGTGACGCAACTTCGCACGCGCCAATTTGCCGAAGATGCCAGTCCGCTCGCGCATCCGATTCGCCCCGACGCTTACATTGAAATCAACAATTTTTACACGCTCACGGTCTACGAAAAAGGCGCGGAAGTCGTGCGAATGTTGCACACGTTGTTAGGCGTGGACGGTTTTAGACGTGGCAGCGATTTGTATTTTGAACGCCACGACGGACAAGCCGTCACCTGTGACGATTTTGTCAACGCGATGCAAGACGCGAACGACGTGGATTTGAGCCAATTTCGTCGCTGGTATTCGCAAGCCGGAACGCCGGTTGTCAACGTTTCGACGAATTACGACGCAACGACAAAAACGTTTGCGCTGACTTTAAAACAAAATTATCCGAATCAAACTGAACCGCTGTTAATCCCGATTAAAATCGGTTTGTTGAACGCTGAAACGGGCGCAGATTTGTTGCCCGAAACGCTGTTGCAGTTCAATAAAATGGAACAAACGTTCACGTTTGACGCGCTGGAATCTGCGCCGATTGTTTCGATGTTGCGCGGATTTTCTGCGCCCGTAAATGTTGAAATGTCGCGCAGTTTGGAAGAGTTGGCGTTTTTGTCGCAACATGACAGCGATTCGTTTAATCGTTGGGACGCGGCGCAATCTGTGGCTGAACGCATTATTTTGGATTTGGTTGAAAGCAAATCTTCTGACGTGAATCCGATTTTGTTGGCGACGTTTGAAAAAGTTCTGAATTCGCCGATTGACGATTTGGCGTATTTTTCGTTGTTGCTGTCGTTACCTTCGGAAAATTATTTAGCCGAACGCATGACGATTGCCGATTTTGAAGGCATTCATTGGGCGCGTGAAGGCGTGTTGAAAACGTTGGCAGAAATATTCCAAACGCAACACGCCCAAATTTATTTGGCACATCACAAAGATGAATCGGGCGATTTTAGTCCCGAAGCGATTGGTCGTCGGCGCGTGAAAAATGCCTGTTTAGCGTTTTTGAGTCGTGTGTGTTCGCCTGAAATTCATGCGTTGGCGCAGTCGCAATTTGAAAATGCTAAAAATATGACTGACCAAATGGCGGCGTTGGTGGCAATTGTTCACAATAATCATCCGGCAAAAGAAGCGTGTTTAGCGCAGTTTTACGCCCAATGGCAAAATGAACCGCTGGTGATTGATAAATGGTTTGCGTTGCAAGCGAGTAGTCCAGCGGCGAATGCGTTTGAAACCGTGCAAGCTCTACGTTCGCATGTCGCGTTTGATATGAAAAACCCCAATCGGGTGCGGTCGTTAATTGGCGCATTTTCGCAAACAAACCCGCTTCATTTTCACGCGGCAAATGGTCAAGGTTATGCGTTTTTAGCCGATGCAATTTTGGAACTGAACGCCATCAATCCACAAGTTGCGTCACGAATGGTTACGCCGTTAACCGCGTGGCGCAAAGTTGAACCGTCGCGCCAATCGTTGATGAAAGCGCAATTGCAACGGATTATCGACACGAAAGATATTTCTAACGATGTGTTTGAATTAGCCAGCAAAAGTCTGGGTTAAATGTCGAAACGATGAATAAAACACTGCAACTTTTTCTCACCGCCTTTCGGTTAGTTCAGAATTATCCGCGTGTCATCATGCCGATTTTGACGTTGTTGTTATGCGGTTACGGTTATGAAATGTGGGTGGCGCGACCGGCGTTAATGTATCAAGGCACGCCACAAGCGATTTCAACGTGGAATAGCAAAACTTGGTTTCGGGTGTTGCGAAATAATGGTTTTATTGTGGGTTATTCGGATGTGCGCGGGAATCCGTTGTGGGTGGAATACGCGCTCACGCCGGTTGCCGATAACGCGCCACGCTTGAAACGTCCGGCGCGTTTTCAAACGGATTGGCGTGGACTAAATCGCGTCAGTCACGACGATTACACCAACAGCGGTTTTGATCGCGGGCATAATGCGCCGAATCACGCCATGAGTACGTTGTACGGAAAATACGGGCAAGCCGACAGTTTTTTGATGACGAATATTAGTCCGCAACGGCCAAAATTAAATCAACAAATTTGGCAACGTTTGGAAGAAGCGGAGTTGTCTTTTTTCGCGAAAAATTTCGGTAAAGTGTGGGTCATTACCGGGCCGATTTTTGGTGATAATCCTGAAAAAATGTCGTCGGCATTGTGGCATATTGATATTCCGAAAGCGTTTTACAAAATCTACGTCACCGAAGAAAGCGACAGTAAACCGGCGTTTGCGTTGGCGTTTATCATGCCGCAAACCGTGACCGGCAAAGAACCGATTTCACAATTTATCACCACGATTGACACGGTGGAAGCGCAAACCGGTTTGGATTTTTTGAGTGATTTTGATGATAAAACCGAAAATCATTTGGAAGGCACAATTGAAACGGTGCCATGGAATTTGAATGCAGTGAATAAAATCCCGGCGCGGTAAAATTTTACGTTGCACAAAAATGTTTTTATCAAATATCTGGCAACTGTCAATTCAAAAATGATGCAGGACATTAAGCACAGCTTTTTTGTGAAAATGGGTTGCAAGTAACACACAAAAAACCGCTTCTCCGCACACGCTGGGGGCGGTTTTTTGCTGTGTGTTAAACTATGCTTTTCTAATCCAATTCTTCAGTCACACTATTTCAATGAAACTATTCCGTCCGGTCTTTTTACTTTTACCCTTGGTTATTTTTTGTAATGCGTGCAGCGTTCAAGCGGCAACGACTTCTACAAATTACGCTGCAAAAATCCAGCGGGTGGATTACACCGGTTTTACCTTGTGGCTCGATTGTAATCAGCACGGCGCGGTAAAATTTCAATATAACGCGCAACGCGATGTGGGCAATTTGTCGCGGGTCGAAAAGTTTTCTTTGGATTCCAATGTTCCGAAAGAATGCCAACAAACGAGCGCGAAAACGTACGGTTTTAATTATGATCGCGGGCATTTAGTACCCGCGAATCATTTGGATTATTCGCAAAAAGCCATTACCGACAGCAATTTCATGACCAACATTTTGCCACAAGCCGCGACGATGAATCGGGGCGCATGGTTATTGACCGAAGAAATTATTGAATGTTACCGCGACATTGATGAATTGTTGGTGATTGGCGGTGTGATTTGGGGAAATAACACGAAAGATGATTATTTTGTAAAATCGCACGGTATCAAAACGCCCGATGCGTTTTGGAAAGTGGTGATTCGTGGCACATTGAATAATGAACAAGTGATTGCGTGGATTGTGCCGAATAGTGCGGCGGCGCAACGTTCTAAATTAGACAGTTATTTGGTGTCGGTGGCGAAAATTGAAAGTATCACGGGTGAAAAGATTCCGGTGAATGCGGAATTGAAAAATGACGTATTGAAAAAATCGTGGATTGTACCGAAGGGTTGCAACAAAGGTTGAACGGTAGGGGCGGGTTCTAAACCCGCCCACACATAACGAAATTAACGAAATGTTAATCGCGCAACAATTCGTTAATGCCCGTTTTGCTGCGGGTGCGTTCATCGACTTGTTTGATAATCACCGCGCAATACAAACTGTGCGAACCATCCGCCGAAGGTAAATTCCCCGATACGACAACCGAACCCGCTGGAATACGTCCATAAGTAATTTCACCCGTCATACGGTTGAAAATTTTGGTACTTTGACCAATATAAACGCCCATCGAAATCACACAACCGTCTTCTACAATCACGCCTTCAACCACCTCGGAACGTGCGCCGATAAAGCAATTGTCGCCAATAATGGTTGGATTCGCTTGCAACGGTTCTAACACGCCGCCGATGCCCACGCCGCCTGACAAATGCACGTTTTTACCGATTTGAGCGCACGAACCGACCGTCACCCAAGTATCGACCATCGTGCCGGTGTCAATGTACGCGCCGATGTTGACGTAAGACGGCATCAAAATAACGCTCGACCCGATAAATGAACCGTGACGCGCCACGGCATTTGGCACGACACGCACACCAGCGGCAGCAAAATCCGCTTCGCTGTAAGTTGAAAATTTGCTTTCAACTTTGTCGTAATAGCGCGTGTTGCCGCCGTCCATCACACGGTTGTCGTTGATTCGGAACGACAATAAAACCGCTTTTTTCAACCATTGATGCGTGACCCAATCGCCGTCGATTTTTTCAGCGACGCGCACAATCCCCTTATCAAGTAGGTTGATCGTTTCGGTGACAGCTTCGCGGACTTCGGCAGTAGCGTTTGCAGGGGTGATTTCAGCGCGGTTTTCAAAGGCGGCGTTAATGATATTTTCTAAGGTTGTCATGATTATTTTGGTAAAGGGTTGATGAAATTTTTAATGCGTTGCGCGGCATCAATACATTCTGCAAGTGGCGCGACCAGGGCAATTCTAACATGATTCGCTGCGGGATTTACGCCTTCAAATTCCCGTGATAAAAAACTTCCTGGCAAAACGGTGACGTTTTCTTGAGCAAAAAGCTGTTGCGTAAAATCGGTGTCAGAAATCGATGTTTTTAGCCAAATATAAAAGCTCGCGGGTGGTTTTTGAATTTCGCAAACGTCGCTCAAAATCTCAACAAACGCCGCGAATTTTTCACGATACAAACGCCGATTTTCGACAACATGCGCTTCATCTTGCCACGCGGCAATGCTCGCGTATTGCGTCGGAACTGACATCGCGCAACCGTGATAAGTTCGATACGCAAAATAATGTTTCAAAATTTCAGCGTCACCGGCGACAAAACCCGATCGCAAACCCGCACAATTTGAGCGTTTCGATAAACTGTGAAATACCACGCAACGTTTGAATTCACGATTGCCCATTTTCGCCGCAACTTCCAAAAGTCCAACCGGCGGATTGGCTTCCTCGTCGTACAATTCGCTGTAACATTCGTCGGATGCAATCACGAAATCGTATTTTTCAGCGAGCGTTAAAACGGTTTCAAAATCAGCCGCGCTCATCACCGAACCGCTGGGATTCGCGGGCGAACAAATATAAAGCAATTGGCAACGTTGCCAAACGTCAGCGGGAACGGCTGAAAAATCAGGCAAATAATTCGTTTCGGCGGTGGTATTTAAAAAATACGGTTCTGCGCCCGCCAATAAAGCCGCGCCTTCGTAAATTTGATAAAACGGATTTGGCATGATGACGAGCGGATTTTTTGCCGCATCAATCACGCATTGCGCGAATGAAAATAACGCTTCGCGTGTACCATTCACCGGCAAAACTTGGGTTTCAAAATTCACGTCACACGAAAAACGTTTGCCCAACCAATCGGCAATCGCTTCGCGCAATGTCGGAATGCCTTTGGTGGTCGGATAATTTGAAATACTGTTGAGATTTTCAATCAAAACGTCTTTGATAAATTGCGGCGTAGCGTGAGCCGGCTCACCAATCGACAGCGTAATCGGCGATTTATTCGCGGGCGGCGTAATGCCGTTTTTGAGTTGCGCGAGTTTTTCAAACGGATACGGATGTAAGTTTTTTAAATTTGGATTCATGATTTATCGACACTTTGGGATTTTGCCAGCGGCTTGCGCTTGTTTGTAAAGCTCCAACGCTTTCGGCATGTGTTCTTGTAATTGTTGAATGCGCGTGGCGTGCGCCGGATGCGTAGACATAAATTCCATCGGCTGATTTTGCGCGGCTTGTGCCATTTTTTGCCACAATTTCACGCTGTCTTCCGGATTGAAACCGGCTTTTGCCATCAAATCCACGCCAATCATATCGGCTTCACTTTCATGCGTGCGACTGTACGGCATCAAAACGCCGTATTTCGCGCCCAAACCAAGCCCGCCCATTATCAACGGATTTTGTCCGTATTCGGTTTGCTGAATCATCGACATTCCTTGTTGTACCAACGTTTCTTGCGATGCACGTTCATTGCTGTGTCGCGCCAAAACGTGTCCGACTTCGTCACCCAAAACCGCCGCGAGTTGGTCTTGATTATCGACCAATTCCATCATGCCGGTGTGAACGCCGATTTTCGCGCCTGGCAACGCAAACGCATTGAGCGTTTTATCTTCAAAAACGACCACTTCCCAATTCTGCCCCATGCCGCGTGTCAGTTCCGTTACGATACATTGCGCGGTTTGATTGAATTGCCCGTCGCTGCTAATGGGTTTTTCTTTTTTCATTTGATCAAATGCTTGCAAACCCATTTGATTCATCTGCGTATCGGGCATAAAAATAAGCTGATTTCGTCCTGTCGGACTGGTTGCACACGCCGCTAAACTGCTAATCGCTAAAATTACGCTTAATTTTTTGAACATTTTAATGACAACCTCAAAATTTGTGAGATAAAAAGCGTTTATTTTCAATGTTCGCCGCCGGTTTCGGTGACAATGACATCGATGCCACTTTGTCGCAATCGCGCCCGAATTGCGCTGACACTGCTCATTTGTGTGTACGGTCCGATTTTGATGCGATTCCAAATTACGTCACCCACTTTCGCCCGCTCAATCCGCGATTCAATGCCCATTGACGCTAAATTCACCCGCATTTTTTCTGCATCAGGAGTAGCTTTAAACGAACCCGCTTGCATCATGTAAGTCATTCCCGATTTAGTGGGTACTTCAGCAGGAATGGTGGAAATAGGCGAATCCGTCGGGGGTACGATAGATGAATTTACACGCTCTTCGCGTGTTCGGGTCACAATTTCATGATCTGGCACGACGATTTCTTTGTCGGGCAAAATCGTATAAAAATCAAACTGCGGCATTAACCCATTTTCTAATTCCGTTGCAGCTTCGGGCGATAAATTAACATCGGGCTGTTTTTCCAATGATTCCACCGTTTCAGGTGACAAACCCGATGAAACTTCAGGCTTTACAATCGGAGAAATAGGCGTGACAGGCGCAGTGATTGGATTTTGGGGGAAATACTGTTTCAGTTTTTTCAAGCCATTACTTTTTAAATACACGCCCAAAACCACTAAACCAATCAGCAAGCCTGTAATCAACATCCACTTAAACGCGCCGCCCGATTTTTCAGGCGGACGTTTGCGCGAATTTCTGTTTCGATTTGTACGATTTTGATTGGTCATTTACATCGCTTCGGGTGCGCCAATGCCTAACAACGTCAAGCCATTGACCAACACTTGTCGAATGGCGGCAATTAAATTCAAGCGTGCATTTCGTACCGTGTCGCTCTCGACTAAAAATTGATGCGCGTTGTAATAAGTATGAAAATCGGTCGCTAATTCACGCAAATAGTTAATGATTAAATGCGGTTCATATTGCGTCGCGGCACGTTCAATCACTTCGGGATAACGCGCCAACGTCGTCAATAATGCGGTTTCGTGTTCGGCTGTCAATTCGGCTAAATTCGCCATTCCTAACGCCACATCTTGAGTAAATCCTTTTTCACCCAATTGACGAAACACGCTGCAAACTCTGGCGTGTGCGTATTGAACGTAAAAAACAGGATTTTCGTTTGATTTTGATTTTGCGAGTTCTAAATCGAAATCCATGTGCTGTTCAGAACGGCGCATCACATAAAAAAACCGCGCGGCATCTCTGCCCACTTCGTCGCGCAATTCGCGCAAAGTTACGAATTCACCAGAGCGCGTGGACATAGACACTTTTTCTTCGCCACGCCACAAGCTGGCAAATTGAACGAGCAAGACGTTTAATTTTGTGGCATCTGCGCCTAAAGCGGTCAAAGCCGCTCGAACTCGTGGAATATAACCGTGATGATCCGCACCCCAAATATCGATTAACACGTCAAAACCGCGTTCTAATTTGTTCCAGTGGTAAGCAATATCGGACGCAAAATAAGTCGGTTGACCATTATCACGAATCACCACGCGGTCTTTTTCGTCGCCCAATTCGCTCGATTTAAACCAAATCGCACCGTCTTTTTCGTATAAATAATTATTCGACTTCAAAACCGCCAAGGCTTTGTCAATTGAACCGTCATCCATCAACGAACGTTCTGAAAACCATTGATTGTAAGTCGTGCCAAATTCGGCTAAATCGTCTTTGATGTCGTCCAAAATATCATTCAAACCCGTATCGAAAACCACGCGGTAATCAGCGTTCAGTAATTCTTTGGCGCGTGAAATTAGCGCGTCGATGTAAATTTCTTTGTCGCCGCCTTCGGGTTCATCAAGTGGCAAATCAGCGAAAACGATTTCGCTTGAATGGGCGAATTTTTTACCGTGTTGATTAACTAATTTTTGAGCAATATCGCGCACATAATCGCCGCGATAAGCGTTGCTGGGAAATATGAATGTTTCGCCGCTGGCTTCTAAATAGCGCAACCAAACGCTGGTCGCTAGAATATCCATTTGTCGTCCCGCGTCGTTGACGTAGTATTCACGATGCACGTCAAAACCTGTGGCGGTTAATAAATTTCCCACGACCGAACCATACGCCGCGCCGCGTCCGTGTCCAACGTGCAAAGGCCCCGTAGGATTTGCCGAGACGAATTCGACTTGAACTTTTTTGCCTGCGCCGATTTGGCTTTTACCGAACAATCTACCTGCCGCGTGAATGTCTGCAATCACTTGATATTGCGCGTTGGAATTCATGAAAAAATTGATAAATCCTGCGCCCGCAATTTCAACTTTTGAAATCGCTTCGTTTATGGGTAACGCGGCAATAATTTGTTCAGCCAGTTGGCGCGGATTGGTTTTGGCTGGTTTTGCCAACATTAACGCGATATTCGTAGCAAAATCACCGTGCGCCGTGTCGCGGGTGCGTTCAATGTGAACGGTAGGATTTAAATCGGCGGGTAAAATTTCTTGCGCTTTTAATGCCGCGACAGCTTGAGAAATAAGGGTTTCGAGTTGTTTTTTCATGGTGTTACAAATAGTCTAAAAATTAGGGCGCATTATCCATTAAAGTGACCGATTTATCAAAAATGCCGCAAGACCCTGTCTCTTCAGGTCGGGTAGGTAGCGGCATACTCGGCGTGATTTGCTACTGTTGAATAATTTCAAAAAATCGGCTGAAAAATTAGCCATGTTGCAACGCAAGTTAAAACACAAAAAGAAGTTTTCGCAAAACTGGCTCAAACAAAAAGCCAAAATTACGCATCGCTATCTGACACAAGCTAAATTCGTTTGTGTGGAATGTGGCTATAACAATAACGTTGACGTAGTCGGCGCAATCAATGTGTTAACCCGAGGTCTATCGCGGGCTAGAGTCTGTGAATTGAACCGTGCGGTAAGGCGGTCAGCAGCAGAAACCCGCAGGTAATAGCGATAGTCGCCCGCTCCTTAGCAATAAGGAATCCCCGTTCCATTTAGGGCTGGGAGGAGGTCAAGTGTTGCCCGTTGCACTCAAAAAATTACATCGACAACGCACGCACAATTAAAAATTATAATACAATGCACCGATTACAATTTTTACCGAGTGAGCAATCATGACAGAACTTATGAGCAGTGGCATAGAATTGATGTTTGCGGGCATGGGCATTGTGTTTTTATTTTTGACCATGCTTGTCATCGTTATCAACACGATGTCTGGATTGATACAGCGTTACTTCCCTGAAGAACCTGTATCCAGCATCAGCATTCCTATTGCCAAAAATACCGCGATCGATAAAAGTTATATCGCCGCGATAACTGCCGCGATACACCAATATCGCAGCACCCACTAATACTTAATCACACCTTCCAACCCTTGCCAATCAAACGCTAAACAGTTGCTAATAAAAACTGGACAGCAAAAGGAGAGATATTAAAAATGGCTATTAACACCCAAAAATTAGGCATCACCGAAGTGGTTTTGCGTGACGCACATCAGTCTATTTTAGCTACGCGCATTCGTACCGAAGATATGTTACCGATTTGCGCTCAATTAGATGAAATCGGTTACTGGTCAATTGAATCATGGGGCGGCGCAACGTTTGATGCGTGCATTCGTTATTTGGGCGAAGACCCGTGGGAAAGATTACGTTCATTAAAAGCGGCGATGCCGAAAACGCCACAACAAATGTTATTGCGCGGTCAGAATTTACTCGGTTATCGCCATTATGCCGACGATGTGGTCGATAAATTTATTGAGCGTTGCGCGGTGAATGGCATTGACGTATTTCGTATTTTCGATGCGATGAACGATATGCGTAATATTGAACATTCGATTAAAGCGGTTAAACAAACGGGCAAACACGCACAAGGCACCATTTCTTACACGACCAGCCCGGTTCATACGTTACAAACGTGGCTGGATTTAGGCAAAACGATTGAAGATATGGGCGCGGATTCGATTTGTATTAAGGACATGGCGGGATTATTGAAACCGTACGAAGCCTTTGAACTTGTGTCGAAATTGAAAAAAAGTACGGCGATTCCGATTCATTTACATTGCCACGCGACCACCGGTTTAAGCGTCGCCACGTTAATTAAAGCCATCGAAGCAGGCGTTGATAACGTCGATACCGCGATTTCATCTTTGAGTATGACGTACGGTCACAGCCCCACCGAAACCATCGTTGCCAGTTTAGAAGGCGAAAAACGGGCAACAGGTTTGGATTTAATTAAACTCGAAGACATCGCGCATTATTTTCGCGACGTGCGTAAAAAATACGCCCAATATGAAGGCGGTTTGAAAGGCGTTGACGGTCGAATTTTGGTGTCGCAAGTGCCAGGTGGCATGTTGACCAATATGGAAAGTCAGCTTAAAGAACAAGGTGCGGCGGATAAATTTGACGAAGTGATGAAAGAAATTCCGCGCGTGCGTGAGGATTTGGGTTTCATTCCGTTGGTTACGCCGACTTCGCAAATTGTTGGTACGCAAGCCGTGATGAACGTGATGAATGGCGAGCGTTATAAATCGATTACCAAAGAAACCGCCGCCGTTTTAAAAGGTGAATATGGCGTAACTCCCGCGCCCGTGAATGCTGAATTACAAGCCAAAGTTTTAAATGGCGCACAGCCGATTACTTGTCGTCCAGCCGATTTAATCGACGCGGAAATGGATAAATTGATTGCCGATGTTCAAGAAAAAGCCAAAATTGAAAATGTAAAATTGACCGGAAATGTGGAAGAAGACGCTTTAATTAACGGTTTATTTGCACAAGTAGGTTGGAAGTTTTTGGCGAATCGTAATAATCCGAGCGCATTTGAACCTAAACCTGATGCCGCAGCGTTTGCCGCTGACAATGCACCGAAAAAAGAGTCAGGCGTTGAAACCTACACCGTCAATGTCGATGGCAAAAACTTCAATGTTGCCGTGGCGGCAGGCGGAACGGCGTTAAATATCCAAGCGGTTTCCCATCATGCGGCACCGTTAGCGGCTGTTGCGGGAAGTGGCGCAACCATTGCTGCACCAATGTCGGGTAACATTTTAAAAGTGTTAGTCGATGTTGGTAGCGAAATAAACGAAGGCGATGTCGTTGTGTTAATGGAAGCGATGAAAATGGAAACCGAAGTTCGTTCTAAATTCACCGGCGTAGTCAGCGCAGTTCATGTGAAAGAAGGCAACGCGGTGGCTGGTGGCAATGTGTTAGTTTCTTTATAAAGGTTGTCATGGAAAATTTAATTTCATTGTGGCACAGCACCGGCATTTATAACTTTACCGGTGGTCAGGCATTTATGATGCTCATTGGCTTTTTATTGTTATTTTTAGCAATCAAAAAAGGCTTCGAGCCATTGTTATTATTGCCGATTGGCTTTGGCGCAATTTTGAGTAACATTCCTGTTGCGGGCATTGCTGAAGAAGGCGGCATTCTGCATTTCTTGTATTACGGCATTAAGTTAGGCATTTTTCCGTTGCTGATTTTTATGGGCGTGGGCGCGATGACCGATTTTGGCCCGATGATTGCCAATCCTAAAACGTTATTATTAGGCGCAGCGGCGCAAGTCGGTATTTTTGCATCGTTAATTGGCGCGTTGGCGTTAAATATCATTCCAGGTTTGGAATTTTCGCTGAAAGATGCGGCGGCGATTGGCATTATCGGCGGCGCAGATGGACCAACCGCCATTTATGTCGCGTCGAAACTCGCACCCGATTTACTCGGTGCAATTGCCGTTGCCGCTTACTCGTATATGGCGTTGGTGCCGTTAATTCAACCACCCATTATGCGGGCGTTGACGACCGAAGCTGAACGCAAAATCGAAATGCAGCAACTGCGTCACGTCAGCAAAACCGAAAAAATTCTGTTTCCACTCACGTTGTTATTGTTATCGATTTTATTGTTGCCTTCTGCTACGCCGTTGGTGGGCATGTTTGCGTTGGGTAATTTAATGAATGCAAGTGGTGTGGTCGATCGTTTAAGTCAAACGGCACAAAACGAATTGATTAACATCGTGACGATTTTCTTAGGATTAGCAGTCGGTTCAAAACTGAGTGCTGAAGCATTTTTACAAGTCAAAACGCTGGGCATTTTAGCGTTAGGCGCGGTGGCATTTGCGATTGGAACGGCAGCCGGTGTGATGATGGCAAAATTGATGAATCGATTTAGCGATACACCGATTAACCCGTTAATTGGTGCGGCGGGCGTTTCTGCTGTGCCGATGGCAGCGCGAGTAGCGAATAAAATTGGTTTAGAAAGCAATCCACATAATTTTTTATTGATGCACGCAATGGGGCCAAACGTGGCAGGTGTAATTGGTTCGGCAGTAGCAGCGGGTGTTTTACTGAGTTTAATTAAATAGTTTTCTGCCGCTTTTCCAAAATAAAAAACCGCCCTTTTGCATCATGCTGAGGCGGTTTTTTTTTGAAAAAAAATCGGGTCAAAAAGTAATTTATTTGAATGGAAGATCGGTGAATTACTTGCTGATTACCAATGGTAGCTTTTAGCTATCTTGCCAATGTAACAGCTTTTTTTAATACTTCAAAATAAAAATACGATACAAAATAAATACTTGCTCACCACCAAAAAAAAGTTGTATCCTTCGATTGCCGATTTGAATCTGTTTTTTCGGTGATTGGTTTGAATTTCTTTTGAATTACTCAATAAACTTTTGGAGCG
Organism: uncultured Pseudomonadota bacterium; assembly: GCA_903870545.1. Taxonomy (GTDB): domain Bacteria; phylum Pseudomonadota; class Gammaproteobacteria; order Methylococcales; family Methylomonadaceae; genus UBA10906. The sequence continues at coordinate 166,919 of CAIQDI010000018.1, forward strand.
CATCATGGCTATTATTCGTTATGAACCTTTGGGTTTGCTAAGTCAGTTACAAAAAGAGTTATCACGTTCTTTCACTAATCTGGGCAATGAGTTCGGTGAAGGTTCACTTTTAACAGCTGAGTGGATGCCAGCAGTTGATGTGAAGGAAGAAGAGAATCAATTTGTGATTCACGCCGATATTCCAGGCGTGAAACCCGAAGACATTGAACTTAATCTGGAAGCAGGTGTTTTAACGATTAAGGGTGAAAAATATTCTGAATCGAAGACCGAAAAAGAAGGTTACAAGCGGGTGGAACGTACACAAGGTGCGTTTTATCGTCGTTTTAGTTTGCCTGGTGTGTCTGCTAATTCAGAAACCGTTGCCGCAAAATTCAAAAACGGGGTGTTGGAAATTACGATTCCTAAGTGCGAGGCTGAGAAGCCAAAACGTATCACCATTTCTACGGAAGAGTAGATTTTCTGTAGAGTAAAGCATTGGAACAGGGATGTTCCGTATTCGATTTGTTTTGTGCAAATGGGAGAAATAAAATGAATGATCAAGTTATTATGGTGGCGGGAGCTGTGTTACTCATCGTAGTGGGCGTGCAAACTTACATGATTTTCCAGTTAAACGACAAAATAAAACAATTAAGCCAACAAGACGATTCACCTTTTTGGCAACCGATTAAAAAACCACTTTTACCCGCAATTTTCCCTTTCAAACTTACTTTAATCGATCCATTTTCCGATAATCAATTTTGGAATCTTTACGAAGAAATACAACGTATGCAGGCGCAAATGGAGCAAATTTTCGGTGATTCATTTTCGTGTTTTCACGGCAATCATCCTTTCGGAAGTTTTGATGAAAACGGAAAGTGCGAAAGAAAGTAATGAGGATAATGGTAAATATCAACGGCGTGAGCGTTTCATTGGCAGGATTCATTGTATTTTGACGTTACCAGGCACTGCAAATGCAACGAAAATGACAACCGATTACACGAATCGGGTGTTGACCTTCACGATTCCGGAGCAATCTGTTTGAGTTGTGCTTGTTCCCACGTCGAAACGTGGGAACGCTGAAATTTCTGCTTAATTATTCAAATGTGCCACCAACCACCGTGCCATAACATCTTCTGTCATATTTTTACGGCGGGCGTAATCCACGAGCTGGTCTTTATCAATTTTACCCACGTTGAAATACTGCGATTGTGGATGCGCGAAATACCAACCGCTTACCGCTGAAGCCGGATACATCGCAAAGTTTTCAGTCAATTCAATCGTGGTATTTTCAGTCACATTCAACAACGCAAATAATTTTGCTTTTTCAGTGTGGTCAGGACACGCCGGATAACCTGGCGCAGGACGAATGCCTTTGTAATTTTCGTGAATCAACGCTTCATTATCTAAACTTTCGTCGCTGGCATAACCCCAGTATTCTTTGCGAACCAGCAAATGCAAGTACTCCGCAAACGCTTCAGCTAATCTGTCCGCCAACGCTTTCAACATAATCGCGCTGTAATCGTCATGGCCTTTTTCAAATTCAGCGAGTTTCGTTTCGATGTTAATCCCCGTCGTCACGGCAAATCCACCGATATAATCCACCACGCCGCTTTCGATTGGCGCGACAAAATCCGATAAACAAAAATTTGCACGACCAGGTGCTTTCACGTTTTGTTGACGTAAATGATGCAACGTTTCAATCACTTCTTGGCGTGATTCGTCTGCATATAATTGAATATCATCATCGACAGAATTTGCAGGGAAGAAACCAATCACGGCGCGGTTTTCTAGCCAATTTCCAGCAATAATTTTTTCGAGCATTTCTTGCGCTTCGGCGAATAATTTACGCGCCACATCGCCGACCACTTCATCATTTAGAATTTTCGGATAACCGCCCGCGAGTTCCCACGTTTGAAAAAAGGGCGACCAATCGATATATTTTGCCAGCGTTTCGAGCGACACATCGTCAATCACTTTCACGCCTAAAAATGACGGTTTGGCGGGGTGATTTGTCCAAACGTGTTTATTTTTACGCGCATTTTCTAACGAATGTTGCAGCGTTTTGGCTTCTTTGCCTTTGTGACGCTCACGCACTTCAACGTATTCCGCCCGAATGCTCGCCATATAATCGGTGGCTAATTCACCGCTCAACAAATTACTCGCCACGCCCACCGCGCGGGATGCGTCGGTCACATAAACCACGGAATTTTTATAATGCGGTTCGATTTTCACAGCGGTATGAGCGCGAGAAGTCGTCGCGCCACCAATCAACAACGGAATCGTAAAACCTTGGCGTTGCATTTCTTTGGCGACGTGAACCATTTCATCGAGCGACGGCGTAATTAAACCGCTCAAACCAATAATATCAACCTTTTCAAGCCGCGCAGTTTGCAAAATCTTTTCGGCTGAAACCATTACGCCCAAATCAATCACGTCGTAATTGTTGCATTGCAAAACCACCGCGACGATATTTTTGCCGATGTCGTGAACGTCGCCTTTCACGGTTGCCATCAAAATTTTGCCGTTACTTTGACGGTCGGCGGCAGATTTATCCGCTTCCATAAACGGCATTAAATACGCCACGGCTTTTTTCATGACTCGCGCAGATTTCACGACTTGCGGCAAAAACATTTTGCCCGCACCAAACAAATCGCCGACCACATTCATCCCGTCCATCAACGCGCCTTCGATAACGTGCAACGGGCGTTCGGCTTGCAAACGCGCTTCTTCGGTATCTTCGTCAATGAAATCGGTAATTCCTTTCACCAGCGCGTGCGCCAAACGTTGATTGACGGGTAAATGTCGCCATTCGGCATCTTCTTTTTTGACTTCAATCGAACCGTCACCACGATATTTTTCTGCCAATGCGAGCAACATATCGGTGCCGTCGCCGTTGTGTTGATTCAAAATCACGTTTTCAACAGCGTCGCGTAATTCGCGTGGAATATCTTCATAAAGCGCGAGTTGTCCCGCGTTCACAATGCCCATCGACATGCCCGCTTTAATCGCGTGATATAAAAATACCGCGTGAATCGCTTCGCGGACAGGATTATTGCCACGAAACGAAAATGACACGTTCGACACGCCGCCCGAAATCAGCGCGTGCGGCAAAGTGCGTTTGATTTCACGGGTTGCTTCGATGAAATCCACGCCGTAATTGTTGTGTTCGTCGATGCCCGTGGCGACGGCAAAAATGTTCGGGTCGAAAATAATATCTTCGGGCGGGAAACCGATTTGTTCGGTGAGAATTTTGTACGCGCGTTGGCAAATTTCAATTTTGCGTTCTTTCGTATCGGCTTGTCCCGCTTCGTCGAACGCCATCACAATCACCGCCGCGCCGTAACGTCGCACCAGTTTCGCGTGTTCAATAAATTTGGCTTCGCCTTCTTTCATCGAAATCGAATTGACCACGCCTTTGCCTTGAATACATTTCAAACCTGCTTCCAAAATGTCCCATTTCGACGAATCCAACATGATTGGCACTTTTGAAATGTCGGGTTCAGACGCGATTAACATCAAAAAACGCACCATCGCGTCTTTGGATTCGAGCATTCCCTCGTCCATATTGATGTCGATAATTTGTGCGCCGTTTTCGACTTGTTGTTTCGCAACGTCGAGCGCGGCTTCAAAATTTCCTTCAATAATTAAGCGTTTAAATGCGGCTGAACCCGTGACATTGGTGCGTTCGCCGATGTTCACAAACAAACTTTCGGCGGTAATGTTTAACGGTTCTAAACCTGATAAACCGCAATGTTTGGGAATATCAGGAATTTGGCGCGGCGGGAATTTTTCAACCGCTTTGACAATCGCGCGAATCGTATCAGGCGACGTGCCGCAACAGCCGCCAATGATATTTAAATAACCGCTTGCCGCCCAATCCGCGATTTCTGCCGCCATCATTTCAGGCGTTTCGTCGTATTCGCCAAACGCATTGGGCAAACCTGCGTTTGGATGAGCCGAAACGTGCGTGTCGGCGATATTGGATAATTCTTCAATATATTGGCGTAATTCGGTCGCGCCTAACGCGCAGTTAAAACCAAACGAAATCGGTTTGACGTGTTTCAATGAATTCCAAAACGCGCCAACAGTTTGACCCGAAAGCGTGCGTCCCGAAGCGTCGGTAATCGTGCCAGAAATCATCACCGGCAACGCAAAACCTAATTCTTCAAACGCACTTTCCACCGCAAAAATCGCGGCTTTCGCGTTCAAGGTATCAAACACGGTTTCAATCAAAATCAAATCCGCGCCGCCATCGATTAACGCTTTCGTGGCTTCGGTGTAAGCAATCACTAAATCATCAAAAAAGATATTCCGAAAACCGGGATCATTCACGTCCGGCGACATCGACGCGGTGCGATTGGTTGGCCCTAAAACACCTGCGACAAAACGCGGTTTTTCAGGTGTTGAAAATTCATCAGCCGCTTCACGCGCCACTTTCGCCGCCGCAAAATTGAGTTCATACGCCAACGATTCCATTTCATAATCCGCCATCGCAATCGTGGTGGAGTTGAACGTATTCGTTTCGACAATATCCGCGCCCGCTTCAAAATACGCGCTATGAATCGCTTTGATAATGTCGGGCTGCGTCAAACACAACAAATCATTATTGCCTTTCACGTCCGTTTGCCAATTCGCAAAACGTTCGCCGCGATAATCTTTTTCGTCGAGTTTATAGCTTTGAATCATGGTTCCCATCGCGCCATCGAGAATAAGAATGCGTTGTGCGAGGTGTTTTTTAAATAAGTCGGTTCTGTTCATTTTAGTGAGTTTGTTTCGGTAAAAAGATGGGTGAAATGATACCAGACGGCGGGAATTATGTGCGATTTGCAATGGATGAGCTTGCTTGAAACTCATCCATTTTTGATTTTAAAGGACAGGATATGCCTGAGCGATTTTAGTGCCTTGTTTGTAGTGAACATCGGGGCAAGCGGTAAAACTGACATTACTTGATGCTTCAAAAAGCATCACAATATCTGAGCCGCCAAATTGAAAGTACGAAATTTCTTCGCCTTTGCGAAGGGTCACGCCGACTTCTGCCGTGACGATAACCGAAGAAACTTGCGCCATACCCATTGGCAATATCGCCACCAAACCAATCGGCGTTTCAAGCACCACTAATCCTCGCGCTTGCGTAAATTCATAGCCCGCATCGTCGGGCAATTCAAGTCGCCGCTTTCCTTTTACTGTGCAATTGCCGTCGGGGTCATGCTCAACGGGAACCGCGCAAACATCCAAATATACTTGTCCCAGAATTACCCGCGCTTCCAACACTTTGCCGCCAACGGGCGTGTGTTGTCGGTGATAATCGGTGGTGTTTAGAAAACTGTGTGTAAAAAGCCCATTTCTAAATCTATCTTTATACGGGCTACCTTCCATCAATTCTTGTACTTTCCAATGCAGATTTTTAATGGTGATGTGCGAATCTGTGCGAATTTCCCATTGCCCTTTAAACACGGCATCCGCTGGCGAAACGATAATACTTTGGTCACATAACGCAGCGACAGGTCGCATGCCCGGCTTGTGATTTCTCGCGAAAAATTGATTGAAACTCTTCCAGCCGCCGTGCGGACAAATATAATCGCTCATGTTGTAATTGGGCGAGTTGTACATGGATTCAAGCGATTCGGGCGTGAGCGATTCCGGCGTATCCAGAAATGCGCCCATGGCGCGAGCGTAAATCACCATCCAATTAGAAAGTTGTGTCGAAGGTGGTGCGTAATCTCGCGGAACGATTTTATTTTGTAATGCTAAAAGAGGCGGCTGATCGAAGATGAAATAAAATTCTGCGAGACGATTGTAAATTTCCTTACCAGGATAATCTTCTGTAGGAACCCAGTGAAGCAGCTCGTTAAGCCACATTAAATAGTCTTGAAGATTTTTGATGTGTTTGACTTGGGGGACGTGTTGTTGATGCGTGCTTTTAATCGCCGCCTCGAATTTATCTTCCCAATTATTAGCCTTTATCAGTTCTATCAGTTCCTGAACAACTTCGTGTGTCTGGTACATTTTCAATCCCCTTTGGTTATTTTGCCTCATCACTACGTTAAAACGGCTCGGCATAAAAACTATACACCCGTTGATTAAAAACAACTAATTTCAAAACACCCCGCAAAATCTCCTACTACAACTTCGTAATTTCAAACACTGCACCGTAATCGTTGTCGCTGGTGGGCGAAGGTAATTGTGCGCCAAAGGATAATTGCCAATCGCGCGGCAGAAAAATGACAAATCCCAAAACCGCCACGCTAATCGCGTTATTACCCGTCAATATGTCACCTTGTAAATGTAGCTTTTTTTCAATTAACGGGTATTCCACACCTGCCATCACGCCAAACGAATCGCCTTCTCCGGCGTAAGCATGATTTGCGTAATACATGCCTAAATAATAATTCCCTAAATGTTCTAAATGCACGGCGTTGTTTAAATAGGAAAAACTCGGTATATCAATGGTTTTATTGTACGCCGGCGGTGTAAATCCGGTTTGCGTACCAAAACTGAATTTGTAATACTCGTTGAGGGTAAAACCTTTTTGGAAATTCGCCAAAATGTGCGGATTTTGCAATTCATTGGTGGGATACAAATCGATATTAAAAATGTTAATCCCCATTTCTAATTCATCGCCTAAACCATAATCAAGCGTCGTATTACTCGCGCCGGACACGTTACTGAGATTGAATTGCTGTTGAAAAAACACTTTACCTTTTTCAGTAATATCAGAAGACGGTACGTTAAATAGGTTTTGTTGTGCAACACTAAGCGACGAAAATCCCGCAATAGTCAGTGCCGTTAAAAGACGAAATAGATAATTCATAATTTTATTTTTAAGGTTGGTATTCACGAATTCTAAATTACTGTCGATACAACGTCACTATTAAGTGATAATTCAAACCATCACGCCTCAATTATTTTTCACCTTTAGGAATAATTTTTATGTTTAACAATTTTTCTATTCACTCGCGGCTGATTTCAATTATCAGCGCGATGTCCATTTTAGCAATTGTGCTAAGTGCAGTGGGTCTATTTGGTATTAAATACAGCAACGATAATTTACAAGCCATTTATAAAGATCGCTTAGTGCCTGTTACACAATTATCCGAAATTAAAGCATTGGAAATTGAGTCACGATTAAAAGTGAATGCCGGGTTTGTTTTTGATAGCGTTGAAGAAAATGAGCGGAATACTTTAGCGATTAAAGAAAACATCGTTAAAGTTGATAATCTTTGGAAGGATTACATGGCGACTTATTTGACACCGGAAGAAAAAATTCTGGCTGATAAGTTTTTTAAAGACAACGAAAAATATAACAATCAAGCATTATTGCCCGCAACACCCTTGATAAAAGCAAACGAGACTGAAATTCTTAAAAAACTGATTACTGTAGAAATTCGCCCACTTTTTGATGCTATATCTGAAGACATTGATAACTTAATCAAAATTCAAATTGATATTTCAAAACAAACTTACGATGCCGCGCAAGAACTTTATAACATGATTTTAATCGGTTCAATCATCACTTTAGTTTTCGGTTTAGGGTTCTCTATTGTTATTGGTTTGGCGATTATTCGGAGCATCACGGGCGCAATCGATAACGCGCAAAAAGCCGCCACGGCAATTGCTTACGGTGATTTAAGTTCACGGATTGTGATTGAAACCAATGATGAAATCAGCGTGTTATTACGCGCGATGCAAACCATGCAAACCAATTTGAATCAACTGATTCAAGAAATTGAAACGATTGTTAATGCCGTAGCGCGGGGTGATTTTAGTCAAAAAATGAATCTGACTGATAAACAGGGATTTGGAAAAGAGGTTGGTAGTGCGTTAAATCAACTCAGTGACATTGTTGAAGAGGCATTTAAAGATACGATTCGCGTTTCTGAAGCCTTATCAAAAGGCGATTTAACTCAAAAAGTAACCAAAGATTACAAAGGGTTATTTGGTTTAACCGCAAAAGGTGTAAACGGCACGGTGACTGCTTTAACGAAAATCGTAAATGAAATTCAAGAGATGGTTGATGCAGCGGCAAACCAAGGCGAATTTAGCTATAAAATTAGCATGACGGGGAAAACCGGTTTCACCAAAACCATTACCGAATCGTTAAATCGTTTATCTAACGTCACCGAAAGTGGTTTAAAGGATGTTGTGCGAGTCACCGGTGCGTTAGCTGACGGCGATTTGACACAAAAAATCACTCAAGATTACGCGGGAATTTTCAATGATGTGAAAATCGGTATCAATAATACCACCGACAATTTAAAAAGTTTAATGGCGGAAATTAAAGAAACGACGGACATGATTGCGGCGGCATCCACAGAAATTGCGGCGGGAAATAATGATTTAGCGAGTCGCACTGAAAAACAAGCCGCCGCGTTAGAAGAAACCGCCGCAAGTATGCACGAATTGACTTCCACCGTCACACACAACAGTGAAAATGCGAAACAAGCCAACACCCTCGCGGTTGGCGCAACAGAAACCGCAAACAAAGGTGTCATCGTGGTCAAGCAAGTTGTCAGCACCATGGACAACATTAACGAATCATCTTTACGAATCGTCGATATTATTTCGGTGATTGATGACATTGCTTTTCAAACCAACATTTTGGCACTGAACGCCGCAGTCGAAGCGGCTCGCGCCGGTGATCAAGGTAAAGGTTTTGCGGTGGTGGCGATTGAAGTTCGGAATTTGGCGCAACGTGCCGCGAATGCCGCTGGTGAAATTAAACGTTTAATCAGTGATTCCGTTGAACGGGTTTCAGGTGGTAGCAAGCAAGTCGCCGAAGCTGGTCAAACGATGCAAGATATTGTGAGTGCTATTCAAGGTGTTACCACGATTATTGCTGAAATTGCCAGCGCGTCCGATGAACAAAGTGCCGGAATTTCTCAAGTTGGTCAAGCGATTGCGTCAATGGATGATGTCACACAACAAAATGCGGCGTTAGTTGAACAAGTTGCCGCTACGGCTGAATCACTCGAAACGCAAACGCAACACTTAGCCAAAGAACTGGCGCATTTCAAAACAGGGAATGAACGTGGTCAACGAAAATTGGTGAAAGAAACGATTTCGACCGTAAAAAAAAGTACGCCTGTGAAAAAAGTGATTTCGTCGCCGAAAGCGAAGGCAAAAGAAATATTTTTATCGGACAATGATGATTGGGAAGAATTTTAGAACGTGTCGTGACGTTGTTGAAATAGGCGTGGAGTGCAGACTTTTGTCTGCGCTTATGCTTAATTTTAGAATATTGACGCTGGAGGTGAATGTTTAAAAGTGACCATTCAAAGAGTTAGATTTTGTGCCATTTTCAATTTTTCTGTGGACGACGAGCATCAATAAATCGCTCGCGCCAGTAGCTATTTTTCAAACTCGACACCATCACCTTTCCCGCGCGAGAACTGGGCGCGTGAACAAAATTATTTTCATTTACATAAATTCCCACATGTGACGCGGAATCGCCACTGGTATTAAAAAATAACAAATCCCCCGAGTGGATATTATTATTCGCTACAGGCGTTAACGCATTCGACATTTCACGCACGGTACGCGGCAAATGCACGCCATTATGATCGTACACATATTTCACAAAACCACTGCAATCAAACCCTTCTTCTGGCGACGCTTTGCCATAATGATACGGCGCACCTTGAAAACTCAACGCATAATCTACCGCCGGTGTATTCGCACTGTGTTTGACAACGGGACGCGCGACCGGTTCAGGTTTAATATCCATATCGCCCGCGCAACCTGATAATAAAGCCAATGCAACAGGAAGAATCAACGGTTTAAACCACGGTAAAACGTTTTTGGACAAAGAATGAGAAAGTGTTTTCATGACGTAATCAAAGCTAAATTTAAATTAAAAAATAGACGCTGCTACATCAAAAAGACAGCAGCGTCACGTTTAAAGCCATCAAACATAAGTGCGAACATATTGACGCGCAAAACTACGAATTGGAGCTTTATGTTGTTGAAATTCTTCATAAACATGATGTACATCTAACGGCGTAATGTGAGCATAAATGCCAAAACCGGTTTGGTTAATAAATTCGTCACTCAGGGCTTCAATAAAATTCCACCAGACAGAATCATTGCTATTGTCTTGTTCAGTTTTCATGGGTTTCACCTGTTATAAAAATAAAATTAGTGCCATCAAATCGTCAGTACAAAATTCGATGCTTAGGTTATGATTGCAGGCAGATTCCTTTGAACCTTTTACCTAAAAAGTCATGACCCTAAAAATCGCGCTTGTTCAAACTGACAGTTTAATCGGCAACGTTGCCACAAACTTTAACCGAATTATTGAAATCGTAACGAAGGTAAAAAACGCCTTAGTGATTGATTTAATTGTATTTCCAGAATTAACGCTCACAGGATACCCGCCCGAAGATTTGTTGTTTCGACGGGATTTTATAACTGAAGCTAATAACACACTATTTGAACTAGCAAGCATCGCGCCAGACATTGGAATTGTGGTCGGATTTCCCGAATTTGATGGTGAAAAGTTGTATAACAGTGCGGCGGTTTTGTCGGAAGGCTGCATTTCTGCCATTTATCGCAAACAAAAATTACCGAATGACGGTGTATTTGACGAACAGCGTTATTTTACGGCGGGCGAAAAACCGGTCGTGTTTGAGTTCAAAGGTCAATTTATTGGCTTGAGTATTTGCGAAGATGTTTGGCATTGCGACATGGTGCAAGCGACCAAAGACGCGGGTGCAGAAATTTTATTGACGCTTAATGCTTCACCATTTCATGCGGGCAAAGCACAACAACGTGAAACGTTAATCAGCTCGCACGCGAAAGCCGCACAACTTCCCATTGTTTATGTGAATGCGGTCGGCGGGCAAGATGAATTGGTGTTTGATGGCGCGTCGTTTGTGGTCAATGCGAAAGGTGAAATCGTTTTTCGGGCGGAAGAATTTGTCGAACAAATCAGCGTGGTGGAATTTGAAAATGGTCAGCCTTTAGAGCAAATCCCTCTCAGCCTCCCTTTCAAAAAGGAGGGACAAAAGAAAGCCCCCTTTTTGAAGGGGGTTGGGGGATTTGCTTTAATTTATAAAGCCCTCGTTCTCGGCACGGCGGATTACGTTCGCAAAAATGGTTTTAAAGGTGCCATTTTAGGATTGTCGGGCGGCATTGATTCAGCGTTGGTGTTAGCGTTAGCGGTTGATGCGTTGGGCGCGGAGAATGTTGAAGCCGTTTCGTTGCCGTCAAAATATACGCTCGACATGAGCAACGATGACGCGAAAATTCAAGCTGACATCATGGGCGTGAAATACCATTCGATTCCGATTGAACCAGCGGTAAAAGCGTTCACCGAAATATTGGCGAAAACTTTTGCTAATACGCCCGCCGATACCACAGAAGAAAATATCCAAGCGCGTTGTCGCGGTGTCGTGTTGATGGCGATGTCAAATAAACAAGGAAAATTGCTTTTAACCACTGGCAATAAAAGCGAAATGAGCGTCGGTTATGCCACGTTGTACGGCGATATGTGTGGCGGTTTTGCGCCGTTGAAAGATGTACCAAAATTGCTGGTTTATGAATTGGCGCGTTTTCGTAATTCGATTTCGCCCGTCATTCCAGAGCGCGTACTGACTCGTGCGCCGTCGGCGGAATTGTCACCAAATCAACAAGATTCCGATTCGTTGCCGCCTTATGAAATACTCGATCCGATTTTGGCGCGTTATATTGAACAAAATCAAACCGCTGATGAAATTATCGCCGCTGGATTTTCGCTCGAACACGTCACACGCGCCATTCGTTTAGTGGACGGGAGCGAATACAAACGCCGTCAATCAGCAACCGGAATCCGCATTAGCGAACGCGCTTTTGGACGTGACCGCCGCTATCCAATTACTTCGGGTTATCGCGGCATTTAAGTTAGAATGACGCTAATCTATTATTTTTTATTTTAAAGAGGAACTCCATGCGGAATTTGAAATTTTTACCCGCGTTGCTGGGCGGCACAATCGTGCTTGCAGTGGTTTTATTCGTTGCCTTTCATTTTATTTTTATCGATTTTTTTGTAGACCTGTGGTGGTATCAATCGCTGAAATTAGAATCGTATTTTTGGCTGCGCTTACTGTATAAATTTTTTCTTTCCGGTGGCGTGACGCTGGCATTTTTCATCATTTTCTTTACCCATTTTTGGTTGGCAGCGCGTTATTTAGGCTTGAATTCCGCCGAAAATTTGAGTAATTCAGAAAATAGCCGCGTTCAAAAATTTGCCGATACTTTTATGAGTGGCTCGGCGAAAATTTATACGCCTATTTCGTTATTTTTAGCGTTGATGATTGCCACGCCATTTTATGATCAATGGGAATCGACCTTGATGTATTTCTTCGGCGATACATCGGGCGTAAAAGAAACGGTTTACGGCAACGACGTGAGTTTTTATATGCTCTCGTATCCGACTTATCAACTCATTCAACAAGTGTTGTTAATCACCGCCTCGTTAATTTTTGTCATGGTGGGCATTTTGTATTGGTTGGAACACACTTACATTCCCAATCAGCGCAAAAGTTATCCGAAAGGCGCGAAAATTCATTTAACATTGTTGATTGGTTTTGTGGTGGCGTTTGTGCTGTGGGGCTTTATGCTGGAACGCTTCGCACTGCTTTATACCGATAATCACGAACCGATTTTTTTCGGACCTGGATTTATTGAAGTGCGTTATTTTGTGCCGTTAATTTGGGCGGCGATGGCGACATTTTTAATTTTCGCGCTGGTGGCGATTCAATTTGTTCATTCTGAAAAACACAATAAACCGCTGCCGTTGTGGATGTCACTATTGGTATTTTTAGCAGTTTGGCAAACGCCGAATTTGCAGTTTATTCCGGATGCGTTGCAACGTTTTGTGGTGAATCCGAATCCGGTTAAAGCCGAAAAAGAATTTATGCAACACAACATCAACGCGACCCTCGCGGCGTACGATTTGCAAAATATCAAAACGGTAGAAATGACGGTGAAACTGGATGCCGCGCAAGATATTGAAACATGGAGTTCGCAAAAGCATTTTGAAAATATCCCCGTTTGGGATCGGGAATTTATTATTTTCAGTTATAAACAGCTGCAAGAAATTCGTCCGTATTACAAATTTTTATCGGTGGACGAAGACCGCTATTTGATTTCGAATCATCTCCGTCAAGTGAACATTTCTGCGCGAGAAGTGAACATTTCTAAATTACCGAAAGAAGCACAGAATTGGGAAAATCGACATTTACGTTACACGCACGGTTATGGCGCAGTGATGACACCTGCCGCGCAAGAGGCAGATGCGCCGTTGACGTGGTATTTGCGGGATTTGAATATGCACTCGGACGTGAATTTAACCGTCGCTCATCCTGATATTTATTACGGTCAAGAACAATACGATTACGCAATTGTGCCGAATGAATTAAACGTGGTCGGCATTGCTGGCACCGACCGATTGGAAAGTGAAGCGTATCACGGCGATGGGGGAATTCCGTTTAGTTCGACGTTTAAAAAAGCGTTATTTGCCTTTAAATTAGCCGACGAAAAGCTGTTTTTTTCCACCAACATTTCCACAGACAGCAAACTGAAAATTTATCGCAACATTACCGAACGTATTCACAAACTTACGCCGTTTTTGCATTTGGATAAAGATCCCTATTTAGTCATGACGAAAGACCGTTTTTATTGGATTCAAGATGCGTACACGTTATCTGATAAATATCCGGTATCAAAACCAATGAAAAATGAAGGTTTGAACGGTGAAAAACCGTTTAATTACATTCGTAATTCGGTGAAAATTGCGGTCGATGCGTTTGATGGTGATGTGGATTATTATTTGACCGACTCGAACGACGTGATTGCCAAAGCCTACAACCGCGCGTATCCGAGCTTATTTAAACCGCTGGACGAAATGCCCGCCGAATTGAAAGCGCATTTACGTTATCCGCGCGATTTGTACACGGTTCAAATGCAAGTTTACGCAAAATATCATCAACAAAGTCCCGAATTATTTTACGAACAAGCCGAAACGTGGGCGCAAGCCAATGTGCGCGAAAAACCGGTTTTGCCGTATTATCAAACAATGGATTTTGGCGAGTGTAACGACACCGAAGAATTTGATTTAATTAACGCGATGACACCGGTTAATCGAAACAATTTAAGCATGGTCGGCATTGCCAGCACGATGGATAAAATCGGCTGTAGCGGTGCGTATAAACCCAATTTGACCGTATTCAAATTCGGTAAAGATGTGCAAGTGAATGGCCCTGAACAAATCGAGGCGTTAACGCAACAACATCCTGAAATTTCGGAACAATTTACGTTGTGGGATCAAAATGGTTCGTCAGTAGAAATGGGACGAATGGTGATTTTGCCCATGAACAACACGATTTTATATGTTCAACCGATTTACATTGCCTCGACCAAAAACAAAATGCCAGAATTGACGCGAATTATTGTGTCGATTGGCAACGAAACGGTGATGGACACGACGCTGCATTCGGCGTTAGATCGCTTAAAAAACATTTTCATTAACAAATCGCGCACGGTTGATTCCGCAGCGTCGAAACATTAAAAGGATTTCTTTGTGCAGAATGACCGCATTGCAGAATTAAAAAATACTGTTCAACAACTTTTAGACGAAGCCAAAGCACAAGGTGCGACGGCAGCGGAAGCGGGTTTGAGCGTTGACGACGGTTTATCTGTCACCGCACGATTGGGCGTTGTGGAAACAATTGAACATCATTGCAGCCAGGGTTTAGGCGTAACGGTTTATTTTGGTCAGCGAAAAGGCGCGGCAAGTACCACCGATTTGTCGCCGGCTTCAATCAAAGAAACCGTCAGCGCGGCGTGTAGCATTGCGCGTTATACCAGCGAAGACGAATTTTCAGGTTTGCCCGACGCGGATTTATTAGCCAGCGAATTTCCCGATTTAGATTTGTATCATCCGTGGGATTTGTCATCGGAAAAAGCGATTGAAATGGCGATTGAATGCGAAAATGCGGCGCGAGATTATCACGCCGAAATTAGCAATTCTGAAGGCGCGTCAGTCAGCACGCATCAGGGAATTAGCGTATTGGGCAACAGTTTGGGATTTTTACAAGCGCGGGTCGGTTCCCGTCATTCGTTGAGTTGTTCGGTTCTCGCGCAACGCGGCGACGATATGCAACGGGATTATTGGTACAGCGTGGCGCGAAATGCCGCACAATTAGAAACCGCGCGAGAAGTCGGCATTAAAGCAGCGGAACGGACGTTGCGCCGTTTGGGCGGACGCAGTTTAAGTCCGCGTCAATGCCCCGTTTTATTCAGCGCAGAAATGGCAGGAAGTTTATTAAGCTCGTTTATTGGCGCGATTAGTGGCGGCAGTTTATATCGCAAATCGACGTTTTTATTGGACGCGCTCGACACACAAATTTTTCCTGATTTTGTGCATATTCACGAGCAACCACATTTACGCGGCGCATTAGGCAGCGCGTCATTTGACAGCGAAGGCGTGACCACGCGCCACCGTGATTTGGTGCGTGACGGCATTTTGAAAGATTATGTGTTAAGCACTTATTCCGCAAAAAAATTGGGGTTGAAAAGTACCGGCAACGCTGGCAGTGTGAGGAATTTAACACTAACATCGAACGCCGGTGATTTTGAATCGATGTTAAAAATGCTCGACACGGGTTTGTTGGTCACGGAACTGATGGGGCAAGGCGTGAAAATGATGACCGGCGATTATTCGCGCGGCGCAGCGGGTTTTTGGGTGGAAAATGGCGTGATTCAATATCCCGTTGAAGAAATCACCATCGCAGGGAATTTAAAAAATATGTTCAAAAACATGGTGGCGATTGGCAACGATGTCGATTTGCGTGGCAATATACGCACTGGCTCGATTTTAATTGAGCGGTTATCGATTGCGGGCGAAGAGTAGTTTTTAATTTTTAGGAGAGAAAAATGAACAGACGTAATTTTATGAGATTGGGTTTAGCGGGTGCGGGTTTGATGACGTTGAACGCTACGCCGTTGTTGGCTGAAACAAAACAGGCTGAATTGCTCGGCGCGGGCGGATTGTTTTACACAAAAGAAAATGCGGGGCGTTTCGCGGGCAAAATTGCCACCCATTTGCCCGCCATTGAAATTGAAAAATCGACCGTGAAAGTGACTACCGCGCACGAAATGAACGGGTTTGAACACTACATTGTAAAACACATTTTGCTCGACAAAAATTATCAGTTTTTGGATGAGCATTTCTTTAACCCGACCACCGATAAAGTGGCGATTTCGACGTTCACCTTACCGAATTACAGCGGCACGTTGCACGTTTTGAGTCTGTGCAATAAGCATGATTTGTGGTTGAATTCAATCGAGTTGTAAAAACAATTTTCAATTTTAACAAGGAAAAACCAATGACCCGATTTCCAGCAGAATGGGAAAAACAAGCCGCTGTTTTAATTGCTTGGCCACACGCCACCGGTGATTTTAGCGACCACCTCGAATCCGTCGAAGAAACGTACAGCATCATTGCTGACACGATTACCGAATACCAACGTTTGCTGATTGTTTGCCGTGACGACGTGCATCAACATCACATCGAAAAATTAGTTGAACGCCACGAAGACATTCAATTTGTTCACGCGCCGGTCAACGACATTTGGGTGCGTGACACCACTTTTTTGACCGTTGAAAAAGAAGGCGCGTTGAAATATCTGAATTTTCAGTTTAACGGTTGGGGCGAAAAATACGATTTCGCCAATGACAACGCGCTGAATCACAAATTAGCGAACGCTAAGTTTTTCAAAGGCAAAGCGCATCACGACATCGCGTTTATTTTGGAAGGCGGCAGCATTGAAAGTGACGGCGAAGGCACGATTTTAACCACCAGCCATTGTTTGCTAAATCCGAATCGCAATAAAGAGTTAACGAAAGAACAAATCGAACAACAACTCGCCACCCATTTAGGCGCGAAACGAGTTTTGTGGCTGCAACAAGAAAATTTAGCGGGTGACGATACCGACGCGCACATTGATACCTTGGCGCGTTTTTGCAATCCGACCACGATTGCGTACACCAGCTGCGACAATCTCGACGACTCGCATTACGACAGTTTGAATCGAATGAAAATGCAGTTGGAAATGTTCCGTACCGCTGCTGGCGAACCGTATCATTTGGTTGCTCTGCCTTTGCCAACACCCATTTTCGATGAAGATGATGAACCGTTGCCGGCGAATTACGCGAATTTTTTAATCATCAATCACGCGGTGTTAGTGCCGGTTTATGGTGACGACAAAGATAAAATCGCGCTGGAACGTTTGGCAAAAGTTTTCCCCGAACACAAACTATGCCCGATTCCGTGTCTTCCGTTGGTGCAACAATATGGCAGTTTGCATTGCATGACGATGCAATTTCCTGAGCAAGCGCGAGGCTAATTTATGAAAAATACGTTAATCGTGAGTGCGGTTCAACAACCCTGTGGCGATGATAATCCGCAAGTGAATTTAGCCTTTTCGATTGCTAAAATTCGTGAAGCCGCCGCCGTAAATGCTGATTTGGTTGTCTTGCCCGAATTGCATTTGGGCAAGTATTTTTGCCAAACTGAAGATCACGCGCTGTTTGATTTAGCGCAACCGATTCCGTGCGAAACGACCGATATTTTTTCAGCGTTAGCGAAAGAATTGAGCATTGTCATTGTCACGACCATTTTTGAACGTCGTGCGGCGGGGCTTTATCACAACACCGCCGTGGTGTTTGATAAAGACGGCAGCATTGCGGGTAAATATCGCAAAATGCACATTCCCGACGATCCGGCGTTTTACGAAAAGTATTATTTCACGCCCGGCGATTTAGGATTTACGCCGATTCAAACGTCGATTGGCAAATTAGGCGTGCTGATTTGTTGGGATCAATGGTATCCGGAAGCCGCGCGTTTAATGGCGTTGGCCGGAGCTGAGATATTGATTTATCCGACCGCGATTGGTTGGGATAAACACGATACGGTTGAAGAACAAGCTCGCCAAGTTGACGCTTGGATTACGGTGCAACGCGGTCACGCGGTGGCCAATGGGTTGCCGGTGATTTCGTGCAATCGGATTGGTTTTGAAACCGCGCCACACTCTGAAAATGGTATTGATTTTTGGGGCAACAGTTTTATTGTCGGCTCGCAAGGTGAATTTCTAGTTCACGCCAACGCCACCGACACTAAACTTTTGATTTGTGAAATCTCTAAAAAACGGACAGAAACCGTGCGCCGAATTTGGCCCTTTTTACGCGACCGCCGCATTGATGCGTTTGGCGATTTAACTAAACGATTTATTGATTAGCCACTCAGTCATTTGGAATAGATTATGAAATCAGTGATTATTTCAATTGAACAGCAGTTGCATCGTTACACTTTAGATGAGCAAGAACAATTGCAACAAGCGTTGGCTATCGTAGACGAACTGGCAGCCGATTCAACGCACCCCGCCACAAATAGTGTGGAGGTTGCCGCGATTTTAATCGAATTTAACGTGGATTTACGCACCATTGTGGCTGCCATTTTAAGTGATTCACGTTTGATTGAGGCACAGCCACAACTGGATATTGCCGCGCTATTCGGTAAAACCGTGGCGGGTTTGGTGAAAGATATAAACTGGTTGAGTAGCGTTAATATCTATTCATTAGAAATGGTCAATCAGCCCAATCAAACTGAAATGCTGCGCCAAATGTTGTTGGCAATGACGAAAGATGTGCGGGCAATTCTGATTAAATTGGCGTTTCGTATTCATCGGTTGCGCTATTTAATGCTCGAACCTATCGACGTTCGACGTTTTATCGCGCAAGAAACTTTGGATATTTACGCGCCGATTGCCAACCGTTTGGGCGTTCATCAGTTTAAATGGGAACTGGAGGATATGGCGTTTCGTTATTTAAATCCCGCAACTTATCGGAAAATTGCCAAATCGTTATCGATAAATCGCGAAGCACGCGAGAACGCAATCGAACATTTCACTTCTACGTTGCGACAAATGCTGGAGAAAGAAGATATTCTTTGTCGTTGTTATGGTCGTCCCAAGCACATTTACAGCATTTTTAAAAAAATGCAGAACAAAAGCCTGAGCTTTGATGAGTTGTATGATTTGTTGGCGGTGCGTGTTTTGGTGGAGAATTTGACCGATTGTTATACCGTGCTGGGAATTGTGCATAATCACTGGAAAATGATTTCAAAAGAGTTTGACGATTACATTGCGAATCCGAAAGAAAACGGTTACGAATCGTTGCATACCATTATTTTAGACAAAAATTTTAATCGCATTGAAATACAAATTCGCACGCACGCCATGCACGATTACGCAGAATTAGGGGTTGCGGCACATTGGTCGTACAAAGAAGGTGGACGACAATCGGCGACAATCGAAAAAAGTATTGCTGTTTTGCGCCATCTTTTAGAAAGGAAGGGAGACGATTCGGCTTCCGAAGAACCATTTCACAGTGAATTAGCCAGTGATTCGGTCTACGTTTTAACGCCGACTAATTTTATCGTGGCGTTAATGAAAGGTGCTACGCCGTTGGATTTTGCTTACGCACTTAAAACAGAAATCGGGCATCGTTGTCGTGGTGCAAAAGTAAACGGACGCATTGTCCCGCTTACTTATCAGCTCAATTCGGGGGAAAAAGTTGAAATTTTAACAACTAAAGAAATAACTCCGAATTATAATTGGATTACACAGCCGTTTGCTTATTTAAAAACACCTCACGCGATTCAAGAAGTGAGTAACTGGTTTAAAATTCATCCGACGGAAGTGGTAAAAGAAATTCCTATTTTGCCATCGTCTGAAATGAGAAAAGAGCCGCCCGTTAATGTCAATCTGAATCAAAAACGGGATTATTCTAAAGAAATATGTGTGACGGGTTTGAGTAATATCCAAATTGAAATCGCGCTATGTTGTCTTCCCGTGACGGATAAAGGAATTATTGGTTTCATTTCAGCCCATCGCGGTGTGATTGTGCATCAATGTGATTGTAAAAATATCCTATCATTGAGTCCGTCTAAGCAATCTCAATTAGTGCCGGTAGCGTGGGAAAATGGCAATTCTGAAAATCCTGCCAAATGTAATCAATGTGATTTAAATGCCCTGTGTTTCAATAAAAAAATATTCCCACCCTAAATCTAAAAAACGTACAATTTTCGTTTTCGCCAAAACGTGGCGCGACTCATGCCTAAACTTTTCGCTGCTGCATTGACATTTTTATTTTCTGTTAACGCGCGTTGAATGGCACTTTTTTCATCTTCCATTGAAATTGCTTTGTTGATGATTATCGGTTGAACTTCTCGAAATTCCGGCGGTAATTCGGCACTTTTCAAAATCGTGCCACGTCCGACCGCAAACGCATATTCCACCACATTTTGCAGTTCTCGAATATTACCGCGCCACGCATAATCCAACAATAAACGCATCGCTTCGGGTTCAATTTCTTCAATTTTGCGCCGATTGGCGGCGTTGTGTTGATCAATAAACGCCCATATCAACAAACTAATATCTTCGCGACGTTCCCGCAACGGCGGTAAATAAATCGGCACGACCCGCAAGCGATACATCAAATCTTCGCGGAAGCGTCCATTTTTTACTTCTTCGCGCAATGAACGATGGGTCGCGGCGACCAAGCGCACATTCACCGGCATCGATATTACGCCACCGACGGGAACGTAATTGCGTTCTTGAATCACGCGCAACAATTTTGCCTGTAATTCCATTGGCAATTCGGCGATTTCATCTAAAAATAAGGTGCCACCGTGAGCGCGTTGAAATAACCCTTTGTGATCTTTAATTGCGCCGGTAAATGCGCCACGCACATGACCGAACAATTCACTTTCTAATAAATTACTCGATAATGCCGCGCAATTGACCGCTAAAAAAGGCGCGTCTTTTCGCCCGCTCAATTCGTGAATGGCGCGGGCGACTAATTCTTTGCCAGAACCGCTTTCGCCACGCACTAAAACGGTTGCTTCGGTTTGGGCGGCGGTTTGAATAATCTGAAAAACGTCCCGCATTAAAGGCGAGCGGCTTAATATGCCGTGAAAATTTTGAGCGTTATCAATTTGCATTTTGCATCTTTTTAGGTTTAATGTTACGTTTCATGTGGTGGTTGTGGTGAAACATTTTGTGTTGCATTGAAACATAAAATGAAACAAGAAAAAAGCGTTAAAAATATAGCGAACGCTTTAAAATCAAGGGCGCAAGCGTATGTTTGAATTTTGGCACAACACCTGCAAACTTTATGGAAACAACGAGGCAAAAATGAAAAAAATTATTTTAGGTATTTTAGCATTACTCAGCGGCCAAGTGGCGTTAGCGGAAGGTGTTGAATCGATTTCGGTGCAACAAGCCGCGCAAATGCAATTAGAACAAAAAGCCGTCATTGTGGATGTGCGTGAAAATGACGAATGGAACGCGGGACATATTGCGGGAGCGATTCATATTCCGCTAGGCGAAATTAAAAATCGGGCGGCGGAATTGGAGCAATACAAAAATAGTCCGTTAATTACGCAATGTCGCAGTGGTGGAAGATCGGCAACAGCGGCAGATGTGTTAAAAACTGCTGGTTTTAACAAGCTCTACAACATGGACGGCGGTTTAAATGCGTGGCAAAAAGCAGATTTAAAAATTCAACAAAACTAACTTTTAAAAAATCGGAGCGACAATCATGTTTAAACAATTATTTGACCCTGCAACGTGGACTTACACTTATTTAATTGCTGATGACACCACCAAAGAAGCGGCATTCATCGATCCCGTCAACACGCATTTAGAGTTGTATTTGGATTTACTGAAACAAAATGGCTTGAAATTGGTTTATTCGTTTGAAACCCACGTTCACGCGGATCACATTACTGCTAGCGGTTTGTTACGCCAACACACTGGCGCGAAAACCTGTGTCAGTCAGTTTGGTGGCGCACAATTAGTCGATGTGGAAATTCGAGACGGCGATGTGTTCATGTTAGGCAACGAACAAATTAAAGCGATTGCCACACCTGGACACACCGCAGGTTGTACGTCTTTTTTGTGGCGTGACCGTTTATTTACAGGCGATTCGTTGTTAATTGGCGGTTGTGGACGCACCGATTTTCAAGGTGGCGATGCGGGCGCGTTGTACGATGCGATTACACAACGTTTATTTACGTTGTCAGACGATACACTGGTTTATCCAGGGCATGATTATCAGCAGCGTTGGGTCAGTAATATCATGCAGGAACGCACGACTAATCCCCGTTTAGCGAATAAAAACCGCGAGCAGTTTATTGAAATTATGAACAATTTGAATTTGCCAAAACCTCGGTTGATTGATCAAGCTGTACCGGCGAATCGTTATTGTGGGCTGGATGAAGACGAACGCACGCAAGCGGTTCAGCTTCGTGATAATGAACCGCCGGCTGTTTTTTGCATGATGCAAAGTAGTATGACAGGGCAAGATTTGGTTTCAGCGGCAAAACAAAACATCACTGAAATCAATGCGGACATGGCGCGAAAATTATTAGCAGAAGGCAACATCACGCTGATTGATACGCGCGAAGAAAGCGAGTTTTCGGCGGGCGGCATCGACAACGCAATTTTATTACCGCGTGGTGTTATAGAATTCAAAATTGGCACGGTGTCTGAATTAACCGATAAAACCAAAGCAGTTTTAATCTACTGCCGCACCGGTGGACGCTCCGCGTTAGCGGCGCAAACGTTGCAAATTTTGGGCTACACCAACGTTTTGTCGTTGGCGGGTGGCTTTGAAGGTTGGAACAAATAAAAAATTGTACGGGCGGGTCTTGTACCCGCCCTTTCGTTACGATTATTCATTTGAAACAAGGCAACCACAAAGGTTTGCCCGTACAACAAAAATTATAAAAATGAGGATTCAAACATGACACAACATCACACACTTTTAATAGTCGGCGGCGGCGCAGCAGGCGTTTCAGTCGCTAACAATATGCGTCGAATGAATAAAAACATCGACATCGCCGTCATCGAACCCAGCGAAAAACATTATTACCAAGCGGCATTCACCATCATCGGCGGCGGTGAATCAACGTTAGCGAAACATACCCGCAACGAAGCCGATTTAATTCCGTCGAGCGTGAAATGGATTAAAGAATTCGCCGACACGTTTCAACCCGAAGCTAACACAGTCACACTCAAAACGGGCGACGTAATTAGTTACGATTACTTGGTGGTTTGTCCTGGTTTTCAATTGGATTGGCACAAAATCGCGGGTGCAAAAGAAGCGTTAAACAAAAACGGCGTGTGCAGTAATTATTCACCCGAAACCACCGAATATGTTTGGGAATGTATTAAAAATCTAAAATCAGGTCGGGCGTTGTTTACTCAACCGGCGATGCCGATTAAATGCGCGGGCGCACCACAAAAAATCATGTACATGGCGGCGGATCGTTTTCGTCAAAAAGGCATTGCTGACAAAATAAGTGTGGAATTTTTCAACGTCGGTGGCGCGATGTTTGGCATTCCCTTCTTCGCAAAACCGTTGGCAAAAATCGTTGAAAAATATGGCATTAAAACCCATTTTGCTCACAATTTAATTGCGGTTGATGGCGAAGCGAAAACAGCAACGTTTGAATTTACCGATGCGGACGGCAACACACAGAAAACGATTGAAAAGTTCGACATGATTCACGTCACGCCGCCACAAAGCGCACCGGATTTTATTAAAACCAGCCCGCTCGCGAATGCTGACGGGCGTGTTGACGTGCATCCGAATACTTTGCAACACAATAAATACGCCAACGTGTTTGGTTTGGGCGATGCCGCTTCCACCACGAATGCGAAAACAGCGGCAGCGATTCGCAAACAAGTTCCCGTGGTGGTCGATAACATTTTGCATCTCATCAAAGCCGAAGCGTTGTCGCCAACATACGACGGTTACGGTTCGTGTCCGCTGGTGACTTCGTTGAACACGGTCATTTTGGCGGAGTTTAGTTATGACAGTCGTATCACGCCGTCATTTCCATTTTTAGATCCCCGCGCCAGCCGTTGGATTTGGTGGATTGGCAAAAAATTCGGTTTTCCGTGGATGTATTGGAGCTTGATGTTGCGTGGCATTCGATTTGATATTCCGCACAAAGACAGTTATGCGAAAAAATTCGTCGATGAAAACTAACACTTGAATCATGGCATTCTTTCCGATTTTCAGTTGGTTAAAAACCTACCGCCGCGCCGATTTTAACGGCGATTTATTCGCGGGCATTATCACCGCGATTTTACTGGTACCACAAGGAATTGCTTACGCTTTACTGGCTGGTTTACCACCCGAATTCGGGTTGTACGCCAGTATTTTGCCCCCGCTTTTTTATGCCGTTTTAGGCACAAGTCGCACACTTTCCGTCGGTCCCGTTTCGATTGCCGCGATTATGATTGCCAGCGCGTTGCATTCGCCCGAAGTCAGTCAACTGGGAAATCCGCTGCAAAGTGCAGTGATTTTGTCGGCAGAAAGTGGCGCGATTATGTTGTTGATGGCGGTATTTCGCATGGGCGGATTGGTGAATTTTATCAGTCATCCGGTGTTGACAGGTTTCACCAGTGGCGCGGCGTTGCTGATTATCGGAAGCCAATTGCCGCAAACGTTGGGCTTGAAATCGCCAACGTGCGGCATCGATTTAAATTGTTATTCACAGTATTTACACGCCACTAATTTGCCGTCATTCATCATGAGTTTGGCGGCGGTGGCGTTATTATTATTTTTCGGAAAACCGTTAAATATCTTATTAAAAAAAATCCGCGTGTCGCCCGCGTTAATCTCGGCGATCAGCAAATGTGGCGCGTTAGTCACCGTCGCGTTGACCACCTTAGCGGTCAATCAATGGAATTTAACCGACCAACACGTTGCAATTGTGGGCGCAATTCCAGTCGGTTTACCACATTTAAATTTTGATTTTATTGATGTTTCAAAATGGAAAATTTTAGTGCCGTCCGCCAGTTTCATTGCGTTAATTGCGTATGTTGAAAGCGTGGCGATTGCGAAAGTAATGGCGAATTTGCGCGGTGAAAAAATTGAACCAAACCAAGAATTGATTGCGCTTGGAGTAGCGAATTTTGCCACGGCAATTTCAGGCGGAATGCCGGTTGCAGGTGGTTTTAGTCGCACGATGGTGAATTTTTCCGCTGGCGCACGCACCCAAATGGCGATGATTATTGCCGCGCTGCTATTATCGATTACGGTGGTATTTTTTAGTTCATGGTTTAACAACATTCCGAAAGCCGCATTAGCCGTGATTATTTTGGTAGCGATTGTGCCGTTGGTAAAATTACGGAGCATTTTTCACACCTGGCATTACGACAAAGGCGACGGGATTGCTGAATTGATGACACTGCTTGGCGTGCTGGTGTTGGGGATTGAAGAAGGCATTATGCTCGGTATTTTCCTCACCTTCGTCAGTCATTTGCAAAAAAATAGTCACCCACATATTGCCGTATTGGGGCGCATTCCAAATACGCCGTATTACCGCAACATCAAAAACCATTGCATTGATTGTTTGGAATCGTGGGACAACCTCCTTTTGCTGCGTGTTGACGACAGCATTACGTTTACCAATATCAATTTTATCGAAGAATTTATCGATACCGAATTAAAAGCGGCGCCGAAAATTGAACACGTTGTGCTGATTTTCACATCCGTCAGCGATATTGATAGAACCGCGTTGGAAGCCTTGGAACAGTTAAATTTAAATTTCAAAGAAGCTGGAATTAGTTTGCATCTTGCTGAAGTGAAACATTTTGTTTTGGTCAAACTCAAAAGAAGTCATTTGCTGACGCAATTAAACGGTCAGATATTTTTTGATACCGAAGAAGCGGTTAGAAAATTGAACGCATTATGAAAACAATGAACCGTTTTCGCTGGGAAATCACCGTCGCGGTGATTATCAAATTCACGTTATTTGCGCTGGTGTGGTGGTTTTTTTTCGCCGGACAAAAAATTCACGTTGATGAACAGCATCTCGCTAATCGATTGCTGGGCGAACCCATATCAAAACAGGAAAAATTTTAATGATTACTAACGAAGTTGTAGAACTTTCGCGCTTGCAATTTGCGCTGACGGCGATGTATCACTTTTTGTTTGTGCCGTTGACGATAGGATTATCGTTTTTGTTGGCGATTATGGAATCGCTTTATGTTATGACGGGCAAGCAAATTTACAAAGATATGACGCGCTTTTGGGGCAAATTATTCGGCATCAATTTTGCGATGGGCGTGACGACTGGCTTGACGATGGAGTTTCAGTTCGGCACCAATTGGGCGTATTACTCGCATTATGTCGGGGATATTTTCGGCGTTCCGTTGGCGATTGAAGGCATGATGGCGTTCTTTTTAGAATCGACCTTTGTCGGATTATTCTTTTTTGGTTGGGATAGATTGAGCAAAATGCAGCATTTATCCACGACGTGGTTGCTGGCGTTGGGAACGAATTTGTCGGCGTTGTGGATTTTGATTGCCAATGCGTGGATGCAAAATCCAGTCGGCGCGGAATTCAATTACGACACCATGCGAATGGAATTAACCAATTTTTCTGAGCTAGTTTTTAATCCTGTCGCGCAAGTGAAATTCGTTCACACGGTCGCAGCGGGTTATGTTACGGGGTCGATGTTTGTGTTGGGAATCAGCGCGTTGTATTTATTAAAGCGTCGGGACATTCCATTTGCACGACGTTCATTTCGGATTGCGTCGGGTTTTGGTTTAGCGGCAATTTTGTCGGTGATTGTGTTGGGCGATGAAAGCGGTTACACCGTGGGCGAAGTGCAAAAAGCAAAACTCGCCGCGATTGAAGCCGAATGGGAAACCGAAGAAGCTCCCGCCTCGTTCACACTGATTGGCGTGCCGAACGAAGAAACGATGACGACGGATTACGCGATTAAGTTTCCGTATTTACTCGGCTTGATTGCGACGCGCTCGCTTGACGGCAAAGTCGATGGCATCAAAGAAATTCGCGAACGCAAACGGCATCGCATTGAAAACGGCATGGTGGCTTATGAAAATTTACAGATTTTGCGCGAAGACAAAACCAATGAAATTGCCAAAGCCATTTTTGAAAAACATAAAGTCGATTTAGGTCACGGTTTATTGTTGAAAAAATACACGGAAAATGTGACTGACGCGACACCAGAACAAATCGAATTAGCGATTAAAGATTCGATTCCGCGCGTAGCACCGATGTTTTGGACATTTCGCGGCATGGTTTTTTGTGGCGTGCTGATGTTATTTATTTTCGTCGCGTCGTTTTATTTCAACGCAAAACGCACCGCGCACAATCAACGTTGGTTATTAAAAATGGCGTTTTACGGCATTCCATTACCGTGGATTGCGTCCGAATTGGGTTGGGTGGTGGCGGAATACGGTCGTCAACCGTGGACAATTGCCGGCATTTTACCCACACATTTAAGCACGTCGAGTTTGAGCAGTGATCAGTTGTACGCCAGCATTGCCGGCTTTTTCGTGATGTACAGCGCGTTGTTGGTGATTGAATTATTTTTGATGATTAAATATATCAAACTCGGGCCCAGCAGTTTGCACACCGGCAATTATCACTTTGAAAAAGAAGGGAGTTCTCATGTTTGATTACGAGTTATTACGGATTATTTGGTGGGGCATTCTGGTTTTTCTCATTTGCGGTTTTGCGGTGATGGATGGTTTCGATTTTGGCATTGGAATGTTGTTGCCATTTTTAGGCAAAACCGACGATGAACGGCGCGTAATTTTGAACAGCATCGGCCCGACGTGGGAAGGTAATCAAACGTGGCTCGTGACACTCGGCGGCATTACGTTTGGCGCGTGGTCGTTGGTTTACGCAGTATTATTTTCGGGCGTTTACGCGGGTTTATTGCTCCTTTTATTTTCTTTATTTTTACGTCCGGTCGGTTTTGATTATCGCAGCAAAGTAACCAATCCAACCTGGCGTTCGGCGTGGGATTGGGCATTATTTGTTGGTGGCGCAACGCCTGCGATTGTATTGAGTTTAGCAGCAGGAAATTTAATGCTCGGTTTGCCGTTTGAATTGGATGCTGATTTGCGTTCGAGTTACGCGGGCGGATTTTGGGATTTATTTCAATTATTTCCGCTGTTGTGCGTGTTGGTCGGCGTGGCGTTATGTGTTATGCACGGCGCAGTTTTTCTGCATTTACGGACTGAAAATGCGATTGCTGAACGCGCTCAGATTGTGATTCGTTGGAGCAGTATTTTATTTGTGGGGTTGTTTTTAGTGGCGGGAATTTGGGTCGCATTTGGCTTGGACGGTTACAAAATTACGTCCGCGATTGACACGACAATTACCGCAAATCCATTACACAAAACGGTCGTGAAAAGCACTGGCTTGTGGCTTGAAAATTATGGAACGTATCCGTTGCTGTTACTCGCGCCACTGATGACGGTAATTTCTGCATTACTCGCGCCCTTTTTTACCGCAAAAAATAATTCCGCTACGGCGTTTGTGTTGAGTAGTTTGGCGATGATTGGCGCGATTGTGACCGCTGGCGGTTCGATGTTTCCGTTTGTGTTGCCTTCCAGTCTTTCGGCGGCAAGTAGTTTGACTATTTGGGATTCGAGCGCGAGTCGTTATTCGTTGCAATTGCTTTTAGTCGCCACCGTTATTTTTATGCCGATTGTCATTGCGTACACGAGTTGGGTTTATAAAGTAATGCGCGGCAAAGTGACCGTTGAGCAAATTCAAGACAATCAACATACGATGTATTAGGAGAAAATGATGTGGTATTTTGCGTGGATTTTAGGGGTGGGTTTAGCGAGTGCGTTGGCGATTATCAATTCGTTGTGGCTTGAAATTGGTGACAATGCCGAGGTGGATAGTTAGCAGAAGGTTAAATAAACTCAAAGCGTGTAACACATAATCATCAACATCAATTCACAAGGAAAAAAATAGCTTATTCTGATAAATTTATTCAAATGGGCGACGCGGCTCGCGCACGAGTTTCATCAGTACAACCCAATGAAGTCGATGCTCTTTTGGCGGATGGCGCGTTGGCTTTGGATATTCGTGACAAAGAAGAACATGATGCCGATTGCGAAAAAACCAAAATTAACGCTAACGTGTAAAGATTTGGGATTGAATGCCAAAAAATTGCGCGAGATTGAATTTATCGCCGTCGGTGAATCAGAATCAGGGATTGAGTTTTATGCGTGGGATTTCAATCACGAAGTTGAAAATGGTTTTAAAGCTGACGTGATGATTGATAAAGTCGGCAAACAAACGCACGCTTTCAAAGCGGGAAGTTACAAAGTCGCTGTAAAAGTGGTGGATAACGAAGGCATCGAAAGCGTCGAAATTATTACGCTCAAAACGAATGGCGTGTTGGAAATTTAAAAAATGAATGTCGCACAAATTAAATGCCTTGCTGTTTTTAGTATTTTTGCAATTATTGGTTTTGGTCCTGTTTCACCTGGTTGTTTAATTGGGTTATACATTGTGGCATTGAGACCAATATGGTTTGGTAAATTGGTAGGTGATTTGTACGAAAAACCCTTTCAAAAAGGCGCGAACTTCTCACCAAAAATCATTACAAAATCCAGAATAAAAACTTTCTGCGTTTTATTTTGCTTGTTACTTATTGATATTGCGCCTGTTCCTGTCACACCGACCATTGCTTTTTTGATTATTTTAAGTAAACCTTTATGGTTTTATTTGAACATTAAACACATTTATGGCGATAAATAAATATGGCGTTTTGGTTGTATTATTGGCGGTCAATTCCTCAGCTCTTGCAGAATGGGCTTTCAAAGCGGATAACGCGGGATATTACACCGATGATGTTGCACTTTTTTCGGCAACACGAAGACTGTCACTTAAAGATGATCCGACGCAGCCCAGCATTGATAAAACAGGTCAAGGCAGTGATTTTATTTACGAGCCAAGTCTGGAAGCAGAATGGATGGGGCATAATTCGTTTGGTGAAATGAGTTTTGCGGCGGATGCAGGCGGTTATATTTTTACAAATCAAACCGCTTTCACGCATGGATTATTTGATTTTGAAGCCGCGCAATCGTTTGAAACCGATACAAAACTCAGTTTGCATTACAACTTTGTTCCCGATTTGTTTTTAGGTAAAAATACGTTTATGCAGCCAACTGGCGAAGAATCGGAACACGATGAGATTTTAACAAGTCATTATTGGTCGTTTCACGTTGACCAGAAATTGACGAACGATTTTACGTTTCGGTTGTTAAGTCGTTACGGCTTGCGAAATTACAACGCGCCTTTTGTGCATCGTGATACGCAGTTTTGGACAATTGGTTCACATTTAGAATGGGATATAAACGAAGATGTTGAATTTTTAATCGGTTATCACTATGAAAAAGGCAGCGCGGAACATCATCGTGCGGCGCATTTCCCCGACGATTTGTCTTACACGAATCATTACGCTTCGGGCGAATTAAAAGTGAAATTACTTGAAAAATTAACCGCCAATTTTATTTTTGACTATGAACACAATGCGTCGATGAGCCATCATGAAGAAGATGAGCGTTTCGGTGCAAATGAAAATATTTATCAAGGTGAATTTGAATTGGAATATGAATTAACGCACGCGACGCAGCTCACATTAGGTTGGCAACACGGAAATCGAAAGTTAAGCACAGAAATGGCAAAGGTAAAAAATAATAATGTTTGGCTTGGGTTTGAATATAAATTTTAAATGAAAAAAATCATGTGGTATTTTGCGTGAATTTCAGGAGTGGGTTTGGCGAGTGTGTTGGCGATTATCAATTCAATGTGGCTTGCAAATTCGTGATAATGCCGAAGCAAATTGTTAAGAAAATTCTAAAATTTTAATTTTAATAAAGTGTTCACACGCCCGCTCTGATAGATTTATCGAAATGGGCGATGTAGCTCGCGCACGAGTTTCGTCTGTCTATTTTTTAGCGGACTTGTGTCCTTTAGGGAGGTCAACCATTCTCACGCTGTAACCGTATTTGAGCGCGTTCGATTTCGGTTTGCGCGACTTTATCACGCAAATAAACAGGTTGAGCAAATTCCGCCGCCACGCCCAAACCGCGTTGAAAACCATAAACGCCCAATTCGGCAATCGTGCTGGATTGTGGCAAAACGTCGCTTTCAATTTGCGTGACGAAACGGTCTGTTTTCAATAATAATTCGTCTTTGTAAACGCGCCAACCTGAACCGATTCCCAACGCGGATTTTTGTGGAAATTCAATTTTTTCAACGGGTAAAACCGCTTCTTTGCCAACTAATTCCATAAAATCGTCGGCGTTTCGTTGATAAACACCCCAAAAAATTTCGCCAATGCGTGCGTCGGTGGCGACAAAAGCGAGTTCCGGTAATCGATTTTGCGCCAAGGCGGCAAGCGTTGAAACGGGAACAACGGGCAAATCTGCACCAAACGCCAAGCCTTGAACTACGCCCGTTGCAATGCGTAAACCCGTGAATGAACCTGGACCACAACCAAACGCCAGCGCGTCGAGTTGCGACAATTTCAATTCGGCTTCCGCGAGCAACGATTCAATCATCGGCAATAATAATTTTGTGTGTGCTTTGGGTGTGATTTCAAAACGTTGGCGAATTTCACCGTCGATAAATAGCGCGGCAGAGCAGGCTTCGGTGGAGGTGTCGAGTGCGAGTAATTTCATAATTTTGTTTTTCAGTGTGATGCGTCACGCAAGGTTTGTAATTCGGTGTTTAATTCGTTTGCCAATTCAGAAAAATAATTTTCGCGGTCGTCAATCAACAAAATCTGCTGATAAATTTCGTCGTCCTGCAAACGTTGTACTTCAATTTCTAACATGGCAATTCGTTCACGCAACGCCGCAATTTTCGCTTGCAACGCTTCTTTGTTGTGAATACTTTCCGCCGCCATTCCGAGCGAACCGCCCGTTTGTAACGCCGTTAAAATTTCAATCACCCGTTTCAAATCTTGGCGACGATAAGCGTCACTCAATTCTTTAAAAAACGTTTCGCCTTCTGCTTTGAATTCGTCGGCAAGTTTATCAGGATGACACAAACGGCTGGCTTTTCGATACGCCGTTTTTAATGCTTGTTGCTCGTCAGGCGTTAAAGTTTGTGGCGCGTCGTCTAATTGTTGCTGATAGCCGCGCTCAAATTCTTCGTAATCGTGTTCGGCTTGTTCTTTTTCGGTTTCGTCGTCGCATAAATCGGCGCGGCGTTTCAAAATTTCTTCAATCAAACCACCCAAACGACGAAAGTATTCGCCGTTGAATTCGTTAATTTCGCGCTCAAGGTCGGCTTGCGTATCGGTTAATTCAATCAACCGATTTTCCAACAGTTTCAATTCCAGTTTTAAACCTTGAATTTGCGGGTCTTCGTACACGGTCAAACCACTGCTGTCGTGCTTGTACTGTTCAATCAAGTGAATCACGTCTTGAAATTGCTGGGCGCGAATTAACGCCAAAATATGCTGCACTTGTTCATCGAGCGGCAACTTTTCAAGTTTTTGTACCTGCATCGCAATGAGGTCGTCTTCTTCCATTGCCACCGCGTTTTTGGTGATGTCGAGGCGTTTTAAAATGTCGTTGGGCATTTTTTAACCATAGGTGATGAAGTTAGTGATGCTGTTGAGGTGGCTTAATTCTGGTGGTAGAGATTTGATGGGATTAGCACCTAAATCCAAACTGGTTAGATTAGTCAGTTTACCGATAAATTCGGGAATTTCGGTGAGTTGATTACCGTACAAATTCAACTCCGTCAGATTGGTCAGATTACCAATGAATTCGGGAATTTCTGTGAATTGGTTATCACACAAATTCAACCCATTCAGATGAGTCAGATTGCCAATGAATTCGGGAAGTTCGGTGAGTTGATTTCCTCCTAAATACAACGTCGTCAGATTGGTCAGATTGCCAATGAATTCGGGAAGTTCGGTGAGTTGATTATTACCTAAATACAACACCGTCAGATCCGTCCATTTGCCGATAAATTCGGGAATTTCTGTGAGTGGATTGTGAGACAAAATCAATTGTGTCAGATGAGTCAGATTGCCAATAAATTCGGGAATTTCTGTGAGTGGATTACTCCGCAAACTCAACCGCGTCAGATTCGTCAGATTGCCAATAGATTCTGGAAGTTTCGTGAGTTCGTTATAATCCAAATCTAAACACGTCAGATTCGCCAGATTGCCAATAGATTGTGGAAGTTCTTTGAGTTGATTATCCCACAAACTCAACACCGTCAGATTCGCCAGATTGCCAATAGATTCGGGAAGTTCGGTGAGTTGATTGCCTCCTAAAGACAACTCTGTCAGATTAATCAGTTTACCAATAGATTCGGGAAGTTCGGTGAGTTGATTGACTCCTAAATACAACGTCGTCAGATTGGTCAGTTTGCCGATACATTCAGGGATGTTAGTAAGTTTATTCCAACCTAAAGACAACTCCGTCATTACCAAAATTTCTTTTTTATCATGCGGAAAATCATCTTCTGAAATATCATTTTCATCAGCCCACGCAATCAATTCATCCAGCCACGCAATCAATTCATCCAGCCACGCATCATCAACAACCGCCAGCGTTTTACTTGCCAAAATCTTGTCGGTGATGCTCAATAAATTGCGGGTTTTGTGTAACGCTAATCCCGAATTTTCTATTATTGTCGGGAGGTTTTTGTTGTCGGTCATAAATTCTGCGTTGTTTAAAAAGAAAATTCTGCGTTCAGTTTAACACTCAATTGCGCCAACAACTGATTCAAACCCGTTACGGCGGTGGCGTAATGTTCATCGGCTAACGGCTGACTTAAATCAATCGTGCCGTGTTGCAAAACGGCGTGTGTTTTTTCATTCAGAATCGTCCAATCGACCGAAAAATGAATCGTGTTTCCCAGCACAATATCCAACTGCGTCACGTCAATCACCAACCGATAATCGACCATGCCGAGCAAACTCCACGGATAGGCTTTAAACCAAAACGCGGGTTGTTGCGTCGCCAAATTCTTCGCTAACACTTCGGTCATATTTTGTTTGAGCAACGCCGCCCATTGATGTTGTTCCGCCAAATTCAACGCGCCATTCGTGTCGCGCGTGACGATTTGTTTGCGTTCCAACGCGCTGGGCAAACTGATTTGCGCCACACCAATCAGCGGCTTAGAAATCTCCC
Source organism: uncultured Pseudomonadota bacterium (assembly GCA_903870545.1). GTDB lineage: Bacteria > Pseudomonadota > Gammaproteobacteria > Methylococcales > Methylomonadaceae > UBA10906. Next base: position 200,953 of record CAIQDI010000018.1, read on the forward strand.
CCCTTTGAAGGGGGGCGGGGGGGATGTGCATGAATTCCAAACTATAAAATTGCGTCGGCACAACCGTCGCGCACCCTTGCAACATCAACAAACCCACTAAAACTAATTTTTTCATTTTGCACCTTCTTCGCTTTTGCCACGCACCACGGATTCTGGATGTTGCGCTAAATAATCCGTCAATTGTTTCACCGAACCTGCCGCTTGCGTCAATTCTTGCAACAACTGTTCAAGCTGATAATGCGTCGTCGCGCCCGCTTCAAAATTACTCAAGGCTTTTTGCGCGGTGTTCAACGTTTTATCCGCCGAATTTAGTGTTTTATCAACCGTTCCCATCGTGCCTTTGACGCTGTTCAACGTTGAAGTCGCGGCGGTCGTCGTGCCTTGCAAACCTTGCAGTGTTTTATTGATTTCGTCGGTCAAATTTTCGAGCGGCAACTTCGCAATTTTATCCATAATAATATTCGCCGAATGGGTAAATTGGTCGAGCGAACTCGCCGTGGTGGGAAATTCTGCGTATAAACCATGTTTGGGATTTTCAACAATTTTGCTTTTCGGGTGAAAATCCAAATCCACCAATAATTGCCCCGTCAATAAACTGCCCGTTTGTAATTGAGCGCGTAAGCCTTTATCAATCAACTGTTTGACCATTTCTTGTGGCAAAATTTTCACACCTGGATTCACTTCTTTGATGCGTTCTGGCTGCAATTCCACAATGACGGGAATCCGAATATCTGCCGTTTTTTCATCCAATTCCAAGCTCACATTCAACACTTTTCCGACTGGATAACCGCGCAATTGCACCGGCGCACCTTCCGTCAAACCCCGCACCGAACCGTTGAAATACATCACATAATGCAGCGTGTCGCGGTAAGTAATTTCAGTCGAATCGTCATAGGTATCGTAAAGCGGATACAGCGTATTTTCAGGTTGAATCGCCTCGATTCCATCTTCTGCCGAGGCACGAAATGCAATGCCGCCGCTCAACAGTGAAATCAGCGAACCGGTGCGAACCTTGAATCCGTCCGCGCCCGCCGATAAATCCACACCGCTATCAATCCAAAAGCGGGTATTTTTACGAATAAATTGGTCGTAAGGTTTGTTGATAAAAATAGTCAGCCGAATCGCGTCCGCCGCCGCTGAAAGTTCATGCGTCAACACTTGCCCGACCGCGATGCCGTGAAAGTTAATCGGCGTACCCGTTCGCATCGAACCGAGATTATTGGTTTCTAAAATAAATTCTTTTCCTTGGGCATTGGCTTTCAAAGGCGGCGGATTGGTTAAGCCAACAAAATCATGTTTATGCTCGCCCGAACTGGGTTTGATTTCAATGTACGCGCCCGAAAGCAACGTGCCTAAACCCGAAATCCCGCCCAATCCGACTTGTGGACGCACAACCCAAAACAGCGTGTTGGTTTTTAAATACTCACTCGAACTGGTGTTCATTTGTGCGGTGACGGCGATAGTTTTTAAATCGTCATTGATATTTATCGCGGTCACTTTGCCGATTTCTACGTCGAGATATTTGATTTTGGTTTTGTCTACATCCAAACCTTCGGCGGTCGGGAAACTAATCGTAATAACTTCGCCTTTTTCTGAAAATGATTTGTAAATTAACCAGCCGCTGACCAAAACCGCAATCAACGGTAAAAACCAAATCAACGACCATTCGGATTTTTTGTTTAAGACCGCTTCTTCGGCTTCGTAGTTTTCGTTTAAATCAGTCATTTTGCACATCCCAAATCAAACGCGGATCAAAACTTTTTGCCGCAAACATCGTTAAAACCACCACCGCCGCAAACGCTGTTGCCGCTGAACCCGCGATAACTTGCGCCACACCGCCTAAATTTACCAGTGAAACTAAAATCGAAATCATAAAAATATCCAACATGGACCACCGTCCGACAAACGCAATAATTCGATACAACCGCGTCCACAATTTAGCGTTCACTTGCCACCGAAAATGCACACACAACAATAACAAACTCAACCCCAACAACTTTAACAGCGGCACCAAAATACTCGCCACTAAAACGAGCATTGCAATCGGCAACATATCACTGTGAATCAACGCCACAATGCCGCCTAAAATGGTGTGAGGTTCGCCCACGCCCAATTTTGTCACCGTCATAATCGGGAATAAATTCGCGGGAATATACAGCGCGAAACCGCTCAATAATAACGCTAACGTGCGTTGAAAACTGTGCGGCAATCGCGCGTGTAAATGACTGCCGCATCGAGTGCAGATTAGAGGCGCGGGGGAATGTATTTGCGCTAATTTTCCACACTCGTGACAGCGCATTAAACCTTGCGCGAGGGCGGTATTATTTTTCTTCATGTGCATTCAACTGTTCAATGCGTTGCCAAAATAACACGCGGTCAAAATTACTCGCCAACATTAACGTCACCCATAAAAGCAACACAAACGCTGTCAAACCTAAACCAAATTTCAATTCTGCCATCGACGCGAGTTTCACGCAGGCGACAATAATCCCCAATAAATACACTTCTAACATTGCCCATTCGTCAATGTGTTGCAACGTGCGTAACCACGCGCTCAAATAGCGATTTGGGCGATGAAAATACAAATGTCCGCTAATCAACAACGACAAAATAATGCTCAACATGGGAAACAAAATACTGGCTAAAAAAACCACCACCGCCACCGCCCACATTTCTTCGTTAAACAATGTCACCGAACCACTCAAAAGCGTGCCGTCGTGTGAATTGCCTAAAATTTTAATGCCGACAATGGGCAATAAATTCGCCGGCAACAGCAAAAATAAACCAGTCAACGACAACGCAAATGTTCGGGTGATGCTTTGAATACGAGGTCGATGCAATAAATAATGGCAACGTGGACAATGCGCTTTTTCATTCACAGCGGGTAAAACTCGCTGTAAAAGTAAGTCACATTCGGGACAGGCAAGATAATTTAAAATTTTCATAAGGGTGATTTTAACGCATGACAGAATATCGGCGTGCAATTGATGGTAGAATTTTTATATTATTTACGCTATTCCATTTTCTGAGAAGGTCATCATGACTCCCCCTAAAGATTTAAAATTTAACAACCTCATCAATGATTTAATCAAAGAAGATTTTTTCACCGCGCCAGATGCCCAAAAATACTATCAAGAAGCTGAAAAAAAAGAGGTTTCACTGATTAACTATTTAGTCACGAATAAAATTGTAGATTCAGCCGTTATCGCGTCTAAAATTTCGCTTGAGTTTGGCGTACCATTTTTTGATTTAAATGCGATTGATTTGAAAAACGTGCCGCGTGATTTAATCAGCAGCGCATTGATGGAAAAACACCACGTTATGCCTTTGCATGTTCGCGGTATGACGTTATTTGTGGCAATTTCCGATCCGCGCAGTTTTCAAGGCTTTGACGAAATAAAATTCAATAGCCACCTCAATCCCGAACCTATTTGTGTGGAAGAAAGCAAATTAGTTAAAGCCATTGAAAAATTATTAGAAGCGGCTAATTTGATGGCAAGCAATTTACTCGATTCGGATTTGGATAATTTAAGTGTTGCAAATCAAATGGACGGGTCTGAAATAGGAATAGGAGTAGCCAATGATGCAGAGGATGCGCCGATTGTACGTTTTGTGAATAAAATTTTGTTGGATGCCATTAAAATGGGCGCGTCCGATGTTCACTTTGAACCGTACGAAAAAGTATTTCGCATTCGCTATCGTGCGGATGGCGTGTTGTATCAAGTCGCTTCCCCGCCTTCTAGTATCGCCAATCGTATCGTTTCACGAATTAAAGTCATGTCACGAATGGATATTGCGGAACGACGAGTGCCGCAAGATGGGCGTATTAAGATGATTTTATCTAAAAGTCATTCGATTGATTTTCGTGTCAATACTTGCCCAACGCTATTTGGTGAAAAAGTAGTTTTACGAATTTTAGATCCGACCAGCGCACAATTGGGCATTGAAAAATTGGGCTTTGAACCAGAGCAACAGAAATTATTTTTAGATGCCATTAACAAACCTTATGGAATGGTGCTGGTAACGGGACCCACAGGAAGCGGCAAAACGGTATCGTTATACACCGGTTTGAACATTCTTAACACCACAGAACGTAACATTTCCACCGCTGAAGATCCGGTCGAAATTACCGTTTCTGGCATCAATCAAGTCAACGTGAATCCGAAAGCCGGTCTGACATTTGCCACCGCGTTACGCGCTTTTTTACGGCAAGATCCAGACGTGATTATGGTGGGCGAGATTCGCGATATTGAAACGGCTGAAATTGCCATTAAAGCGGCACAAACGGGACATTTAGTATTGTCTACACTGCACACGAATGACGCGCCACAAACGCTTAATCGTTTAATGCAAATGGGGATTCCTGCCTTTAATATCGTTTCAGCAATCAATTTAATCATGGCGCAACGTTTGGCGCGGCGGTTATGCAACAACTGTAAAACGCCGGCACAATATCCGGATGATTTTTTATTAAAATCTGGTTTTAAAGCGGATGAACTTAGCACGTTAAAACCCTTTAAAGCTGCGGATTGTGAATTGTGTACGCATGGTTTTAGAGGACGCATCGGGATTTATCAAGTGATGACACTGAGTGACAAAATGCGGGCGTTAATTTTGCAAGGCGGTAACTCGACACAACTTTCTGAACAAGCGGCATCGGAAGGCATTAACGATTTACGCGCCTCGGGCTTGAATAAAGTACGTTTGGGCTTGACCAGTCTGGAAGAGATTGACCGCATCACTATCGAAAATTAAGCGAGTAAATTATGGCGGATTTAAAAAACCAAAAAGTCGGTGCCAAAGAAATCGAATTTATTTGGGCGGGCAAAGATAGGCATCGACATCCAGTATCCGGCGAACTAATGGCACTGGATGAAAAGTCGGCACGCTCTGAATTACGTCGGCGTGGTGTACTGATTACGCGATTAAAGAAAAAACCGCAGCCTATTTTTACGAAAAGGGCACCCAAAATTACACCCGCAGACATTTCCATTTTTGCTCGACAATTAGCAACGATGCTCAATGCAGGCGTTCCCGTTGTTCAAGGTTTGAGTATTGTGGGGCATGGGCATGAAAATGCCAGTATGCGTGATTTGCTGTTAACGATTAAAACCGATGTAGAAAACGGCGATTCATTTACCCAAGCATTGCGGAAACATCCAAAGCAGTTTGATGATTTATTTTGCAATCTTGTTGAAGCGGGCGAGCGGGCGGGGGTGTTGGAAGGGTTGCTGGATAAAATTGCGACCTACAAAGAAAAAAGCGAATCGATGAAGAAGAAAATTAAAAAAGCTCTGACTTATCCTATCGCGGTGGTGATGGTGGCGTTTATTGTTACCACCATTTTGTTGGTTTTCGTGGTGCCAGTATTTGAAGATTTGTTTAAAAGTTTTGGTGCGGATTTACCGGCTTTCACCAAAATGGTCATTGCAATGTCGAAGTGGATGCAAGCGTATTGGTGGATTGTTGTCGGGGTGTTAATCGGCACATTTTATACGTTTAAATTTTTCAAACAAACGTCGGAACGGTTCAATTATTTCCTCGATAAAACTTTATTAAAAGTATACGTCGTGGGCATCATTATCAACAAATCTGCGATTGCCCGATTTTCACGAACCTTATCCACCATGTCAGCCGCTGGCGTGCCATTGGTCGAAGCGTTGGAATCCTGCGCGGGAACGTGTGGCAATCGAATTTATGCCGACGCGGTGTTGCAAGTACGCGAAGAAGTAGCAATGGGCGAACGGTTACAATTTGCAATTGCCGCCTCGGGATTATTTCCGCACATGGTTCAACAAATGATTCAAATCGGCGAAGAATCAGGCGCGTTAGATGCAATGCTGTCGAAAGTCGCCGACTTTTACGAAGAGGAAGTCGATAATTTAGTCGATAATTTAAGTGCTTTAATGGAACCTATGATTATGATGATTTTAGGTATTTTAGTAGGCGGGTTAATCGTGGCGATGTATTTACCTATTTTCAAACTTGGCTCGGTGATACATTGATGCAAATTTTTAATGATTTAACTTTATTAACCACGCCGATAGCGTTCACCGTGTTGATGGGAATCGTCGGTTTATTGATTGGCAGTTTTTTGAATGTAGTGATTTATCGTTTGCCGCTGATGATGCAACGACAATGGCGTTACGATTGTTTAGAATATTTGAAATTAGAACCGGACGCAGCGACGGAAACGTTCAATCTCGCGTTGCCTGCGTCACGCTGTCCACATTGTCAAACGCCGATTTTGGCGCGACAAAACATTCCAGTTTTGAGTTATATCTGGTTGCGTGGCAAATGTGCGACGTGTAAAAATCCAATTTCGGCGCGGTATCCAACGGTTGAATTATTCACCGCATTTGCCTCGATGATGGTGGCATGGCATTTTGGTTTTGGCGAACAAGCGGCGGCGGCATTAGTCTTGACCTGGGTGTTAATTGCGCTGACCGGTATTGATGTAGATCACCAATTATTACCCGATGTGATTATTTTGCCGATGGTGTGGCTGGGGTTAATTTTGAGTTTATTTCACGTTTTCATCGACGGCGAAACCAGCATTATTGGCGCGACGGCGGGGTATTTGTTGTTATGGTCGGTGTTTCACGGTTTCAAATTGATTACCGGCAAAGAAGGCATGGGGCAGGGAGATTTCAAATTATTGGCGATGTTAGGCGCGTGGTTGGGTTGGCAATATCTGGGTTTGATTATTTTATTGTCCTCACTCGTTGGCGCGGTCATTGGCTTGACGTTAATTTCACTTAATAAACAAAAACGCGACGTGCCAATTCCGTTTGGTCCGTATTTGGCGGCAGCGGGTTGGATTGCGTTGTTGTGGGGCAAGGGTTTAAATGCCTGGTATTTTGGCTGATTCGGTTCCACTTGAACGCCGCGAACAGGCTATAATGCGGCATTCTCATTTTTCAAACAGGTTTTAAAACTATCATGGCGCATTATCTTGAAATTCACCCTGAAAACCCGCAACCCCGTTTTATTCAACGTGCCGTTGAAATTCTTCGTGGCGGCGGCGTTATTATTTATCCGACCGATTCGGCTTACGCGCTGGCGTGTCAACTCGATGATAAGCAAGCATTAGACCGTATTCGCCGCATTCGGCAACTGGACGAAAAACATAATTTCACCCTGGTTTGCAAAGATTTAACGCAAGTTTCTGGCTTTAGCAAAATCAATAACGAAGCATTTCGGTTGATTAAATCCATCACGCCCGATGCGTTCACGTTTATTTTAGAAGCCACGAAAGAAGTGCCGCGTCGGTTGCAACATCCAAAGAAAAAAACCATTGGCGTGTGCATTCCTCAAAATATGATTGCTCAAAAATTGATTGAAGAATTGGGTGAACCGTTAATTACCACAACGTTAATTTTGCCGTCCGATGCAACGGCGTTGTCGGATCCTTACGAAATTCGGGCGCGTTTAGACGATTTGGTCGATTTGATTATTGACGCGGGCGTGATTGATTATGAGCCGACCACAATTATTGATTGTACGGCGGGGGTGTGCGTGATTGTGCGCCACGGCAAAGGCATTGCGCCGACGTTAGATTGAGAGAGAAATGACAATAATGATGGATGAATTAACCTTAATGCAGCGAATTGTGGTATGGATTCTGCCGGTGATTTTTGCGATTACAGTGCATGAAGTCGCGCACGGTTGGGTGGCGAAAAAATACGGCGATAATACCGCCGCAATGTTGGGACGGTTGACGCTGAATCCGTTTAAACATATCGATTGGTTCGGCACGGTGATTTTGCCAGGTTTGCTGTTAATGACCGGAACGGGTTTTATTTTTGGTTGGGCGAAACCGGTACCGGTGGATGCGCGGAACTTTAAAAAACCGCGTCAAGATATGGCAATCGTCGCACTTGCTGGGCCGGTGTCGAATTTGTTGATGGCGATTGGTTGGGCAATGTGTGCGCGTATTGGCGTAACGCTTGGCGCGGGAAATGAAACGATTGCGATGCCGTTAATTTATACCGGCGTGGCGGGAATTTCAATTAACCTCGTGTTGATGTTGCTGAATATGTTGCCGATTCCGCCGCTTGATGGCAGTCGAATTTTATCGGGCATGTTGCCAAGTTATTGGGCGTGGCAATTTAATAAACTGGAACGTTTCGGTTTTATTATTTTGTTGGCGATGCTTTACACCAAAGTGCTAAATGTTGTTTTGGATTATCCGCTGTATTTTATTCAGCAGTGGTTTTTTACCTTGGCGGGTTTATGAACCCGATTTTATTAGGCGTAAACATTGATCACGTCGCTACGATTCGCCAAGCGCGAGGCACACGTTATCCCGATATTCTGCAAGCGGCGTTAATCGCTGAACAAGCTGGTGCGGACGGCATTACCGCGCATTTGCGTGAAGATCGCCGTCACATTCAAGACCGTGATATTTACTTATTGAAAGAAAATATCCACACTCGTTTGAATTTTGAAATGGCGGTGACGGACGAAATGGTGGCGATTGCCTGTAAAGTTCAACCATTTGCCTGTTGTTTAGTTCCCGAAAAACGAGCGGAATTAACGACAGAAGGCGGTTTGAATGTGGCAGAAAATTTATCACGTTTGCAAACGGCTTGCGCTCAATTAGCGGACGCAGGCATTGAAGTGTCGCTGTTTATTGATCCCGACGAAGTGCAAATTGACGCGGCAGTGAAATCAGGCGCACCGGTGATTGAATTGCACACCGGCGCGTATGCTGACGCAGCAAATCGCCTTGAACAATTGCACGAATTGGCGCGAATTCAACACGCAGCGCGTGTCGCTCACGCAGCAGGTTTGCAAGTGAACGCCGGTCACGGGTTGAATTTTCATAACGTTCAAGCGATTTGCGCGATTCCTGAAATTATCGAATTGAACATTGGTCACGCGATTATCGCGCAAGCGATTTTTTTAGGATTGGCGCAAACAGTGGCAGAATTAAAAGCGGTAATGCAACGCGCCCGTGCGTTAAAGTGACGTAAAAAAACCGTGTTTTTGCATTCGATAAAGCAAGGTGTCGCGGGTAATTCCCAACAGTTTCGCGGATTTACTGCGATTGCCTTGCGTGCGATCGAGAGCCTGATGAATCAAATTTGCTTCCAGCGTATCCAATTTAATGCCCGTGCTGGGCAACACAAAATTCGGTAATTCCGCACGATTCGTTTCATCTTGAAATTCCAACGGCAAATGTTCAGGTTCAATCACTTGATTTGAAAACAAAATACTCAGCCGCTCGCACAAATTCCGTAACTCTCGAATGTTGCCCGACCATTTATAATGTTTCAAAATTTTCAAACTTGCTTTGCTAAATTTGGGCGATTTCGTGCCATGATTTTTTTCAAATAACGCAAAAAAATGGGCAATTAACAATTCAATATCTTCGCTGCGATCGGCTAAACGTGGCAATTCCAACGGCACCACATTCAAACGAAAATATAAATCTGAACGAAACGCGCCGGTTTCAATCAGCTTCATTAAATTTGCATTTGTCGCCGCAATCACGCGCACATTGACTTTATAAGGGCGCACATCGCCAACCGCCAAACATTCGCCCACATCTAAAAAACGTAATAATTTCGCTTGAATCGACAACGGTAACGAATTGATTTCGTCTAAAAACAACGTGCCGCCGTGCGCCGCTTGCAACAATCCTTGTGTGCTGTGCGTTGCGCCCGTGAACGAACCTTTTTTATGTCCAAACAATTCTGATTCAATCAAACTTTCAGGCAACGCCGCGCAATTCAATGTTAAAAATTCTTTTTTCGCGCGGGAACTGGCGTTTTTAATGGCGTGAGCAAATACTTCCTTGCCGGTGCCGGTATCGCCTTTTAACAAAACAGTCACATCCGTCGCGGCAACAATTTTCGCGCTACGAATGAGCGAATCCAACGCGGGCGATTGACCAATAATAGCTTCAAAATTATTCATAATCCTTCGTGCAGGGTGTGCGGCATAATCGCCATGGGATTCAACGATGGAAACGCGGCGAATAACGCGAGGAAAATCATAATTAACCCGACAATTTGTTTAAAACGGGGCATTGCGGCAAGTCGCGTCAACACACTAATCATCACGCCCACGCCCATCACGGCGGGCAAGGTTCCCAATCCAAAAGCAATCATCGTCAACGCACTTTGTAACACGCTACCTGACGCAACCGTCAATGCCAATGCCGCGTAAACCAAGCCACACGGCAACCAGCCCCACACCATACCGAACAAATAAGCGTGTTTGCAATCTTTCACCGGAATGAGTTTGCGCCCGTAGGGTTCGATTTTTTTCCAAAAATGCACGCCCAACTTTTCGATATACGCAAAACGGGGAAACCAACCGGCAATATACAAACCCGCGCCCGTCATAATCAGCGCGGAAAGAATTTGCAGTAATCGGTGTCCGTGCGCTTCACCGAGCGGAAACGTAATCAACACTTCCAACAATCCGACCGTCGCGCCGGCAATGCCATAACTGGTAATGCGTCCGGCGTTATAACTGAAAATGAACGGCAACAAACGCTTTTTATTTTGGCGAATTTCGGGGCTTAAACTGAACGTCAATGAGCCGATAATCGAGCCGCACATTCCAATGCAATGCAAGCTACTAAAAACACCCATTAACAGCGCGACCAAAAATGAAGACGCAAAATTCGGGTCAAAAATCATGAGAATTGCGCCGCGATTTGAGCTTGCATCGCTTCTGCCATGGCTTTGGGATTGGCGGCATCACGAATCGGACGACCGACAACGATATAATCTGCGCCATTTTGAAATGCCGCTTCCACTGTGACGACGCGCTTTTGGTCATCGTCTTCCCGATTATCGACTGGACGAACGCCTGGCGTAATCACCAGTAATTTATTGTCCAATTGTTCGCGCAACATTGAAACTTCTAAACCCGAAGAAACAATCCCGTCGCAACCAATTGCCAACGCACGTTTGGCGCGAGATAAAACTAATTCGCGCACGTCACATTGAAACCCTAAATCGTCTAAATCGCCCCGATCTAAACTGGTTAACGCTGTGACGGCTAACACTTTTAAATCGCCTTTATGGGTGGCAGCGGCTTCCATAATTGCATCGTTGCCGTGAATGGTCGCCAAATCCACGCCTTTTTGACTTAACGCTGCAATCGCGCGTCCAACCGTGGCGGGAACATCGAAAAACTTTAAATCGACAAACACTTTTTTGTCGCGTTGTTTGAGCCATTCGATGAAGCCAAAATAATCGCCGCACATAAATAATTCCATGCCGACTTTATAAAAAACCACCGAATCGCCTAACTCTTCCACCAGTTTTTGCGCTTGTTCGATACTCGGTAAATCGAGCGCCATAATTAAACGTTCGTTAACAGGAATAGGTTTATTTGAAATAAAAGATTGTGTCATAACATTAACATCGAGAAAGTAAAAAACAGCCGCTATCTTACCGAATCTTAGCCAGTTCGATAAATGTTATTTGTTTTCGGTCAATTCGCGTAAAATTAAAACGCAACCTTGCCTTATTCCCGCTGGAATTCTATGAAAAAATTATTTTTAATCCCGTTATTACTCTTTTCTGTAACAGGTTTTGCCGAAGAAGCGTCGAAAGATGATTGGCAAAACACCACCATTAGTGAATCGACCATCAAAAAAATTCAAGAAGCAGAATACGTTTATAAAAAATGTGTCTCGGATGAAATGCAAAAAGCACCTTATCAAAAACAAGAAAGTCGTCACGCAACAGAGGCGATTGTGAAGCAATGCGAGTCAATTTTGGGCAAAATGCGAGATGTGTATATTGCTGAAAAAGTACCTGAAATCATTGCTGACAGACATTTGAAACAAATGCGGATGAAAACCATGCGTTCGGTGTTGCAAGAAATGATGTTTAACGAAGCGTCTCGTTCAGTCCAATAATAAAATTATAAAAAGAGAGGTCTCAAAATGGATATAACAGCCTACACAATTGATTTAACACTGAAACCGACCACGTTTGACGTGTGGCACGTTTGTTTGGCGGGAACGGTAGCAATTTTGGCGGGAACGCTGATTATTTTATTGTTGTCGATGGTGATGAGTTTCACGCGACGCAAACCCGCTGCTGCCGCTGAACCGGTGGTTAAAATTGTCGAAAAAATGGTGCAATCGGAACCGATTGTAAAAATTGTCGAAAAAATTGTTGAAGTGCCAGTTGAACGCATTGTGGAAGTGGAAAAAATTGTCGAGCGCATCGTTCAAGCTCCCGCTCCACCGCCTGTTATTTTAAAAGAAGCCAGCGCAGATGCCGCGTTACAATTGCTTTATTTATTACAAAATGACGCGCGATTCATTGATTTTATTAAAGAAGATATGAGCGCACACAGCGACGAAGATGTTGGCATGGTGGCGCGAGTCATTCACGAAGGCTGTAACAAAGTGCTGGACGAACATTTCACTTTTGCGACTATTTGCAAAGAAAATGAAGGCGAACGCATTACGTTATTGGACGGTTTCGATGCCGCGAAAGTGCGCGTGACGGGCAACATTGTTGGCAAACCGCCGTTTACTGGCACGATTATTCACAAAGGTTGGCAAATTACAGACGTACGTTTACCGAGTACGATTCAAGGTTATAACTCAAACATTATCGCGCCAGCAGAGGTTGAATTATGAGTTTTTTTGAGCAAATGAAAAAAAAGGCAGCGGACACCGTGAAAGCGGACGCACCTAAAAAAGAAGAATCGAAAAAAGCGGACGCTAAAAAAGTTGAAGTGAAAATTGAAACAGCAGAAGAAACTGTCGATGCGTCTTCAATCACGCAAGAATCACCTATTTCAGAGGTTGAAGAAGTGATTGTCGCTGAGGAAACGCATTCTGATTCAACAAGTGCGAATGAATTTACGCCAACGTCGCCAGAAACGTCGGCGGTTCACACGCTAACAAGCGAAATCGATACGTCGGAAGGCAAACATTTTGCGGTCGGTATCGATTTAGGCACGACCCATTGCGTGCTTTCTTATGCCGATATTACGGCAAACGATGATGAATTTACGCAACACGTTATGGGCATTTCGCAATTAACGTCGCCGAGTGTGGTGGAAGAAAAGTTTCAATTGCCGTCATTTTTATATCAAGCGCACGATGTAGAATTGCCGGTCGGTTCGACTTCGCTACCGTGGAACGCAAAACCCGATTTTATTGTTGGGGAAATTGCTCGAAACTTGGGTAGCAAAACGCCGATTCGTTTGGTGTCGAGTGCAAAAAGTTGGTTGTGTCACGCCGGTGTGGATTGCAAATCGCCGATTTTACCCGCCGAAGCTCCCGACGATGTACAGCGCGTGTCACCGTTTCAAGCGACCAAAGCCTATTTAGAACACATGCGTGACGCATGGCAATATCTGCATCCAAACGCGCCACTGTCTGAACAAGATTTGGTGCTGACCGTGCCAGCTTCATTCGATCCTGCGGCTCGCGAATTAACGATTGAAGCGGCGCGTTCGGTGGGTTTGGGACAAGCGATTTTACTCGAAGAACCGCAAGCGGCGTTGTACAGTTGGATTGAGCAAACGCACGGAGAATGGCGTAAACAAGCCAAAACCGGCGACGTAATTTTAGTCATCGACGTGGGCGGTGGCACGACCGATTTGTCATTGATTGCTGTGACGGAAAAAGACGGCGTGTTAGATTTAACGCGGGTGGCAGTTGGCGACCATATTTTGTTGGGCGGCGATAATATGGATTTGGCGTTAGCGTACACCGTGAAAGCCAAACTCGAAAAATCAGATACGCGCCTTGAACCGTGGCAAGTGCAAGCCTTAACGCACGGTTGCCGCGATGCGAAAGAAAAAATTCTGTCTTCAAATGTGGACAGCGTGCCGCTGGTCGTG